>CAYMUT010000019.1:48972-118298 GCA_964393625.1 uncultured Pseudomonadales bacterium
GAAAAAACTCAGTGTTTGTGTGGCCAGTGCGTGTTCGCATTCGCTAGAGCCTACGCCTGTGGCGAGTGCGCCAAGCCCACCTAACGTGCAGGTGTGGCTGTCTGGGCAGATCACGATACACCCAGGTAAGGCAATCGCCTGCTCGGCAGCCACAACGTGTGAAATTCCTTGTTCGAGATCATGCAGATCAAAAAGGGTGATTTCTTCTGCCGTTGCGAGTTTGCGAGAGACCTGAATGAACTCTGTGCCACCTGGCATGGTTGTTGTGTCATTTCTACCAGGGAAGGTATCGACGATATGATCCATGGTGCAAAAGGCATGCTTTGGGTTTTTTGTCCTGCGCCCGTTTGTGGTCAAGCTCGACAGTGCAAGGCTGCCTGTACGTTCATGCAGGAAAATCCGGTCGACATAGAGTAGGCAGGAGCCATCGCGCGCTTTCGACACCACATGGCTGTCCCAGATCTTGTCGAAAAGTGTCAGTCTGGTCTGCACTGCTCAAAGCGCCTGTTGGTTGTACAAACGATGGTTCACAAACTTATTTTGCGCTTGTTCATTCATGGACCGATTCTTTCGATGCGAGGGATAAATAGCATGACACATAGCGCGGATACGATGTGCATGGACGCAACGGCGATGAACACAGGGTGGTAGGAAAAAGTATCTATAAGCATGCCAACCTGCGTCTGGAACAATGCGCCGCCAAGACTACCGGCAGCGCCGAACATACCCCAGATGGTAGCCACTTCTTTCGAGGCAAACATATCTGCTGGTAATGTAAAGAGATTGGATTGTTTGAACTGGATGGCAAACAAGCCAACGCAAATCAAAACAATGAATGTCGTGGTGGAATCGGAATTCGCGGCGGGTGCCAGCGCAAGGACCAGAACAGCGCCGATCCAGATGACCGTTTTGCGCGAGGCATCCAGAGACATGCCGCGATCGATCAGCGCTTTGCCGGTCCACCCGCCGACGAGGCTGCCCAGATCAGCCGCCAGAAACGGAATCCAAGCAAGTAATCCTATGGACATGATATCCATGCCGCGTTCGTTCGCTAGATACAGGGGTAGCCAGAAGATAAGAAAGTAGAACGCACCATCGGCAAAGAAACGACTGAGCATGAGTCCCCAGGTTTCTTTGTATCTGAAAAACTCGATCCAGGATTTAGCAGCTTGATCATTATCGGCATCAAGACCACCTTCTATGTGTTCACGCTCGTCGGTAGAGAGGTTCGGATGAGCCTGCACCGGGTAGTAGATCTTGTACCAGAACCATAGCCAGACTAAACCTAGCAACCCGGTGATAACAAAAGCCCATTGCCAACTCAGGAGAACTACAAGGGCTGCGACGATCGGTGGAGCCAGAATTGAGCCAAGCCCGGGTCCCGCTGTTACGATGCCAACTGCGACGGAACGTTCTTTAGCTGGAAACCATTCTGCAATGGCCTTGTTAGCAGCGGGGAAGTTGGCCGCTTCACCGATCCCGAGCAGGACTCTGAACAGGAAGAACGAACGAAACCCTTGACCGAAGGCGTGCAGAACACCGGCGATACTCCACAGAATGACAGCAAGGGAGAAAGCTCTTTTTACCCCCATGGCGTCGATGATCCTGCCACCAAAAAGTTGCCCGAATGCATAAGCGACCAAAAAGGCGGCGGACAGGTTGCCGTAGTCGGCGTTGCTGAAACTGAACTCTTCTGTGACCACCGGCGCAACAATGCTGAAGGTCAGTCGGTCGATGTAATTGATCGTGGTGATCAGCAACAGCATGATGCTGATCTTCCAGCGCATCGGGATATTACCTAGCGTCATAGCCTATGGTCAGATCAGGTTCCAGCTTGCGCCGGGCGGGAGGTCGGTCGTGCGATATAACGGCCGTTTGGAGCGCCCACCACTGCACCATTATCGTAAACGGTTTGACCCCTCAGTATTGTTTTCTTTACTTTTCCGCGCAGTTCCATGCTTTCGAACGGAGTATAGCCTTGGCCGGATTCGGATTCTTCAGCCCTCACAGTGAATGTTTCTTCCGGATCCAGGATTGCAAGGTCGGCATCGTAACCGATGGCGATGTCTCCTTTGTTGAGGAGACCATAGCGTTGCGCTGGATTCCAGCACACCAGTTCGGCCATACGGTTGTAGCTTAATCCTCGTTGACTGCCTTCGCTGACGAGACCGGAAAGGAGATACTCGGTACCACCGAAACCAGATTTGGAAACCCAGATATTGTCATCATTGTGGGCGTCCGTGTTGTCGGTCTTGAGTTCTTCGGAACAGCACGCGTGATCGCTGACGACCCAGTCGAGGTTGCCGGCGAGCAGGGCTTCCCACAGGTATTCCACGTCTTCACGGGAACGAATAGGTGGATTGACCTTGGCATGGCAGCGGCTAGGCGTTTCGTAGTCCAGTAGCAGATGCCCGATTGTGACTTCACGCTTGAAGTTAATATGCGGGAAAACGTCCTGCATGATCATGGCTGCTTCAACGGCTTTGCGTGAACTCAGGTGCAGGAGATTAATGTTAAGGCAATCTGTCTCGTTAGCGAGATAGGAAGCGATCCAGATAGCTAACCCTTCCGAGTGCGGTGGTCGAGCTGCACTGTAGGCGCGCAAGCCGGTCAATGAGTCGTCGTTCTGGACGATTTTTGTATAGGCATTGAGGATGTCTGCAAGTTCGCAATGCAGACTGACACTGATCTGATCAGCCATATCCGGGTATTTCTTAATCAACTTGGCAGCCGAACGCATGATGAACTCAAAGTGGGCGATGTCGTAGTTGTCATCATCATCAGCCATGAGGAATTCTCTCTGAGCGTTTTGGTCGGTCTTGCCATGCAGCCCGTATCCTCCATAGAACATGAAGATTTTGAACGAGCAGACGCCATGGTCGGTCAGGAGTGACTCCATCTCATCGATATGGGAACCGGCGATCGGAGCCAGGTGGTAAGCGTAATCCACCGTGTAGTTGCCTTCTGATTTCTCTAGCACCTCAGGATAAAAATCGGCATAGGGACCACCCTTGTTCAGGTAGTACTGTCCAGTGCGAAAATAGGTGACCGCGGTGGTGACGCCGCCCATGGCGGCCGCTTTGCTTTCGGTGACGGCGTCCTCGGCGAGGGGAGAGTAGATGCCAACGTGCATGTGTGTGTCTACCAGTCCTGGAAAGGCGAGGTAATTGTTTGCGTCAATGACTGCTTCAGCATCGTCGGTAGAAAGGCGTGGTTCGATCGCTGTAAATTTTCCGTCTTTGATACCGATGTCGAGCGCGTCAACGGTGGCGCTGTTGGGCCGTACAACGCGTGCGTTCTTGATCACGGTGTCGAACTGCATGATGATTCCTCCTGAGACAGTTGCTTTTATTTATCAAATGATAAACTAAGTATTTGACAAATTCGAGTTGGTGGACGGAACCAAATTGAGAGAATCAGAACAGCATTCGGTTGAAGACTTTTGGGATTATTCAAATCGGATATACCGCAGTGAGGGCGTGCAGGAAGCCTGTCTGGCGCTGCAAAACAGTCACGGGCTAGACGTAAATATAGCACTGTTCAGCTGCTGGTTTGGTTGTGCCTACGGTATAGCGCCTGATGAGCTTTTTGCTAAGGCCGTCAGCTACTCATCCATATGGCGGCGCAATGTGGTTGAACCGTTGCGCAGCGCTCGTTCTTGGTTAAAGGGCGAAATTCAATCAGGCCGATTCGCTTCTGAAGAATCGACGATGGTCCTGCGGGAGGAAATCAAATCTGTGGAACTGAACGCGGAACGACTACAACAGCATCAACTTCAGGCCCTAGCACGTGATCATACAGTGGTCGCTAGCGATCCTCTTGTGGCGACAGTCACTAATTTGAAAACGTACCTCGCGTTGGCACATCTCGAGATCAGTAATGAAGTTGGCAGTCTGTTGAAAACACTGGTTGTCGCCGCGGTACCTGGTGCGCCAGAGGGGCTTGTTTCGTACACGTTAGCGCACCAACGTTAACGAAGTTACCGTCCCTGCCAACGCTGCACGGATCCTGTTTCCAATCCGAAAAGGTCCAGGATCCGCCCAGCGGTATGGTTGATGATGTCATCGACGGTTTGCGGACGGTTGTAAAAGGCTGGCACAGGTGGCGCAATCAAAACGCCCATCGTGGAGGCTTCATAAATCAGCCGACAATGTCCAGGATGGAGGGGTGTTTCTCGCGGTACCACAACAAGTTTACGCCCTTCCTTAAGGGCCACGTCAGCTGCCCTGATCAACAGGTTATCCGCGTAAGAGTTCACAATTGCTGACAGTGATTTCATGGAACAAGGTGCGACGATCATCCCGTCGCTCTTGAATGAGCCGCTGGCAATGGTGGCGCCCACGTCAGCAGCCTTGTGGACCTCGTCTGCGAGCGCTTCAACGCTTTTCACTGTCCATTCGGTTTCTATCGGAACGTTCATTCTTGCCGTGGGTGACATCACCAGATGGGTCTCGACTTCAGGTTGGTGATTAAGGAGCTCCAGCAGTCTAATGCCATAAATCACACCGCTTGCGCCAGATATACCGATGATGAGCCTCATTTAACTCTCCTTACCGAATAGCAAAACAGTGATTCAGTACAACCATCTTAACTTGCGCTGGTATTTAATGCTGCGGCGGTTCCGGCAAGTCGGCCAAGTGTGGTGGCGGTCATGAGTCCGTTACCGGCAAGATATCCCGAAGCATCCGGACCTGATATGCCGCGGGCGGCACCCCCACCGGCGTAGAGATTAGGCAGGGGGGTGCCATCTGTTCTGAGGACTCGACCTGCAGCATCTACACACAGACCTCCTTGCGTATGGAACAAAGCGCCGGTAACGCGAACCGCATAATACGGTGCGTTGAGTTTTTGCCGGCCTGCGAAAGATCTGCCGAAGGTGTCTTGTCTGCCATTTTCGATGAGGGCAGATACATCGGCTAGCGTTTTGTGCATCTGATCTTCGGGAAGTGCAGTTTTTGCGCAGATTTCCTGCAGCGATTCTCCGGTCTGTATAGCACCGGCAGAGATGGCATCGCGGTAGTCGTCGAATTCAAGCATCAGTTGATGTCGTGGCTCGTCGTAGAAAGTCCAGGCAATGCCTGCTTCCTGCTTTAGAACGTCTACCGCTTGTTCTGAATAACCACGTGCTTCGTTTGAGAACCGTAGTCCGGATTGATTGACCTGTATTCCGCCCTCAACAATGACCGGCCACAGAATCGGAATGCCGTAACCTTTGGCTAATCCGGCATGACCTTGGTAGGCCGTCATGTCTGCAAGCGCCGCACCCAGTGCTTGACCCCAAATGGCAGCATCGCCTTGGTTGCCTGGGTGACCGAAGAACTCGCCATCGGCAATTTCCGGCATGTGTTCTCGAACCATTGCTGCGTTACCGGCAAAGCCGCAGCAGGCAAGAATGATGGCGTTGCAGGCGAGGTCTTCGGTCGCGCCGTCTGGGCGCTGACAACGCAGGCCACGTACTTTACCGTCGGCTTCGGCAATCAGTGCGGTGACGCAAGCGTCTGTTAAAACGTCGACGCCAAACCTTTCTGCAGCATTGCAAAGACTACCCATCAGCTCAGCACCCGTTCGATTTGGAGTGCCATGCATGCGCATGACAGTGTGGCCGGGATAAAGAAAGCTGTTGACAAGCGACAATGGCACGAGCAATTCAGAAGCTAGCCACTCAACAGTGGCTGCAGATTCCCTCGCGATGTCCAGAACTATAGACTCATCGGTGCGATACCCGGTTTTCTTGCAGATGTCTTCGGCGAAGAGCTCAGCAGAGTCGGAAATGCCGTGTGCCTGCTGAAACGAGGTGCCGGCGGCTGGAATCAGACCTGTGGACATTGCCGTTGTACCTAACGCAGTGGAGTCCCTTTCCAGTACCAACACTTCAGCGCCGGCCTGTTTTGCTGCGATTCCCGCACACAAACCACAGGCTCCTGCACCGACAATGGCAATATCCGTACTGGAATTAAATTCAGCTTCCGCGCTGGATAAGATGCTCATAACCCTTCACTCTCCGAAATATGAGGTGTGATGTTCGGTGTCCTGACGATTTACTGTTGCTGACACGCAGATTGAATTTAGTTTATCATCTGATAAATAGATATCCTACTGTGGTTCGGCTGATGAAACCCAGAAAATGTGAGGGTGCAATGTCCATGAAATTTCCCGCTTTGATACCCGTTCTGTGTGCGCTATCTCTAACCGCGTGCTTTTGCCAGCCACTAGTAGCAGCGGAGCCGAGTGATGCATTGAAAGCACTGCGAATCCTCAACGTTGGTGAAATGGATTGGGACGATTCATGGGCCGGGTTAAACGGCACCAGCCAGGGAAAACTGCTGTATTCGGCCGGTGGCAGTTTGATGCTTCTGGTCTCCTTTAACCCCGGTTGGGATGCGATCAACAAGTCCCGGCACTATCACAACTTTCACGAATGGGGTTACGTACTGGAAGGCGACTTTCTGATTTACGACTTTGTCAGCCCTGAGCAGACCATGGGGACTAAATACACCATGCGTTCAGGGACTTGGATGAGCAGGCCTGCGTTCAGCATACATGGCAATCGGCCCGATGCGATGGTACGCCAGAAGGTGACACCCCCTTCTGTTCAATTGGTGTTCTCGGAAGGCGGCAAAAACTACAGCCTCGACCCGAATAACAAATGGTATAGCGAGAGCTGGCGTGACGTTACCCAGTGGACGCACCCGTTGTACCAGAACTCGGCATTGCCCGAGATCATGGAGTGGGAGCCTGCAGGTGACCTCAGTGGTGCGCAGATGAAGCTATTGAGCAATGATATTGCTGGCGGTTTTAGAGCCAGGATCCTGTATGTACCGCCGGGTTGGTCCCATACAGATGGCGCCAATAAGAGCTACTTCGTCCGGGCGCATCGCTTCATATACATGTTGGCGGGGGACCTGTCTTTAGGGCAGGCGTCGGCTGCGGGTGGGGTTACACTGGGTACAGACTTCTTTGTGGACCAAGAACCCGGTAGTGTCTGGCACTGGGCAGAAGGTGAGAATTCTTCCGCCGGTGCAATGTGGCTGGAGGTCACCTACGCAAAAAGCACTCGATTTGGGCATGGTCCGATAGAGACACCCACTCTGCTACCCTCTGACGGTTAAATGTCAGCGTTATTGTCTCGCCACTTCGGCGCGAAATGGCTTTGAGCCCAGCCATAACAACAAAGCTGCAAGTAGACCCGAAACAGTCGCCATCAGTGCAATGGAATAGCCCAGCGCTTGATCGTTGCCAAATACATAGTCCGTGATGAGTGCTGTAATCGTCGGGCCCAATCCGATGCCGATGAGGTTTAAAAAGAACAGATAAAAGGCTGATACCAGACCACGCATTCTGTTTGGCGTCACTTGCTGTATTGCCGCTGCGGCCGCCCCGAATCCGAAACTTGCAAAAAACAATAATGGCGCATAAGTCACCAGTACCCACTCGAGTGAGGTAAGAAACGGTAGAACTGCGGCGAAAGGAATGCAGCCGAAACCAGCGAGAATGCCAGTACGCAGGGCGCCATCGGAATACCCTTTGCGCACCAGAAAATCAGTCAGCCAGCCGCCGACGATGATTCCGGCGGTGCAGAAGATCAAAATCAGAACGCCGATAGCGGGTCCAGATTCACCGACAGAAAGACCGAAGCTGCGGCTCAAAAAAGCAGGTGTCCACGCTGTAATGCCGTTGGACACTACGCCGAGGAGGGCGAAGCCGATATAGTGTGTGCCAAACACGCGCCACCGCCTGCGCACATACGCGAAAACCTCCGCCGTGTTTTTACTTTCGCTTGTTGTCTCTTCTTTGATTCTACGGACAGGTTCTTTGACCGTATACATGAGCGCGGCGACGATCAATCCGGGTAATCCGACAACAAAGAATGCGGCTTGCCATGACCGGATCGTGCCAACGACTGGCAGGGTCAACTCGGGTGACGTGGTAATGGCGGCGATGACGGTACCGCCAATGATGAAGGCAAGACCGGCACCAATAAACGCACCCGTCGTGTAAAGGCTCATTGCCCTGCCTAGTTTTTCTGGCGGAAAAAGATCAGCAATCATTGAATAGGCTGCAGGTGAAAGGGCTGCTTCACCAACGCCGACACCTACTCTGGCGGCAAACAGTTGCCAATAGCCGCGTGCAATGCCACAAACGGCGGTCATTAGACTCCAGACGGCGATACCCCAGGCAACAATCGTGCGGCGATTGTATTTATCGGCCAGACGACCAATCGGTATGCCCATGATCGTGTAGAAAATAGCAAATGCAAAGCCGTGCAGCAGGCTGATGCGTGTGTCGCTCAAATTCAGGTCCTGTTTAATCGGCTCAATAAGCAGGCTCAGGATGAAACGATCTGCGAATGAGAAGGTATAGGCGATAAATAGAATGAAAACGGCGTACCAGGCGATCCGGGCGGATGGCCAGCTGGTAGTGTCAGTTAGCGTTGTGTCGTTTGTTGTCATGTCGCACACCTCCTGCAAGGGAACGTTCGTATAGAACGTCCGTCGGAAAGGACCCGATTGGTTGTTCGGTTGATGTTTAAATTAGCAAATGATAAATTAGCGCGCATCTTATCTGATAGATGAGCAATCACGCTAGCGAAAACTCAAGCCGATTGAGGACTTGTTTCCGCGATCCGAGGAATCCAATACAACATCAGATCGAAAAGCGACAACTTTCGAACCCATCTGAACGAGACAGGCAATGAAAAGACGTGAATTTCTTAAGTCAACGATGTGTGCTTCTGCAGCGGCGCTTGTATCTTCGAGCCATGCCGCGAGTTTTCCTGACGAACTGCAGATTCTCTCGCGAGCGCGTAGACAGAAAGTGTTGCAGAGAGCTGAGCTTGAGGAATTGGCTGGCAGTCTAAGGCGAGCATTGCTGGTTCCGGGGAGCCCGCGCTACGAAGACAACCGCAAGATCTGGAATGGTTTGTGGGATAGCAGGAGACCCGCGATCATTGCACAGTGCATAGACATCAGTGACATCGTCAATGCCGTCAACTTCGCTCGAGAACACGATCTTCTGGTAGCCGTTCGTGGTGGTGGCCACGGAATTTCCGGCCAATCTATTTGCGACGGCGGCATGATCATCGATCTCTCTGAGATGAGAAACGTCTATGTTGATGTCGCTGCTCGGACTGCGACCGTGGAAGGCGGTGCATTACTCCAGGATCTAGATCGCGAGAGTCAGGCCTATGGAATGGTGTGTCCTGCGGGTGTGGTATCGCACACCGGTGTTGCCGGGCTCACTCTCGGCGGTGGCATCGGCATTCTGATGCGCAAGTACGGCTTAACCATCGATAACCTCTTGGCAGTAAAACTCGTAACCGCTGATGGCCAGGTGCGGCTGGCAAGTGCTGAGGAAAATCCTGATCTCTTCTGGGGGCTGCGCGGTGGTGGCGGTAATTTCGGTGTGGTCAGCACCTTGAAATTCAGGTTGCATGAATTCGGACCGAACATTTTGACGTCGACCAGCATGTACCCCATGAGTGGTGCAAAAGATATGTTCAATCGCTTCTACGAGGTTTCGGAGCGAGCGCCGGATGACTTTCATGTTTGGGCGGGCATGACGCTGCGTGAACATGGAGAGCCGATGGCGATGATGGGATTTACCTACGCCGGCTCGATGTCGAGGGCCGAACGGATAACGCAACCGTTACGAGGTTTAGGCAAGCCGATCTCCGAATTCATGGCACCGGTAAACTTTGTAAAACAACAAAGCCGCATCGATGCCCACAATGCTCACGGACGTCACTACTACATTAAGGGCCGGCACGTGAATGACTACGACCCCACCATGACCGACAACATCCTTGAACGTTGGCAGCAGGATCCCCGCAGGCTCAACACCATGCGCGTGGTTACGTTCGGTGGAGCGATAGCGGATGTTGCCAACGATGCAACTGCGTGGCCACACCGCCAGGCAAAGTGGGATTTAGAGTTGGGTGGTAGCTGGGTCAACCCCGACGATTCGGAGGAGTTTGTCGCCTGGGGTAAGGATTACTGGGATTCGATTCTGCCGTATACAGCGGATACGTTTTACATCAATGAGATCATGGATGAGACGCAGGATGAAATCACCGCGAATTATCAATCTAACCATGGCCGTTTGCTTGCGCTGAAGAGGAAATACGATGGCAGGAATCTTTTTCAGTTAAACGCGAATGTTAAGCCCAGAAAAGATTAGGGGATAGACATGCGTTCAGGATACAAGTTTTGGTGTTGGCCCGCGTTATTGGTGTTTGTCGTGGCTGGCTGCACAGATTCACCCGGCGTGTCGCAAAGTTCAGGCGAGGACATGCAGATTGTAGACCTCGCGATGGACGCCATGGGTGGCAGGGAAGCGTGGGCTGCACTGAATGGCCTCTCATTTCGAAGCGATCGCGACTACTACATCATGGGACAGGGACCTGAGCCTGGGCGTGGATTGATGCGGCTTGCGCATGTCGAAATGCAGGTCCGGCGCGACATACGCGGCGATCGTTTGAAGTTAGACGCGCTAACCAGAAGCCCTGCGCGAGGTGGCGGATACACCGAGCGTCAGAGCCACGAGATGATCATTGGGGACCAAGGCTATCTGCATGACGCTGGTTTTTTGGGACTTTTGACGGACGCAGACCGGCCGTTACCAGCAGATCAAATGGCCGCGACTCGGAAAACGGAATTGCTCCTCAACCCGCATCTGTTACTTGAAACAGTAACGAGTGAGGCAAAGCTGCTAGGTGCATTGCCAGCGGAGATGACAGTCAAGGGCCGTCTGTTCGGTGTTGAAGAGGCCATGCCCGTGACGCTTGATCGTGTCAGACAGACAGGTAAGCGCACGTTGCTTGCAACGCAAGCGTGGCTCGACGGTTCGAAAGACACTCGGTTTCATGACTTGATGGTGGAAGAAGTTCAGATCGACTCCGAATGGCTGAGCAACTGGCGTACGGTAACTTCGGTAGACGTGGCCACACTCCATCGCGTTGTCATTGATCACAAAGTCCATCCAATCACACTGTATGTCGATAGAGCCACTGGCCTGCCAACAAAAATAGAAACTTTGGAGTGGGATGTCGTCTATGGCGATGTCGCCCTTGATGTTAACTACATGGACTGGCGCGAAATCCATGGCGTGAAAATTCCTCATCGGATCTTGATGTCCATTGGTGGCGCGCCGCGCATTGAGGTGACCCGCTCTGAGCTAGAGGTTAATCCTGTGTTTGACGCAGAAGTGTTCAGACCACCTGAAGGGGTTGTATACGTGCACGACGAAGATGTCGCAGCACGAGCCAGTAAGCTCAGCCAGAGCTTGCTGATGTTTGGCTTTGCAGGAGTAGGAAGGCCGACTATTGAGTCTGTTAAGTTGTCCGAGAAAATCCAGTTGTTGTATGCCGCCCCCAAGGATGGTGTATTCACGATGGTGGTTGAGCAGGAGAACAGCTTGGTCGTGATTGAGCCTGGTCAAAACGATTTGAAAGGAGAGGTCGTCATAGATCGGCTGGCGCAGGATTATCCTGGCAAGCCCATCTCTCATCTGATCGTGTCGCATCACCACAACGATCATGGCGCAGGAATCAGACCATACATTGCTGCCGGAGCTACGCTCGTGGTGGCTGAATCTGCGGTAGAATTTTTTGAGAGGCAGGCGTCACGGCCTGTTTCGGTGGTACTGCCAGATGCACTTGATCGTAATCCTCGACCCGCAAAGATCATAGGCGTACCCGAAGACGCACCTTATCGAATCGAAGATGCCGAGTTGCCCGTGGTTGTCTATCCGCTCGAGATGCGTCATGTGACGGACATGGTGTTCGTTTTTGTTGAGGGCGAGAACCTGCTCTATGGTGGTGACCTGTACATCAGCGGCCTGGCTCGAGACCTTCGGGCGGGAAGAAAACGCGCAGCGGACATATTGCCTTTTCATGCGGCGCAATCGCTTGATGAAGGGATAAAGCAGTACGATCTCAGTGTTGCAAGCCTTATTGGATCACACGACCAGCAAGCAGTTGTGTATCAGGACCTGGTCAATTATCTGAGCGACGATGAATAGAACGTCACGGAGGCCGCAGATGTCACAGGCTTATGTTGGTAAGAGCATGTCTAATGGGGATGCGGCAGCGTTCGTCGCTGGGCGCGCCACCTATACCGGTGACTACAGTTTTCCGGGCCAGTTGCATGCCCATTTTGTGCGCAGTCAGCATGCGTCGGCTCGAATCCATAGCGTTGACGTTAGTGGCGCAGAACGGGTAGCCGGAGTTGTACTGGTAATGGATGGTCAGCAAGCGGCAGAGCACCTGGATCCAATTCCACACTTTGTCGATCCAGCGGTGTTCGGTGGAAAGACCACAGATCTGCGTTGCCTTGCACTTGAGCGTGTACGGTACTTTGGTGAGCCTGTTGCGGTTGTTGTGGCGACAGACAAGAAAACAGCCCTGTATGCGGCATCCCGAATCACCGTCGACTACGAACCCATGCCTGCTGTGGTAGAGGTTCAGGATGCCGTTGCCGCGAACGCACCTAAGGTCGAGCCGGATTGGGATGACAATTTCATCATGCAGGTTCCCTTCGGGGGCGGGGACTGTGAGGCCGCCTTTGCGAGTGCCGCCCACGTCGTCAAAACGAAATTACGCGTGCATCGCCAATCAACCCAGCCGATTGAGACGCGGGTATATAATGCGCTGTGGGACGAGCGTGAAGAAGCGATCATCCTCTATGCCACCGCGCAGAATCCTCATCCACTTCGCTATGTGCTGACCAAGGCACTGCGCATGCCCGAAAATCGGATGCGCATTATTACGCCTGCCAGCGGCGGAGCGTTTGGATTAAAAATGCACGGTCATCCGGAAGAGGCGCTTATTTGTCTTCTGGCGAAGCTGACAGGGCAGCCGGTCAAGTGGGTGGAAAACCGTGAAGAATGTCTCTTGACCGGCGGGCGAGAGAATGAACACGAAGCGGAATTCGCATTCGATAAGGAAGGACGTATCCTGGCGATACGCGACCACTTTTTGGCTAACGTCGGGGCACCCGGGGGTACGCCAGGGTGGGGAATGGCTTTTCTGACCGGTATGTCCATGCCGGGTCCCTACGATGTGATGAACTTGGATGTCTTGGCTGGCATCGTAGCTACCAATAAGCCGCCGTGGAGTTCCTGCCGCGGCTATGGCAAAGAGGTGACTGCTCTGGTGCTGGAGCTTGGCATTGATCAAGCGGCACGCGAGCTTGGTATGGATCCGATTGAGCTGCGCATGAAGAATTTTGTGCCGAAAGAGGACTTTCCAAAGAAAAGCGCGACCGGCTTGATCTACGATTCAGGTGACTATGCAGGTGCGTTGTCCAAGGCACTTGATCTGCTTGACTATGAGTCCGCGCGGCTTGAGCAAAAGGAGTTACTGGAGGCAGGAACCTACATGGGTATAGGTGTTGCCTACGAGCTGACGCCAGAAGGTGGAGCGCTTCCCGGGACTTTGGTTTCCGGCTACGACACCTCCACCGTCAAGGTGGACCCAAGTGGCTTCGTGACGGTACTGACTGGTGTGACCGACCCCGGCAGCGGGAACCGGACCGGCATTGGACAGATCGTCGCGGACACGCTCGGAGTCGAATTTACCAACGTGCGGGTAGTGCAGGGAGATACGCAAGCATGCCCGTACGGTTTTGGTAACTACAGCGGTCGCAGCACCATCGTTGGTGGAGGTTCTGCGGCTTTGGCGGCAGAAGATATCAAGATGCAAATCAAGACCCTTGCAGCGGCCATGATGGAGGTTCCGCAAGAGTCTATCGATATCGTCAGTGGTGTTGTGACGACATCGGCGGAGAGCGATAAGCAAATGTCTTTCGCAGAGGTGTGCTATGCCGCGTATACCCGAAACTACGATGTCGCCATGTGCATCGAACCACCGCTCGAATCCACACGTACATTCAAGCCTGGGTTGATCAGCCACCTGCCGGACGATGAAGGCAAAATAAACCCTTATCCGAGTTACTCCAATGCGGCTTATGCAGTGATCTGTGAAGTCGACATTCAGACAGGGAAAGTGACGCTGAAGAAATTTTCGGTGGTTCACGATTGCGGCCAGACGATCAACCCGATTCTGGTCGAAGGTCAGGCGTGTGGTGCGATTGCATTTGGCATTGGCGGAATGTTTGGAGAAGAAATTGTCTCAGACGAAAATGGAAGACAGCTGACTTCGGACTTTATTGACTACACCATGCCACGTGCGGCGGACGTACCTGACATTGCAGTTGGACACCACGACAGCCCAAACCCGGTTACTTTCATGGGCCTCAAAGGCGCAGGTGAAGCAGGTGTGGGTGGCTCTGCAGCAGCAGTAGTCAATGCCATTAACGATGCACTGAGCCCGTTGAATGTCGAGGTTTTGGAGTTACCAGTAACAGCGCCCGTCATCTGGAGGGCGATCCAGAAAGCGCAGACAGCTAAAGCCGGGGGGGGCTCGTGAATTTACGTATGCAATATGCACGCCCTCGCAATCTTGCCCAAGCCATAGACTTGCTTGACGGGCTGGGCACCGGCGCAATGGTGATTGCCGGCGGTCAAGACCTGATGCCCTTCTTAAACTACGGCAAGATCAGCCCTTCTGTGTTTGTTGACCTAAGCGCGCTGGCTGAGCTGAATGTTATCGAGGAGACGCCAGCGGGCTTATCCATCGGTGCGCTGACGGTGCACAGGGATATTCAGAGAAACGCCATTATCAATGCGAAGGTACCAATACTCTCCCTTGCAGCCTCTCTCATCGGTGGCGGTCGTCAGGTACACAATCAAGGCACGATAGGCGGCAACATTGCAGCTATGCATGCGCTCTATGACATCGTCCCTGCGTTGCTCGCGCTTGGAGCGAAAGTTGAAATTGTCGATGTACAGGGCGCTCGCGCTGTTGCTCTGGTTGATCTACTAACCGACACGAGCCACCAGTTGGGTACTAGATCAATCCTAACCCGAGTCCTTCTAAATTCCATGGACCCCGCCGATGGCTGGGCCTATGAGAAGTTGAAGATCTCCACTGGGAGTTACGGGTCGGCAAACGCAGCCGCTGTTGTGTCTGCCTTTTCCGACGAAGTTCGAGTCGTTATCGGGGCAGTTACAGAACAGCCAGTAGATTTGACCGGTGAGCTGGCCGGTGTCGCGATTGACGATGTTAACGATGCGATCGATCGCGCCTGCCAATCTGTCATTACTCGGCCGCTATCTGATCAGCGAGGTGACGCAGAGTATCGTCAGGCTATGGCAGCGGTGGTAGCAAAACGGGCCGTAAAAGTGGCTCTAACCAGACGAGCTATGTAGCAGGAACATTTGAGGAGGAGTGCATGGCAGTTGATATGCAGGAGCTTTTAGAAGATTCGGTGCTGTTGCAGTGCCGCGTCAATGAAAAGCCTCGCGAAGAGTTTATTCACCCGACGACTTCGTTGTTGGATTTTCTGCGGGAGGATCTTCGTTTAACTGGTACCCATATGGGCTGCATGACCGGACATTGCGGCGCGTGCACGGTCATGGTGGATGGTCGCATCGCTAAGTCATGCATTACCCTTGCAGCAAGTGTTAATCGCAAAAGTGTGACCACAGTGGAAGGCATCAGTACTGGGGACCAGCAACATCCTGTACAGGCAGCGTTTTGCGAAGAGGCAGGCTTTCAATGTGCATACTGCAGCCCAGGCATGCTGTTCTCGACGCTGGAGCTACTTGAAGAGTGTCCGGAGCCGAGCGACGAAGAAATACGGCAGGCGCTGGCAGGAAACCTGTGCCGGTGCACCGGTTACCAGAGCATTGTACGCGCGGTACGTTCGGCTGCCGCATCTATTTCTGACAAGGAGGCACAGTAGTGACTGACCAGGTACCCGACATCAGAACCCTCTCAGTAAAGCCAGCGACGCCGGAAGCGCTTGCCGCGTATGGCCAGGTGCTTGGTTTCAATGCTGAGGTCGCGCCTATGCCGATCGATTTTTACGATGGTACGGTGAAGGTTCGTCGTGTGGTCGATTTCGTTTCGGATGAGCAAACGGAACTGCCGCTGGCAACCATCCAAAAGCGACCCTTCGAAGTACGCTGGATGGAAAGACATTTCAAACACACGCAAACGTTCATTCCGTTAGGTGGCGTGCCCTTCGTTGCTGTGATGGCACCCCCCAACGATGATGATCTGCCGGATCTTGATAAGGTTGAGGCGTTCCGGTTTGACGGTTCTGCCGGCTTCACGATGAAGCTTGGTACGTGGCATGAGTTTCCTTTTGCGACTGAAGATAACACCAACCTGATTGTTGTGCTGCGCCAGGAAGCTACTGACGGCCTGGTGCGTGACAACGTCATTCAGAATGAGGCTCAGAGCCCGGACCTGGATAAGAAAGATCTTCTGGCGCGGTCCAATGTGTTGTTTCGATTCGATACGTGAGTATCGGTTTGCTGGATATTGAAGGAGGCAAGGCTATGAGTGGAAAACTGGGTCGACGGTCCTTATTGATTGGCGCTGGTGCGGCCGCGGTTGCGACAGCCACATCTGCTGTGAGTTCTGGCGCTACTCAGGAAGAGCGAAAGGCGGTCGCGCCCTTCGACTTTGCCAATGACGAAGACAATGTACGTGCCTACGCAAAGTTGGCGGGTAGGGTTGATGATGGGTTAGTTCACTATTGGTATCGAGGCACCATCTTCGGAGTTACACCAGATGACACCAAGGCGATGCTCGGCTTTACCGGCTTGCTGAAAATGGTATGGAAAAATCTGGGGAACGGTAGCTTTCACTATCGCAACTTTGATCTAGGGTATTTTACCCAACCAAACAGTGATGTTCGTGTTGACGAGTTTGTTAATCCATTTACGGGCAAGGTAAACAAACCCATTGATATCAAGGGCGGCCCATTCGACATCGTGATCACGCCTCGCCAGTATGAGTGGACCCGATCAGGCGATGACATCTGGTTTGATGAGGCTAAGCATTTCAGGTTTCCCAACAAACTGGCCCCTGAGCAATGGCCTATGGCATCAACGGGTGAGACGCTGAATATGCTTTACCTGGATGGCTTTCACGGCAAGGTCTCGGATCTGGAAAATCCGGATATTGTCAGTGCACCCTCCGAGCTTGGTATTCACCACGTGAACCCATGGTATCCGTTTTTCCTGATGGGCAAACAAACTGGAGTCAACTACTGGCATGGCCGTGGTAAGAAAATAGCTGATGTGTCCGACATCTCCCCTGAAGTATTGGAATACGTCAATGGCAAGATGCCTGGTTTCATGGAGATGGACCTGCCATGGCTGGAGCGAACTGACAGCTATCTCGACTACAAGAATCACCGCAAGCCGCTGGTTGCCGAATAGCCATGACTGCAATGAGAAAAGCGTATGCAGATATCTCGACCGGACAGCTCCATTATCGTACTGGAGGGCAGGGTGAAGCGCTGTTACTACTGCACCAGGATCCGCAATCGTCGCTGCAATATCTGCACACTTTCGATGCGTTTACTGCAGCTGGTTTTCAAGTTATCGCGCCAGATGTGCCTGGATATGGTATGTCCGATGCTCCCGACCAGCCATTGACAATCTCGCAATATGCCGGCGCATGTCGTGAATTGTTGGATCAACTCGGAATAGAGGCTGCGGTGGTTGTGGGTCATCACACCGGGGCATCGATGGCATGCCAGTTGGCATTCGAAACGCCAGAGCGTGTGAGTCGATTGGTGATGCATGGGTTGCCCTGGTATACCCAGGAAGAACGCGAAGAACGGTTAGCGCGACCGCATATGGATTTCTCGGCTAAGACCGATGGTTCTCATTTGGGTGATCTCTGGGACTTGATTGGTCTGATGTCGCGCGGTGTCTCTACGCTGGAATCCTCTCATATGGCCGCTTTGCATACGCTCTGGGCAGGGGATAAGCATTGGTATGCACACCATGCGGCTTTCTCGTATGACATTAGCGAGGCGGTGAAGTCGCTAAGGGTGCCGACGATGGTTGTCAGCAACACCGGGGACATTCTGCATTTTGTTGCGGAGCGTTTGCTCACGCTTCGACCGGACTTTGTGTATGCTGAGCTCAGCGGTGGCACTTCGTACATCATTCGTGACGAACCCGCTCTCTGGGTCGATTCGATTCTAGAATTTATCCAGGCGAACTAGACACTTCAGCCGTGCCAACCATCTATTGTGTCGCCCCACTTGTCATCAATAAATGAGAAGATGTCGGGCGCTTCGGCGAGCAGGCATTCACGATTCATTTTGGCGTAGACTGGGGGGCCTCCTTCCTCAGGGGACTTGCGGGTAGCATCGATCACAATTCGACTACCTGCGCCCCGGATAGGTGAGCTAGGATCGCCGCCCATCGCGCCCGCCCTCTCTATGATGTGTGTCGCTTGGTTGGGTTGCCAGCGAGCGCCGACCGTATGCATTACCTCTTGAAAGTTGTGCACATCGACATCTTCATCTACAACAATCGCGATCTTTGCGATCTTCAGTGTGCCTGCGATCTCAGCGCCTATGTTGATGGCGTCGGTACTGTTGGTTTTCTTGATCCGGATGAAACAATAACCCGGCGTTTGCAGAGGGAAGTGGACGCTCAAGACATTCGGAAACTGTCGTCGATAATTCATATTCGAGGTCATTTCCAGCGGTGAAGTCAAAAAGCCTCTGTGAATGCCCGTGAAATTATTAATGAACACAGGATTGCGGCGGTGCGTCACGGCAGTGACGTTCATGTAGAAGTTTTCTTCCTTGTATTCACCGATGTAGCCGTACATCTCTGCAAATGGACCTTCATGTTCGAAATCAAATGGAATCTCACCTTCGATCACCATTTCGGCATTGGCAGGGACCCGTAAGTCACTTGTTTCACATTTAACAACTTCCACGGGGTGCCCTAGAAAACCCCCTGCCACTTTCAACTCGTCCTGGCCGAGACGGGTTGTTTTAGAACTACTCATAGCGAACACGATGGGGTCAGCACCTAGCACAACGGCTGCGCGCGCGAACGGCTCGCCACGCTCCTTCATGTCCATAAGGAAGGTCCATCCGTGCTGATTGCGTTCAGGATTAACGCCTATTTTCCTGGCGCCCTTGACCTGGCAACGGTAGGTGCCGACGTTACGCCCGTGTTGTGGGTCCTCGAGAATAACGTTTCCCGTATTAATGTATGGCCCACCGTCTGCGGGATTGGTTTTGAGAAATGGAAACTGAAGTAGATTGATATCATCCCCGCGTAGACACAACTCTTTGCACGGCGCGTCCGTCGCTGAAACTTCAGTAGGTTCGACCGACGGCCATTGCCCGTCAGCGTCAACCAGAGTTTCCAATTGGGCAAGCGTCGCTTTGTACAATTGGCGTTGATCGGTACCCGAGGTTTCCACGCCGAATGCCATGGGTTCGTACTGCCACCGGCCCCATGGATTACCAATGACCGGTCCTTGCAGCCATTGCCCACCACTTTTGACCTGTTCGAAGGCCACCATTGGCGCTTCGCTCCAACCTACCTTGTCGATGAGGCGATACATAAAGCCGGTTGCTTCGTAGGCGTCTTGATCAACCTTGTCGATTCGCAAGAGTTGGCCGATGTTATCTATTGCCTGAATGTAATCCCTTAAGGAATCGAAAGGCCCGTTGGGCATCTGTCGTTTGCTTGAGTCAGACATTTTAGCTCCCTGGATCAGATAGGTTTGACGATGCCGAGGAAGGCCATAACAACGACGAGAAACCAGATTAAGAACGCAGCGCGTGTTGCAACTGCGTTAATTTCCACGATCATCTGTTCCCCCTGCACGCGTTGCTCACCACCGGCATTGACGAGCTCAAATGCCGCTGGCCAGCGAAGGATTATTCTTCGAATCCATACGCCGTTCAATAAGATGGCAGCGAACAAAATGATTTTCAGCGCCAGCCATTTGCTAGCGATTGGATCACCGGTGACCAGGCAATACGCTCCAAATGAAGCCATAGAGAGAATGACAACGTAACGAATGCCCATATCAAGATAATGCAGGCGCATGCCGATGGACGTACCTTTCTTGAAATAGACCATCCAAACCAATCCCAGCCATGCTAGATCGGCAAACCATAGCAGTACCAGCCAATGGCCTGTAATGGGAGACCCGTATGGCTGTGCTAACGTGAATCCTACAGCCAGAAGCAAAACCAATGCTGTTCGAGCAGACATATCGACAAGAAAACGCAGATCACGAACCCGCAGTCTTTCCTCAAGGTCCAGTTCAGATCGGGTGATGTATCGGCCAATATAGTGCAATGCTAGATCACCGCCGATGGCGAACAGGAACAGAAAAACGTGGAAAAATGCTAATAGCGAGTGCATGTGGATCGTCATCTAATCGTCCTGAATGTCGTTTGTTTGCAATCTTTATTTATCAAATGATAAACTAATTGGGACGTCCACAAAAGTAACTTGAGAGTATGAAAAGAAGGGCATTGCTGGCAACTGGATTAGCGGCTGCGTCTGCGTATCCGCTTTGGCGGCTGGTTGGCACCAGCAGATCGAACCCTGCGGCAATTGATGCCATATCGATTCGAGGCAATGATCTGACCTTACCCCACAAGGAGGTCGTGGAACTGGGTCGGAGTATACAGGGCCAGATATTCCTCTCGGGTAGCGATGGGTACGACACGGCCCGCACAGTGCGCAACCGGATGATCGACAAATACCCCGCGTTGGTCGTGCAGTGCACCAGTGCTGACGACGTGCGCGAAGCTGTTAGCTTTGCGCAGCACCATGAGCTTCTGACAGCGATAAAATGCTCCGGCCATAACATTTCTGGAAATGGCACTTGTGACGGGGGCCTTCTGATCGATCTTTCGCCCCTGCAAGGTGTCGAGGTGAGCGTCGAGCAGCGTACTGCCACCGTAGCGGGCGGATCGTGGCTGGCTGCACTTGATGAACATAGTCAGGCGGTTGGTCTTGTTACGACGGCCGGAACGGTGTCGCACACCGGTGTTGGAGGATTGACGCTTGGGGGTGGAATTGGCCGCGTTGGGCGACGTTTTGGGCTTACCTCTGACAATCTGTTGGGCGTCGATATTGTTGGCGCAGATGGTCAGCTCCGGCGAGCCAGTGCGGAAGAAAATCCGGATCTTTATTGGGCAGTACGGGGAGGTGGCGGTAACTTCGGTGTTGTGACGTCATTTGACTTCCAGCTGCATCCGCTCGACAGGCAGGTTGTTGGTGGTGAGATCTACTACCCATACGAAAAAGCCCGGGATCTGATCAAGTTTTACGCGGAGTACTGTCATGAAGCACCTGATGATATGTATGCCGACCTGGTCATATTCGCGCCGCCCCTTGGGTTCGAGAGGGCTGTCTATTTAGATGTCTGCTATTCAGGCCCCCTGCGCGACGCGGATAGGGTGTTGGCACCTCTGCGCAAAGTAGCAACGCCTGTACGGGACGAAATACAAGCGGTGGATTATGTCGCGCTGCAAAAAAGCAGTGATGACAGTGATCCGAGAGGTACAGGCCAGCATCTCAAAAGCGGTTTTGTGCGGCAGATTGATGCGGCGCTGGTTGATGCCCTGGTCGATAATCTCGAGTCGAACATGTTGCGTGGCAGCATGGCCTTTTTCCAACAAATGGGCGGAGAGATATCGCGTATTGCGCCAGATGCCACCGCGTTTCCCCACCGATATGCGTCACATAACTTAACCGTCGGCTCGGTCTGGCCAGATGGGGTCCCACTAGACGCACACACGCGATGGGCGGATTTCTATTGGGATAAGGTCAAAGGATTTACGGATGGATTCTATACCAACGATGCGTATGGGGTAGATGCTGAGCAGGCGGAAAAGAACTATCGGGCAAACCTCGATCGCCTGGTTGAGGCCAAAACAAAATTTGATCCGATGAACCTGTTTCAGATAAATACCAACGTTAAACCGACGCCCGCGTAGTCTATTGGATTTTAAGAACCCCACGCGCAAAGTGGCAGCAATCGGGCTTGCTCTGCGAATGTGCGGGATCCTGTTGGTTGCCGGATGCAGTCCAACCAGCACTCAATTTCGAGATTGCGATGAGTGCCCGGTCATGGTCCAGGTACCGGCTGGAAGCTTCATCATGGGCAATGCTGACAATGATTCCCAGAGTCGCCCGGACGAGCGGCCACCGCGTCGAGTTGAGTTCGCCAAGCGATTCGCGATCGGCAAGTATGAGGTGACCCGCGGTCAGTACGCCAAGTTCATGAACACGACGCGACGAAGTAGCAAAGGGGGATGTTATTTTCGAACGGGTCCTGTGCCGGAGTTGAATTCAGCGTTGAGTTGGCGGGATCCGGGCTACGAACAATCGGATAGACACCCAGCAGTGTGTGTCAGTTGGGAAGATGCTAAGGCTTACGCATCTTGGCTCAGTGGCCTGACCAATGCCGTGTATAGGTTGCCAAGCGAGGCCGAATGGGAATATGCCGCACGTGCGGGTTCGACCAGCGAACGTTTTTGGGGTGCGTCGGCGGATGATGGGTGTGCCTTTGCAAACGGGGCTGACCTGACCGGAAAAACCGATATCCCAGGCTGGACCGTTGCTGAGTGCCATGACGGTTATTCTTACACGGCTAGTGTGGGTTCGTTCCGGGCCAACGCATTTGGGCTGCACGATGTTCTGGGTAATGTGGCTGAATGGGTGGCGGACTGTTGGAACAATTCATATGTGGGTGCACCGGTCGATGGCTCAGTGTGGCTCGCCGGTGATTGCGCGACACCGATTCTGCGGGGTGCTTCCTGGCATGATCACCCTCGGTTTCTGCGTTCGGCAAATCGCTATGGATTCAATTTTACGGGCTCTGAGAGTAAACGGACGCGTTACTACAATTTTGGCTTTCGTGTGGTTAAAGAGATTCAGTGAGACCTATGGCAAAAGATATAATGTTATGGTTATATATCAATATAGGTAACTATAAGGGATAACGTGACGAATTCTCAATCTGGCGAGTTAGGCGCCGAAGGCGCAGCAAAAGGTCCGTTGACCGATTTAAGGGTCATTGAGTTAGGACAGCTTATTGCGGGACCCTTCTGTGGTCAGCTCATGGCAGATATGGGCGCTGATGTCATCAAGATTGAACCACCAGGAATCGGGGATCCGATGCGTGAATGGGGTCGAGGCGATTACCCCTTGTGGTGGACCGTGTGTGCGCGGAACAAACGTTGCGTGACTGCGAATCTTCGCTCACCCGAGGGGCAGGATCTTGCACGGCAGCTGATCTCCCAAGCGGACATGGTAGTCGAGAACTTTCGACCTGGAACCATGGAACGCTGGGGTATGGGTTACGAGGACCTGGTGAAAGACAATCCGGGTTTGATCATGATTCGAGTCTCAGGTTACGGGCAGACCGGCCCCCATGCAGGTCGGGCTGGATATGCCTCAATCGGAGAGGCTATGGGTGGCATGCGTTATCTGTGTGGCGAACCGGATAGACGGCCGAGCAGAACCGGGCTCTCTATGGGTGATTCCATTGCCGCTACATTTGCTTGTATGGGCGCGCTTGCAGCACTGCATCACAGGGAACGGACAGGCGAGGGTCAAGTGATCGATGCATCTATATACGAATCGATTCTTAACATGATGGAGGCGACGATTCCGGAATATACGGTCAGCAATTACATCCGCAAGCGCTCCGGTGCTACCTTACCAAGTGTAGCGCCTTCCAATATTTATACCTGCAAAGATGGCGATTTCATAATCGCAGCAAACCAGGACACCGTATTCGCGCGGCTGTGTAAAGCTATGGGCCAGACTGAACTCGCTGAGGATGAGCGATTCAACACTCATACCGCAAGAGGTGCGAACATGGAGGAGTTGGATGGTTTGATTGATAAATGGACTCGGTCGAAAACTGTTGCGGAAGTGGATCAAATCATGGATGAAAACGGTGTGC
Organism: uncultured Pseudomonadales bacterium; assembly: GCA_964393625.1. Classification (GTDB taxonomy): domain Bacteria; phylum Pseudomonadota; class Gammaproteobacteria; order Pseudomonadales; family Azotimanducaceae; genus UBA4421. The sequence continues at coordinate 72,803 of CAYMUT010000019.1, forward strand.
CCGCAGGGCGTATCTATCGGGCTCCGGAAATGCTCAGCGATCCGCATTTCAATGCGCGCGAGGCAATTATTGATACGCCCACTGAACAGTGGCCGGATTTGAAGATGCAGAATGTGTTTCCGAAGATGTCTAAAACGCAGGGTGAAGTTCGTTGGACGGGACCCCAGGAGCTGGGTCAGCACAACGCAGAGGTTTATGGCAGCCTTCTGGGTATCGAGGCAAAGCAGCTTTCTGAACTGATAAACAAATCAATTATATAAGGGGCGGCAGGAATGACGTTTCGATTAGGCGTTGATGTTGGCGGTACGTTTACAGACTTGTTATTGATTGATGAGGCATCAGGTAGTACGTATATGGCTAAGGTGCCATCTACGCCTAATGATTCATCGATCGGTGTTCTTAATGGCATAGAGCGCATTTGCCAAGAATCAGATATTGACACAAGCCAGGTAACGCAGGTAATGCATGGCACGACTGTAGCGACTAATGCGGTGCTCACCCGCAAAGGCGCGAAAGTCGGCTTGATCACAACCAAGGGATACCGGCAGGTGCTACAGGTGGCTCGGTCGTTCTGCCCAGGTGGTTTGGGTGGCTGGGTGAGTTACATGAAGGCGCCGATCCTAGCCCCGCTGGAACTCACGATTGAGGCGGACGAACGTCTTGATGCTGACGGTGCGGTAATCGCACCAGTCGATGTTGATGCATTGCGAAAAGACCTTCAACGGCTGGCTGATACAGGGCAGGTAGAAGCCCTGACTATCTGTCTCATCAACTCTTATGTAAACGGCGAACACGAGGTACAGGTGCGTGAGATCGCCGCAGAAATCCTGGGTGACATCCCTATATCGATCAGCAGCGAAGTCGTACCAGAAATGCAGGAGTATGAGCGAGCAGAAACCACGGTCGTTAACTCTTATGTTCGACCACAGGTTTCCAGTTATGTCGACAATCTACAGGCGTCCCTTGAGGAACGTCTACGGCCTGATGTAAACCTCGCTATTCTTCGGTCGGATGGAGGACTCGCTTCCGCGCGGGCGGCGGGAGAATCGCCGGTTAATATGCTTTTGTCTGGACCTGCAGGCGGCGTCGCTGGAGCAATGTACTTCAGCAAGCAGGGTGGCTACGACAACATCCTCACCTTCGACATGGGCGGGACGTCCACGGATGTGGCCCTTATACAGGACGGCGAGGCAAGAATCAGGCGCGAGACCAAGGTGGGTGATATCACAGTGCGTGCGCCGTCCGTTGACGTGCGTACGATTGGTGCAGGTGGGGGTTCAATTGCCTTCGTTCCGGAGTTAACCCGTGCATTGCGGGTCGGCCCGGATTCAGCAGGAGCTGATCCCGGGCCTGCTGCGTACATGAAAGGTGGAGATAAACCGACTGTCTGTGACGCCAATGTTGTCCTCGGTTACCTGCCCTCTGATGTCAAATTGGGGGGAGCTATGACTATTGATAAGGAGGCGGCCACCGCTGCGGTACAAACGCTCGCAGATGCCATGGGTATTGAGCTCATGACGGCAGCCGAAGGAATTATCAAGATCGTCAATGAGTCGATGTTAGGAGCCTTGCGATTGGTATCAGTTGAGCAAGGATACGATCCGCGCGATTTTGCACTGGTCGGTTTCGGTGGCGCAGGCCCGTTACATGCCAATGCCCTGGGTGTGTTATGTAGCTCCTGGCCTGTGATCGTGCCCCCAGGACCGGGCGTGCTGTGTGCCTACGGTGATGCGACAACGCAAATCCAGGATGAGGCGTCGCGAACTTATGTCACGCGGGTGGATTCGATTTCGGCCGATGTGCTGATTTCAGAGCTGGAAGATCTGCGGGTTCGCGCAACTGAGTCGTTCACGAAGGATGGTATCAATGAAAACGAACAGGAAGTCAGCTATCAGGCAGATTTTCGATATGCCGGGCAGGCGTTCCAGCTGTCGTTGCCGGTGACAATAGAGCAACTGAAAGTGGATGGCCTGGCTGCCTTAACTGATGAGTTCGATCGGCAGCATGAACAGCTGTTTACGTTTGCACATGGCAGGGATCATGAGATCGTCATGATCAGAGCGGTAGTAAAGGCACGAAGCAGTCTCGCGACGGAGCTGGCAGAGTTGCATGAAGGGACGACTGATCTGCCATCTGCGGAAATACACCACACCCAGGTGTATGTGAACGAAATTTGGCACGACGCGGTCATTTACGACCGCGGCAAGCTGGGTGTTGGCGCGGTAGTGCCAGGTCCCGCCATTGTAGTGGAGATGGACTCCACCACCCTGATCTTGCCGGGTCACGCTGCAACAGTGGATCGTGTCGGCAATCTACTAATCAATCCTGAGTAACGGCGAAGGAGTTTAACAATGCCCGCAACAATCATGGAAACAAACACCACGCCGTTTCAATTGATCGATGTGGATACCGTGACGGTCGATATCATCGAAAATGCATTGCGCAACGTCCGTGTAGAAATGGATGCCGTGCTTTTTCGTACCGCAATGAGTCCGGGTATACGCGAGCAAGGTGATTGTTTCCCCATGGTTGCCAATCGCGACGGCAAAATGGTGGTAGGTCAGTTTGGATCTTTCATTCACGGCTTCATGCAAGCCTACGAAGGAGAAATCGAAGAAGGCGATATTATTCTGACCAACGATCCCTATATGTGTAATGCGGCAGTTTCCCATTTACCGGATTGGATTGTTCTGGTACCCATTTTTAAGGACGGTCGCCATCTAGCGTGGGCTGCCATGTTTGGTCATATGTCAGACAACGGAGGCATGGTCCCTGGCTCGATTCCTATTAACGCAGAAACCATCTACCAGGAAGGGATTCGCATACCACCAACGAAGTTGTACAAAAAGGGTGAGCTCCAATCTGACGTGCTCGAGCTGATTTTGCACAATGTGCGCACTTCAGAGTGGAACCGCTTTGATTTGAACGCGTTGGTTGCCGCCTGCAGGACAGCGGCCAAAAGGTGCGTCGAGATCGCGGAACGATTTGGTGACGATACCTTCTTTACCACCATGCAGACCATGCTCGATCGTAATCTGGAGGCAATGCGGTCAATTATCAACATGATAGTCCCTGAAGAACCGCAGTACTTCGAGGATTTCATCTGTGACGATGGCGTCGGTAAAGGGCCTTATAAGATAGCCTGTACGCTGTGGCGCGAAGGCGATGTTGCCATCTTTGACTTTGAAGGCACTGATCCACAGGCAAAAAGTTCTGTTAATTTCTATTTGAACGAAGACATGTTCAAGATGTTTTTCGGTTCTTTCACCATCAATCTGTTCGATCCTCACATCCTCTTTAACGATGGATTCTATGAGCTGGTTGATGTGCGGATCCCTGAAGGTAGCTTGCTGAAGCCAAGATTTCCGGCTGCGCTATCAGGTAGAACCCATGCACTTGGTCGAATTTTCGATGTCATGGGTGGGTTGCTAGGGCAGGGCACTCCAGACGCGATGAATGCAGCAGGGTTCTCGGACAGCCCGCACCTTTTCTACTCTGGCTATGACAAGCAAGGTAAGTGGTTTCAACTTTTCCAGATTGGGTTTGGCGGGATTCCCGGGCGTCCGGTTGGTGATGGTCCGGATGGACATAGCTTGTGGCCCGGGTTTACCAACGTCCCCAATGAGTTTATCGAAGCCTATTTCCCGCTCCGTGTAATTAAGTATGAACCCATTGCGGATTCAGGTGGTGCTGGGGTGCATAGGGGTGGAAACGGTCTAACAGTAGCCTACCAGTTTCTAGTGGATGGGCAGATTGGCGTTCATGATGATCGTTGGCTGACCTATCCTTGGGGTGTACAAGGTGGGGACCCTGGTATGCGTTCCAGTAAGCTGCTGGTTCGCGCTAATGGTGAGGAAGAATGGTTGCCTGCAAAGTGTGATGGGGTGGACGTCCAAGAAGGCGATATCCTGTACTTTAACACTTGGGGGGGCGGAGGTTGGGGAGATCCGACGGAGCGTAGTCCTGAGCTGGTCAAAGTCGATGTCGATCGAGGCCTTGTAAGCCCCAATGGCGCCAAACGTTATGGCGTGGTCATTGATGAAGCGGGACATATTGACATAGACGCGACGGAAACTTTGCGTACTGAGATGCGCAGTGAGCGGGCGGAGGGTGAGCTCTTTAACTATGGCGGTACCATCGAGGAGCTGAAAGAGAGATCGCTTGAGGAAACCCATCTCGAAGCACCTGAAACACCGACTTTCGAAGGTCTGGGTGTTCAGGGTTAACAATATGTGAAAGTGGGATGAATGAGTTACTGAGTTCGCTTAAGTCCGACTTGCAGGCTGGACAGCAGGGTGCACTGTCCCATGCTCCGCTGTATCACCAGGTGTATACGGTTTTGAAGGCAGCAATACTTGACGGTTCGATTCCCTTCGACAGTCAGATGCCTACGGAACATCAGATCACCACAGCATTTGAGGTTTCGCGCATTACTGCCAAACGAGCGATGGATGAACTGGCTGCTGAGAACCTCGTGAGCCGCGCTCGCGGCAAAGGCTCCCATGTCACCCATAGACATACTGCCAAACCGGTTCGAGGTGCCTTGGTGGGTATGTTGGAAAGTCTGATCGATATGAGTGAACACAGTATCGTTCGAGTCGTATCGGTCGAGAACATGTTGCCACCACCGGAAATACGCGCTTTGCTGAATTTAGGTGAGACTGACAAGGTACATAAGGTAGTGCGGGTGAGCAGCAACGAAGAAGGCGAACCATATGCATATTACGTGAGCTGGACAGTCGGGATTTCCAAGCACTACGCGAAACGGGATTTGGCTTCACAGCCGCGCCTGAAATTGTTGCAACGCAACGGCATAGAGTTAACGGAGATGCAACAAACGCTCAGTGCTGAAAACGCGCCTGTGCATGTTGCCGGTGAGCTGGAGGTGCTTCCGGGTGCTGCATTGCTCGCTGTGCGTCGGCTTGGGAGTGTTGGCAGTGGCAGAGTGGTTGATGTTCTGGACGGCTTGTACAACTCGCGGCGATATAAGTATGCAATGGTAATGAGTGTGGATGGCGATACTCCGAATACACCGCTACCGCCAGATCGAAATAGGCAGGTCCATGGCTGATGATCTCAGCGAAAACTATGCGCTATATGATGGTCGGTTGGGGTTTGGAGCCAAACCAGCACTGATTCTTGTTGACTTTGTGCAAGCCTATTTTGATGAAGCTTGTGAGATGTATGCTGGTGTCGAGTCTGAGCTCGCATCCGCGCTTCGATTGCGTGACGTTGCTCGAAGCGTCGGTATTCCTGTCATCTACACCAATGTGGTTTATCGAGAAGATGGTAGCGATGGTGGCGTGTTTTTTCGAAAGGCCCCGGTTCTAAAGAACTTTGTTGTAGGAAATCCAATGGGGAACTGGCCAGCTGGTCTAGAGCCGGCTGACGAAGAATTGGTCATTTCAAAACAGTATCCGAGCGCGTTTTTTGGTACTTCGCTGGCGCAAACTTTGCACGCTGCGGAAATCGACACATTGGTAATAACAGGCCTGACCACCAGTGGCTGCGTTCGAGCAACGTGTTTGGATGCAATGTGCAACGGATTTATTCCAATCGTGGTGGCTGATGCATGCGGTGATCGCCACGAAGCACCTCATGAAGCCAATCTTTTTGATATGAACGCAAAGTATGCAGACGTCGTCAAAGAGCATGATGTGTGTGAATTCCTTCGACAGACTTATACGGAGACATGAGCATGAGTAAACAAACGGTCGACATTGTTGAGGTAGCGCCGCGTGATGGTTTGCAGAGCGAGCCGGAAGTGTTGGCGACCCAATCGAAGGTCGACTTTATCTCTCGAGCCATTGACGCAGGAATTGCTCGTCTCGAAGTTGCCAGTTTCGTCAATCCGAAGAAAGTGCCACAGATGGCGGATTCCAGTGAACTCCTTGATCAGTTGCCGATGATTGAAGGCGTGTCCTATATCGGCCTTCTGATGAATGAAAGAGGACTCGACCGCGCATTGGAAACACCGGTACATGAGATAGGCATGGTTGTGGTTGCAACTGACACATACAACCAGCGTAACCAAGGGGTTACGACCCAAGAGTCGATCGATGCCTGGTTGAAGATCGCAAAACGCGCTAAGGCAAACGGCAAAGTTGCCAACGTCATGATATCTGCCGCGTTTGGTTGCCCCTATGAAGGAGAAGTTTCAATCAGATCAGTGGTGGAAATCGCGAAACGGGTGATGGACGCAGAACCGGCTGAACTTGGCATAGCCGATAGCATTGGCGTGGCGGTCCCTAATCAGATGACCGACCTTCTGGGCGAGCTTTGTCGGCATTTTGATGAGGTGCCATTTCGAGTCCACCTGCACAATACCCGAAATATCGGCCTGGCTAATGCCCTTGCCGCAGTTGACGCAGGTGTCGGCTACATTGACTCAAGTATTGGCGGTATAGGCGGATGTCCATTTGCGCCTAAGGCTACCGGTAACATCCCAACAGACGATTTGATTTATATGCTGAATCGATCTGGTGTAGAAAGCGGGATTGACCTTGACAAAATTATCGACACAAGCTTATGGCTTGAACGGGAGCTGGGGAAAACGGTTCCTGCGATGCTGCCCAAGGCGGGCATATTCCCTGACATAGCCCGCGCTTGAACGTAGAAATAACGATAAACGGTAGGAGACGGAATCTTGGAAAAGTGTGATGTTTTGATTCGTGGCATGGTGATCACGATGAATCCCGACCGAGACGTTTACACGGATGGCTATCTTGCGATCAAGGACGGCTTGATCATAGGGGCAGGTAGAAATGAAGATTGCCAGTTTGACGCGGACGACGAGCGAGGTGGTGAGGGCCATATAGTCATGCCAGGCTTGATCAATGCGCACGCGCACCTCGTGCAGGGATGTATTCGTGGTATGGCTGAAGGTACAACGTTTGAAGAACGCTTCTTCGGTTTTTACTATCCGATGACAGGCGCTTGCGATGAGGCGCGATCCTATGTGTCAGCTTTGCCGCCACTACTCGATCTGGTACGGCGTGGAGTGACTACAACAACAGACGATCACTTTACTCATGTGCACAAGAGGTCTGTAGATGGTGTGCTCAACGCGGTCAAAGATACGGGAATTCGCTGCCGGATGGCGCGCCTGACAATTAACGATTCAGACGCGGTGCCTGAAGACTTCCGCGAAGATCTGGACATGGGTTTATCCGAGACTGAACGGGTGAAAGCAGAATGGGAAAATGATCTGATCTCAGTGACTGCCTCGACCATTGGCATTACTTACTGCCAGCCTGAGCAGCTGAAAGAGATCTGGCAGTGGACCATTGATAACGACCGTCAGTTTGATATTCATGCGCCGGCAGTTTTCGATCAGAAGTATCTTGCGGAACGCCGCGGTTGGCAGGGCGGTTCGTTTGAGTGGTTGGACGATGCAGGCATACTTGGTCCTAACGTCATTGCCGGGCATGCACAGAACCTCAGGCCTGGAGAAGCAGAACTGATTCGGGACCGGGGAGCAACGATAGGGCTTGTGCCCGACATGGAACAGGTGCTTGGCCTGGTGAGTTTTGATGCGCGCCAGTTTCTCGACAAAGGGGTGACGTGTGGTCTTGGATTGGATGGGCCTGTTGTTGCTTATGGCCATGATCTCTGGACAGCCATGCGCAGCTTCCTCACTGGACAACGTCTAGGTGATGAATTCCGGCGTAGAAGCGGTGATGAGTCGTCCAAATGGACAGGTGAAGAGGTGTTGTACGGCAGTGCTGAACAGGCCGTGGAACTTGCAACCATCGGTGGTGCAAAAGCGTTAATGATGGATGATCGGATCGGTTCGCTTGAAATCGGCAAAGATGCGGATGTACTTCTTATTGATCGGCGTGGTGAAACCCACCTGTCGCCTCCATCTGCGATCGTTCCTAATCTGGTTTACGGTAATGGACCTAGTCCAGAGTCAATTAGTCTGGTGATGGTGCGTGGCAGGCCTGTGGTCGAGAATGGCGAGCATGTCGCTATAGATCGACATCAGGCAGTACGCAATCTGGACGAGCTGCAGAATACGCTTTTCGACGAGGTGGATACCCGCCGGTTTTCTCGTATACGAAGTCGATTTAACTGGGTGGCTTAGGGAATAACCGGCAGCAGGACGAAACTCGGATGGTCTGGACCGATGTGCAAAGTGGTAGTGCCACTAAAGATATCTGTTGGTCGGTCGCGTTCGTCGTTGTGCAGGAACGGTCCACAGCCTTTCAGTTCGTTTTTGAAATTGGATTGCCGTTGCCCTGAGGCATTGGGGTTTTCATAGTCGCATCCCCTAACGGATAAACCGATTCGGTAGCCTGCGGGTACGACGATCGAGGTAGGCCAGATTTCAATTTCGAGTGATGTTTGCTCACCCGGTGTCAGGGGTTGAACCTCGTCATGGCTATGGTAGGGCCGCCAGGGCTCAGATATTGCTGGATCTAATTTGCGGTGAGATGCTCGTAGCCAGCCTTGACCGATGGGGGTGTGTGGATCAATGGCGCCCTGAAAGACAACTTCTTCGCCATCTGGTGAAAATACTTGTAGCACTATAAAGAGGTCAGCGTCTGTTGTTGATGAACTTATTGTTGTGCTGAAAGCCGAGGGTCCGGTAAGTTCTGTGTCGTGAGTTAATGGAGCAGACAAAAAGGTTAATCCTTCCCCCATTGCGTTGAAGCTGAGGGTGGAAGGTTTCTCCGGCTTACCCGGTGACAATGACATGTCTGCGTGTGCGTATAGTTTTGTCCACGTTGTCCTGGGGATGGGCCAGTCCTCTTCAAAACGCTCCTCGAATCCATCCAGCTTCCTTACCTGCAACTGAACGCCAGGGCGCGTTGCCCAGCCGTTGTTCTCGCCTTTCAGGAAGTGATCGAAGAAGAGCTTCTGCAGCGTGACACCGTAGTCTGTATAAAACTCTGTCCAGTGTTCAAGACCGTGCGCCTCCAGCCACTTATTGGATGATGCGGCTCTCATGTACCCTTCAAAATTGCCGCGCGGATGTAGGCCCTGCCCACCCCAGTTCGCGGCAGAAAGTAGGGGTATGTTTATGTTGGACCAGACAGCGGAGCGGACTTGGTGGTAGTCATCATCCAGTGGATGCGCGTATATAGTGTTACCGAAATCACAGCGGTTCGCCTTTAGTTCAGCTTCGCTCAGTGTTACGTGTCCGCTGACGGGCTGGCCGGTGACCTGACTGAAAGCTCCCCGACTACCTACCCCATGCTGAACGGACTTGACCTGCATGTCGTACCAATTGGCCCAGAATGTATTCAAGATACCGCCGTGATGTGTCATATCGCGATACCAGTCGGCTCCGCCCTCCCAGACGCACATTGCAGCTAGATGCGACGGCTGCAAAGAGGCAACCTGCCAGGCGTTGATACCGTAGTACGACACTCCATTGAGACCAACTTTGCCATTGCTCCAAGGTTGGATGCCTGCCCACTCGATACACGCAGCGAAGTCACGGGTTTCGCGAGGCGAAAAATGATCCACGTACCCGGGTGATGCACCACATCCGCGCGAATCTACGCGCACGCATATATAGCCGTCCGGAACCCATTTTTCGGGATCCACGACTTCCCAGTTTTGATAGATATTACTTGAACCGCGCTCGACGTCAGGATGTTGAGCGACCATTGTTTGCCACGCGCTGGGATACCCCTCCTGGAAGGCAAGACCTTTGGCATAGGGTCCATGAGTCAGAATTACTGGATAGGACCCATTGTCGTCTGGTCGAAAGACATCGGCACTGAGTTCCAGGCCGTCATCCATGCGGATTGCGCAGTCCCAATCAATGCGCATGCCGTCTCTGACTTCAGATTTCATCTCGAGCTCACCCTTCTATATCCTGCTGATTTGCCACCCGGCTGATCAAATATCGGACAATCTCGACAGCATCATGTGCACCCAGTCCAGCCTCTGATGTGGCGTCGTAGTTAGCCAATGCGGCAGTGGTCGTCTGCAGGGACACACCCTGACGCTCGCCTGTGGTGAGAATCGAGTTCAGATCTTTGCGCATGCCTTCTACGTCGAACGCGACTTGACCCACCTCGCCGAGGATGTTTGGTGTTTTCAATCCGAGTACCGCAAGTGCGGCTGAGGAGTCCTGTATTGTATCGAGGATAAGTTCGAGACTGAGTCCGCCGGATACACCTAGCGCGGCTGATTCAGCGAGGGAACTCCAGTACACCGCAAGGGGTAGATTGACCACCAGCTTGAGTAGGGCACCGGAGCCAACCGGACCAGCGTGGATGATGCGTCGGCTCATGGCAGCAAGGTATGGGCGTGCGCGCTTCAGGTCTCGCTCAGTGGCGCCGCACAGAACGAGCAGGTTACCTTGTTCGGCAGGTGCGACAGTTCCGGAAACGGGGGCGTCGATAAAGCCAGCATCTTGAGCCTGAGTAGCCGCGGCAAGAACCGCCACTGTGGCTGGTTGGAGGGTACTCATATCGATGAAGAGCTTGCCGGTGCAGGCCACGCTCAATAGGCCATCAGGAGCAAAGTAAATCTGTTGCGCGACTTCGTCATTGCTCAGCATGGCAATCACTACATCCGCGCGTACAGACACTTCAGCAGGGGTGTCCGCTTGCTGCGCGCCTTTGGCCACCAGAGCTTGGGTCTTGTCAAGGCTACGGTTCCAAACCGTGACTGAATATCCGGACTCGAGTAGTCGACCGGCCATCGCGGTTCCCATTCTACCCAGCCCGATGAAGCCAATATTTTCCAATTGCCGAACTCCAGGAATTGCTTACGGTACGTACGAAATGAGATCCAAAAGCGTGTTTGCGCCGGCTACCACGAAGGGTCCTTTCAGGCCGACAGTAGTTGACGCAGGCTTATCACCTGGAAAATAGCCAGCCCAGGCCTGGATTGATTCAGCGAACCACTGGAGGTCACTATGAAAACAGGCTCGGCGAACAATGTTTTCGACGGTAGTGCCCGCCGCTGCAGAGATGGCGTCAATGTTTTTCATCATGTAGTGCATCTGATTCTGGCCGGGTGAGCCGTACCAGGGTGCGTTGACCGGCCGAAGCATGCCATCTGCAAGGTTGCCAGTTGAATCGAATGCCATCTGGGTACTGAAGAACAGAAACTGACCAGCCTTAACCGCCTGTGGTTCGTGCCCGGGTTGTTCGGGGGCGTTCGAAGTTTCAATGGTGGTCTTGGAAATTTCGGCATCATCAGCGAGCAGCGTCAGCGCAATCTCCACTCTGGCCCCTTTCGAACCCATGCCGATGTATGGAAGTACTACCCGAGCAGGTGGATTGTCAGTAAATACTTCTTGCCATACGCGATCCATCGCAGCGAAATCTTGAGGGTGGCCGATGTACACCTCTGCTTTCACTGCATTGCTCAGTTTGGTGCCTGCGGCTTCTGCCAGCGTTGCAAGCTTTTCCAATGTATAGCGGGTCTGCTCTTCAACTGTTGATGTGTACCAATGGTTGGGATTCGACCAAGCTCGCTTCGCTGTGTCAGTGGGGTTACCAAGGTGTACGCTGCTGAGTTCTCCATCGAGCCAGTCGACGGCACTCTCTCCGGAAAGAAATATCCAGTCGCCGCGGCGCAGGGCTGGTGAGTGGGTCTGTTTCGGTGTCGGTTCTCCGAAGATGATAGTTTCGTTGTCGTCGCCGAAGCAGATCATATCCACTTCAACGTTAGTATCACGCCACATGAGTTCGCTGACCCCGTGGCAGGAGGAAGGGGGACATTTATCGATCAGACTGTTGCGTACGTTGAGGTAGGGTGCAATGGAGATACCTGGCCAGTTGTCTCCCTGAGCAAATTCCTCTTGGGTTGGGTGTTGTGATACGAACCATTGCCAGATCCGCACCATATCCTTGTTGATGTCGCAGCCGGTGGCGGCAATCGTATCGGCCAGATTGCCGAGCACGAAATTCGCTTCACCCGCCAATTGCTCTCTTAGGTGGGGGTTCACGTTCGAGATAGACGCATCTAGACCAGTTTTGAAATCGCTGGCTAACTGTCCGGCAATAAAGACCCAGCCGCCTGCTTTGATCGCGGGGCTGTACGGCATTACAGGTTTAGGGACTCCGGCTTCCAAGCCAGGCCAGATTGCTTCTGGCGCGCCGGTGTTGTCAGTGCTCTGCATGGTAATGCGGTCCTATGTTGGGTCTGGTTCCTGGTTAGCCAGGATGGAATAGACGGCAGCGGTATCCTGTTGTCCGAGACCGAGTTCATTTGCTCGGTCGTAGAGCAACGTAGTCTGTGAAAAAAGTGGCGTTACAGCATCCATTTCTGCCGCAAACTCGGCGATCAACGCCATGTCTTTCTGCCATAGGTCAAGGCGCATTGTTGCCGGCAAGAAAGTCTTGTTAGCCATCAAAGGGCTTCGGAGTTCGAATATCCGTGAGGTGCCTGCGCCGGTCGCAATGGTTTTAGCAACGACGTCTGGATCAAGCCCGCAACGCTCACCCAACAACATTGCTTCTGCAGCGGCGACGTTGTGAATAGCAACTAGAAGATTTGCAACGAACTTCATTTTCGATCCATTGCCAAACTCACCGAGGTACAGGCAAGTGCGAGCAAAGTCGTCAAACAATGGCTTACAGAACGTAAAGGCGTCTTCGCTACCGCTTACATATATGGCGACGTCTCCGTTGTGCGCCTGGGCTCCCGTGCCGCTCATCGGACAGTCAAGAAAGTCGATGCCGAGCATTTCCAGCCTTCTCAGGTTTGCGCTCTTGCATTCAAGGGTCAGAGTGCTTAGATCCACTACGCAGTAAACAGACCTGTTGGGGGTAGCGACCACGGCGTCAATCGAGTCGTTCAGAGCTTTATCGCTGGGCAGACTGCTTAGCAGAACTTCAACGTCCTGGACAACGTCTGCGGCTGAAGATTTAACGTCGACCCCAATCTCGCGGGCAATGTTTTGCTGTTCAGGCTTGGGATCATAGCCAACGATTCGCCATCCAGTAGCAATCAGGTGCTTGGCAATGGCCGAACCCATGATGCCCATGCCGAGGATTCCGATGCTGGCTGTCCGGGGTACAATGGGAGGTTTCATGTCTAATGCTCGGAGGTGATCGCCAAAGTTCCTTCAAGTGTGGAGGCCACGGCGCGAGCAACGACAGCTGGAAAATTGTCACTCACCGTACTGCCGTATATGTGCTTGCGAATTGCGTAGTAGAACAGTCCCCCATGGAGAATCCAGATTTGGTCCAATTCTTCCTGATCAACAGGCTTGTTGGATTCTTGCCCACAGTGATGTCGAAGTTCTAAACAGATTGGTGTGAGAATTTCTCTCTCGACAAGATCTATGTAGCGGCGATTGAGTGCTTCGCCCATGAGGGCGGAGAACATGTAGACGCGGATCCATTCGTAGCGGTAAGTAGCTTCTGAGTAGGCCCTATAAAACTCGCTAAGGCGATCCTGCAACGGCCGAGTGCGGTCCGTGATAAGCGTCACCCAGTCTGGATTTACCCGGTGCATGTAGACTTCTTCGAACACACTTTCAATCAGGTGCCGTTTGGTTGGAAAATACCGGTATAAAAGCGGTTGAGTAATTCCCAGGCGCGAAGCCAGTTCCCTTGTCTGGCCCGAAAAACCCTTTTCGGCGAAAAAAGAGACTGCCTCATCGATGATTTGTTGTTCGCGATTTTCTGCGCGCAACCGTTTTTGCGGTTCGCCTTTGTTTGATTTCTTAGCCGTCATCTTGGGTGGTCCGTGTGTGCACCATCAAGGTTGAAGTGTTCCCCGATGGGTCATTTTATCAGATGATAAATAAAACCACTAGGTAGGAGATGACCTGATAACTTTATTCAGGACTGTTGGTACCATTTGACGCCATTTTCCTGAACATGGACGGCAATCTGTTGATCCTCCAGGAGATAGTTTAGGTGGGCTAGCGCCTCACATGTACCAATAACTAAATTGTGATCTTCTACCGCACCTTTGAAAAGGGCGGGGAAGACATCAAGGACACGCCGTGGTTCGGCACAATGGTTATACAGCCTTTCCAGCGCAGCAAGATGTTCATCAATGATTGTTTGGATACGCACAGGACCGCCGTAAAACGGATCTCCATGGGATGGTAGAATGAGTACCTCTTCACTGATTTCTCGCTTGAATTTTTCGCAGCTTGTTAGCCACTCCCGCAATGGGTTGGAGGCTGGTTGATCAGGTCTGACGCTCACATTTGGCGTAATGCGAGGTAAAATCTGATCCCCTGAAATGAGTACATTGAGTTCCTCGCAGAACAAACAAGCATGTTCGGGCGAATGCCCAGTACCTACCATAATTGTCCAGGTGTAATTGCCGATGATTATCTGGTCCCGATCATTGATCTGTCGATAGGCCCCAGGCATTGCCGTCATAAAGCCACTACGTGCGGCAAAACGGCTATGGAATGCAGAAAGCTCTGCTTCTTCGAATCCGGCTTCGATGTAGAAACCGACGGTTTCTTCCGAAGGCGGGTCCTTCATTTCGGCAGAGAATACTCGACATGAAAGGTATTCCGCGCGAGGCATCCATAGGTCAACGCCGCATTTTCTTGTCAGCCAACCGGCCAGCCCAATGTGGTCGAGGTGCATGTGAGTCCCGATGACTCGATGAACCGGTTTTCCTTGCAGTTCATTTGCTAGCAGTTCTTCCCATAGCGACTTGGTTTCGTCCGTCGACATGCCAGTATCAATTATCGTCCAACCATCGCAGTCCTCTAGCAACCATAGATTGATATGGTTAAGGCTGATTGGAAGTGGCATACGTAACCAATAAACGCCGTCTGTAATGCGAACTTTCTTCCCCGGCTTTGGGCGCGCTTCGAATGGGTAAATCAGATTGTTGGAGCCGATTCTCACTTTTTATTCCTGTTGTGTTTGGTCATGTTGTACCCCGCGCGATGAACTGTGCTTGATATTCCAGCATTTGCGCTGGGAGTGATGGGTCTTGAATTCGCTCGAGCAGAAGCTCAACACTTTTATTGACCATTTCATCGTGCGGAATTCTGACGGTAGACAGGTTGTGATCCTTCCAGGCCGCCACAGTGACGTCGCCCAATCCAACGATAGCCAGTTCTGCAGGTACGTGGATATTAAGGTGCTCGCGGCAACCTGCCAGGATGCCAAGGGCGGTATTGTCCGACGTGCAGATTATTGCGTCGGGGGTTGTGCTCTTGTCTTGCCAGATACTATTAATGGCTTGCTTGCCAGCTTCATAGCCATCAATGCCGGTGAGTCTGGAGAGGATCTGCACGTCGGGGCGGGCTGCCGTAGAGCTGACGATGGCATCCATCATACGATTAACGATCGGACTGTCCTGGTTGGCACTGATCAGAGTCAGGCGTCGATAAGGTCGAGCCAGTAATGCGGTTGCAATCTGCTGACCGATGCCCGTGCCATCGACGCTCACAGAGGAGGTAGTTTGAGCTACTCGGGGACGATTGAGTATGACAATCGGAACGTGATTGCGCGCGTACTCTGATGATGTTTCAGGCGATAAGGCCGCGGAGAATACGATGACGCCGTCTACCTGGTATTGCAGAAAATCGAGCATTACAGCATGTGCATCCCTGCCGGAACTAGCCGACTGTACGATCACTTTGTAGCCATGTTCGGTCAGAACTTCGGTGATCCGCTTGAGGAGATCGGCAGCTTTGGGATGCGTCCAGTCGGCAAAGAGAAGGCCAATCAGTCTTGATTGTCGCTTGGACAGGCTGCGGGCGATGATATTTGGTTTGTAACCCAGCTTCTCGGCTGCCGATTCGATTTTTTCGCGGGTGCGTAGCGAAATGCTGGCGCCAGGCGTAAATGCGCGCGATACAGTCGCTTGTGAAACGCCTGCCAATGCAGCGACGTCTTGTGAGGTTGCCCTGCGAGTACCATTCATAGTGTTCTGAAAGCCTTTATGAATTCGGTTGCATATATTTTTTTTGATTCCATAATTATTTTTGATTTAACAATCAACATATTGAATTATAATAATTTAATTTCAAATGTATAGCTCTTATACGATTTGCATACGCTTGCAAAACTCGTTACCCAATGATTCAATAGCATGCGGTTGACTATCTACAACTAGGTAAGGGGTAACTAGGCATGCAGAAAGACGAATTGGCGGCCGGGCCACTAGCGGGTGTCAGAGTGCTAAATATAGGTACATCCATCGTTGGCCCATGGGCTGCATCTCTCCTGGCTCATCTGGGTGCTGATGCGGTTAAAGTTGAACGTCCGGATGGTGAATTCATTCGCCTTCTGCACCCGATGCAGAAAGGTATTTCAACCTGCTACACCGCAAGCAATAACCATCAGCGTTCCAGCGAACTGGACATGAAGGAGCCTCGGCATCTTGACGCGGTACAAAGACTGGGTGCTCAGGCGGATATTCTGGTGGAAAACTTTCGCCCTGGCGTCACTGATCGTATTGGTCTTGGCTATGAAGAACTTAGTGCTACTAACCCTGGATTGATCTATGTGTCGAGCAGCAGCTGGGGTGATGTAGGTCCTATGCGAGATGTTGCGGCGTTGGATCCGCATGTACAAGCTTTCAGCGGTTTCGGTAGTCTCAATGGCTCGCCAGGTGGCGTTCCGGAAATGCTTCGATTCGTACACATGGACCCTGCCGGTGCAGCAGTTGTTGCAGGGCTTGCCTTGCTTGGTCTGCTGCAAAGGCAGCGATTTGGAAAAACCCACCATCTAAAAACAAGCCATTTCACGATGGGGGTCGCGATGCAAATGAATCGTGCAGCGGAATCGCTGTTAACAGCGGAATCGGAAGGCCTCCTCGGCAGCGCCTCGTCGAGCAGCGCACCGAATCAGTGTTTTCAGATGCTCGACCGGGAGTATATCGCTGTCGCATGCGAAACTCAGGCTCAGTGGGAAGGGTTCTGCCGGGCGTTGGAGCATCCAGAGTTGATAGACGATCCTCGTTTTGAAACCAACGTCCAACGTGTGGAGCATCGGGACGTACTCGTCGATATCGTTGGTGAAGTAATCGCCTCGAAACCAAAGCGTTGGTGGGTTGTTCGATTCGAGAGTGAAGGCGTGCCGCATGGGTTTAGTCTGGATTTCGAGCAGATCCGCAATCACCAACAAATTTTTGCAAACGGGATGCTCACAACAATCGTTCCGCCGCATCAAGGCGAAATCATAGTTGGTGCAGTACCCTGGGAGTTCAGCAGAACGCCGGCGAGCATAGAATCGGATGTCGCGAGACCTGGTGAGCACACCGAGGAGGTGGTTGCGCAAGGGTTTGGCGGGGAAGAGAGACCGCAGTTCCAAACTTCGGACGGCTCAGCATCGGAAATGCCCTTACAAGGATTCAAGGTGATCGATGCAACTCAGGGGTTTTCAGGTCCGTATCTTGGCTTGTTAATGGCTGAGGCTGGGGCCGAAGTTACTAAAGTGGAGCCGCCGGGCGGCGACTGGGCGAGACAGCTCGCGCCCCGGACAGCCACAGGCAACAGTGCTATGTACGATGCCTTCAACCGCAATAAAACCTGCGTGATCCTGGATCTTGACAGCGAAGAGGGTAAGCGAGAATTTCGAGCAATGGCTAGCCACGCGACAGTTGTCATTGAGGATTGGGGGCCGGGTGTAGCGAAACAGCGAGGGTTAGATTACGAGACCCTGACTGAACGTAATCCAGGATTGATATACCAGGCATTGACACCTTTTGGTGAAGTGGGACCCATGCGTGACTTACCTGGCAGTGAGTTGGTCATTCAAGCGATGACGGGGTACCTGCGCCTGCTGGGATCAATGGGCGAACCTCCGGTACGCGTGGGTTCAGACATTGTCGGCACATGTACAGGATCAGTCGCCTTTATTGGCGTGTTGGCAGCACTGTTCCACCGAGAAAAAACGGGAGAAGGACAAAGGATCGCAACAAGCTCATTGGGCGCGATGATGTCTTTGCGAACTAACCAGTGGGCAGCACTGACGAATCCGGATGAGTGGTTGGGCGACAGTTATTGTACTAACGAAACTGACGATCCACACAGTGGTTATCAGACTAAGGATAGACCGGTGTATATGAGCCCGTCACCGCTGCTTACCGAAGAAGATTTCTTTTCGATGTTGGACGAGTTAGGTATGCGAGAAGAGTTTTGTGCTGACGCGGAACTTGTTGAAAACTGGTGGAATACGTTGGGACTTGGTTTCCTCTCCCGTCGGGCTAAATCCATGTGGGAAGCGCACACGACCCAATTCACCGCAGCCGAACTCATGGCCATTCTAGAGCGTTACAAGAACGTCTGGGCGGTAGAATTTGCCGAACTTGGTGCGCTCATGGAACATCCTCAGGTGGTTGCAAACGAGCTGGTTCATTATGTTGATGGGCGTGGGTATGTGCGCGCACCCTGGCGGGTGCCCTGGACAATGCCGGAACTAGTTGAAGTCGATGGGCAGAAATCAGCCTGAGGGTAAACTTTGTGTACGTAAGCTCGCTTTAGCGAGCTTACCGCCAGCATTTCTTGGCAATTCAGCAACTACTTCGAATTCCTGTGGTACTTTGTACTTTGCCAAGAGCGACTCAGCGAACGAAATTACTTCGGTCGACTCGAACTCGATGCCAGCATCCACAACGACATACGCCTTAAGCCGTTCACCCCATTTTTGATCAGGTAAACCGATTACGGCCGCTTCCTTAATTGCCGGATATTGTTCAAGCACAGCTTCTATTTCTCTAGGATAAATGTTGATGCCGCCGGAAATAACCATGTCTTTCTTGCGATCAATTATGTAGAGATAGCCTTCCGCATCCTTTTTCGCGATGTCGCCGACACTGACCCAACCGTCTTGCATTGCGGCTGTGGTTTCTTTGTCGTTCTGCCAGTAGCCGTTGAACACATAGGGGCTGGATGAGAATAGCTCTCCGGGTTCATCTGGTCCGCACTCGTTGCCTTCTTCGTTACGAATCTGGAGGAGCGTCGAACTGATCGGCAATCCTACACAGTTGCGTTTGCGCCCTTGGTCAGCTGGCCGTAGATTGGTAACGATACTTGCTTCAGTGGAGCCATAAGTTTCGTGCAGGAGGTTATCGCCGAAATACTGAATAACTTTTTCCTTTGTAGCGTTCGGTAGCGGTGCTGCGTTTGAGATAATCGCGCGCAGGTTAGTGCCTTTGTGTTGATTCAGAGTGTTGTCGTCGAGATCGAATATCCGGTGGAAGTGAGTTGGCACCATAAAGACACCAGTTATATCTTCTGTGTGTAGCATCGAAAGGACAATCTCTGGATCAAAGTGATTGATTAGCTGCACGAAGCCGCCGAAAAAAAGTGAGGCGAGAGCAAACACCATTCCGGCGCCATGGCACAAAGGAGCAATAGCCAAGAATCGATCACCAGGTGTGTAGCAACCATACTCAGCGGCCATGGCGTACATAGTCAGTATTCGTGAACGGTGGGAAACCAGTACGCCTTTCGGATTGCCAGTAGTGCCGGAGGTATACGGAATCGTGAAGACGCTGTTCTCGGACACTTCTGGCAAAGCACAGTTGCACTTTGCAGACGCAAGCCAGTCCTCAAACTCTTTACCGAGTTCAATAATCCGTACTTCAGTGGCGAAATTGCAACTGCGCAGTCGATCTGCATTTAGAGGATCTGCGAAAAGGACACTCGCCTGCGAGTTATTACAGATTGCTGTGATTTCGCTGTTGCTCAGGAGAGGGTTGATGGTGACAAGAGCGACGCCTGCTTGTGAAGCACCGGCAACCAACTCGAGATATTCTATTGAGTTGCCCGAAACAATTGCAGCATGAGCGCCATTGCTCAAGTTGAGGTCCCCGGTTAGTGCAGATGTGATTCGATCTGCACGTGAGATTAATTCTTGGTAAGTTCGTTTAGTTTGGAAGTCTTTGATCGCAATCTTGTCAGGGTTTCGACTCATGGCAGCTCGGATACCACTCATCAAAGAGAGAGATGTTGCGCTTGTAGGTGGCTGGTTCATCTGCCTGCTCGTTCCCTTAGATCAATGTGCGCTACTGGCGAGCTTAAACACACGCAGCGCGTTTTCTCTCATCAACTTGGACAGCGATTCCGGTTTGAGTTTGAGGTCGTGTATCTCCGCGACTGCCCGCTCTGGGGAGATTACTGGCCAATCGGTACCAAACATAACTTTGTGTTTGCCGATTGTATTTGCGTAGTGAACATATTGATCAGGCCAATAGCGAGGAGCGTATGCATCACCGGCAGTAAAGACATTTTCGTGCTTCCAGCACATGGAGATCATTTCGTCTGTCCATGGGATGCCTATATGAATGCCAATGATTCGCAAGTCTGGAAAGTCTATTGCGACTTGGTCGAGAAGAATCGGTCGAGCGACCGACGGTAAGCGACGATCTCTGTTGTAAACCAGATTCTGACCCACCTGCATCATGATTGGGATATCTAGCTCACAGCACTTGGCGTAGTAAGGATATATCTGCGCGGCATTCGGCGGCATGCTGAACCAATGTGGGTACCAGTGCGCGCCAACGAAACCATAGTCCTTTACCGCAGCTTCGAGATCGTATAGTCCTTGCATACCGCGGGTTGGGTCGATGCCTGCCAGGCCTGAAAATCGATCAGGGTACTGCTGACATACCTCATCGATATACGAGTAAGGGATTTCAAATGAACCGCGTATATTGAGGTCGCCGCCGCGGACCCCAATGAGGAGTGAGCGTTCGATACCCGCGTTATCCATTTTAGCAATGTAGTCGTCAATACTGACACCGGCACGCATGTCTTCGGGCATTCTGACTTGTTGCTTAAAATCCTCGTCAATGCCCATCCGGTCTTCGTCGACAACTTGGGGCGTATAGAGATTACAGACAATGTCAATGTAGCTGTTAGCCATGTCTCAATCTCGTTGACGGCGTTCTGTTCGCCATCTTGTTGATGACGTTCTGTTCACCGTGGATTACCAGTGGAAGCTCTTGAGTACCGGTAAGCAGTGAATCAAGAACCAGATACCAGACTCTAAAAGGGTAAGCTGCAGGCTGTCAATAATTTCTTGTATATAGATTGAAGTTTCATATATATGAATTAAAGACTGTCATGTCTGTGAGCGGCCTAACTGCCACAGTACCTTGCGCATTTTCTGAACGATCTGTTTTTTGCTTGCGCGCATCCTCTCCGACAAGCCGCCGACCGTAACGACTGCGGCGCGATCCAACTGGCTGGTGGGTAATGCCATTGCGATGGCACCGGTGTCGGTTAAGACTCGGTCATAGGCCTCGGCATATCCGTTGGCGCGCGCTTCTTCAATCTCGCGCATTGCCGCATTTATGTCGATGTGCTGTTCAGTGTTTCCAGGTCGGCGGTTGGCCCGTCTTGCGAGTTTTGCAATTTCATCGTCGCTTTGAGTTGCAAGATGAGCGGTGCCGACCGCTGTACCAAAAATAGGCACAGTAAGCCCCTCGCGTATTGTTAAGGATATGGGGAAGGTACCTTGAAGCACTGTAATGAACTGCATGGAAAGACCGCTGGGCATCGATAGTGTGATGGTTTCTCCAGTTAGGCTGTGCAGGTCATCAAGCATGTTGAGAGTATCGCCCCTGCCTAGAAGGATGTTTGGCAACCAATCTCCAAGCTTGGTCACTTGCAGAGAAGGAAAGTACTTAACGTCTCCTGGATTTAGCGTGAGATACCCCAGAGTCACCATACTTTTTAATAGCGCATCGGCGCTCGATTTGGGATAGCCCAAGTACTTACAGATCTCGGTGGCAGTTAGTGGTGCCTGCTGTTGACTGAACAGTTTCAGAACAGCAAATACCCGTTCCGCCGATTTGATTACTTGCATGACATTTCTATTTCCGTTAATCGAAATCTGAGTATAATTCATATATGTGAAAAATACAAATATATATAAGAAATATTTGACAGATGGAGGTAAGCATCTTAGGGTGTCAGAGCGTCGAAGATATTGATTGCCGGATGTGTACCTAACGGCGCGGCGCGAGGGGTAGAAATTTCACGACCGCAATGCTTGCAGGATGATGTAGTCCTGACCCCAAGCAACAGACGGTCGACTGATGGAGTTATTCACAATGAACATAGTGAAGACAGTAACAAACGCAGCAGTTGTCGCATTGGCTATGGTTTTTGGCCTGCCGGTGGCTTTCGCTGCTGAAGATGGCGATGAAGCACGACTGATCGAAGAAGTGGTGGTAACCGCTCGAAGAACGGAAGAGTCGTTGATGGATGCGCCATACGCAATCACAGCACTTACGTCTGACGATATTCAGGCAAAAGGGATTAATGAACTCACCGACGTGGTTTCATTCTCTCCCGGGTTTTTCTACGCGGAAAGTTCGGTGGGAAAAAACAGTAGAGAACACCGCCGCTTGATTTTTCGTGGTCTAAACCCTCGTACTGATCTAGCGCATCGAGCAGCAGCGACAATGTTCATTGACGGTGCCTCTTCACTGGGCGCGGAGTTTGGTGCGATTGAAAACGTCGAAAGAATCGAAGTATTGAAAGGCCCGCAAGCGGCTCACTTTGGACGTTCGACCTATGCAGGTGCGATCAACGTTATCACAAAACAACCGAGTGATGAGTTCACCGCTCGGATTACAGCAGACGTTGGTGAGTATGGTACGCAGCGTTTTGGAGCATCCATCGAGGGTGGAATCACGGATTGGTTAAGTGCACGCGCAACGATCAGCGAATATGAAACCGATGGACAATATAGCAACAAGACTGTTGCTGGGGAGGACCTCGGTGCTCGTTCAACCGATGATTACTCTCTGACACTCTATTTTAATCCCACAGATAACTTCGATATGAAGTTTCGCTATCATGAGTGGGAAGATTCCGACGGTCCTGATGCGGCGACATTGTTCGATCATCGTATGGGTTCAGGGGGTGAGTACCATAATTGTTCCGGTGGCGGACAGATCCAGCGTTATATGGAACGCTCGTCAGAGACAGATTTAAGTTTCTTTGGACCAAATGGCGGATCCGCTCCCCTGATCACGCCCACTTTTATATGCGGCGAAGTGCCTGAACCCCGTTCCAGACATATCGGGCAGGATACCGGATCAGCGAGAGCTCATGAGATGAGGCGCAACGCGAGGACAGACTTTGGCTTGATGGCTAACGCCATGGTACCGGATCACTTTGGGCTGGAAAGAGAAGCTGAAGAGATCAGTGTCGTTGCGAACTACGATTTTGACAACGGTATGAATATCAACTTTATATGGGCCGAACACGAAGATTTTTACGGCACGATGAACGATCTTGACCGACGCGAGACTGAAGGCCTCTATCTTGAGGGTCTGGGTGGCGACTTGTTTGGTGGATTTGGTGCTAACCATCCGGCAGATGCACAGGATTTGAGAATGAATGCTCT
This sequence comes from uncultured Pseudomonadales bacterium, assembly GCA_964393625.1. Taxonomy (GTDB): domain Bacteria; phylum Pseudomonadota; class Gammaproteobacteria; order Pseudomonadales; family Azotimanducaceae; genus UBA4421. The sequence continues at coordinate 96,073 of CAYMUT010000019.1, forward strand.
GGAAGATTCTTCCTGGGAAATTCGTTTCAGTTCAGCCAGAGATAAGCGTTTTCGTTGGATGGTCGGCTATAGCGATACTGAGCTTGAGTTTGCCACGCAGACGATTGGCTCCCTGATTGTGTTCTTCCCGCCTGATGGTATTGACAATACGACGGCGACTTACCCGGTAAGCTATAACCCGTTTGCCGTATTCAGCGGATCTCCCAGCAACGTCAACGCAGGGTTCGGGAGAACAACTTCAGGCGATGGCGTCATCTGGGCGGACATTGAAACAACTGCGATATTTGGTTCGGTTGAGTATGATGTCACCGACAAGCTGACACTTAGCTTGGAACTGCGACGGCAGGATGATGAGGTGACCGAAGGCCAGTATCTATATGAGTTTGTCGCACCCGACGCCGACGGTGCTTTCCATCGACCATTGCTTCCCCGGGATGCAGGACTCTCAGGCAGCTTCGAGAGCACGCTCCCGCGGTTCATCGTAGACTTCAAACCCTTTCAGAACACGACACTTTATGCCAGCTATTCTGAAGGTACGAGACCCGGTTTGTTTAACGCGAGCTTGTCAGGGTTGTCCGAAGCGGAGCTTTCGCAAGTCAAAACGCAAACCAATGGGGCTGGCGTAGAGGTTGATGAGGAAGATGCAGAGAACATTGAATTTGGTATCAAAACTACCTTTGATGACGGCAGAGGCTTCCTGGCCGTAACGGCTTACCAAACGGACATCGAAAACGTGCACACGCCGATATTCGCAGCGTCATACATTGACGATGCGGGTGATCCGCAGGTCATTTCTGGCTCTATCGTAGGGCAAGGTGCGTCAGCAGAATTGCAAGGGTTGGAGATTGAAGGTGGCTACATCATCAATGATAACTGGTCAGCGGAATTTACCTACGCATATAACAAGAGTGAAATAGGTCGTGGGTTTTTCAGTTCGGATGCCTATGATGTGCTCGGCGATTCAAACTTTGTGCAGGGTAACGCCTTTTCGAGATACCCCGAAAATAGCGGCACTCTGTCCATAGACTTTGAGGATAACTTCAGCAACGGCTGGGGCTTCTTTGCCCGGGCTGATGTCATCTACACAGATAAGATGTATGCCTCTCAGGCAAACATTACGCACACTGGGTCTGGCACCAAGGTCAATTTGCGCATAGGCCTTGAGATCGACAACTTCACCGCTGAGGTGTACTGCCTGAACTGCACCGATGACAGGCAGCCAAAGGGTTTGCAGTACCTGTTTGACCTTTCGGGCATCAGTGGCGCTTTTGGTAGTGTGCCTGAAGGCATCGGCAATGCGAGAGGCTTGTCTGTTGCACTGGCCGACAAGCAGATGTTTGGCTTCCGTGCGTCGTATACGTTCGGTGGTTCCAAGTAGCGGTTCAGCTAGAGCAGCTAAAAATGCTGGACGGTGCAAACCGTTCAGCATTTTTTTGTTTGGGTGGGAAGGGGGCGTGCCATAGGCGGTCTTTTTCACCAGCATAATTCTTGTTCAACAACAGATACCGGGTTCTTTATGGACTTCAATCTTCCAGAAGCAACACGAATTCTCAGGGACGTTGTGCGTCGTTTCGTCAAAGAGGAACTGATGCCCCTGGAGCAATCGCTACCGGATCGTCCCAATTCTCTTGAGCTACCACCCAACATTCAAGAACCGCTGGTCAGCAAGATAGAGAAATTGGGGTTAGCTGCCCTGGATGCACCTGCTGCCATCGGTGGTGCAGGGCTCGGGCTACTTGATAGTTGCATTGTGGTTGAGGAAGTACACAGGTGTACCGCCGGACGAGGCGTTTTCGCGATGCGTTTTGCGCCAGTCCTCTATGATCTGGGTACAGAGCAACAAAAAGAAAAGTACCTCTACCCGACTGTCCGAGGTGAACTTCAAGGAGCCAGCGCGTTTAGCGAACCACAAGCTGCTGGAGATCTGGCGGGGATCCTGACAACGATGGAGAAGGACTCCGATGGGTCAGGGTGGGTACTCAACGGCTCCAAATGTTGGATTTCCTACGCGGACATTGCGGATTATGTTCTGGTGCTGGCGAGAGTGAAGGGCACCAAAAGACACGAAGGGATGACCTGGGTCATTGTAGATAAGGATACGCCGGGGTTTTCGGTTGGTCGCGAGCAGAAAATGATCCATGGTCACTCAACCTTTGAGCTCTTCTTGGAACAATGCAAGGTGAGCGATGAGCAGGTGTTGGGTGAACCAGGCAAGGGTTGGGGGGCGGGAACCGCTTTTCTATACTCCAGTCGTCTGCAGATATCTGCACGAGCGATCGGAATTGCAGATCGCTGTCTTGAACTGGCAATCGACTATGCCAAACAACGCCACACTTTCAACAAACCGCTCTCAAGTAGGCAAGCCATTCAATGGATGATTGCAGATTCGACGATAGAATTGCACGCAGCCCGGTTGATGGTCTATGACGCGGCGTGGCGGGCTCAGAATGGCGAAGAGGTCATTCAGCAGACGGCCATGGCAAAAACCTATGCGACCGAAATGGTCGGTAGGGTAGTGGATCGGGCTGTGCAGATTCATGGTGCCGCGGGGTTGTCTGATGAAACGATCCTCGAGCGTTGCTATCGGGACGTGCGCCCGATGCGGATCTATGAGGGATCTGCCGAAGCGATGCGCAGTGTGATAGCTAACAATCTACTAAAGTAGGGCTCCAAGTAAGCGCGATGAGTAGCGACGAGATTGCAGCGATGGATCTCCCGGTTGGTGGATTGACTAGCATCGACGTGGGCGTGATCGGTGTTTATTTCCTCGTAATGTTGTCGATGGGCATCGTGATCGCGCTAAAACAGCGTTCCACAGACGATTTTTTTGTTGGCGGCCGAAACCTACCCGCGTGGGCTGTCGGCATCAGCCTTTTTGCGACGGTCATGTCGACTCTACTATACCTTGGGCAACCGGGTGAGATGTTTCGGACGGGCTTGAGCTTTCTAACTCGTCAGATACCCATACCCCTCGTCTTGCTCGTTGTGTGTTTTGTCTGGATTCCTTTCTTTGTGCGTTTAAAGTTGACGAGTGCATATGAGTACCTGGAGCGTCGATTCAACTATACAGTTCGGGTGCTCGCAGCGATCTTTTGTCTGCTGCTCATATTTGGGTGGATCTCGGTTGTCGTCCTAACAGCGTCAATCGCGCTCACAGAGATCATTAGAATCGACATTGCGCTACCTTTTTTCAGCGGACCAGATGGGTCGGTTTACACGGTCATTTTGTGCGTTGGGGTGTTTTCGATTCTGTATACGACGCTTGGAGGTATGCGCGCCGTTGTGTGGACTGATGTTATTCAGTTTTTCGTTCTACTCAGCGGCGCCTTCTTTACCATGGGGGTAGTCGCCTGGATGACCGGTTCCAACATCGGTGACTGGATCGAAGCGTCCGAGCGATACAAGCACGAAGAAGTTCAGTGGTTCGATTGGGATGTACGGAATCGCACGACCGTATTCGCAATCGGTGCCGGCATGTTTATGTGGATGGTCTGCACGCATGGCGCGAACCAGATGGCACTGCAACGGTATTTTGCGGTACGAAATGTAAAGGCTGCCAGGTGGAGCTATGCCATAAGTGCACTGGCGGCGGCTGCGCTGGGTATAATTCTCGCGGGGGTTGGCATTTCCCTGATGTACTTTTTACAGGAGTTTGATCTACCAGCTAAGGCTGGTATAGCTTCTGAGATTTCATCGGTTCGGAATGTTGCTCAAGACGCAGCGTTTCCACAGTTCATCAGCTACTACCTGCCCAGCGGTCTGCGTGGTCTGGTCGTTGCGGCGTTGTTTGCGGCTGCTATGTCCACTATCGATTCCGGGGCGAATTCTGCATCAACCATTCTGATTGTGGACTTTTTTCGCAAATTTGATGCGGGCTCACAAGAAGCTCGTGCAGAGTTGAAGCGGGCCAGAATCCTCACGGCGACTATGGGTATTTTCATTGTCGCTTATACCATCGGGTTGTATGAGGTATCCAAAGGAAGTGACATCATCTCGCTTGCGCAGAAAGGATTTAACTGTTTCTTAGGTCCATTGGGTGCTTTGTTTGTGCTTGGTATGTTCGTTAAACGAGCAACTCCTGTATCTGTTGTACCTGCTTTTCTTTTGGGAGAAGTTGTGGGAGTGGGCACCAGTTACAGTCAAGAGCTGTTCGGTGTGAACTTCTCTACACACTTAGTCATTCTAACGGCGTGGCTCACGACGTTTGTGAGTGCTTTGCTTATAGGATTTGTGCACGAGCGCTTTACTGGTGCGCAAGCGAGTAAAGAGCAGCAGGATTTAATGTGGGTGAACGTAGTGCGGGGTTGCTCTGCGATATCCAACAGGTTCGCAAAAAGCCAACCATGAAGGTGACTTGAGCAGCGGTGGAACGCAGTCGGTGAGTAAACGCAAAATGCGTTGGCAATCAGTGTGGGGTGTTTTGCAGCCTGTTTTTTGAGCGAAGCAAAGTGAAACTGGCCCCAGCGTAGTTCGTCTTGCGAGTTGCCCCCATTTGCAGCCAAATGCCAATGCTTGGGTGATTGTCGAGGTGTTCCTTGTTACGCCCAATCGTAATTGGGTAAGTGTTGGCTTCACTCTGTTCTCGACGCCCATGATGGCCGTGCTTTTTTTCGTGGTAGGACTATTGAGGCGCCGCAAAAGGCCTGGGTTAGAAGCGGGTATCACCCCTGCTGATCAAGATACTCGCTCAACCCATAGCCCACCCGTTCACCGTCCAGGGTGTATTCCGTCATACCTTCGCCGACCGTTGTCTGCGCGCCGGATCTGCGGTTGCGCAGGGGAATGTAGCCCATCACTTTGCCTTCCAGCAGTCTCGTGCGACCGTCTTCGAGTTCCAGTTCTGCGCGCAGGCCGCGGTGATAGTGGGTGTCGGGCTCATACTCCGTGGTCAGCGTGGTCCTGGTGATACGCACAAGGTCCTGACCTTCGTGAAACAGACCACCGCCTTCGCCGTCGGAGTTGGTGCGCACGATCATGCCGAGGTCGTCGCCGAAGTTGCCGGTGATCCAGCGGTAAGAAGGCGTAGCCTGCCAGTATCGTGGGCCCCAGGAGTGATCGCGCAGGCCCCAGCCGCTGAACGCCACGGGTGCTTCGTCGCCGATCCGAATCGTGCCGTTTATGCGGCTATGCTGTTCGGTGTGTGCCCGAGCGAACTGATTGCCGTCGTCGGGGTCGCCCACGTGCCCGTACATCGGTCCCACTGCCTCATGGTGCAGATCGATGGCAAGCCGGCGCCTCGGGTTTGATTTGAACGCTTTGCCGGGGTCTGCCATATCTCGAGGATTGGCCAGATATACCCCCTCGCCGTCAAAAACCGTGCGCACCAGTTCGGCGGGCCGTTCGACGTCGACCAGCAGACCGCCGGCATCCCAGCCGTCGTTGTGGGTGATGCCGGGTTTGGCGTAGTTGAACACCGCGGAGCCATCCGGGTTCCAGACGATGACGGTCATTTCCGCATAGCCTTCGTTGGCGCGGTTGCCCATGCGTACGAAGCCGCCACGGTTCTGCGCGGGGTCGAAGAAATTGAAGTAGACCGACTCGTTAAAGTTTTCTTCGGGTCCCAGCTCGTGGGTAAAGTCGTCCTCGGGTTTGAGGTTGCCGTAAATACGGATGCCTCTGGGAGTCGTCTGCATGTTTGCCTCGCTATTGTGCGCTGATGCGTACCACCCGGCCGCTGGGTCCGTCGGTCAGAATGTATATGCTGCCGTCAGGGGCTTCACGTATGTCGCGAATGCGCTCGCCCAGTTCGCCGAATAGCGGCTGTTCGTTGGTCACTTTGTCATCGGTGAGTTCCAGCCGCCGTACTTCTTTGTCGACCAGCGCGCCGGCAAACAGCTGGCCCTGCCATTGGGGGAACATGTCCCCCTGATAAACCATCAGACCCGATGGCGCGATAGACGGCGTCCATTGATGGGCCGGTTGAGCCATGCCCGGGTATTCGGTAAATGGCGATACGTAGGCGCCGTTGTAGTCCATGCCGTAGGTGATGGCCGGCCAACCGTAGTTAACGCCGCTTTCGATTATGTTCACCTCATCGCCACCCTGGGGGCCGTGCTCGTGCTGGTACACGGTGCCGTCAGCGCCAACGGCCAGACCCTGTGGATTGCGGTGGCCGTAGCTCCAGACGTAGGGTGCATTGGGCAACGGATTGTCTGCGGGCGGTGTGCCGTCGTCGTTCATGCGAATGGTTTTGCCCATCTGGTTCTGCGGATTCTGGGCTTCTTCGCGAAAGTCGAAACCGTCGCCGGTGGTGAGCAGCAGTGTGCCGTCGGGCAGCCACGCGATACGGCCTCCGTAGTGCAGCGGGGCGTATTTCTTCGGCGCGACGGAAAAAATGCTCTGCACATTTTGCAGCGCACCATCGGTCAGCGTAGCGCGTACCACTGTAGTGCCGTTGCTGTCCGGCTCGCCGGCGGCAAATGAAAGATATATGAGCCCGTTCTGTTCGAAATCGGGATGCGGCAGGACGTCAAACAGCCCGCCCTGGCCGGCCCGGTAAACAGCCGGTACGCCGGTGATGGGGTCGCTCAGTTCACCCGTGGCGGATAGGCGTCGCAGATTGCCCCCAAGTTCCGTGACCAGACGGTCGCCGCCGGGCAGAAAGGCAATGCTCCAGGGGTAGTCGAGTCCCTCGGCGATGATTTCGGTGTTGTAGTCAGCCTTGGCGTTAGCTGACATGCCTATAGCGCCAGCCAGGCTCAGAATGAGCAGGGCGCGCGCCTGGAATGACAGAGCTTTCATCAATTGATGTTCTTAGTAATGCGGTGTTGATGCTATGGTACCGTCTTTGCTCTCAGATATGCAGGAAGTAACCCATGAAAGTTGTGCTCGGGTTTGTCGCGGCGGTGGCCGCAACCTACGTTTTCGCCGCGGTTTCATATTCGCAGCTCAACCTGGCCAGCCTGGTTGAAATGGGTCTGGTGGTCGATGCGGGTACGCGTCTCAAAACGACGGTGCATGACCTGGGTGGGTTAGCGCTCATTTATCTGCCGATCATCGCGGTGGGGTTGCTCATCGCTTTCGGTGTGGCGCGGCTGGTGCTGATCTGGGTGCCGCAGTTGCGAACGATCGGGTACATGCTTGCCGGGTTCGCTGGCCTGTATACCGTTGAGTATGCGCTCGGCAACCTCGTCGCGTCGGGTACTCATCCACTGCATGTGACAATGACCACGGTAGGACTGCTCTCGCAATGCGTTGCCGGTGCAATTGGCGGCTACGTCTTTGTGCGGATGACCCGGCAGACGGCTGAGCCGTAAGACGTTTACGCTCGGCAGCAGATCACCTGATCAGCAGATAGAAATAAACTGCACTGGCGCCACAAAGGGCCAGACCGCCAATCAGGCTCCACCAGTACAGGTAGCGGGGCGGCTGCAGCGCTTGGGGTATTTCGCCGCCGAACATGGCGCGGTGGTTGAGCACCACCACCGCCGGCGCCAGCAGAAACCCCAGGCTGGTGACGAAACTGATGAATGTGGTGAAGCTCTGCATGAAGAACATCACCACGCTCAAGCCGCCGAGCGCGTACAATAGGATGCCGACAGGGTAAATGCGCTTCACCTGCAGAATCTCGGGCTTGAACAAGGCTGCAGCAAATTGCAGCACGCGGATCTGGCCATCTAATACCGTCAGTAACGTAGTGAACATGGTGACGAAAGCGATGGTGCCGATCAGATAGAAACTCCAGCCGCCGAGCTGAGCGGTAAACAATTCGATCACCATGCTCGCGAACGCGCCTGCCGCGTCGGGTGGCGAAACGTTTGCGGTGTGCAGTACACCCGCCCCCAGCAGCAGGAAACACACGGCGAATACCGCTGCGGCCACGTAGCCGACATTGAAATCCAGCATGGCTTCGTGGGGCGCTGTGGCCTGGTTTGTCTGTGCGTTGCGGCTTGCCGCCCAGGTTGACGACGTGACCGAAGCGTCCACCGGAATCGGCATCCACCCGGTCAACGCGATGATGAAGGCGATGGTGGGTATGTCCCAGCTCACCTGCCACAGGCTTGCCTGGGTGAAATCGAGTTCGGGCAGAACCAGCAGCGTTGCAATGGGCAGCAGTATCGCCAGCATGCCCAGCAGAATTTTGGAGATGTGTTCCAGTCCAGTGTATCTGCCGCTCAGTAATACGGCGCCGGCAAGCCCCAGCATCGCCGCAGTGGCGGCGCTGATGTTAGATGGCGTGCCGATCAGCGCCTGCCATAAGCCGGCGGTTGTTACGGCAATGGCGGCGAGGGTGAACCACATGGCGAACACGACCACGGCGAGGTAGGCAATGAATACCAGTGATCCGGCTTCCCGGTAGCTGTGCAGCAGTGTCCGGCCGGTGTGTGCGGGGTACAACAGGCCGAACAGCAGGCTCGGATACTTGGCGGCGCAGGCTACCAACAATACAGGGATCATTGCCAGGCCATACATGGCGCCGGCACGGGTTGACTGCACGAGATGAGAAACGCCGATGGCGCTGGCGGCGAAAAGAATGCCGGGCCCGAGCAGGGCATAAAGGCGTGCGGCGCGTTGGCTCATTCGTGTGACCGGGTAGGGGTGTTGCTGAGCATTCTACGGGGGTTGCTCCATTGGGGACAACGCGTCTAACATCGCGGCTTGTCTTGATGAGGGGGACCAATGGCCAGCGAAGAACAACTGCCTGCTGGAGGTGGCAGCCACACCTGGATTATCGCGGCGTCGTTCATGGCGTTGTTTGCAATTCTGCTGCTGGGAATCGCGCTGTTCTCCCAAGGGCTGGCGGGCATGGCTTTCGCCGGTCTTACCTGGGGTCAGCTGCTGGTGCTGGGGTTGCATGTGCTGCCGGTGGTGGCGGCGTGGCTGTATATCCGGTCTGGTAGTTGAGTTGTCATGAGTATTATTGCGATAAGCTGTTTCTTCGGGGTGATTGCGCTCACCCTGGTCATTACCTACTACGCTGCCAGGCGTACCACTACCGCTGCAGACTTTTATGTAGCCGGCGGGCAGATTACCGGTGTTCAGAATGGGCTCGCCATCGCTGGTGACTTCATGAGTGCGGCGACATTGCTGGGCACTACCGCGATGCTGTTCACCTCGGGGTTTGACGCGGCGATTTATCTGGCCTCCGCACCGATGGCGTTCATGGTGTTTCTGTTTCTCATGACTGACAAACTGCGGGCCATGGGCCGCTTCACCTTCGTGGATATTCTGGCGGCGCGTCTGGAAGAGAAGCCCATTCGTATCCTTGCCGCAACCACGGCACTGGTGTCGGCGCTCATGTACCTGATGGTGCAGGTGGTGGGCGCCGGCGCACTGGTGCAGATATTGTTCGGTATCGACTACAAATTTGCGGTGATGATCGTCAGCGTACTCATGGTTCTGTACGTATCGCTGGGTGGCATGCTGGCCACGACCTGGGTACAGATTACCAAGGCAATACTGCTGCTGGGTGGGATTACCGCGCTGGGTCTGCTCACCCTGCTGCACGTTGGCTTTGACTTCCAGGGGCTTTACGAGTCGGCGGGTTACAAGAACACTCTCGATCAGGGTGATCCGCAGCGGTTGCTCTTGCCCGGCGGGCTTGGACTCGACGTGTGGGCAAGCCTGTCTCTGGGCCTGGGCCTGGTATTCGGCCTGGTGGGTTCGCCTCATCTGCTGATGCGCTTCTTTACGGTGCCCGATGCCAAACAGGCGAGAATTTCTGCGGCTGTGGCGATGACGGCGGTGAGCTACGTTAATCTGATCATCTTCTTCGTGGTGGGTGTGGGTACGGTTGCGCTGCTCAAGGGCGATGGGCAGTTTTACGATGAAAACGGCATGATCCTGGGCGGCGCCAATATGGTGGCGGTACACCTGGCCAGATTCGTTGGCGGTAACGTGTTCTACGGCATTATGGCAGCTGTGGCGTTTGCCACCATTCTGGCGGTGGTTGCGGGCCTCACACTGGCCTCGGCCTCGGCGGTTTCCCATGACATCTACGCCCGGGTTATTCGCAAGGGCATGGCCAATCAGCGCGAGGAAATCCGGGTATTCAAACTAACCAGCATTGTGCTGGGTGTGGCGGTGATATTGCTGGGTATCGCTTTCGAAGGTCAGAACGTGGCGTACCTTGTTTCACTGGCGCTTGCCGTCGCCGCCAGTACAAATTTCCCGCTGCTGATTCTCGCCATGTACTGGCGCGGCTTCACCACAAGGGGAGCGGTCTGGGGTGGCATAGTAGGCCTCACCACAACAATTGTGCTGATGATTCTCGGGCCTGCGGTGTGGGTGAAGATTCTGGGTTTCGCCGCGCCGATATTTCCGTCGGCCTATCCTGCGCTATACGCCATGGTTGCCGCGTTCTCGGTGATGGTCATCGTGTCATTGCTGGACCCTAAGCGCAGCTGAGCGCTAGGCAATGAGGCTGCGATAGTCTTTCCAGTAGTTCGGGTAGGTCTTGTTGACCACCTCGGCATCATCGACAGACAGCGTACCGGTGACGCTGCCGATGATGGAAAACGCCATGGCCATACGATGGTCGTGATAGGTTTCCAGGGTGTGGGGTCTGATCTGCTCGGGGGCGGCCTGTTTCACAATAATTGATGCATCGGAGGTCGCGACCTCGATACCGAGTTTACGGAACTGTGCTGCCGGGCACTCCAGGCGGTCGCACTCTTTATGGTGAAGCGAACTCAAGCCTGCGATGTTGCCGCCGGCAGGTAGTAGCGGCGCCAGGGTTATGAGGGTCAACGCCGCGTCGGGCATCGGGTTCATGTCGATTTCCGCTAGCGGCTGCAGTTGCTCCGGGCCGACGATGCGGGTGGTATTGTCTGTTCGTTCGACGCTGGCACCGAGCTGCTGCATGATTTCCATGAATTGATAATCACCCTGGCAGGTGTTTGCACCGAGATTGGTAAGGGTGATATCGCCGCCGTGCAGCGTTGCCAGGGCCGCGAAATAGCTTGCTGCAGTTGCGTCGCCTTCGACAAGCGCATCGCCTGGCAGGTAGTAGCCCGCCGGAACCTCAAGTACCGATTCCGACTTCCAGCAGGCGTCGATGCCGCGCTTGGCCATTTCATTGAGGGTAATGTCGATATAGGGCTTTGAAACCAGGCTGCCGCTGATGTTGATGCGTTGTTGACCAGTAGCGAAGTAGGGTGCCGCGACCAGTAGCGCGGTAATGTACTGACTGGAAAGTGAGCCGTCGATGGTCAGGGTGTCGGGGGGTGCGATCGGTCCCTTGATGGTTGCCGGCAGGCCGCCGTCTGCGGATGTGACAGTGCACCCATGCTCTTCGAGCACTTTGAACAGCGGCGTATTGGTGCGCACGCGAAGCGATGGGTGCCCGTCAATGCGGGTTGTGCCGGAGCGCAATGCGGCGAGCCCGATCAGGAGTCTGGTGGACGCGCCGCTCATGCGTGCGTCGAGCCTGACGTCACCGGTGCGATCTATTGATCCCTCAATGACTACCTCGTTTGCTGAAATCGACACGGACACGCCCAGAGCCCTGACGCAATCGAGCATCGCGTCGGTATCGTCGCAGGGTGGTATGCCGGAGATTCGGGTGGTCCCTTCGCTCAACGCCGCCATGGCGATCTGGCGCAGTGCGATGGACTTGCTGCCAGGCAGAGTGATCTCACCCTGTACGGTGTTCGTTACTGGGGGGATCAGGTAAGGTTCGCCATTCATTGAGTGGCCTGGTTCAGTGTTCAGGTGGGCATTCTAATTTTTTGCCGCGCAAACAAAAAGCCGCCTGAAGCGGCGGCTCAAAATATCCCTTTTGTTGCTATTTTTGCGGGAGTAAAAAGCGATGGTATCCCCTCCATCTTTATTCCTGGGTGTAATTCCCAGTTTCCTTCCCAGATCGACTTGCGACAGGTGTTAAACCAGCCTTGCACAGTCACTCAGAATCAGACGATGTTCGCCCCGGCAGGTGTTGCAACGCGGCAGAAGGTATCAAATTCTTATGGGTTAAGCAACGCTTTATATTTAAGAAATCAATCAGTTAATAGGTATTTCTCATACTGAAGTACACCTCTATACTTTGGCCCGCCAGGAGGAACGCATGACAAATCTGTATTCGGAATTAGACCAGGTGTTCGAGCAAAGTGCGGCGCAGGACTGCCTGCGACTCGGTGACGGCGATGTGTGGCGCTACGGTGATGTCCGCCTGATGGTGGCGAAAATGGGAAATTTCCTGATTAATCAGGGAGTAAATCCCGGTGATCGGGTGGTGGCGCAGGTCGAGAAGTCTCCGGAAAATCTCTGCTTATACCTCGCTACCTTGCGCTGTGGGGCGGTATATGTGCCGTTGAACACGGCTTATACCGCGGCGGAACTGGATTACTTTGTTGGTGACGCCGAGCCGGCTGTGTTTGTGGGGGCCGAGCCGCGCGCTGACGTCAACAGTTTCACTTTGAATGGTGCCGGGAAAGGCTCCCTGGTGGATGGCTTGCCGGAGAATGCCGATGTGAGTGGCGGTATCGTGGAACGTAGCGACGACGATCTGGCGGCCATCCTTTATACCTCTGGCACTACGGGGCGTTCTAAAGGCGCCATGCTGTCGCACAGGAACCTGTCGAGCAACGCCCACGCACTGTGTGAAGCGTGGGGTTGGCAGGACGATGATGTACTGCTGCATGCATTACCGATATTCCATGTACACGGCCTTTTCATCGCCAGTCATTGCGCGCTGCTCAACGGCACACCCATGGTGTGGTTAGCGAAGTTCGATGCGTCGGTGGTTGAGCAGCAACTGCCTGACTGCACGGTCATGATGGGTGTGCCGACCTTCTATACCCGGCTGCTGGCCGACGACGCTTTTCCCCGTGCACGGCTGGAGCAGATCCGTGTGTTCATTTGTGGTTCGGCGCCGCTTACTGAACAGGTATTCAATGAGTGGCAAGCTCGCACCGGCCACCGCATTCTGGAACGCTACGGCATGAGCGAGACGATCATCAATACCACCAACCCCCTGCGCGGCGAGCGGGTACCGGCCACGGTGGGTTTTGCCTTGCCGGGGCTCGAATTACGCATAGCCGATGAGCAAGGCAATGCCCTGAGTGCCGGCGAGGTGGGCACCATCGAGGTAAGGGGGCCCAGCGTATTCAGCGGCTACTGGCGTATGCCCGAGAAAACCAGGGAAGAAATTCGCGCGGACAGCTTCTTTATTACCGGGGACCTGGGCACGTTGGATGATCAGGGACGCGTCTCCATCGTCGGTCGCGCCAAAGACCTGGTCATCAGCGGTGGCTATAACGTCTACCCCAAAGAGGTGGAAAGCGTGCTCGACGAAATGCCTGAAGTCACCGAGAGCGCCGTTATCGGCGTGCCTCACTCGGATTTCGGAGAAGCGGTAGTGGCCGTGCTAGTGCCGTCCGCTGGCGAGGTAGACCAGGCTTTAGTAGATGACGCCCTGCAAGGCAAACTGGCGCGTTTCAAACAGCCCAAGCGGGTGGTCAATGTGGCGGAATTGCCGCGCAACACCATGGGCAAGGTGCAGAAAAACCTGCTGCGAGACCAGTTTGCTGATCTATTTGCTGATTAAGCGCACGCTGCTCAACCTTATACGGCCTCTGCAATCGCCAGGGAATCACGCAACTCGCGCTTGAGAAACTTGCCCGATGCGTTACGGGGCAATGATTCATCGGTGAACCACATATAGCGTGGAATCTTGGGGCCTGCGATCAGAGCGCGGCAGTGTTCCCGTAGCTCGTCGGCACTCAGCTCAGCACCCTGTTTGAGGTAAATCGCCGCACCCACTTCTTCACCGAGCCGGTCGTCGGCGACACCGAATACCGTACATTCCGCCACCCCGGGATGCTCGAACAATGCGCTCTCCACTTCCGCACAGTAGATGTTCTCGCCACCGCGCAGCACCATGTCCTTGAGGCGGTCGACGATGTACAGAAAGCCATCTTCATCCATGCGCGCCACGTCGCCGGTGTGCAGCCAGCCGTTTTGTATGGTGGAAGCGGTTGCCTCGGGCCGGTTCAGGTAGCCGCGAATGACCTGGGCGCCGCGCACCAGCAGTTCGCCGGGTTCGCCCAGGGGTACTTCATCGCCATCACTGTTGACGATCCTGGTTTCATAACAGGGCATTGCCGGGCCGCAACTGGCCGACCGGTCAACGAAGAAATCGCCGGCGATAAAGGTGATGATGCCGCAGGTTTCGGTCATGCCGTAGCCGGTACTCGGACGGGCCGTCGCAACGGCTTCATCGATCTTGCCCACCAGGTCTGGCTGCAGCTGGGCACCGCCGCCGCCCAGAGTCACCAGGCTGGAGGTGTCGGTGGCCGCGAAATCCGGATGAGCGATGACTTCCCTGGCCATCACCGGCACGCCGGTCATCGACGAGATCTTTTCTGCCTCGATCAGCTGCAGCGCTTCGCCCGCATCCCATTTGTACATGTGTACCAGCTTGCCGCCGCCCAGGGTGGTGCCTTGTGCGGCGCAGTTGTTTGCGGTGACGTGGAACAGTGGTGTGGTCAACAGCGCGGCGGGGACCGGCGCTTCAGCATCAGCCTCAATGAGGCCGGCCTGTACCGCAAGCACGCGCTGCACCGCAGCGGCGAACATCATCGACCATATGTTGCTGACACATCCGCGATGGGTCAACTGCGCCCCCTTGGGGTGGCCGGTGGTGCCGGACGTATAGAAAATGCACGCATCGCCATCGGGGTCGATCTCTGCATCGGGCAGGGCGGCGCCGGTGAATACGGTTTCCTGCCAGGGCGTGGCGCCCACGCTGGCGCCATCAAAGCGCACCGCTACCAGCGCCGGGTTGCCCACTTCTTCCAGGTGTGGTTCCAGCCGCTCCAGGCGCTCTGCGTCGAGAATGATGACCCTGGGTGTCGAGTCGTTGATGGCGTAGACCATTTCCGGACCGGTCCACCAGGCATTCATACCGACAACCGCGGCACCCATGCTGGTAATTGCCCAGTACGCCTGCAACCACTCCGGATAGTTGCGCATGGCCACCGCGACGCGGTCACCCGGTGCTATGCCCTGTTGCGCAAGCCAGGCGGCCAGGCTCGCGACGCGGGCATGGGTTTCTGCGTATGTCAGTCGTTCGTCTTCGTAAACCAGATATTCGCGCGCTGCGAATTGTGCGGTACTCAGCCACAGCTCGCGCAGATCAGGCAGAGCGTTGGCATAGACCCTGTTCCGATTTCCGCGGATTTCCTCGATCTTGATTTCAAAGTCCGCCCCTGGTGCCGTCAGTGCTTCCCGGACTTCTCGATATGCTTCGTACAACGTCACAATCCCCTTGAGTTGGCTAATGCGCAAAACTGGAAAATCTACCAGAATCCCCCGGTGCTTGGCGACATTTCTGCGTTGGTTCAAAGGCACTGAAGTACGAGAATGCGGGGCTCTGGCTGGCTGAGGACTGGCACCGGTTGCGGCAGATTTGGGTTTTCTACATGTACCTGGAGGACAGCCTTTGTTCACCCTCATTGCAGTGCTTGTTGCACAACCATACCTGGTGGATTGTGGATGTTTCTGTATGGACGGGGTGCCCAGGACCCTTTGTCAGAGCATCGACGAGGCCATGGCTGATCCCTATGTCTGCCCACCGCAGATGAGCTGCCCGGTGCCGCAACCTCAATCGGCAGGGCCTCGCTATTACGATGCACCCGCGGATAACGCGGTGAACTGTCGGGAAGTGCGCGTGTGGGACGACACGATTGGCGCATATCGAAGCGTCAGGGTTTGCGATGTCGTCGTGAGTTGATTCTGCAACAGGCTGCTAGTGCCTGATCAGCCAAGTTGGCACAATGTGCCGGTTGAACAGAATCAGGGGGGGGCCATGAAAGAGCCTACACAATTGTGGCAATTGGGTGCCGCCGCCGCGGGGCGAGGCCTGCGGGCGGGTGAGTTTTCGGCAACCGAGCTGCTTGAGGGCGTGTTGCAGCGGGTCGATGAGCTGAACCCGCAGCTTAACGCTATTGTCGAAGATCGCCGGGATGAAGGCCGCGCCCGTGCTGCTGAGCTGGACCAGCGCTCGGCAGCCGGCGATTGGCAGGGGCCGCTGCATGGTCTGCCCGTGACGATCAAGATCAACGTAGACCTGGCGGGCAGCGCTACCAGTAACGGTTTGCCGGCCCTGGCCGAAGCGATTGCGCTTGAAGATTCGCCCATAGTCGCGAATCTTCGCAGTGGCGGGGCGGTGATTTTTGGCCGCAACAATGCGCCGGAACTGTCGATGCGGGCCTGTACCGATAATCCTCTGCATGGTCGTACCCAGAATCCCTGGAGCGAGCAGGCGAGTCCCGGTGGATCTTCCGGCGGTGCTGGAAGTGCCGCGGCGGCTGGTTTCGGGCCGATCCATCATGGCAACGATATTGGCGGGTCACTGCGCTTTCCTTCCTATTGCTGCGGAGTCAGCAGCGTTAAACCGACGCTGGGCCGGGTGCCGGCGTTCAATCCAAGCGCCACAGCGGAGCGTGGTCTGCTGGCGCAACTGATGTCGGTGCAGGGTGTTATATGCCGCCATGCGGAAGACCTGCGCCTGGCCATGCCGGAAATTTCCCGGGGTGATGCCCGTGATCCATGGTGGACACCGGCGCCATTCGACAGCTGGCCCGACAGCGGCCGCCCGGTGATCGGCATGACCAGAGAAACCTATGGTTATGCAGCCCATGACGAAGTCCTTGCGGGCCTTGCGCGGGCGGCTGAAGCGCTGGTGGATGCGGGCTATCAGGTTGAGGAGATTGAGACGCCGGATATGAGCCTGCCGGCGCAGGCGTGGCTCCAGGTAGCTGTGTATGAATTGAAAGAAACGCTGGCGGACGTGATCGACAATCACTGCAGCGAGGGTCTGCAACAGATCTTCGAGTGGCTCTATGAGCTCGGCCCCGTGGCAGCGATCGATGATTACCTGCCGGGCATGGCTAACCGCACCAGCTATACCCGCGCCTGGAATGAAACGCTGGCGCGCTATCCGCTTGTCTTGACGCCGTACCTCATGCGGCCGGTGTACGACTACGACTACGATGCCCGAAGCCCGGAGTGCCTGGCCGATCTGTTTTCCTCGGCCTGTTATTCCACCGGCGTCAACTTCCTGAGTCTGCCCGCGGGCGTGTTCCCGACCGGGCTTGCCGCTGGACGTCCTACCGGTGTGCAGCTCGTTGGCCAGCGGTTTCGTGAAGATCTGATCATCGATGCGATGCAGGCTGTCGAAGAGCGTCTGGGTGTGTTGAGCCATGAGCTGTGGGGTCGATAACGATCGAGATAGACGTTGTAATCCCGGTACTTGGTGATGATGAGGCACTGGCGCGTCTGCTGCTTCTACTGGCGCAGATGAATCTGTGGCCGATTGTGGTCGATGGTGCAGCGTCGCCTGCAACGGCACAGTTGGTGGCGGATACGGGCACGTATATAGCATCTAATCCGGGCAGGGGCGCTCAGATCGCTGAAGGAATCGCTGCCGGGAGCGCACCCTGGGTGTGGGTACTGCACGCAGATGCGCAACCCAGTCGCGAATGTCTCGCCTGCCTTGACGTCCTGCAGCGCGACGGCCATCCGGCCTGGGGGCGGTTTGATGTGTCTGTTCCCGGACTGGCGGTAATTGCATGGTTCATGAATCAGCGCTCTCGCTTGACAAAGATATGCACGGGCGATCAGGCGATGTTCTTCGCGCGACCGCTGCTGGAGGACATTGGTGGGTTTTCCGCCTGCCCTTTGATGGAAGACATTGAGGTGAGCCGGCAGCTCAAGCGTGCTCATGGAGGCGCTTTTCATGCGCCGCGGGTTCAGGTGGGGGCTTCGGATAGACGATGGCGGCGCCACGGCATCATGAAAACGGTGCTGTTCATGTGGTGGATGCGGGTACGCTTCTTCTTCGGAGCGTCACCGGAGATTCTTTATCAACGCTACTACCGTCAGTGATGAGCGGCGTGGAACTGGCGGTGTTTGCCCGAGCACCTGAGGCAGGGGAGGTGAAAACCCGCCTGGCACCTTTGTTGGGTGAGTCGGGGGCGCTGCAGGCGCACCGTGAGCTGGTCACCGGTACGCTGGCGCGCATCGCGTCGATTCCCGATGTTTCCCTTTGGGTCAGCGCCATCGATGATGAGGTGCGCCAATGGGCGGAAGATGTGGGCGGGGAGCTTGCCCTGCAGCATGGCGATGATCTTGGCGCGCGGATGCTGCATTGCCTGAGATCCTGTCTGGCGCGCGGCAAGACCCGGGTTTGTCTGATGGGCACGGATTGTCCGGAGATTGATGCCGAATACGTTCATTCGGCATTCGCCGCACTGGCGCAGGCCCAGGTTGCGATCGCACCCGCAGAAGATGGGGGCTATGGACTCATCGGTGTGCGTGCAGATGCCTACGAAAAACTCCCGGCGCTGTTTGACGGCATACCATGGAGTACTTCTGCGGTTGCCGCATTGACGCGCAAGCGCGCCGGATCTGTGGGTTTGAGCATCGTCAGTCTTCCTCAGGTCTGGGACGTTGACCGACCCGAGGACTGGCACCGATACAAGGGTTCGGTCAGCGGATGCTAGGGAGCGTCGGAGCCTTTGGATATGGATTCGATGAAATGCTCGAGACGGCGCCGGTCGGTGACGTGCATCTGAGTCAGCTCGAGTCCGCAGATCAGCGTTTTACTGTGTTTGTTCTCATGACAGTTCCGCACCACGGCCTCGCTGCGGATTTCCAGCAGCCGGTTGATGGTGATGGTGCAGGTTGTAATAACCATATCGTTGGCGATTTTTACCGGCACCGGCAGATCGAACTCGGCGCGGCAGCCACCTGCAGATATGTCGATCACGCGACCAACAATGCGCTGTTGACCTTCTGAGTCATCGAACAGAGATATACGGGCGCCGTCAGCTGAGATGCGCAGGGGCAATCGATACCTGGCGGCGCGTCGGCGCTGCTGCATCAGCATTGATTTGGGTAACGGAATGTAGAAGAAAGGTACACCGCGTTCTTCGCCGGTTTCTTTGACGCGGCAGTCCTCAATGAACATGTACACGCCAGTGCCGCGCGCCGCAATGGAGAACTTGCGTGCCTTGCGAAGATTGGCCATGCCACTGCGCGGTGAAATGTCTTCGATCAGAAAGGTGTCGTCGTTAACGTCGAGCAGCTTGCAGTTGTATGAGTGGGGCTCACCATCTACCCGCAGGGTCAATGGAATCCGTTGATCTCTCAGCGTCTTGAGCGCCTGCGTGATATCCGCTGCGTTGCTGAGATAGCGGCTGTTTGAAGGGGTTTCTCTGCCAGTTTGTAATTGGGACTCACCCACGAGCGCGTCCCCATTCTACGATGGCTGCATCGGCCCGATCAGGCCTGGGCGATGGCATTTCCGCCGGTGGGGGTTGCAGAATTCTGCTGCCCGGTATGTCCATATAGGCCGTCAAGTGTTTTCCCGCTCAGGATCGTCAATATCTCTCTAATGGATTGTTGCGAACGATGGAGGATCTTTCCGTTAACCAGGTTCGAATCTCGTGCGCTGCTGGCTAGGTTCACCAGCGTCGCCAGGCTTTTATGATCTGTGTCCGGTTTCTCGGGCGATTGCCCGGCGATTGCCCGGGCCAGCGTCATACCCGTGGGGGAAGCCAATGAGGCTGCGATCTGCTGGCACAGCTCGTTCTTTTTCCCGACGCAACTCTGCAGGGCATCGGCATCGTGATTGATCAGCGCTTCCCGCTCGGTATCCAGCAGTGCGATGAGTGTGCGGAAGTCCTCTTCCAGACTCGTTGCAAGCTCTTCGTCAACATCTGAGGAATTAATCAAGAAAAACCTTTTAACCTACTGATTCAATTGATTTTCAAGTTGCAGAAATTTCTCTGCCAGTCGGCGGCTGTCGATCGGGTAGCGGCCTTCAGTGATCGCCTGTTTGATCTCGTTTACACGCGCTTCATCGAAGCTGTCCTGACTTTCCAGCTGTGATTGCACGCTGCGCAGCGTGGCAGCATCGTCGCTGATGCTCACGGAATCGTTGGCATTGCTCTCGTTGTCGCCATGTTGCGGTCGCGAACTCGACCTGGCGTCGGAGACGTTGCTCTGCTCGCCGGTTCTGCGGCCGCCCTGAGTCAAGGGGCCAAGGCCGGTGTTAATGTCTATAGCCATGGTAGCTCTTCACATTGCGTACTTATCTGTAGTCGCTATCGACCGATTCTGGATTAACTTTAGTAAAAATTTCAGAAAAGTTTGATTCCCCCTGTAAAGATCCTATTTCGCCGCGAACTCGGGTGGTCTGGTGCCGACAGTACCCGGCGCCAGTATCCACGGGTGAATAGTGCGTTTCGATGATTCGTTGCGCACCGCGATCTGCTCGCCAACCTTGCCACTCTCCAGCGCTACTCCGGCTGTGGCTATGCGTATCCGCCCGGCAAGAGACTGAATCTGTACACGATCGCCCCGGGCCACGGCCTGGGGCACGGTGATGTGTCCGGCGTTGACTACCTGGCCGCCACGCAGTGTGGTACGTGCCTGCTTGCCCGCTGCCTGCTCAATTCGGCTCAGCGCGTGACTGCGTAGCTGGGCTGCGGATTTGAATTGAAGGTCGATTGCAGCGGGCGCAATGAGTTCGCCACGGGGAATAACCTGCCTTGCCACCACGACGGGAAGGGTCAAATCCACCGTAGCCTGGGCGTACATGGCCCAGGGCGTGGGGCTTGCACAACTGAGGCGTACGGAAACCCGTCCGAACAGATTTTGTTTGGGCAATTCCACGCTCAACCGGTCACACTGTTTATTGTGCACTGCGCTGGTCAGAGGAACCGGCGTTATGGTGAAGCGACCCTGGGGATAGCGCTCAGTCAGGGCGCTATGCAAGCGCTGGCTCAGCAGTAATTCGACTTCATCGGTTTCGATGCTGTGAGCGGTGCTGGCAATACCGGAGAGGGTGCAGCAGCACAGCAGGGCGATAGCCTGCATGGAAAGGTCTCGTGGCCGAAAGGTCGATAGTGCGTACTTTGCCATGTGCCCATCCCGCGAATGCTGTCGATTCCACAACAACCGCCCGAGGCGGCTGCAACTGATGATTAGTACTAGCACATTGGTGGCAATTTGCCTGGAACGGCAGGCGGCAACGGTTTGCCGTTTAGGCGGCAAGCACTGACCTCAGTGGTGGAGGTAGCCTTGGGGGTATCGGCGGGAAGCCCGCATTCTTTAGGGGCAATATCGATTTAATCGAATTGGCACGGTGTTTGCTTTGGAGTCTGTGACGAAGTATCCCCGTTTGAGGATTCAGATTGAAAATCGGTATCGACAATGCCCTGGGTGTTCACCCGCAGGCTCTGCTGTTGCGGGCGCAGCGCACTGAAGTGCTGGCCCGCAACATCGCCAATGCCGATACGCCGGGCTATAAAGCCCGGGACATCGACTTTAACGCCGTGCTCAAGGCGCAGACCGCGCGTGGCAACGACACCGCCTCTATGGCACGCACTCATGACGCTCACATTAATGATCCGGCCGCCGCACCCGCTGAAACCCGGATGCAGTACCGCCTGCCGCTAATGCCGTCCCTCGACGGCAATACCGTTGAGGCTCAAGTTGAACAGGCCGAATTCGCGCAGAACAGCATGCAGTATATGGCCAGCCTTAGATTGCTCAACGGTAAGCTCAAAGGCCTCATGACGGCCATCAAAGGAGAATAGGAAACATGGCGATTCTTGATGTATTTGACGTTTCCGGCAGTGGTATGGCCGCACAGTCCCTGCGCCTTAACACCACTGCCAGTAACCTCGCTAACGCCAACAGTGTTGCGGAAAATCCGCAGGACACCTATCGGGCGCGTTACCCGGTGTTTCAGGCGCGTCTGGAAGACGCGCTGGACCCGGCGAGCACAGCAGTGCAGGTGCCGGGCATCATCGAAAGCGACAAGCCCCTGCAGGTGCGCTACGAACCGAATCACCCCTATGCCAATGACGAGGGTTACGTGACATACCCTAATGTCAGCGTGGTAGAGGAAATGGCCAACATGATTTCCGCAAGTCGTTCGTTCCAGATGAACGTAGAGGTCATGAACACCGCCAAGACCCTGGCGGAACGTGTGCTGAGCCTCGGTCAGTAATCCCGGACTGCCAGATAAGGAGTAAGGAATGAGTTTGGATCTGTCAGCGCTTCGCGCTTTGGAAAGTGTACAGAGCGAAGCCAGTAAGCCCAAAGGGCTGGACAAAGAGCTCGGGCGCACAGCGTTTCTTGAATTAATGATCGCCCAGGTACAGAACCAGGACCCCATGTAGCCGGCAAAGAACGAAGCCTTTATTGACAAGCTCGCGCAATTTTCTTATGTTGAAGGTATTAAGAATATCAACGAATCAATGGATTATATG
>CAYMUT010000020.1:0-63266 GCA_964393625.1 uncultured Pseudomonadales bacterium
TAAAGCATGTCTCCGGTACGATCTGTAAACCATGTGACCGGTACAGACCCAGGGAGAAATGGCGGAGCGGACGGGATTCGAACCCGCGACCCCCGGCGTGACAGGCCGGTATTCTAACCAGCTGAACTACCGCTCCGTGTGTGGTGGGTGTTGCAGGGGTCGAACCTGCGACCTACGGCTTGTAAGGCCGTCGCTCTCCCAACTGAGCTAAACACCCAATCTCAAATGCAGTTCATGCACTCTGGCAAGGGCGCGTATCTTACCGTGTCGGCACTTTGTGTCAATCAGGAATGCCAGTTTTGGACGAGGATCGAAAAAGAGGAGCCCGGAACGCGGACACGCGGCTTAAGGGCGGACTCGACCAGGGCCTGACGTATCTATGAAAACCGCTCATATTCCCCAAAAAACCTGAATTTCAGATACTTATAGAATTATCTAGATACTGTTCCTGAATAGAGCCGGTCAGAAACATCGACTTATCCCCACTTGTCACAACTTATCCACTGCGATATCCCCAGGCTATGCACCGCAACATGCTTACGTTTCACTGGTCCTGGCAACTGGTCGGAGTAAAGTTATTGCCACGGTCAGCCGCGGCAGTTCACAAGGATCGGAAAGGGAGCGGACCACTCGCAAGAGTCGAAGCGAACAGGAAGAGTTGAGCGAAGTGCAGCGAAAAAGACCGTTGGGCTCCTAGCCGGAGCCCGGGTCGCCATAGGCGAAGGCGGCCTAAGGGTTCAAGCCACACATCGGGGACATGTAACCGGTGCGCGGGCAGTGCCTGCAGCCTCTCAGGCGCCGGACGCAGGGGGGGACGACGTAGCCAGGCGTCGTAAAATAACGACTTGAAGTCAAGGGTATCGGAGCTGTCGAAGACGTTCGGCAAAGCGACGAGACCAGCGGTGTGAAAGCATCGCAGGGTGACTAAGCCGACCATGGCAGCCTTGTGCTGCCGGGTCGGGCTAGCCCCCCGAACCGAGAGAGAACCTTGCTCCCTTATGGGTCTGCAAGGTTTTCTTATTTTGGGCTGCGAAAATTTTTGAGAAGGGCTTTTTCAGCCTTCAGTCTGCGGCCTTATCCGCCCCAACCAGCATGAGCGAACAGGACAATGTGTCGAGCAGCCTGATCAGCAGGCGTGAACCCAGCAATACGACCTTGACCTTGAGCGGCACCGGCTGCGGCTCCAGCGAAACGGAGTACGTCATATTGAGCAGTTGATTGACCGACTCGATGCGGATGGCGTCGTCACCCAGCGCACGCTTCAGCGCCTCCCAGGCAAACGGTTTCTGCAGCAGCCGTTCGGCATCCAGCACCAGATAGCCACCGTTGGTATTGTGCAGGGTGCCGGGACGGATCTGATTGAAGCTGGTGACTGCGTTGCCGTATTCGACTTTATGTTCGAACTTGCCGACCAGGTTTTCCAGGCTTGGGGTACTTTCGTAGAGCACCGGCGCGCCAACAGAGGACGAATCACCCTCTGCGCTGTGTTTCGATGCAGAGCGCGCTGTCGTTCGATGAGCTTCTGTTCGGTTGCGGGTAGTCGCGCAGCACATTGGTGAACGCCTGGCTGGCGCGCTGAAACTCTTCTGTGGAGAAGGCAGCGGATCGTCCGTCGCCAGCGCCTGCAAGCGCCCCAGAATGATCGCGCGCTTGTCTGATTGCGGGGAGCCATGGGCGCTTCCGAAGGCGTTATGTCGGCGGTGCTGGCAAAGGCCAGATCATCTGCCTCAACGCGCCGCCGCAACTGGTCGGGAGCAAGCTCCACTAGGGTCGGTTCCGCACCCGGTCACAGGCCTTTGAGCCACAACCCCGCCCCTGAATTTCCACACCGAGGATGGTCGCATTGTCGGTGCGCTGAACCTGTGGATCTTCGTTCAGCCCATGGGTGGTGATGACCGTTCGCCCGGGTTGTTCAACCACGCTGCTGCCGGGCTCACGTTCCTCACAAAGCCTCAGCAACAGAGCGGTCATGCGGGTTTGCTGGTCTGCATTCATCGGCTCTGTGAGCAACGCTTCAATATCGCTACGGGTCTGACTGACCCGCTCGATACAATCGGCTTGAACACCCGACGCCAGCCACAGGGCTACGACAGCGGTGATTGATTTTACGGGCATAAACATCAGTCAAATCCTCAATGATCAGGCACGGCTGGGTCACGGTAGATGGGCCGGGTCTTACTGAACAACACGCAGTCGGTGACGGCATTGATGCGCAAAGGATTACCCGGCGCCATACGAATCCAGCTCCACGGGCCAAGACGACGGGTAGTCTCCTGTTGCCAGTCGAGCTCACCTTCTAGCACCAGCAGTTCGCGCACATGGAAATTGGCATCGAACGCGAACCGCTCGCCGGCTCTGACACAGACGCTGCTGACCTGCTCGGCGCCATACTGATAAAGCGCCACCGATTCGCTCGCCGGCCCGGCGAAGTCAATAGCAGCCGCCACCGGCGTCAGGTCAGCATCATCGAACTGGCGCAGCTTCACAAAAATAACACACCCATCATCGCTGTGCGGAGCATGGCTGGTACCGGGCGGATTACGCACATAGGTACCGGCGGCATAATCGCCGTACTGATCGGAAAACACACCGTCCAGCACAATGAACTCTTCGCCAAGACTGTGTTCATGGCGGTCGAAACGGGCACCCGGCGCGTAGCGCACGATAGATGTCGCCACCGCGACTTCGCCGCCCACGCGATCGAGCAATACCCGCTCGACGCCCGGCAGTGGTGACGGCTGCCAGCTAAAATCGGCACGGCTCAGGTGTGCCGTGAGATTGAGATCTGCGCGCACTTCCATTGCCCTATTAAGCGTCTGTCGCGGCAGGACATCAAGGGCCGGCTGGCGTTAACCGGGCGGGATTAACCCCCGCACTCGATGCAGATCAGGTCATCGGGCCCAGTTCATACTCGCCTGACAGTGCGTAGCGTCCAAGCAGCGCATAGTAAGCCTCCCGAGCCTGTACATGCTGGGTCATGACGTGCATGTCCTGAAAGCGTCTCTGCAGAGTCTGATCCTGGTAAATGCCGGTGGAACCCACGATCTTGTAGGCCAGATCCAACACTTCGGCAGATTCACGCATGACATGAGTGCCTGCCATACGCAACTGAGAACGCTCCTCATGGGTAATGGCGCCCCGTTCGGCCACCGCAGCCACGACCTCTTCCACCGTGCCGTAAAGATACGCCCGCGCCGAGCGCCAGCGCGCGGTCGCCTGGCCGATAAAGCGCTGTACGTCCGGATCATCGTGCAGGTGCAGTTTCGCATACCTGGGCAATTTACCCTGAGCGATGCTCAACATGTCAGACAACGCACCTTCAGCAACCCCAAGTGTGATGCTGGCGAAACTCACTGCAAAAAACAGCGCGCTGCTGACCTGAGTGAACAGGCAATCCTCGGTAGCCTGCCCACCCTGATCAGCCACTTGATCGGCGGGAATCGCCTGATTGTGCAACTTGAACTCAAAGCTGCCGGTACCGCGCAGCCCCGCCACCTGCCAGTTATCGATGAACTCCACCTGATCAGGACGGAAGTAGGCGATGCGCCACCCGCCCTCAGAATACCGCGTAGCGCCCATCATCCAGGTGGCATGCTGACAGCCGCTGGAAAATCCCCAGTGGCCGTTCAGGCGGTAGTTCGCGCCATCGGGCTCAAGCAGACAATCAAAGGGCGGACCGTTGGCCACCGCGGTACCCGGGGTCCCCCATATCTCGCGGATCTTATGTTCGGGCAGCCACAGAGACGTGGTGGCAATTACCGCGGCCTGATTCAAACACCAGGCGGTGCTGGCATCAGCCGCGGCCACCTGCTGCATCAGACCCATGAACTCGGGGAAAGGCATCTCCAGCCCGCCGTACCGGGCGGGGATCAGCGCAGAGAAAATCCCGGTCTGTTTGAGATCGTTGATCAGCACGTCTGGCAACCCACGTCGGCGCTCTGTTTCCGGCGCAGCCCCCGCAATAGCCGGTAGCAACGCCTCGACCCGCTGAACCATCGGGCTACTCCTGCATTCCCCTCGTGCCCGCCATTATGCCACCCACTAAGCGCCCTCTCGACAAATCCTGCAAATCATTAGACCATCAACGAAACAAAACAGGGGAATGTCCATGGGCTTCATCAAAGGTCTTGCGAAACTGGCCGGTTACCTGATCGGATTACTTGTGATTGTGGTCGGCGCGACCATGATCGTGGCCCGCTTTTCCGACGGACCGATGGAACTGATTGCCGGCGGTCCTTTTACCAGCGGCGAGCCGGTCACCACCGAGCCCGACTGGTCGTTTGTTAAAGACTATGGAACCGTTGAGTTTCAACTGCTTGACCCCGCCGCTTCACGCACCACATGGCTCGCCGTTGTCGATGGACGGGTCTTCATTCCGAGTGGCTACATGACCACCTGGTGGGGAAAAATCTGGAAGCAATGGCCGATTCAGGCGCAAAGGGACGGCCGCGCCATCCTGCGGGTCGACGGCAAGTTGTACGACCGCACATTGGTGCGGGTGACCGATGATCCCGCCATGGGCGAGGTGCTGGCAGAACTAGGGCGCAAATATTCGCCAGATGGTCAGGCACTGCCGCCAATCGCCTTAGAAAGCGGCTATCTGTGGATGTTTGAGCTCGTACCACGATGAGCCACCGGCAGGCTTTCACCGGTATGAGAATCCTGGATTTCACTCAGGTTCTCGCCGGCCCGTTCGCCACTCAACAACTGGCGCAACTCGGCGCCGACGTCATCAAGATCGAACAACGCGATCTGGGGGATATCACCCGCGGCCTGATGAGTACCGGCGCCAATGGCATGGCGCCATCGTTCCTGACCTGCAATCTGGGCAAGCGCAGTCTGACCCTGGACCTGAAACACGACAGCGCTAAAAAGATCATTCATCAGCTGGTGGCCACCAGCGATGCAGTGGTGGAAAACTTCAAACCCGGCACCATCGAACGACTCGGCTTCGGCTACGAGGCACTACGCGCAGTCAAGCCAGACCTGATTTACGCCTCGATCTCCGGCTATGGCCAGAGCGGGCCCAAATCAGAGTTACCCGCCTTCGACGGCGCGATTCAGGCGGCTTCCGGCATGATGAGCGTCAGCGGGCACCCGGACACCGGGCCGGTTCGAACCGGGTACTTCTCTGTAGACATGAGTACCGCACTGAATGCGGCATTTGCCATCAGCGCGGCATTGTTTCGCAGACATCAGACCGGCGAAGGCCAACGGGTAGACATTTCCATGATGGATACGGCCCTGGTCATGCAGGCCAGCCAGGCCACCGCGTATATGAGTCAGGGCACCCTGCCGGAACTGATGGGCAACCGATCTCCAACCAAACAGCCCACGGCCAATGTTTTTGCCACCGCCGACGGTTATATACAGATCGTGGCACTGCGCGAGGCGCATGTTCGGGCGCTGCTCGAACTCATCGGTGCACCGCAGCTGTACGAAAAGTACTCCGACCCCAACGAGCGGGAGAAAGGCACTGACGCGTTCAACGCCATTTTAGAACCCACCCTGGCTCGCCAACCGACAGCGCATTGGCTGGAAGCACTGGCGTCAATCGGCGTGCCCGCCGCGCCCATTCAGGACCTGGCGGCGTCCACCCGTGATACGCAACTCGATCACCGCCTGATTACCACGCAGATACCCGACCCGGGCAAGCCGGAAGAACAGATCAGAGTCGTCAGCGCCGGTCATGTCACGGCACCGGCGCCACCGGCAGTGCAACGTCCGGCGCCCACCCTGGGTCAGCACACTGACGAAATCCTGGCAGAACTGGGCTACACGGAAGAAGAAATCCTCGAACTGCGCAGCGCCCAGGCCATTTAGCAACGTCAGCCTTTAGCGTGCTCCGATAGATCCGGAGCGTGATGAGACGGCATGGCCGACTCGGCGTCAGCTTCTTCGGACATGGCTTTCACCGCGTCTTCGTTTTCCATGATCTTGGCCATCACCGCCTGGCCGGCGCGATCGAACACTTCGCGGTTGTCGATGACGTACTGCTGGGACTCACGATAGCCATCGAGCATGCCGTTGACCTCGGGCATCACATAGCGGGCCACCATGTCCCAGCTCCTGAGCGTCGCTTCGCGGTTGGCCCAGTCGTGGGCAAAGCCGATCACGGTGCCGAAACCGCCGGTCAATGCCTGCATTTCGCGGATCGCCTTAATCAGGTCATCCGGCGTACCGATAATGGCCGCGCCGCCTTCAACACCCGCCTCTTCCACTGCTGCATCCGGTGAACTGTAGGCCTGGGCACCCGGACGCATCAGCGTGCCCACGGTGTATTCATTGTGCCAGCGATACAGGCCCTGCTTGGCCTCCTGCTGGGCCTGTTCCCTGGTCTCGGCAATGTGCCATGACATCACCACCCGCCAGTCGTTGCGGTTGACCACGTGGCCGTGTTCAGCGGCTGAATTCTCAGCAAAGCCCCATTGCGTAGGCAGCGCCTGCAGGCCGGCAGACGACATGGAACCAATGGAAAGTACGCCGGTTCCGTGCTTGCCCGCCAGGGTCATACCCGAAGGCGAGACCATCGACGCCACGGCAAAGGGCATGTCTTCCTGCAGGGGCAGCAACTGCAGGCGTGCATCTTTGAGTTCGAACCATTCGCTATCGTAGTTGAAACGATCCTCACCGGCGAGCAGCTTGCGGATCACGCCAATGGCTTCGTCCTGGCGGTCGCGCTGCACCATCGGGTCGATACCCAGCGTATAAGCATCGGAAGGCAGCGCGCCAGGGCCGGAACCGAATATCACGCGCCCGCGGGTCATGTGATCGAGCTGCACCAGCCGCTGAGCGACATTGAACGGGTGGTGATAGGGCAGCGACACAACACCGGTGCCCAGTTTGATGTTATGGGTACGCTCGCCGGCAGCCGCCAGAAACAGCTCCGGGCTGGCGATGACTTCCCAACCTGTAGAGTGGTGCTCGCCACACCAGAATTCATCATAACCAAGGCGGTCGAGGTGCTCGGCCAGTTCCAGATCGCGCTGCAACTGCAGCGTCGGATTTTCGCCAATCGGATGGTGCGGCGCTACAAAGCCGCCAAATTTCACACGAGCCATGATTCTCCCCTAGAGTTCCAAACCCCGAATTATAAGCACAATTCCCCGAGCAATAGCGAGCTATGGAGCGCCCCTGCCACACCCTTGCTGCTTTTAATGTTTCGATCTTGCAGATTGCTTGCGCCTCTCGAGCCTTCGTCTAGAATGCGTCAAGTTTTCTCGGGCATCGCACCATGTCAGATACGGTACATCATCGCTTGATTGTTCTGGGCTCAGGGCCCGCCGGTTATACCGCCGCACTCTATGCGGCCCGCGCCAACCTCAACCCCGCGCTCATCACCGGTATTGAAGTCGGCGGCCAGCTGACCACCACCACTGAAGTGGAGAACTGGCCTGGCGGCCACGCCGAGTTGCAGGGGCCGGAACTGATGATGCAGATGGCTGAGCATGTCGAGCGCTTTGACGCACAGATCGTCAACGATCACATTCACACCGCCGACGTAACCGGCAAGCCTCTGGTGCTGCACGGCGATCAGGCAACCTATACCTGCGATGCACTGATCATCGCCACGGGCGCATCCGCTCAGTACCTGGGCCTGGAATCAGAAGAGAACTTCAAAGGCCGCGGTGTCAGCGCTTGCGCCACCTGCGACGGGTTTTTCTACCGCGGCCAGGACGTTGCGGTCATCGGCGGCGGCAACACCGCGGCGGAAGAAGCACTGTATCTGTCGAATATAACCAACAAGGTTTACCTGGTGCACCGCCGTGACGCGCTGCGCGCAGAAAAGATCCTGCAGGATCGTGTGTTCGCCAAGGAAAACATCGAGCTGGTGTGGAATCACCAGCTGGCTGAAGTGCTGGGCGATCAGACCGGCGTAACCGGCATGCGTGTTGCCGACAAACAAGGCAACGAGCAGAGCATTGATCTGGGCGGTGTATTCATCGCCATTGGCCATACGCCGAATACCGGCATCTTCGATGGACAACTGGATATGCACAACGGTTACATCAAGATCCACAGCGGCACCGAAGGCAACGCAACGGCAACCAGCATACCCGGTGTGTTTGCCGCCGGCGACGTAGCCGACCATATCTATCGACAGGCCATCACCAGCGCCGGGTTCGGCTGCATGGCCGCGCTGGACGCCGAGAAGTACCTCGACGCCCTGTAGCTGTCGCTAACGGTGCGCGGGATGCAACAGGTTCCTAAACCTGCTGCGCGGGAATACGCTCCGCTATTTTCGCCGACCAGATCTTCGGCCCTTCCTGATGCACTGACTTGCCCGTTGCATCCACTGAAACCGTGACCGGCATGTCCTGCACTTCAAACTCGTAGATCGCTTCCATGCCCAGCTCCGGGAAGGCCAGCAGCGTCGACCTGGTAATGGCCTTGGCCACCAGATAGGCGGCGCCACCCACCGCGATCATCGATACTGCCTTGTTGTCACGAATGGCGTCGATGGCGATCTGGCCGCGCTCCGCCTTGCCGATCATGCCGATGAGCCCGGTCTTTTCCAGCATGGTTCTGGTGAATTTGTCCATGCGTGTGGCGGTTGTCGGGCCAGCCGGGCCCACCACTTCTTCGCGTACCGGATCCACCGGGCCGACGTAGTAGATGAGCCGGTTGGTGAAATCCACCGGCAGCGACTCGCCCTGTTCGAGCAGATCGACAATCTGCTTATGCGCCGCGTCTCTGCCGGTCAGCATTTTGCCGGAAAGCAACAGCGTATCGCCCGCCTGCCAGGTCTGCACCTCTTCGGGTGTCAGGGTGTCCATGTTGACGCGCTTGACGTCATCACCCATCTCGAACTCCAGATCAGGCCACTCAGACAGATCCGGCGGCGCGAATTCCGCGGGCCCGCTGCCATCAAGGGTGAAATGCACATGGCGCGTGGCGGTGCAGTTGGGAATCACGGCAACAGGCTTGTTAGCCGCATGGGTGGGGTATTCCTTGATTTTGACATCAAAGATGGTGGTAAGACCGCCAAGGCCCTGGGCGCCGATGCCCAGCTGATTGA
The DNA here is from genome assembly GCA_964393625.1 of uncultured Pseudomonadales bacterium. Classification (GTDB taxonomy): domain Bacteria; phylum Pseudomonadota; class Gammaproteobacteria; order Pseudomonadales; family Azotimanducaceae; genus UBA4421. Next base: position 9,020 of record CAYMUT010000020.1, read on the forward strand.
CCTTATCGAACAGCTCGAGACGCAGCTCTTCGAGATGATTGGACGCCCCCCGAGCCTGCAGCTCATGCATGTCGATAGGATCCATCATGGATTCCTTGGCCAGCAGCATGGCTTTTTCCGGCGTACCGCCAATGCCCACGCCGAGAATGCCCGGCGGACACCAGCCAGCACCCATGGTAGGCACGACACTCAGGATCCACTCGGCAATATCGTCCGATGGATTAAGCATGGCGAACTTGGCCTTGGCCTCACTGCCGCCGCCCTTGGCCGCTACTTCGATCTCGACCTTATCGCCAGGCACGATGCGCGGGTGAATGACCGCTGGCGTGTTGTCGTTGGTATTGATGCGCGCGCCATCCGGATCAGACAGAACCGAACTGCGCAGCACGTTATCCGGGTGCGCATAGCCGCGACGCACACCTTCGTTGATCATGTCTTCCAGGCTCAGCTGAGCATCCCACTGTACATCCATGCCGACTTTTATGAAGACAATGACGATGCCGGTGTCCTGACAGATGGGCCGTTTGCCCAGCGCGCACATCTTGGAATTGACCAGCACCTGGGTCAGCGCGGCTTTGGCCGCCGGCGACTCCTCCACTTCCCAGGCTTTGCGCATGGCGCGAATGAAGTCCACCGGGTGGTAATAGGATATGAACTGCAATGCGTCGGCGACCGACTGAATCAGATCTTCCTGTTTGATGACGCTCATCATCTCGCTCCTGATTAGCTAATTCTTTTATGCGCCGGGAATTTCGCAGAACTGGTCCAGCTCCACTTTGACGCTCACCGCGCTGTTCCTGTTTTTGCCTGCACACCAGCTCGGCATGACCATCGAATACAGACCACTGCCGCCTGCCATCAAGATGAGAATGTTGTCCGGCGCGACAAATGCCGGGTAGGTATCCTGCGGGCCCGCATCTGCGCCAAACCGTCCCGCAAACGCCGCACCGTATCTCTGCAGCTGCGAGACCGGCAGATGGGTAAGCGACCACAGGCGCTGGGCGACAGCATCACGGCTCAGATTCGCCCGAGACAGAATCTCGGCATGCTCGGGGTTTAACACCACCACCGCGCTACCACCGGTGAGAATTGCGTTGTTCGTGGCAATATTGGCAAGCCCCACCGACAGTACGTGCAGCAGCTTGTCTGCATCCTCCGGATCGTCGGCGTTACCGCCGTACACCACGGAATGAGGCGCCTCTGCGCCGATAACGGTAACCACGCTGTCATCCGGCGCAAAGCCTCTGGACACATGCAGCGGAGGAAAGGGCGAGTTTTCTTCGTCTTCCGCCAGACAATATGTGAACTTGCCGGGGTGCCCGAGCAGCGCCATGTCGGACGAGCCCGGCCGCGCCCCGCCGATATTGATCATGCATAAACGCAACGCACGCCCTATGCTGGCATTGGCACGATGGCCGGGGCCGAGCGCGCCAAAACCCGACGCCACGCCGCCGCAGGATTCCCGGGCAGGCCCATTGACGATGATCAACGGCGCCGTGCAGTGGGTGGTGGCCTGCATTTCGGTAAGGTCGAATTCAGGATCGACCACCGCCTGCACCGCCGCCACAACCAGCGGCATGTGATCCGCCGTGCAACCCGCCATTACCGCCGCGACGGCGACCTTCTCCATAGTGGCGATGCCCAGGGCCGGACCCATGACGCCCAGACTCATATCACCGGTCTGGCCCGAAGCCAGCACCATGCGTTCTACCCGTTCGGGCGTAGGAATCACTACCGGCAGGCCATCGGTACAACCCAGTTCATGGAGTTGTTCCAGGGCCGCCGCCTCGTCTACTGCCTCCATGTACTGGCTCATGCAGCATCCTTAACGCCAAAGCGCGCGATGATCTCGTCGACAACCTGCTCCGCTACGCGCTGCAGGTTGTCTATACCCGTGCCCGCGACTGGATGCGGCAGTCGCACCCGGGGTGCATCCGGCATACCCAGAGATCCGGCGACGAAATCGCCCTGAGGCCAGAATTCCTCGGTGACCAGGGCAACGGAAGGAATGTTCATTCGAGCTATGCTGATGCCGTCACGCACGGTGCCGGTAGTGCAGCTGCCTCAATGCCCGTAGGCGGCGATCGCCACCTGACAGCTCGCCTTGATCTCATCGAGCATGTGCTGGGGCGCAGGAATGGAGGCATTACCCTTGTTCCAGTTCCTGATCGTGATGTTCGGCAGCCGACGCTGCAGCCCGTCACCGATCGCGGTCAGGAAGTTGTCCGAATCCGGGAAACCGTTAGCCAGCAGTCCCACGGTCATGCCCTGCCCCTGATTCACGGTAATATCACAGGACAGATCGTAGCTTTCTGCCTCAATGCCGACATCGCCGCGGGGATCGTGAAATTCAATCATGATGCGCCCTCTTGTGGATCGAATCGGGATATTACTCCATTGTTGAGGCTTGTGGGCGACTGGCCGGCGGAACCTGCGAACAAATCTCATTGGCTCTGAGCTTTTGAGATTTCCTCAGAGGTTCCTTAGACTTGGCGCCTATGAATGCCTCAAATCTTTCCGCTTTATTCATGCGCAAGCTGCCCGGTACCGCCCTGCTTTGCCTGGCAGGGTCGTTCGTCGCCGGTTGCGCTCCGCCACCCACACCTGAGCAGATGGCACAGAAATACCCCATCATCGACACCCATATCGACGTTCCTTACCGTGTGCACCGCAATCCCGTAGATGTCGGCGAAGCCGCTACCGATGGCCAGTTCGACTATCCCCGCGCTGTCGCCGGCGGGCTGAATGCGCCATTCATGTCCATCTACATCCCCGCCACGGTGGATGAGGCCGGCGAAGCCTACGAATTTGCCGAAAGCGCGATCGCCATCATCGAAGGGCTGACTGCAAAACACCCGAGCAAATTCGCGCTGGCCACGTGTAGCGATGATATCGAAGCACAGATGCAGGCCGGGCTCATGTCACTGCCCATGGGCATGGAAAACGGCGGCCCCATCACCGGCTCCATCGACAATCTGCGCCACTTTTTCCAACGCGGTATCCGCTATATCACCCTTACCCACTCCAAGAGCAATCACATCAGCGACTCTTCCTATGACACCAATGAAGCATGGCAGGGTTTATCGCCGTTCGGTAAGGAGCTGGTGGGGGAAATGAACCGTCTGGGTATGATCATCGATGTCTCACATATATCCGATAAAGCCTTCTGGCAGGTGATGGAACTGTCACAGGTACCGGTACTGGCGACCCATTCATCCATGCGGCACTTCACCCCTGGCTTTCAGCGCAACATGAGCGACGCAATGGTCAAGGCCATGGCGCAGCGCGGCGGAGTCATTCAGATCAACTACGGCTCGTCTTTTCTGCACCAGGCCGCCCGGGACTACGGCGCCGCGCGCACAGCGGCGCTAAAGGCTTATCAGGAAACCCATGATCTGGCCGATGACGACCCTGCGCTGCGCGAGTACTACACGCAATACACCGCCGATCACCCTTATCCCTTCGCAGATCTCGATAATGTACTCGACCATATCGACCGGGCCGTTGCAGTGGGCGGTATCGACGCCGTAGGTATCGGCTCGGACTATGACGGCGTGGGAGATTCTCTGCCGGTCGGTCTCAAAGACGTCGCAAGCTACCCGGCACTGATCGAGGGACTCGTCGCTCGCGGTTACAGCGAACCGGACATCGGCAAAATTCTCGGCGGCAATACACTGCGCGTGTGGCGGGCGGTGGAAGCATACGCCCGGGATCACGGCAATCCGGCCACATGCGTCTCGGGTTAACCCTGGGCTGTCTGCTGATACTCAGCAGCAGCCACGCGGCCTTCGCCCCGCCACCTGAAGAAGCCGACGAGTTCCACTTTGTGGTACTTGGAGATGCCCAGTTCGACCGGCCACAGCTGTTCAATCGCATCGTCGATCAGACCCGCAGACTGCGGCCGGCCTTCGTCATCCAGGTGGGGGACCTCATCGACGGGTACAAAAATGATCTGAACGAGATCAGGGCCGAATGGGAACGTTTCGGCAGACAGATCGCCGCCCTCGACCCGGTGCGCTTCATTGCCGTGCCCGGCAATCATGACGTTTACAATCGTAACAGAGCGGTGGACACGCGCCTGGAGCAGATCTTTGCCGACCGGTGGGGGCCTCTGTACTTTTCATTTCAGTACAAAAACGTTGAGTTCATCGTGCTGAACTCGGATTCCACGGAACAGAGCAATGGCATCGCCGGACGGCAGCTGGAGTGGTTACGCGAAACCCTGGCGCAACCGGCACCGCAGCACCGCTTCGTTTTTCTGCATCGCCCGCCGCTGCTGATGAAAAACGCCGGCCCGTTACATGAGTTATTCAAGGGCGGTGGCGTCAGTCATGTGTTTTACGGGCATCATCACCACTACCACTTTCTCGAACGCGACGGCATCGCCTACATCATGACCAATGCCTCGGGTAATTCTGTAAACACGCTCGCCGAAACCGGCGGCATGCCCCACTTGCTTCAGGTATCCATACGCGCAGATGAAGTGGACGTGGCGCCGATCATGGCCGACGCCATCTTTCCACACGATGCGGTAGACCCCCAGGACAACTACGATTTCTACGCGCTGAATCGCAAACTGGCGCCGCGAGCGGTACAGCTGGAGAAGTCAGGCCGCAATCGATACAAACTGCAGATTCCGCTGCACAACACCAGCGAACGCACGGTACAGATTTACGCGGAATGTTCTTCGGCAGACCAGCGCTGGATCTTCACACCGCAAGCGCTCGTGCCACTGCAACTGACACCGGGCAAACGCGGCAGCCTCGCCATGCAGGTCTCTTTCGCTGCGGATCGAGTGCCTGAATCGGAGCCCGAGTGTGAATTGCGCATACCCTTTCAGACCCGGCATGGCCGCTGGATCGATTTCACGCGTAAGGTGAACGCCGAAGCAGCCCCATTCAGTCGGTGAAGTGGGGCATCACCTCTTCGATGTAGCGCTGCAGGTTGTCCCAGTCAATGGGCGGCCGGAAGGCAATGTTCACGCCTTGGATGCCGATGTCTTTGAACCTGCCTATGCGATCTACCGCTTCCTGCACACTGCCGGTCAGCGACCCTTCCGGATTAATGTCCGGCGCGCGGTCTGAATTCATGTAGAAACCAAGATTGACGCTGGTATCGAGTTCCGCGGGATCGCGGCCGATCGCTGCGCACGCGGCGCTCAGTCTCTGCAGACGATCAGCGGCGGTCTCCGGCGTGACATAGGGCATGTTGAACCCATCCGCGTACTTGGCCGCCAGACCCACAGTACGCGCTTTGCCCCGTCCGCCGATCCACAATCTCAGTCCCAGCGGCGCAGGGGAGCAGACTGCGCCCTGCATGTCGTAGTACTCGCCCTTGAAGTTGACTTCTTCGCCTCGCCACAGGGTACTGATGATCTGCAGCGCTTCTTCTAACTGATCGAAGCGTTTGCCCAGGGCCGGAAAGCCGTAACCGAACTCGCGGAATTCTTCCTCGAACCAGCCGGCGCCGATGCCCATGTCGGCGCGCCCGCCAGACAGATGATCGATGGTCACGCCCGCCTTGGCCAGCACGCCCGGATTGCGGAATAATGCGCAGAAAACAAGGCAGCCCACGCGCACGTTCCGGGTGTAGGTTGCCAGGCCCGACATGGCGGCGACACCTTCGAAGCAGGGGTTATTGCGGTCCTGCAGGGGGTTGGCGTAGAAGTGGTCCCACACCGATACCCAGTGAAAACCGTTTTCATCGCCGGTGCGCCACAGACGCTTGAGTTCTTCCATGGTCAGGTCCTGGGGACCCGCGTGTATGCCTAATTTCATTGTCAGTGTCCTTATGCGGAATCCGCCGCGGCGAAAATTACCTGGGCGTCGAGCAGCTGCTGGATGTAACCATTTTCGAAGTCCAGCTCCCGCAGCACAGCAATACTATCCTGGCCTATCTCAGGCGCCCGGTGGGGCGCACGTTTCGGCGCCTCCCGCACGTTGATCGGGCTGCCAACGGTCAGCGCGTAGCCTTCTCCATCATCGTCGGTTTCGACGATGATGCCATTGGCGCGCATCTGCTCATCGTCAGGCACTTCGCCCATGGGAATCACACGGCTGAAGGTCACACCAGCGGCCTGCAGGCGCTCACTGGCTTCGGCGTAACTGAACTGAGCGAACGCTTCGTCCATCGCTTCGCGGAACTCGGGGCGATGCTGCATGATCGCCGGCACCGAGCCGAAGCGTTCGTCTGCCAGCCAGGATTCGCGATCAAGCGCTTTAGCAAGTTGCGGATATTCACGCTGGGTATTGATGACCGCCAGCACCAGGTAATCACCGCTGGCGCACTGGTAGGCGTCCGAGAACGGGTTGGGCCAGCCTTTGCGCTGACGATAGGTGCCGACGTCGTTACCTGCTATGACGCCCTGCAGCGCCATGCCGTTGGCCCATACACCATTTGCCGCAAGGGAAGTGGACACGAAGGAACCCTCGCCGGTTTTCTCACGCCGGTACAACCCGGTCATGATACAGCCGAACAGGGCGGTCGCCGTGCAATGATCGCCCATGCCCGGTGACATGGGCTGAGGCTTCTGGCCCGGCGCGCGCACGAACTCCATCAGGCCCGAGCGCGCCCACCAGCCGGTGACATCAAAAGCTCGACGCTCGGCATCAGGGCCTTCCAGACCATACCCGGAAATGTGCGCATAGATCAGGCGCGGGTTGATCTGCTTGAGGGTTTCGTAATCCAGATGGTATTTCGTCAACTGAGCATTGAGAAAATTAGTGGTCAACACATCGGCTCGGGCCACCATCTGATGCATCAGCGCACGGCCAGCGTCTTTGTTCAGATCCAGGGCCAGGCTGCGTTTGTTTCGTGAGGTCAGCAGCCAGTGATAGGGCACCGGATACGCACCCACCAGTGCACGATAGCCGTCACCACCCGGCGGTTCGATCTTGATCACGTTGGCGCCAAAATCAGCCAGTATGGTCGAAGCACCCGGCCCCGCCAGATAGGTGGCCGCGTCGATCACCGTCACGTCTTCCAGTAAATGCTGCATCGCTCTGTTGCTCCTCTCCCGGACCCTGCCCCGCCTCGATACATTACCATTTTCAACACAGCATGATAGGGTGGTGCGCTTTATTCGGGTGTGGGGAGTCATGTCGGATTTACCTTTCTGGTTTGAACGGGCGATGCAGACCCCTTCGTCCTCAGACGCGGTGGATGTGGAAGGCGCCACCATTCACTATGAAACCTGGGGGCAGATCGGCAATCCCGGCGCCGTACTGGTACATGGCAGCAACGCCCATCGGGAATGGTGGCGTTTCACTGCCCCGTTTCTGGCAGACCGATTTCGCATAGCGGCGCTGGACCTGTCCGGCAATGGCGACAGCGACTGGCGCGAGCGCTACACCGGCAGAGTGTTCGCCGATGAGGTCCGGGCGGTCTGTGAGGCGGCACAACTCGGCGACCAGCCCTTTGTGGTTGCCCACAGTTTCGGTGGATTCGTTGCCCTTGAGACCGGCCATTACTACGGGGCCGAATTGGGTGGAATTCTTTTTATGGATTTCACCACCGCGCCGCCGGAAGAGTATCTCGAGTGGGGCGTGCGCGCCGAGCGCGAAGGCGTGCAGCAGGGCCGCAGACTGCGCGTCTATGAAGACAAAGCGACAGCCCTGGGCCGTTTCCGCTTCCTGCCCGAACAACCCGGCGTGCATCCAGCCGTGCTGCGTCACCTGGCTGAAGCCGGTTTGCAACAGGTAGAGGGCGGCTGGACCTGGAAGTTCGACCCCGCCCTGTTCGACTATCTGGAAATGGGCGCGGATCAGCGCGACAAATTCACTGCCCTGCCCTGCCCCAGCGCCCTGATGCTCGGCGAAATGAGCGAGGATGAAGGCGCCTTCTACGCCGAGCACATGCTCGACATCACCGGCGGCCTGCTGCCTGCTGTGATCATGCCCGGCACGTACCACCATATGATGTTCGACGATCCCATGGCGGTGGCGATGACCATCAAGATGCTGCTGTTGGAATGGCGCCGCCAGGCCCATCAGGCGGACTATCAGGCAAACCTGCAACAACTGGGGAAACAATCATGAGCGAACTCACCGAACAATTGATCGCGGATCTGCAGAGCCTCGATACGCCGACCGTGTGCAACGCCCTTGAGCTCGTTGTGCCGGAGCGACGCGGCTACGGCTATACAACACAACCGCTGGTCTGCACCCGACCGGAGCTGCCGCCCATGGTAGGCATCGCCCGCACCGCCGCAATTCGCGCCGCGCACCCGTCACACCTGCAGGGCAGCGAAGCCAGGCAGATGAGTGACGGCTACTACGCCTACATCGATGAAGGACCTAAGCCGAGCATCGCGGTCATTCAGGACATGGACGACAATCAGCGCGGCTACGGTTCATGGTGGGGGGAAGTCAATTCCAACATTCACAACGGCTTCGGCGCGCTCGGGGTCATCACAGACGGCAGCGTGCGGGATCTACCCGACATCGCCGACGGCTTCCAGATGATGGCTGACAGAGTCGGCCCGTCCCATGCGTACGTCCACGTGGTAGGCTATGGTCAGCCCGTGACCGTAGCGGGTATGCGGGTAGTCAGCGGCGATCTCATTCACGCCGATCAGCATGGCGCTGTGGTCATCCCCTGGGATGTCGCCGATCAGGTGCTTGGCGCAGCACAGAAGATTGCCAAAGCCGAGGCAGTGATCATCAACGCCGCCCAGACGCCCGGCTTCAACATCCACAAACTTCGCGAAGCCCAGGGTGGCGGCAACGTCAAACACTAAGAAGCAGCGCTGCTGCCATTGAGTTTCGCGACAATTCCCGCATGGGTTTGTCGATCGAGGGCATAGATGCGGGTGAGAATGATGAGCAGCACCATAATGGCAATGGGCAGCAGTGTCATGATGGCGTGGATCGCCTGCAGCGTATTGGCGGTCTGCGGCTGGTTGGCGACGTAACCCGCCAGACCAAGAATGAACGCCACGCCTGCCCCGCCAACGGTTTTCGCCAGCTTCTGAAAAAAACTGGCGGTGGAATAAATGGCGCCATCTGCCCGCACGCCATGGCGCAGCTGGGCGTATTCGACAGTATCGGGAATCATCGCCCAACCCAGCACTGCCACCGGCGTGCTGCCCAGCGCCACCAGGCAACCCCAGAAAAATATGAGAGACACCTGCTCGTAGGGCGTGGCGTAAAAGCCGATGCACGACGCGATCACCAGGTAGGCGCCAAGCCGCGTGGCGCCGGCTTTACCGAATCGCTCCGAGAGCATGGGCACGGCCCAGATTCCCAGCAGCATGCAGCCCAGGGTCAAACCGAAAAACCAGGGAATCAGCCCGGGTTCACCGAGGTTGTAGATGAAGAAATAGGCGGTGCTCGCCTGGCGCACGGTAAAACTCAGCATGCCGCAACTGAAAATGCCGATAACCACCGCCAGAGGCGGATTGAGCGCAACAGCCCTGAGGCTGTCTCTGAGCGAAACCACCTCTTTGCGCGGTGGCGTGACGACCTCTGCCGAACTGCGAAACGCCACCCACAACAACACCGTCGCCACGCCGGCAAAAATCAGCATCAGCACCTGAAAACCCCGGGCTTCGGAGTCAAACAGACCCACAAACGGCATCGTCAGAACCGATACCAGCAGCCCGCCGGCAAAAGCGCAGCCAATTCGATAGGTCGACAACTGACTACGCTCGGCATAGTCATCGGTCATCGAAGCAGTAAGCGCCGCATAGGGAAGCGTCACAGCGGTATAGACAAGGCCGAAGCCAATATAGGTTACGTAAGCCCATACCAGTTTGAACTGATCACTGCCCCCCGGCACACTAAACAACAGCACTGAGATCACGGCGAGGGGAAGTGTCCCGAACAACAGATAGGGACGCATACGCCCCCAACGGCTGCGGGTCCGCTCCGCAATGGCACCCATAATCGGATCGGTGACCGCATCGATAAAGCGCGCCACGGCAAAAACCCCGCCCGCGGCTACGGCACTGATTCCCAGTACATCGGTATAGAAATACAGCAGGTACGTCATCGTGGCGATGAAGTATAGATTTATGCCGAAGTCACCCACCGCGTATCCCGCGGCCTCGCGGAGTTTCATGTGCTGATCGTACCCGCCTCGATCAACGCTGCAATGCGCTCTTCATTCAGGCCCAGTTCGCCAAGCACCGCCCTGCTGTCAGCGCCGGAGTCCGGTGCCGCGTTATCGAATCTCTCAGGGTGAGGGAACAACGACATGTTGATCGGCGAGCGCACCAGATTCAGATCCCCCAGATCGGGGTGCGGCGCCGCCTTGGCCATCTGCAGGTATCTGATCTGCTCGTCTTCGAAACCCTGACCGATGTTGTTGATGGGCCCACACGGAACGCCCGCTTCATTCAGCCGATCGACCAGTTGCGCCACGGTGAACTGCCTTGTTACCGCATTCATGTCGTGCTTGATCTGGTCGCGTTTTTCGATACGGGCCCTGGACGAGGGGTAATCGGCATGGGCAAACAATTCATCCGCGCCCAGCGCATCGCAGAAGCGCTTCCACATCACCTCGCCGAACGCAGCCAGATTGACGTGGCCATCTTGCGCTTCGAATGTGCCCATGGGCACCTGGGTGGGATGGTCGTTACCCTGTTGATCGGCGATCTCGCCGGACATGGTGTAGCGCGCGCCCTGAAAATCCAGCTTGCACATCATGGCTTCGAGCAGCGAGGTGTGCACCCACTGCCCTTCGCCGGTTCGTTCGCGGTGCAACAGCGCCAGCAGAATGCCCTGACCGAGAAACATGCCCGCAGACGTATCACTGATCGCCACACCAACCCGCATGGGCCCGCGCCCCGGCTCACCGGTCACCGACATGAGGCCACTCATACCCTGAATGATCTGATCGACGCCCGGCCTTGTTGCATACGGCCCTTCCTGGCCGAAGCCGGAGATACTGGCATAGATGATGCGCGGGTTGATCGCCTTGATGGTTTCATAGTCCACACCGAGTCGGTATTTCACATCACTGCGGAAGTTCTCGACGATCACATCGGCGGTCTTCGCCAGCTCGTGAAATACCGCCTGCCCTTCTGCGCTTTTGAGATTCAGCGCAAGGCAGCGTTTGTTGCGGTGCAGGTTCTGTTCGTCGGGCCCGCGTCGCGCACCGGTGGCAGATCGACCACTGCTGCCCGGAGACCGGGGCGGTTCGATCTTGATCACATCAGCGCCCCAGTCCGCCAGCAGGCGCACCGCGGTGGGGCCAGCCCGGGCAATGGTCAGATCGAGTACCCTGATGTCATTGAGCGGACCGTTCATGGCGCCCTCAGCGAATCAGGCGGCCGGGCAGTGCGTCAGTGGCTTCACCATTGCGATAAGTCACCTCCCCTGCCACGATGGTCGCCAGATAGCCATCGGCGCGCTGCTGCAGACGCGCGCCACCCGTGGGCAGATCGTGCACGATCTCCGGCACCCGCACACGCAGATTGTCGAAATCGATGACGTTCAGGTCCGCCCGCATGCCGGGTGCTATGGTGCCGCGATCGAACAGTTCCACGGCCCGCGCCGTATCGTGAGTCTGACGCTTCACAAGGGTGGGCAGATCGATCAGTTCCCCACGGGTGCGATCGCGCCCCCAATGGGTCAACAGCGTGGTGATAAAGCTGGCGTCACAGATGATGCCGACATGAGCGCCGCCGTCACCGAGCCCGGGCACGGTATTGGCGTGCATGATCATTTCCCGGCAGCAATCCAGGTTCTTCTCCGCATAGTTGGCAAAGGGGATGAAGATGATCGCCTTGCCCTGGTCCGCCAGCAGCGCATCGTAGATGTGCTCCATCGGGTTGACACCCTTCTGTATCGCCTGGGCATGCAGTGAATCGCTCGGGTCCGGCTCGTAGTTGGGCGGATCGGACAACACCCAGGTATTGCGCCCCTCGTCGATCAGCTTGTACAGCCGTGCCATACCTGGCGGCGTCGCCTCATCGAGAATGCGCTGGCGTCGCGCCGGGTCCTGCATCGCAGCGACCTTTTCAACCAGCGGCAAACCACTGAGTTCCATGAAAGACGGCCGTCCGGCAAACGGTGCGAGACTGGTGGTCAAACCCATCAGCACGCCAATGGGCCGCGGCGCCACCTGGCCACGCATCACCAGGCCGTGTTCGTTGGCTCGTTCGATACGGCCGAGAATCTGTTTCCAGCCATTGGGGCTCAAGCCCTGGGCCAGCGAGATCGACATCGGCCGGCCGGAAGTTTCCACCATATCGCGCAACAGATCGAACTCTTCCTGCAGATCCTCGAAATCAGAGATGAATTCCAGCACCCCGCGCCCGGCGTCCTTGAGCGCATCCGCAAAGCCCATCAGTTCCATGGCTTCCGCCTTCAACGACGGGGTCGGTGTTCCTTTGGAACTGCGATGATTCAAGGTACGCGAACTGGTGAAGCCGATGGCGCCCGCGGCCATGGCCTGACGCGTCAACTCACGCATCTGCGCAACGTCTTCGGCGGTGGCCGGCTCACGATTGGCGCCGCGTTCGCCCATCACGTATACGCGCAACGCCGCGTGGGGCACCTGGGCGCCGATATCCATGTCGTACCGACGCTGACCCAGATAATCCATGTATTGGGGAAACGACTCCCACGCCCAGGGCAGACCTTCATGCAGCACTGCACCGGGAATATCCTCAACCCCCTCCATCAGCTCCACCAGCAGATCATGGTCGGTGGGACGCACGGGTGCGAAACCCACGCCGCAATTACCCATGATCGCGGTGGTCACACCATGGTGGCTGGAAGGCGACATGCGATTGGCCCAGGTGGCCTGGCCGTCGTAGTGGGTATGAATATCAACGAAGCCCGGTGTCACCAGCGCGCCGTCGGCCTGAATTTCCTGTCGGGCGCCGCCGTCTAATTCACCCACCTCGACGATCTTGCCACCGGTTACCGCAACATCTGCGGTACGCGCGGCGCGGCCCGTGCCATCGATTACCGACCCGCCACGAACTATCAGATCAAAATCGCTCATGTCTTCTCCCCTCGACTGTGCGTATGCAGCGCTTCTTTTTACCACAAAAGCAACCGTGATATCTTGGTTGCCAACGTACCCGGCAGAAACACCATGCGCAAAGCGGCAATCATCCTCATCGTGATCGGCATCGTCGTGATCATATCCAGCAATCTGTTCATCAGCAGCCAGCCGGAGCCCCTGCCGGCACCTGTAAGAGACAATACCACCGTGCGTCAGACCACCAGTGGCGATGTGGTGGGTTTCCGCGATCGGCACGGCGCACGATCGTGGCAGGGTATCGCCTTTGCCGCGCCGCCGGTTGAGCAGGCCCGCTGGCAGGCTCCGCAACCGCCTGTTCCATTCGACGATATCGTCGAAGCACTGGCGCCGGGGCAGATCTGCCCCCAGTTCGCCTCCCTGCTCAGCGGCGCCGGCGAAGATATCCTGCCCGGCAGTATCGCCGGCGATGAAGATTGCCTGTACCTGAACATATGGTCACCACCCAACGCTGTAGACCTGCCGGTGATGTTCTGGATTCACGGCGGCGGCAACTCCATCGGTCACGGTGGCAGCTATAACGGCGCAGCACTGGCCACCCAGCGCGATGTGGTGGTGGTCACCATCAACTACCGACTCGGCGTATTCGGCTGGTTCAGCCACCCGGCGCTCGCCACCGGCAACCCGGCAGACGACTCCGGAAACTATGGCACCCTCGACGTCATCCATGCCCTGCAATGGGTGCAGGACAACATCGCTCAGTTCGGCGGCAATCCGCACAACGTCACCGTATTCGGCGAATCAGCCGGCGCCACCGATACGCTGGCCATGATCGCCTCGCCGCTGGCGGGCGGTCTGTTCCACCGCGCCATCGTGCAGAGCGGCGGCTATTTCCCAGGCACCCTGGCCGCCGCACAGAAGCCCCTTGAGCAGGGTGGCCACACCATGAGCAGCAGTGAACTGCTCGCCGGTCTGCTGGTTCGTGACGGCACCGTCGCCGACCGCGAAGCGGCGATGGAATTTCAGGCCGACATGAGCTCGCGCAGTATCCGCGAATACCTTTATGCAAAGAGGCCTGCCCAGATATTCGCGCTGCTCGACGGCGGCGGCTTCGGCATGGTCGATGTACCCAAAATGTTCCGCGATGGTCACGTATTGCCCGACCTGGCGCGGCAGGAAATTTTCGGCAACCCGGAAAACCACAATATGGTTCCGGTGATCCTCGGTACCAACCGCGACGAACCGGCACTGTTCATGGCAAGGGATCCACGTTATGTCACCAGCTGGTTCGGCCTGATACCGCGCCTTAAAGACCCCAAGGCCTATCAGCAGATCGTGAAATACGGCGCACTCGCCTGGAAGGAGCGCGGCGTCGACAGCCTCGCGCAATACATGAGCGCGGCAGGCAATCCCGACGTTTATGCCTACCGATTCGACTGGGACGAAGAACCCTCCCAATTCGGCTTTGATCTCGGCACAGCCCTGGGCGCCGCACATGGTCTGGAAATAGCCTTCGCCTTCGGTGACTTCGACGGAGGATTGGGTATCGACTACGTCTACCCCAACAACGAAGGGCAGATGGCGCTGGCCAACAGCATGACCTCTTACTGGAGCGAGTTTGCCTACAACGGCGATCCGGGCAGCGGCCGGGACGGCGCGGAAGTGCCGTGGCTGGCATGGGGCACCGACGGCAAGCATTCCATCATTCTGGACACACCCGCCGACCAGGGCATCTTCATGGACAGCAACGTCGTCACGCCGGCCAGCATAAAGCAGAACCTGAGCGACGAGGAATTCGATGACCCGGCATTGGCCTGCAGGATCTACGCGCGGAATTTTCGCGGCAATGCCTTTGTTCGCAGCGAGTACGAGGCGCTGAACAGCAGCTGCGCGGGCCTGGACCCAAGCGAGATCAGTCGGTTGTGATCGCTACTGCTTAGTCTGGCAGGGGTTTGCTACCCCATTCACCCACAACCACTTCGTTGCCCGGCCCCGGTCGGCTGGGCACATTCTGGGCGAGCACCAGCGAGCACACCGCAAACCCTGCACCGACGAAAAACACCAGCGATTCAGACTGTATCCACACATAACCCAGCAGCGCCGGCACCACCACCGCCGCGATGTGATTGATAGTAAATGAAACGCCCGCGCTGCTGGCCAGGTCGGCCGGATCAGCGATCTTGTGAAAATAGGTGCTCATGGCGATATAGAGCGCGAAGAACATATGGTCGATGACGTACAAAGCCGCCGCCAGGTAAGCGTTTTCCACCAGACCATAGGCAATGAACACGACGATCAGGCCAACGTATTCGAAGGTCAGCGCATTGCGCTCGCCAATCCGGTGAATCAGCGCGCCTATGCGCTCCGCAAACAGCCAGTTGAACGCATAGTTGATCAGGAACAACAGCGTCACCTGAGCTGCGCTGTAACCGAACTTTTCCACCATCAGGAAGGCGGCGAAGACCATGAATATCTGTCGCCGCGCGCCGCTGAAAAAGGTCAGCGCGTAATACAGCCAGTAGCGGCGCCGCAATACCAGCGTCTTGCGCTGCTCAGCAGCGGATTGGAAGTGCGGAAAGCCCAACCACATCACCACGGCAAGCACGGCGCAGATTCCGCCAGCAATGGCAAAATTCCAGATGTAGTCGAGCTGCAGGACCTCCAGACAAACCCATAGAACGCCATAGACAATCAGTGACGTCATCGAGCCCACCGCGATTAATCGCCCGAGCAGCTGCGGGGCCTCGGCATGGGAGAACCACTGCAGCGACAGCGATTGCTTGACCGCCTCGAAGTAGTGAAAGCCGATCGACATCACCACCGTCGTGCAATACAGACCTATCACCGTGGGAAAGAAACCAGTCAACGCCACGCCGATACCCAGCATGGCCAGAGAAACAACGGCGAAGGTCTGTTCCCGCAGGATCAGCAGTACAAACACCGTGGTAAATGCCAGAAATCCCGGCACCTCGCGCAGGCTCTGCAGCCAGCCGATTTCCACACCGGTAAAACCTGCACGCTCCACGACGAAATTGTTGAGCAGCGCACTCCACGCATTGAAGGCCACGGGCATGGCGATCGACATCAGTATCAGCAGCGCCAGCGGAGTGCGCAGTTGTTCCAGTTTCAATTCAGGGCCCGCAGGGAGCAAAAGCAGATAGAATAAGCGGTTTTGGTCAGAGAGTCTGCTTGCTTATAGAAGTTCTAAGCGTCGTTACACCGGTGTTTCTCATCGCCGCGGTGGGTTACATGTGGATCAGGCGCGAACAACCCTTCGACAACGACACCATCAGCGCCCTGGTGATGTACGTGGGCAGCCCCTGCCTGATCTACTCTTCGCTGATAGGCAATGCCCCGGAACTCCATGTGCTCGCCCAAGTGGCCGGCGCGGCCCTGCTGGTGCTGATCGCCTGCACCCTGGGCGGCGCGTTGATCCTCAAACTGTTGAACTGGCCCATTCCCGCCTTTCTGCCCGCTATCGCGCAGCCCAATGGCGGCAACATGGGGCTGCCGGTGGTCATGCTCGCCTTTGGCGAGACCGGACTGGCACTGGGCATGGCCTACTTCTTCGTGCTTTCAGTATCTCAGTACACCATGGGACTGACCATCTCTTCCGGGCATTTTCAGTTCCGTTACCTGGTCCGGCAGCCGGTGATATGGGCGGTACTGCTGGTACTGGGGGTACTCGCTTACGACATTGAAATGCCTCGCTGGTTCGACACCACGGCGTCAATTCTCGGTGGGCTGACCATTCCGGCGATGTTGTTGATGCTGGGCACATCGCTGGCGCGCCTCAACATCACCGACATGGGCCAGACTTTGACTGTGGCGCTGTTGCGCCTGGTTCTGGGGCTGGCGTTCGGCCTGGCTGGCATCGCCTTGTTTGAGCTGGAAGGCCCCACCGCCGGGGTCGTGCTGCTGCAGAGCACCATGCCCGTCGCAGTATTCAACTTCGTGTTCGCACAACGTTACAACCGAGAGCCCGACAAAGTCGCCGCGGTCATTCTGCAAAGCACGTTGATGTCAGTGTTAACGCTGCCTCTACTGGTGGCGTGGGCGATGACTTTCTGAGTTCAGCCTACGTTCTGATTTCGATCAGCTGAAAGACAAACGACCCATGGGCTGCAAGCTGCGGACCTTCGCCACCTTCGATGAAAACCTCGCCGCGCAACGTTGCCATGCGCCTGGAACGGCTGATCACCTCCACATGGCCGCGCAGCTTGTCCTCGCTCCGGGCGCCGCGTACATAGGTCACAGAACCGTTCACCGTAACCCCGCGAACCTCCAGCGATCCAATGGCATAAGCACAGGCGGTGTCCATCACCGAATAGGCAATAGACCCATGGCCGAACCCTGCGGCGTTGACCAGATGTACAGGCACGTCGGCAGTCACCTCACACACTCCGTCTTCGGCGCGTATTACCTGGATGCCGAAACTCTCGAGAATACCCCTGTCCTGCGCAATGACCGCCTTGACGCGCGGATGAATGAAGTCAGCCATGCATCGACAACCCGCCAGATACAGAAATGGTCTGACCCACGATGAAGTCGGCATCGTCACTACACAACAACGCAACGATTCCTGCAATGTCATCCGGCGTGCCCAGCCGGCGCAGCGGGATCGCGCGCTGTAACGCCGAACGCAGCTTCTCTCCCGCCTCACCCTCACCGGCGAAATCGGCAAACAGTGGCGTATCCGATGGCCCCGGACATACGCTATTGATAATCACCCCCTTACGCGCCACTTCCCTGCACAGGGTTTTGCTGAAAGCAATCATGCCACCCTTGCAGGCGGAGTAAACCGCTTCGCCGGACGAGCCCACCCGCCCCGCATCGGAGGCAATGTTGACGATTTTACCGCCGCCCCGCTGCAGCATGCGCGGCACGACCACATGGTGCATGTTGAGAGGTCCGTAAAGGTTGATATCGATGATCTTACGCCATACCTGTCGGTCGACGTCTATGAAACTCCCAGCAAGATCCCAACCTGCATTGTTCACCAGACCGTGCAGGTCTCCCAGCGTCGCTTCTACTTCATCGACCGCGGTTTCGCAGGCGTCGTAGTCGACAATGTCTGCCTGCACGGCACAGGCGCTCCCCCCGGCACCATCGATCATGTCCGCGGTTTCCCGGGCGCCGCTCAGATTGAGATCGACAATACCGACGCTTGCGCCCTCTTCAGCCAGCCGCAGCGCCATGCCCCGGCCAAGGCCGCTGCCCGCTCCGGTTACGATTACCACCCTGCCGCTTAACCCGCGCATGAACAGCCCCTCAATCTGCAATAGTGCCAGTTTAATCGCGCCGATTAACTGGTGCTACGCCAATCCTCTGCTAAAATGGACTGGTGTCTAGATTCGTGGGGGGATCTTTCCTGAGGGATTTTGGGGGCACGAGGAACAGGACGAAAAGCCGACGGTCAATCCTCGGCAACGCGTAAAACAGGGACGTAAAACAGGGAATAGTGTTCGGAGCTTTGTGATGAATCCTCAACAGGTAAAACGCCGCGAGTATCTTGGCCTGGCCGGCCTGTTACTCGGCCTGGTAAACGCTATCGCCGGTCTGATCAGTCTGGTTTTCTCAATGCCAATCGGCCTTACCTTACTGGGCTTCGGCGTAGCGGCGACCGCCGCCGGGGTAATCGTACTGAGGAAGATCCCGGACGTGGTCGGGCCGGTCGAAGATCTCTGGTGATCTTTTGGCCTCGGCGGCGCAGCCGCCGGTTTCGCGTTGCAGGCTCGTACAGGCGCGATTGACGAAATCGGTCGAACCCCCATGGTGGCATGCATGTCCTCAAGCAGGATTCATGAGCCCGGCAATACTATGTCTATGTGCTCGGTTTCGGGGTAATAGCAGATCTGCGCCTCACCATTTTGCAGTTGCTTCAGCACCGCAGCGCGCTTGTCCTGCAAAGATATATCGCCGTGCCCGTAGTCGGTGCCTTCGCGCAGCACGAACGCGTCAATGACGCCCATCAGGGCATCATCGGACAGATCTGAGGGGGAAATTACCAACATTGCCGTATGTAATTGCAGTATGTGATTGATTGCTAGACGTTTATAATACGAGCGCATGTGAACGCACGCGAAGAAATTTCGTGAACAGGTGCGCAGGATAAGCCATGAAGGCTTGAGTTTTCAGTTGCCAAATGCGTTACTAAACGCCTAAATCAGGCCCGATATCAACGTTCCAACAGGACTAGGAACTATGAGCGAACCAGATCACATTCTGATCGTCGAAGACGAACCGATCACCCGCCAGCAACTGGTTGCCTATTTCGAAGAAGAAGGCTTCCGCGTTTCCTCCACAGACTCCGGTGACGAAGTACAGAAGATCATCGACGAAACCAATGTCGTGTTGTTGCTGCTCGATATCAAGCTGCCAGGCAAAGACGGCTTGACACTCACGCGAGAGATTCGCGCCAATTCCGATATCGGAATCATTCTGGTGACTTCCAAGCAGGAGCAGATCGACCGCATTCTCGGACTGGAAAGCGGCGCCGACGATTACGTCACCAAGCCCTTCGACGCCCGGGAACTGCTCAGCCGCTCGCGCAATCTGATCCGCCGGGTACAGATCCAGCAGACGCAGCGCAGGCGCAATCACATCCGTTCCTTCGAAGGTTGGAAACTCGATCTGAACAAACGTGAACTGACTTCCCCGGAAGCCGAAGTCATTCAGCTCTCCGCAGGCGAATATCAGTTGCTGCTGGCATTCATGGAACAGGCTGGCGAAGTCATGAATCGCGATCAGCTGATGAACCGTATCCGCAATCGCGAGTGGTTCCCTGATGATCGCTACATCGACGTGCTGGTCGGTCAGCTGCGCAAGAAGCTGGGGGAACGTGCGGCGAGCGCGAAAATCATCGCTACCATTCACGGTACCGGATACCTGTTTACACCAGAAGTCGCGTAGTCCCGAGCCGGCCTGCTCAATGGTATAGGGGCGTATGGACGACAGCATCTACGAAAGCACAACGACACTGGTGGCGCGTGCTGAGCGGGACGCACAAACGGTCATAACCAAGACCCTCAAGGAAGCGGCGCAGAATCCCAGCGCTATCGCCCGCTATCGCCACGAGTTCAATCTCAACCAGTCGTTGACGAGTCCCTTCGTGTGTCAGGCATTGGCGTACGATGACCGGCACAAGCAGATCGTTTTCGAAGACAATGGCGGTGAGTCATTGCGCTCATTGCTCACCAACCACGCGCTGGGCTTTCACGAAAAGCTACATATTGCCCAGCAGCTGGCGCTGGCGGTGCAGTCCATTCACGATGAAGGGGTGGTGCACCGCGACCTTAATCCCGCCAACATAATCATCTGCCCCAACGAGGACCAGCCAGGCGGACCCGCGGTAAAACTGATCGACTTCGGCCTGGCAACTCTTGCGGCCAGAGAGCACCCACGGATCGAAAAGGCAGCGTCGCTCACCGGCACACTGCCCTACATTTCGCCTGAGCAGACCGGCCGGCTCAATCGCGTCGTAGACTACCGCACAGATCTGTATTCCCTGGGAGCGACGCTGTATGAGTTGTTCGCAGGACACCCGCCGTTCACGCAGACAGACGCACTGGAACTGATCCACGCGCATATAGCCAGCAATCCACCACCACTTAGCGAAAACACCAGCAACATCCCGGCCTGGCTTACCGATCTTGTTGCCAAACTTCTCGCCAAACAGCCGGAGAGCCGCTACCAGAGCGCAACCAGTGTCTACGACGATCTGGCCAACGCCGCGCAATCAAGCAATGTGGTGCATTTCAAACTGGGTCGCACCGACAGCAAAGAGCAGTTAGTCATACCCAAGAAACTGTATGGACAGGCTACCACCCAACAGAATCTGAGTGATCTGCTGGAACGTGCCAAGCACGGCGAAACCCTGTTTGCGGTGATCGGCGCGGGACCAGGCATGGGCAAAACGGCGATCACCGACCTGCTGCTGCGCAACGCCGCTGAGGTCAACAGCCTGACCACGTCGGTCAACTGCAGTGGCGTAGATGTCTACGATACCGACACACTGTGGATCGAACTCGTACGGCCCCTGATCCGTCATTTACTTTCCCAGCTCGAGGAACAAAGCGATGCGATCATCGAGCGCCTGCAACACCGCAACTCACCCCACCTGACAGCACTGGCGCACCACCTGCCCGAACTTGCCAGCCTCATAGACATGTCCGGCACGGTACCCGGCTTGCCTGGCCGGGGCGTCAGCGAAGTGCTCGACGCCATCGCGCCCCTGACATTGACTATGGTTGTGGAGAACGTGCACACCGTCCCAACCGAATGCATGGATGCAATTGTGCAGGAATGCCTGGCGCATCGAAGCGTGCTGACGGTATTCACTA
The DNA here is from genome assembly GCA_964393625.1 of uncultured Pseudomonadales bacterium. Lineage (GTDB taxonomy): Bacteria > Pseudomonadota > Gammaproteobacteria > Pseudomonadales > Azotimanducaceae > UBA4421. The sequence goes on from CAYMUT010000020.1 coordinate 30,295, forward strand.
CCGAAGAGATCGATCGTTCCGCGTTCAGTGACCCGCGTATCAGCACCAAGACAACCTATCTGCCGCTGCATCCGCTCGATAAATCCGCGATTCGTGAGATGCTCGCAGACATGCTCAACCACAGTGAAGCGCGGGTCCGCGAACTTGCCGCAGACGTTTACGCAAAAACCGACGGCGTACCACAGCTGGTGCATGATCTGATATCGGAGCTGCACCAGGCCGCTCACCTGTACTACGACCGCACAAAGGAGTGTTGGGCATGGGACATCGAGGAGATCCGGCGTTACTTCTTCAACAACAACGCCATCGAGCGCATCGACCAGCTGCTCGATGAACTGCCACCAGATACCCGCGAACCCCTCTGCGCCGGCGCATGCATTGGCGAAACATTTGAGATCGATCTAGTCGCCCAGGTCCTGCAGCACAATCACGCAGAGATAGCCCGGCTGCTGCGGCCGTCGATTACTCGGGGAATCACCGGCATGGGCGCCAATCGATCATTTCAGTTTTCCCACCCACGCATCCGTACCGCACTGTACGAGCGCATTCCCACGGACATCAAACAGCAGCTGCACCTGAACATAGCCCGTGCGCTGCGCAAGGATGGTAAACCAGCCCGGGACCACGCGGACGATGCGAGCGGCGCCCGGCAGAACCTCGCCGTCGATATCGCGCATCATCTCAACGCCGCCACAAACCCCGTGGATACCCCGGCCCAATTGTGCCAGGAAGTGGCTCACCAGAATCTGCTGGCCGCCAGGGAATGCCTGCACAGCAACAACTTTCAGCTGGCATACAAATTCAGCCGCACCGGCCTGGCGCTGCTGGACGACTCCAGCGACGCCAGCGCCCTGCGCCTGGAGCTCGCAGAGTGCGCCGCGCTGGCCGCGTTCCTATGCGGTGATTTTGACCAGCTGAAACGCTTTGAACACACATCATTAAACAGCAGCGCGTTAACGGAAACTCATCTGCGCGCCGCGATGGTGCAGAACAATCTGCATCGTGTAACCGAGCTGGTCGATGAGTCGCTACGAAACCCGAAGATGCAGCTCCCAAAACCACGCCGCGCCATCGTCAAGCCCGCGCTGCTGCGTCTGCTGGAAAAGATCAACCTGCACAAATGGGGAGGTTCACTTCCCGCACTGCCGGGCACGCTGCCTGAAAGTCACGATATAGCATTCCGCCATGCCTCTCGCATGGCCGGGTATCTTGCTCACGCGAATCTTCATCTGGGCGCAGACGATGCTCCTGACTTCAGTGCGCACATCATCAGCGAAGCGGGCCGCAGGGGCTACAGTGGAGAGGTGGCCTTCGCTTACGCTGTCCGTGCGACCCAGGCCATGCGCCAGGGGCTGACCATACACGCGCAAACCTATGCCCGGGACGCACGCACCATCGCCAATCGCTTCCCGGCGGACGCCTTTTCCGTCCGCGCACTGTTAACCGTCAGTGGATTGATCGATCCGTGGCTGGGCAATTTCGACCACACAGTGCGCGAGCTAACCGACGGCACTGCCAGGGCCATGGCATTGCAGGATTACGAGTTTGCCGCCGCCGCCGGCGCACTGTTCGCCACCAACGGCCTGGTGCGAGGTCTGGAACTCGGTTCGTTGAATCGCTCAATCGGTGATCAGATCGACCACGTCAATCGATATGGCCACATAACCGGCGTCAACATTCAGTATTTCGTCATGCAGATCGTCGCCAGCCTGGTCGGCCAGCCCATGGAAGACAATCAGGTACATGAGCAGGCCCGCTCGATCTCCAACAGCGACGACCAACTGGCCCAGGCCTGCGTGTACACGCTACGCCTGTACTACGCTGTGCTGTTCAACGACTTTGCAGGCGCGCGCAGTGTGGTGGAACTGGCTCGCCAGTACCAGCCTGCCCTCGAGAACTCACCGCTTCACGCTACATTCGGCCTGTGCGAGGCGCTGATCTGTGCACGCACCAAAGAAGACACCGGCACTACCAGGCGCTGGGCGCAGTTTTTCAAGAACAAGGCTGCCAACGGCGCGGAATTTGCAGAGCCCAAAGCGCTCATGCTCGAAGCCGAGCTGGCTCGAGCGAGCGGCAACATGAGCCTGGCACTGGAACACTGGGAATCTGCAGCTGAGCTCGCACGCAGCAGCGGCATAGCCAATGACGAAGCGCTGGCCTATGAACTGGCGGCCCGGGCCGCGGACGACAGAGGCCGCAGTGATTTCGCCAAACTGTTCGGCAAAAACGCGCATCAGGCATATCTGCGCTGGGGTGCTATTGCCAAAGCCAATCAGCTGGAGCGCGAACTCCCTGGCATCGGCACCGACTCGATACAGCGTAACGTCAGCAGCGGCCCAATTTCACTGACAGATCTGACCGACCTTACCCTGCGCGATTTTCAAACCAATCAGAACAGCCTTGAAAGCGCTGAACTGAATGATCGGATACTCGACACCACCACCGTGCTGCGCGCCGCGCAGACCATATCCAGCGAGATCGTGCTGGACCAGGTATTGACCAAGCTGCTGCGCCTGGCTTTAGAACATGCCGGTGCACAGAAGGCCTGCATGTTGCTGCGTACCGAGGACCGCATGCAGGTGGAAGCCATTGCCGGGGTGGAAGGGGGCAGCACGCAGAGGTTCAGTCCGCCGGTCCCGCTTGAAGCAAGCGACGACGTACCGGTTTCCGCGGTGCAGTTCGTACTACGCACCAACAAGTCGCTGGTTCTAGCAGACGCTACCCGGGAAGACGTGTTCACCCAGGACCCCTATATCAAGCGCATGCAGCCGCTCTCAGTGCTGTGCCTGCCCATTACCCACCGCAACGAAATCATTGGTGTGCTGTATGTGGAACATCGCTGGCTGACCAGCGTGTTTACCGCACAGCGGGTCGAGGTGCTCGCGTTACTGACCTCCCAGGCCGCCATCAGCATCGAAAACGCAAGGCTGTACGCAGACCTGCAGAATGCCCGGGATGAATACCGCACGCTGTACGACAGCGCCATAGAAGGACTGTTCAGAATCAACGCGGAAGGGCAACTACTGAGCGCCAATCCTACCCTGGCCAAGATCCTGGACTTCGACAAAACTGAGGACCTCCTGGAAGAATATCGCGACCTGCTGCACCGGGTATTCCTCAAAACGGAATCGGCACAACGCTTCCTGTCGGCATTAGAGGAACGCGGCCAGATAAACGGATTCGAAGCCCAGGGCATGACCCGCACCGGAAAAGTGTTCTGGATGGCGGTAACCGCGCGCATCACCCACGATCCGGAGTTGGGCGAATACATCGACGGCTCACTGTTCGATATATCCGAGCGCATTGAGCGTGAACATGCCGACAAACAACGCCAGATCGCCGAAGCAGCCAGTGTGGCCAAGAGTGAATTCCTCGCCAATATGAGCCACGAGATCCGCACGCCAATGAACGCCATCGTGGGTTTCTCCAAACTGACGCTGGACACTCAACTCGACCGCAAGCAGTACGAATACCTGACTTCGATCCGTAACGCCGGAGAGAACCTGCTTACCCTGGTCAGTGATATTCTCGACTTCTCCAAAATCGAGGCCGGCAAGCTGGTACTGGAAGAAAGGACATTCCACCTGCAAGAAACCCTGAGTGAGGTGGAACGTCTGTTCCGCACCGATATGCGCCGCAAAGGTCTGCATTTCCAGGTCTACGATGCCACCCACAGCAATGAAGATTATCCGGGGAACGACCTTCTGATTGGCGACTCACTGCGCCTGCAGCAGGTTCTGGTCAATCTGATCGGCAACGCGATCAAATTCACTGAACAGGGCGAAGTTAGTCTGCACGTCGAAGTGGCAGAGCGTCGCGACGACCATCTGAGTCTGGCATTCAATGTCAAAGACACCGGCATCGGCATCAGTCAGGAACAGGTCGATCGATTGTTTGAATCTTTTGAACAGGCAGAGTCTTCAACGACTCGACGCTTTGGCGGTACCGGTCTGGGGTTGAGCATATGCAAACGGCTGGTGGAACTCATGCATGGCACCATCAGCGTCAACTCCGAAGTTGGAGTGGGCTCGGATTTCACATTCACAATCACGTGCGGTCTGCCCGAATCCGACCAGACCAGCATCGACACTCAGCTCAAGAGCGCATTGCCTGCCGAAACGGTGCTGCGTGATCGTCATATCCTGGTAGCGGAAGACAACCCCATCAACCAACAACTGGCTTTAGAGTTTCTGCAGCGCGCCGGCGCGTCTGTAGATATCGCCGAAACCGGTCGCCACGCCGTGGCCAGCGCGGTGGACGCCAGCTACGACATCATTCTGATGGACATACACATGCCCCAGCTCGACGGCATGGAGGCAACCCGCTTGCTGCGCGAACAGGGCATAACCGTGCCCATCATCGCGGTATCTGCCGACGCGCTGGCCGAGCGTAAAGCCGCCGCTCTCGAAGCAGGATGCGATGCCTACATCACGAAACCCATTGATTTCGACGCGCTGCTTATCGAACTGGCGAAGGCGCTGCCCGAACTCGACACACCGGTGACCATGGGGCGGCGTGCAACGGATGCGCCGATACAGGCCCCCGGCGAAGATGTCAGTGTCGACACGGAGGCTCTGCAACTGCAGCGCGTACCCGGCATCGACATCGGTGCCGCCATTCGCAGCCACAACGGCAACGTCAAACTGATGACCAAACTCATGGGCGACTTCGGCCGCTATTACGGTGACGCCGGTCCCAAGATACGTGAACTGGTCGCGGCCAAGCAGTATGAAGAGGCTGAACGGCTGGCCCACAACCTCCATGGGGTAGCCGGCAGCTTTGGCGCGCGACGCCTACAGGAAGCCTCCAAGACCCTGGAACTGGCGCTGGCCAAGGGTGAGATCAAAAACCTGTTCGGTCTGGCGCAGAGCTTCGAAATTGCGCTGGCCGAGGTACTGGAATCCGCCGAGGTGCTGGCGAGCCGCGAGATCCCGTTCCGCGCATCTGATTTTAACGCTTGATGCTGCCATAATCGCCGCCAATATTCCGCGCTCAAGCGCTATCGAGACAATCACGTGTTGGAACATTCCGCCCGCAAGGGTCAATACGAAAAGAACAAGTGCCACAAAAAGTTGCGCCGTCTGGTCGGCCAGGCAATTGCAGACTATGACATGATCGGCGATGGCGATAAGATCATGGTGTGTCTGTCCGGCGGCAAAGACTCTTACACACTGCTCGATATTCTGCTCAACCTGCAGCAGCATGCACCCATCGATTTCGAAATCGTTGCCGTAAACCTCGACCAGAAACAGCCTGGCTTTCCCGGGCACGTGTTGCCGGAATACCTGCAGAATCTCGGCGTGGTCTTCAAGATCCTGGAGCAAGACACTTATTCCATAGTTCAGGAGTTGACGCCGGAAGGCAAAACCACCTGCCCGCTCTGCTCGCGCCTGCGCCGCGGCATTCTCTACAGCTATGCCCAGGAGATCGGCGCCACCCGCATCGCGCTGGGCCACCATATGGACGATGTGGTGGAAACCCTGTTTCTCAACATGTTTTACGGCGGCCGCATGAAAGCCATGCCTGCAAAGCTGTTGAGCGACGACAGGCGCAACATGATCATCAGACCCATGTTCTACTGTCGCGAAAAACTGATCCGTCAGTGGTCGGAGCTTGCCCGTCACCCGATCATCCCCTGCAACCTGTGCGGCTCACAGGAAAATCTGCAACGTCAGACGATCAAAAGCATGCTCAGTGAATGGGATAAAGCACAACCTGGCCGTGTAGAAAATATCGCGCGCAGTCTCGCGCACCTGACCCCATCGCACCTCGCGGATGCACGGTTCTTCGATTTTCGCGGATTACAGATCGAAGCTGACGACAGGGATCGCCTGATTGATCTGATGCAGGTTTACGATGCGGCGCAGAGCCGCTGAGGCGGGGCGATACCCTGGCTCAGACTGCTTCTGAATGAGCGTCCCAGCTCTGCAGGAAATCCGCGAAATCGGCTGCCGGAAGTGGCTTTGCGTAATAGTAGCCCTGCACGAAATCACAGCCGATGTGCTTGAGGCGTTCTACCTGGTGGCGGTACTCGACACCTTCGGCAACCACCCGCATCCCCAGGATACGCCCCATGGCTACGATCGACGCCACCAGCCCCAGATCGCGCACGCCTGAAATATTGTCGATGAAGCTCTTGTCGACCTTCAGCACATCAAACTCGTAATCGCGCAGGTAACCTATCGACGAATAGCCGGTACCAAAGTCATCCAGGGCGATGCGCATACCCAGATCACGTAAACCCTGCAGAAATGCCGACGCACCGGGCGCATTGTCCACCACCGCGCTCTCTGTGAGCTCGATCGTGACCTGCTCAGACACATCCGAGTCGAGTAACGCCAGCAGATCGGCAGCCTCTACCGGATGAGCGAACTGACGCGCGCTCACATTCAACGAAATCCGCAAATCCGGCGCAAAGTCTCGCCACTGGCGGAGTTTGTTCTGCACGTCACGAACCACCCAGCTACCCACGTCGACGATCAGACCCGAATCTTCGGCGATTGGAATGAACTCGCCTGGCGACACCATACCCAGCTCCGGGCTGTGCCAGCGCAATAAAGCTTCCGCACCGTAAATCTCTTCCCGGGATATATCTATGATCGGCTGGAAATACAGCTCGAACTGCTCACCGCCCAGTGCGCCGCGCAGGCTGGATTCGACTTCAAATCGCCGGGAGGCGGTAGCGTTCATTTCTTCTTCGAAAAACTCGACCAGATTGCCACCTTTCTTCTTGGCAAGCAGACAGGCCGAATCGGCTTTCTGTAACAATTCACCCTTTTTACCGCCATCATCCGGAAAAATCGAAACCCCGGCACTGGCGCTGATGAACAACTGGCGATCTTCCACGAAAAACGGTTGCTCTAACGCCGCGATTGCGGTGCGCGCGATTTTTTCCACTTCAGCAACCTCATCGATGCCCACAACCATGATGACAAAGTGGTCTCCACCCATGCGCGCTACGGTATCGTGTTCATTGGCGGCGATGGCAACGCGCATGGCCGCATCGGTAAGTATCCGATCGGCGTGAACATGGCCAACAGAGTCGTTGACGACCTTGAAACCATCAAGGTCGATACTGATTAATCCGCCCTGGCGCCCCAGCTGAATCTCCTTTACCAGGCGCTCTTCCAGCAGATTCGCATTAGGCAGCTTGGTGAGATTGTCATGATGGGCCTGCCACATCATGAAACGCTGCTGCTCGTCGGATGATCCGCCATCCATGGCGATGGTGAGGTACCCCTCGGGCCTGGTGGAGTCCTCGCCGATGGCCATGCGGATCACTGTCTCGGTGACTACGCTGCCGCCTTTGTGGCGTATGTGGTAGTCGCCTATCCAGTGCCCCTGGCTGGTCAGGGCTTTGCGCATGCGTTCAGCGGCGATCTTTTCTTCCGGAGTATCTTCGCACAGAGCATCGACGCCGCGGAGTTCCTCTGCATCATACCCGCTGATTTGCGCGTAGGCTTTGTTGGCCCGCAGCAGCCGGTCGCTGCCGTCGCTCAAACTCAATGGTACCGGCGTATGGGTAAACAGAGTATCGTCAGACAACATTTGCGGCAGAGGTGGAGCAACGCGCAGGTTCATTCTTTGAGCCCACAACCCAACCAGCGCCAGAATCAAACCGATGACTCCGAAGTAATAAAGATGGGTCATCTGCACGATGCTCTGCCGGTGGGCATGCAGAACACCACGAAGATCTCGGCGCACAACCGCGACGCCTTGCGCAATCTCATTGCGATCGAAGCTGTTCAGGGGTTCTCCATTCGCCAGCTGGTCGATCTGCTCCAGCGCGTCGGCAATGTCACGTTCTTCCGCATTCAGGCGATCCAACGTCAACGACATATATGCACAGGCGCCCGCCAACGCCAACACAGCCCATACCTGCCATTGTTTCAGCTTCAGTGACCCAGCCCGCGCCTCTACGCGGTTTAGCTGAAAATCCGAAGAACTGCCCTGGTACCCGTTTGCCGCCATCTATTAAAACTAGACGTTGGCGGCGATAGTGCAATCCGGTGCGGGGCTAAATTCAGAGGTATGTTGGGCGCATCACATCAGGCTCGCAATGGGCGTCAAAAGGCTGACGCAAGCGCATGCATACGGGTCAATTTAGCCCACGCAAAACGATCATCGGTGGTGAATTAACCAGACTGCGGCTACCCAGTAGACCCACAGTCACAATGATCAGCGCCCCGCAGACCGGGCCCAGTGGCCACACCCACGGATGCAATGCCATCTGCAGGTTAAAGACCTGGCTCTGCAACATTGCCACCGTGAGTTCCGCGCCGAACACTGCCACCACACCGGCAAAGGTACCCAGCAACACGAACTCCGCCGCCAGCGATGCACCAATCAGCCGGCGGGTGCCACCCAGGGTGCGCACCAGCGCATGTTCTGCCATACGCGCGTCGCGACTTGCCTGAATGCTGGCGATCAGCACCAGGGCGCCACTGGCAAGCACCAGGGCGAGCACCAGCTCCACCGCCTGGGTCACCCGGTCGATGATACTGGTCACCTGTTTGATCAGAGCATCTATTTCAATCACCGTAATGGTCGGATGCTCGGACAGCAGTGTATTGAGAAACACCTTTTTGTCGGCCGGCAGATAGAAACTCGTCATGTAGGTTGCAGGAAACGACTCCAGCGCCGTCGGCGAAAGAATGATGAAGAAGTTGGGACTCATGCTCTCCCATTCGAGGCTGCGGATGCTGGCGACGGTGGCCTGCACCGATTGCCCGCCAATATCGAAGGTCAACTCGTCGCCTATGTTGAGATTGTAATCTTCCGCGTAGTCCTGCTCTAACGAAACTTCCGGGCGGATGCTGTCCGCCGCCCACCACTCACCAGCAACAATCACGTTGCCCTCGGGTTTACTCACTACCCAGGTCAGATTGCGCTCGGACATGAGACGCCCATCATCGTCCCGTTGATTTCTCGGCGCACTCCTCTGATGGGTAGTGGAATCGACACCATTCACCGCAACCACACGACCGCGAATCATCGGGTATAGAAAATCGCCGGCGGTGGTATGGGTTTCTATCAGGTTCTGAACGTCATCAACTTCCTCACTGGCGATGTTCATGACGAAGTGGTTGGCGGTGTTCTCCGGCACCTGGGCGCGCCATTCAGTGACCAGTTCCGTGCGCAGCAGCAGCAATACCAGCAGCAACATGATCGCCAGACCGAAAATCAGGATCTGCGCGACATTTTCGTTACGGCGCCGCTGCAGGCCCGACAATGCCAGCCGCCAGCCGCTGCGAGCCTGCATGCCCGCTACTCTGCTGCCGCGCAACAAAGCCAGACCAAGGCCGCCAAAGACCACAATCACGCCCACCGCGCCGGCCAGGGTCCAGAACGTCAGCACGAGGCTCTTGGTGTACCACACCAGCAGCACCACACTGCCGGCGACAGCGGTACCGTATGTCAGCCACTGACTTGCAGGCATAACGCCCAGGTCTCTGCGAATGACCCGCATCGGAGAAATGTCTTTCAGGTGCAGGAACGCGGGCATGGCAAACGACAACAGACAGATGAGCCCCGTCACCGCCCCCAGGGCAAATGGACGGGGACCTGGACTGGGCAACTCCACCGGAATCAACGACGCCAGCAACTGCACAATGAGCAGATGCAGGCCACCGCCCAGAGCCAGCCCGCCGACAATGGCGATTGTTCCGGTCAGCAGCAGAATGTTCAGAAAACCGAACAGAATCTGTCGAGGGGTTGCGCCCAGAGTTTTCAGAACCCCCACATGATCGAAGTGGCGCGCCGCATACCGGTACGCGCTCAACGCTACCGCGATGCCCGCCAGCAATACCCCCAGCAGTCCGCCCAGCAACAGAAAACTCTCGGCCCGATCGAGCGCCGAGCCGATCCGCGGGCTGCTTTCGCGTATGCTCACCCAGCGGTAATTGGGCGCCAGAGTCAGTTGGTTTCTGATACCTTCCAGTGCTGCTTCTTCACCCCGCAGCAGCAGGCGATAGGAAATGCGGCTGCCCGGCTGCACCACCTCAGTGTCGGGTACGTCATCGACACTCATCAGCAAGCGCGGTCCAAGATCGAAGAATGAACCGCCACGATCAGGTTCCGCCACCAGTACACGGCTGACACGCAACCGCGCCATGCCCACTTCGACCTCGTCACCCAGCGCAATGCCCAGCGCCGGGAACAGGCGCGAGTCGAGCCACACTTCACCGAGCGCCGGGGTGGACGGAATAGGCGCGCCTTTGCCAAATGGTTCGTCGGCAACGATCAATTTACCGCGCAGGGGATAGTTACCACCGACAGCTTTGACGCTTACCAGTTGATTACGATCACCGGCGAAAATCATGGAGGGAAACACCATGGTTTCCGCCTGGTCCAGGCCCGCCGCAGCGGCGACGTCGCGAAATCCCTGGGGTATGGGGCGCGAGCTTGAAATCTGTCGATCTGCCGCCAGAAAAGTCGCCGACTCTTCCACCAGCGCCTGGTGCAATCGATCTACAAACAGGCTGATGGAAGTAACCGTGGCCACCGCCACCACCAGTGCCACCAGCAGCAGCCCCATCTCACCGGAACGCACGTCGCGCAGCGCCATGCGCCTGACCAGGGAAAAATTCATGGGTGATCCTCAATGCAGCCTGCCTCGATCGCGATGGTGCGATCACATCGTGCCGCCAACCGTTCATCGTGAGTGACCATGATCAGGGTGGTGCCGAACGCTTCATTCAGCTCAAACAGCAGTTCGATGATGCGTTCACCGGTGTGGGTGTCGAGATTTCCAGTGGGTTCGTCCGCAAACAGCACCGTCGGATTGGATGCAAAGGCCCGGGCAATGGCCACGCGCTGCTGTTCTCCACCGGAGAGCTGTCGGGGGTAGTGTGTGGCGCGTTCCGCCAGACCCACTTTCTTCAACAGCTCCAGCGCCTGCTCTTTGGCCAATCGCTCGCCTCGTAATTCCGCAGGCAACATGACATTTTCCAAGGCGGTGAGGCTGCCAAGCAGTTGAAACGACTGGAACACGAAGCCGACGTACTCGCCTCGCACAACGGCCCGCGCTTCTTCATCCAGGGCGCTGAGTTCAGCTTCCAGCAGGTGCACCGAACCGGCACTGGGTACATCCAAACCAGCCAATATGCCCAGCAGCGTGGTTTTACCAGACCCTGAAGCGCCAACGATGGCAACTGACTCACCCTCGTTGATTTCCAGGTCAATTCCATCCAGGATGACAAGTTCACCGGCCGTGGTATCTACGACCTTTTCAACACCGTTTGTGCTAACTACAGTACGACTCATACAACGATTCTATCCAGTCAAAATGAGCGGAACAGTTCTACAGAAAATTCAGTCTTCATCATCAGCAGCAGTGCTGCTTTGCATCGCCACGGCGTTTGCCCCGGGTTTCAGCATGGCGAACGGCGTTCAATCCGTTCTCGTGATGGGCGACAGTATCAGTGCCGGGTATGGTATCCAACAGGAACAGGGCTGGGTACATTTACTTGATCAGACTTTGGCCCGCTCGGAAAGCAACTGGCGCGCCATCAACGCCAGCATTTCCGGCGAAACCACCGGCGGCGGCCTGGCCCGCATCGACGGCGTGCTCGCCGAGCACGAACCTGCCATTGTCATCATCGAACTCGGAGGCAATGACGGCTTGCGTGGCTACCCGGTCAGTCGCATCCGCGACAATCTGAACCAGATGGTGGAGCGGGTCAGCGCAAGCGGCGCTACGCCCATCATAGCCGCCATGCGCATACCACCGAACTACGGCCCGAGATACGCCAGAGCCTTTGACAATGTTTTTGCGGATGTCGCCAGCGCCCAGCAAGTTACACTGATCCCCTTTCTATTGGAGAAGGTGGCCCTGGAGGAAGGCCTGATGCAGGACGACGGGATTCACCCTACCGCCCAGGCCCAACCTCTGCTGTTGGAGGCGGTCTGGCTCCATTTGCAGCACCTCGTTGCCCAATAAGCACGTTACGTACTGTTTTGCGCGAGAGCGCATCCGTCTAGCCCTGACGCGCCCCGATATGCTGCTCGCCGCGCTGGTCAGCCAGGTCCACTTGTTTCTGCCGCTCACGTAGACTCGCCCGCCTTGCCGTATCATCACGCTCGTGGCAGTGCGGGCAGCTCACACCCGCCTCATACAGCTCACTGCGCATGTCTTCTGCAGAGACCGGATGGCGGCACGCAAAACACTGCTGATAATCGCCCTGGGTAAGGTCGGCATTGACCGAAACCCGCTGATCGAACACGAAGCACTCGCCCTGCCACTTGTTTTCCTCCGGCTCAACGTGTTCGAGGTAGGACAGCACGCCACCGTTGAGCTGGTAGACGGTCTCGAAACCCTCGGCCAGCATGTACGCAGCGGCTTTCTCGCAACGGATGCCGCCCGTGCAGAACATCGCCACGCGCCTGTCTTCCGCCGGGTCCAGGTGCTCCGCTACCCAGCGCGGAAACTCACGGAAGTTGGTGGTCTGGGGCGAGACAGCGCCGGGAAATGTGCCTATATCGATCTCGTAAGTATTACGCGTATCGATCACCACTACGTCCGGGTCATCCAGAAGCTGATTCCATTCCTCAGGGGAGACATGTTCACCGGTCTGCAGCGGGTCGAGGCCATCGATGCCGAGGGTCACGATTTCTTTCTTGAGCTTGATCTTGAAACGATAGAAGCCCGGATTGTGCTGCTCCAGACCGGACCACTTGTAAGGCATGCGGCCGAACTGCTGTTCCATGGCAGCAGCGAATGCCCGCAGCGCATCTGCTTCGCCGACGATGGTCCCGTTCAGACCCTCCTCGGCGATCAGCAGAGTGCCCTTGATGCCCAACGACTTGCCGCGCTCGAGCAGGACTTCACGTACCCCCGATGGATCCGCCACATTCGTGAATTTGTAAAAGGTCAGAACTTTACGCATGGCTACTGACCACTACCACCAGCACAGGGTGGGCTCAACGGCGCCTCACCGAAACGCGCACGCCATTCATCTTCGGTATAGGCGTGGATAGCCAGTGCATGCATGCCCGCCGCGAATTCATCCGCCAGCAGATCGTTGAGCCGGCGGTGGCGGTCGATGCGCTTCAGCTCAGCAAACTCCGACGCCACCGCGACCACTTTAAAGTGGCTCTCAGCGCCCTCGGGAACGCTGTGATTGCCGCTTTCGTCGATCACCTGCAAATGCATCAGTGAAAAGGCGTCACTCAAGGTCTGCTCAATTCGCTCTGTACGGTTTGCCATGTGTCGGGGAGGTAACTCAAACGGGAGATCAATTCTAGCGCCGGCAGGTCAAAACTCCAACAACACCACGCTGACGTTGTCACGGCCGCCCGCATCCAGTGCGGCTTTCAACAACTCATCTGCGCAGCAGGCCAGATCAGGGGTCGCCATAATTTCAGTCATTTCAGAGTCAGTCACCAGATCAGACAGACCATCGCTGCACAAGATCACCCTTTGCGCGGACGGCACGACGCCACTGTCGGGCTTGCAAAGTCCGGGCAGCCCCAAGGCCTGGGTCAGCACGTGCCGATTAGGCGCTTCGGGCTCTTCTTCGGGGCTGATTTCGCCACTGTCCACCATACGCTGGGCCACGGTATGGTCACGGGTAATCTGAGTCAGCTTGCCATCGGTGAACGTGTAAATGCGTGAGTCACCCACATGGGCGAAAAACGAATCCTCACGCTGCGCGGCGCCTCCATCGGCCTGAGACCAGATCAGCAGTGTGGTACCCATCTTGCCCACGTAGTTGAACCTGCGCGCACGGGCCACCACGGCATCGTGGGCCAGTTGCAGAACATGCTCCAGATCCTGGGGTTCAGATAGGCGCGATGTGCCACGGGACAGCCGATCCCGGGCGGTTTCGACCGCGGTGCGGCTGGCGACTTCACCGGCCATGAGGCCACCCATACCATCCGCGAGAACGGCAAAACGGCCTTGGTCATCGCCGAACACGGCATCTTCGTTGCGCAGACGCACCAGCCCCTGATGAGACCGCGCGACTACCTTAACCATGAACCATATCGATCAATTACCAAAGCAAATCAGGCAGGTGAATGGTGTACGTTACCTGGGATACGCTAAACTAGCCAGCCACAGATAATTGCAACGTTAAGGAATCACATGCTGGCGATACTGTCCCCGGCCAAATCCCTGGACTATGAAACGGAGCTTGCCACAAAAAAGGCATCGCTACCCCAGTTCGTACAGGAATCCGGCGAACTCATCGATGCTCTACGCGGCTATGAACCCGCCGAACTGGCGGGCTTGATGCATATCAGCGACAATCTGGCCGAACTCAACTACCGTCGCAATCTCGAGTGGCAACCCTGCTTCGACTGCGACAACGCCCGTCCGGCGGCACTGGCTTTCAAAGGCGACGTTTACCTCGGCCTGCAGGCCTCGACCATGAGCGAGCGGGATTTCACCTGGGCGCAGAAGCATGTGCGTATTCTCAGCGGCCTTTATGGTCTGCTGCGTCCGCTGGACATGATCCGCCCCTACCGACTGGAAATGGGCACTAAACTGCCCACTAAACATGGTCAAACACTGTACGATTTCTGGGGCGACAAGCTCACTCAGGCGCTCAATGAGGCCATTGCCGAACAGCAGCAGCCAGTGTTGATCAACCTGGCATCCAATGAATATTTTAACGTGCTTGCTCCAACCGCGATCGACGCGCGCATCATTAATGTACATTTCAAGGAACGCAAAGACGGCAAGCTGCGCTTTTTGTCCTTATTCGCGAAGCGTGCCCGCGGCCTGATGACCCGCTACATGGTCGACAAGCGGGTCAAAACCATTAGCGCGCTCAAACAATTCGATTACGACGGCTATACTTACTCAGCGAGTCTGTCCGATGGGGACGAATGGGTGTTTACCCGCGAACAACCCCCAGCCGGTTAACTCATCAGATTCAGGAAACACCATGTCAGACCAACAGACCGAAATTGAAGCCGCGGTGTTGCGCCGCCTGCTCAGCCATCTCGATGAACGCAAAGAGGACGTACAGAACATAGATCTTATGATTCTGGCCGGTTTCTGCCGCAACTGCCTGTCGAAATGGTACAAAGCTGCCGCCGACGACCTCGGCGCGGATATCGACATGGAGCAGGCCCAGACACGGGTTTACGGTGAATCCTATGGCAGCTGGAAGGGCAAATACCAGAAAGAGGCCACGCCGCAACAGATCGAAGCCTTCGAAGCCGCCAATAAACCCGTATAAGCATGGATCAGGCCCCACAGCAAGAAGACGAATCGCGACTCGCTCGATTTCTGCGCGAATGGCGCGGCTTTTTCCTGTTTGTGGCCGTCATGCTGGTGTTCCGCTCCGCTATCGCCGACTGGAATCAGGTGCCCAGCGGTTCCATGATTCCGTCTATACTGGTAGGTGATCGGATCGTTGTTGACAAACTGGCCTACGATCTCAGAGTGCCGTTCACGCTGGTTAGATTGGCCCGCTGGGCAGATCCGGATCGCTCAGATGTGATCACCTTTGAAAGCCCGAAGGATGGGAGGCTGCTGGTCAAGCGGGTGGTCGGCGTGCCCGGCGACGAAGTGCAGATGGTTGACAACCGGCTGATCATCAATGGTGAGCCCGCCGAGTATGCGCAACTAGCCACCACGCAACTGAATCCGGCGGTAGCATCGCAACGGTCGCAGGTTCAGGTTGCGACTGAAACAGTGCTTGGCAAAACCCGCACGGTGATGATTCACCGCTACCGCCACCCGCACGTTACCAGCACGTTCGGCCCGATTGTGATACCAGATGCCCACTACCTGGTACTGGGCGACAACCGGGACAACAGCCAGGATTCCAGGAAAATAGGCCTGGTTAATCGAGAAGCGATTCTGGGCAAAGCCAACTCGGTCGCGTTCTCGCTGGACTACGACAACTACTATATGCCCCGCAGCGAGCGTTTTTTCCAGGATCTCTACTAGGACCGGTTCAGCAGCCGCCGGATTCCGATCAGAACAGCCACTCCGACGAGCCCTGCGCCAACCAGCAACAGTACGAACAGGGCGCTGGTACCGAGGAATTCCAGCATCACCGCCCGCTCAATACCGTACTGCTCACCCAGCCAGACAATGCCAAGAACCGCCGCAATGGTGCCCAGTACGACAGTACGTGCCAGGCGCAACCACCCTGCCCGCCTGGCGCTACCGCGCTCAACTGCACGCACGCGCTGACGTCTCCTGGTTTCTGATGCCGGTCTTTTCATGGCGCCCTGCTTGACCCTTAAGCGACCTTAATACTCGGAGCGAACATTTTACGGCATTTGTTTATCATCACCCACGCCCGCAAAGGCGCATCTGAAACAGGGAGGAGAATTGGATCTCAAATTCGGTCTAGCGGTACCGTCAAACTACTGGAACCTGAGCCTGAGCGAAAAGCAGCAGGCCAGCGCAGATATGTACGATGCGGGGTTCCACCATCTGTTCATGGCAGACCACGTATCATTTCGCAACGGTTCCGGCACCGACGGCTTCGTCGACGTTGCGGCGCTGTCGCAACTGCACGAAGAGTTGGGGGTGATGATCAGCATCTACCTGTTGCCGTTGCGCCATCCCCTGCCCGTTGCCCGTCAACTCGCCACCATGAGCAAGATCGCGCCAGGCCGGTTCATCTTCGGCGTCGGCATCGGCGGCGAGGACCGGCACGAAACAGAGGTTTGCGGCGTCGACCCTCGAACCAGAGGCAAACGCACCAATGAATCACTCACCATTATTCGCCAGCTGCTGGACGGCAAAACCGTAAACTTTCATGGCGAGCATTTCGACATCTGCGCAGCACAGATACGGCCGGCGCCGGACCCGCAGATTCCGTTCATCATCGGCGGACGATCCGACGCGGCGCTGCGCAGAACCGCGCTTCACGGCGAAGGCTGGATCGCAACCTGGTGCTCGACAAGACGTTTCCGTGAGGCGCTGGAGATGATTCATACACAAGCAGAAGACGCCGGTCGCACGCAAGTACCCTGGTTACATGGCTATCAACCCTGGGTAGGCCTGGGACCGGATGCGCAATCAGCGCACCAGGCAGTCTCCAGCCAGATGGAAGCCTTTTACAAGGTGCCATTCAAAAACTTCGAACGCTACACCGCATACGGCACGCCCGAGCAGGTGGCCGAACAGTTGTTGCAGTTCGCCGACGCGGGCTGCCGTCTGTTCAACATCAAAGTCTGCACTCCCTGGCCAGAGGACGAGATCGAGATGGGCGCCGCGCTGGTGGCGGCGATGTCGGCGAGCCAGGGTTCCTGATGCAACGACGCGATCGCATGGACGCCCTGGGCGCCAGTCTGCTGATTGGTTTTTCCGTGCTGCTGGGCCTGAATCAGGCCATGGTCAAGGTGGTGAACGCCGGTCTCGCGCCGGTGTTCCAGTCAGGCCTGCGCTCGGCACTGGCCCTGCCCCTGGTGCTCATCTTCGCAATAGTCATGAAACGCCGTCTCTCATTGAGCGACGGCAGTCTTCCCTACGGCATTCTCAACGGGCTGTTTTTCAGCGCGGAATTCTGCCTTCTGTTTCTGGCGCTGGACTACACCACCGTCGCCAGGGTTTCTCTGTTTTTCTATCTGATGCCCATCTGGGTGGCCATCGGCGCGCACTTTCTGATTCCGGAAGAACCGCTGAACCACTTCAAAATCGCAGGCCTTGCCGTGGCCGTGGCCGGCGTGGCTGTTGCTTTTTCCAGCGATCTCGGCGCTGCACCCCCACGAGCTTGGCTGGGCGATCTGCTGGCGCTGGTGGGCGGCATGTTCTGGGCCGCCATCCCGCTGTTGACGCGCACTACCCGCCTGGCCAATTGCTCAGCCGAGATGAATCTGTTGTACCAACTGGCGGTTTCGGCGGTCATTCTGCTACTGATCTCGCCATTATTCGGCCCCGCGATTCGCGAAGTCAGCGCAACGATTCTGCTGGTGTTTGCAGCCCAGGTTGTACTGGTGGCATCATTTGGTTTCCTGCTGTGGTTCTGGATCCTGTCACTCTATCCGGTTTCCAACATGGCATCGTTTGGCCTGTTGACGCCGATATTTGGTGTTTTCTGCGGCTGGTTGATATTCGAAGACCCACTCACGCCGGCGTTTCTGCTGGCCATAGCCATGGTCAGTGTCGGAGTGGTGCTGGTTAATCGTCGACAATGAAGGTCTCAACGTACATCGGTTTCTGCACGGGCGTTGTAGCCCTTGCACTCATCCAGCCAGCGAGCGGCGCGCAGTACGATCTGCTGATCAACAACGGGCTGGTCTACGACGGCTCCGGCGCCAAACCCTACGTGGCCGATATTGCCATCAACGCCGATCGCATTATCAAGATCGGGCAGTTGCAAGCCGACACGGCGCGTGAAGTCATTCAAGCCCAGGGACTCAGCGTGGCGCCCGGATTCATCAACATGCTCAGCTGGGCCACCGAATCGCTGCTCATCGATGGCGCGAGCCAGAGCAACATTCGGCAGGGCGTAACGCTTGAAGTATTCGGTGAAGGCAGCTCCATGGGGCCGCTGAACCCGGCCATGAAAGCGCGCCTGCAGAAGCGGCTCGACGAATGGAACGTAGACGTCAACTGGACCACCCTCGGCGAATATCTTGAGCACCTGGTCTCGGCAGGGGTTTCACCGAATGTTGCATCCTTTGTTGGCGCCACTACCGTACGCGTGCATGAGCTGGGCATGCAGAATCGCGCGCCCACGCCCGATCAGCTGCAACGCATGCAGAATCTGGTTGCCGAGGCAATGCGGGAAGGCGCGCTGGGGGTCGGTTCGGCGCTGATCTACGCGCCGGGATTCTACGCCGCTACCGATGAACTGATCGCGCTGACGCGCACCGCCGGGGCCTATGGCGGCATGTATATTTCACACATGCGCAGTGAAGGGAATCAGCTGTTGCGCGCGCTCGACGAACTGATCAGCATCGCCGAACGCGCGGCTACCCGCGCGGAAATCTATCACCTGAAAGTCGGCGGCCGCGACAACTGGCCGAAGTTCAACCAGGCCATCGCTACCATTGAGGGCGCCCGTGCCCGAGGCATACCGATCACCGCCAACATGTACACCTACACCGCGGGATCAACCGGATTGGACGCCGCCATGCCGCCCTGGTCCCAGGAAGGGGGATACGAATCCTGGAAGGCGCGCCTGCAGGCCCCCCCCGCGCGCGCCCGTATTGGCGAAGCGATGGTGATGACCAGCGACGACTGGGAAAACCTGCTGCAGGCCGCCGGCCCGGACAACCTGCTGCTGGTTGGATTCCGCAATCCCGAGCTGCGCAAATATGCGGGCAGAACGCTGGCCGAGGTGGCGCATTTGAACGACACCAGCCCGGTTGAGATGGCAATGGACCTGGTCATCGCCGACGGCTCCCGGGTGCAGGCTGTTTACTTCCTGATGAGTGAAGCAAACGTTGCCGCGACGGTTGCTCTGCCCTGGGTCAGTTTCGGCTCCGATGCGGCTTCGATAGCCAATGAGGGCGTATTTCTGCAGCGCAGTACCCATCCCAGAACCTACGGGAATTTTGCACGCCTGCTGAGCAGGTACGTTCGCGAGGAGAAAGTGCTGAGCATGGCCGAAGCCATTCGCAAACTCACCCGGTTACCGGCCACCAATCTGCGTATCCGCGAACGCGGCGAGCTGCAACCCGGTTACTTTGCAGACGTGGTAATTTTCGACCCTCAGAGCATCGCCGAGCATGCCACTTACGAAAACCCGCATCAGTACAGCACGGGTATGGTGCATGTCTTCGTGAACGGTGAGCAGGTCCTCAGAGACGGCAACCACACCGGTCGTTTGCCCGGGCGGGTCGTTCGCGGCCCGGCA
This sequence comes from uncultured Pseudomonadales bacterium, assembly GCA_964393625.1. Classification (GTDB taxonomy): domain Bacteria; phylum Pseudomonadota; class Gammaproteobacteria; order Pseudomonadales; family Azotimanducaceae; genus UBA4421. The sequence continues at coordinate 50,070 of CAYMUT010000020.1, forward strand.
TGGCAAGGCCACACAATGGAGATTGGCAGGCACGCGCAAGCCCAGTAGAGTTAGCGACAGAAAACGCACCGACCTCGATTAAACCCACCATAGGGAGACACAAATGAAGCCCTTACGCTCGATAGATTCGTTGAAATGGCTCATCACGCTGTGCGTGATGCTCGGCACGGGCCACGCCTGGAGCCACGGTACTGCTCGCCAGGTTGAAGATGGCAACGGTCGAACCATTGTGTTTCCCGATACCGCGCAATACCAAACCATGGTCATCGACCTGCACACCCACAGCGTCTTTTCAGACGGTCACGTATGGCCAAAGATCAGAGTGGAAGAGGCGTTGCGCGATGGACTGGATGCTCTGGCGATTACCGAGCATCTGGAGTACCAGCCCCATCGGGCAAATATTCCCCACGCCGATCGCAACACGGCTTTCCGCGAAGCGTCTGAAGCCGCCCAAGGGAGCGGCCTGATTGTCATCGCGGGTTCCGAGATTACCAGGGAGTTTCCAACCGGGCACGTCAACGCCGTGTTCCTCGAAGATGCCAACACGCTCCTGCAGGTTGACGAGCCACCCGCAGACAATGCCGATGTGAGAGCCTACTACGACGCCGCCAACACCTGGCCGGCGCAGAATGCCATTGACGCGGCGAATGAGCAGGCAGCCTTTGTTTTCTGGAACCACCCCTACTGGACCGCCCAGCAGAAAGACGGCCTGGCCAGAATGAACGACTTTCACAAGCGCAACATCAAAGCGGACAAGCTGCACGGTATCGAGATCGCCAACGGACGCGACTACTCCGCAGAGGCCCATCAGATCGCGCTGGACTACGACCTGACGTTGGTTGGCGTATCAGATGTACATGACCTCATCGACTGGGATTACCCACCTCACGGCGACAACCCTGCCCACCGCCCGGTAAATCTGGTGCTCGCCAGCGAGCGGTCTGCTGATGCGATCCGCGATGCGCTGTTTGCCGGGCGCACCCTTGTCTGGTTTCGCGATCTGTTGATCGCCCGGGAACCGGAGATGGAAGCGATGCTGGCAGCGAGCCTCGAAGTCACCAATGCCGCCTATCAGGGGGATACCAAGGTGCTCGATGTCACCATCAGCAATTCCTCCGATGCGGACTTCAGGTTGAAGAACACCACGGACATGACCTTCATGCATTTTGCCGATCAGATTGAAATCCCCGCTCACGGAAGCCTGCGGCTGCGCGTGAAGCCAGGCAGAATGGTCGAGAAGCTCGACCTGCAGTTCGAGGTACTCAATGCGCTGATCGCGCCGCGCAGGACCGCCACAATCACGCTGCCGGTGGAGGTCGGGGACGGTTAGGAACCGTCTGGGAACGTGTTTATGCGTCGCGCCTGTGTCTGTTTGATCTGGATGTGTTGCGCCGCAACAATGGCCGGGTGCGACCAGAAGCAGCCTGACGACCGCTTCAACGGACCGGCGCTCGAGCTGCCTGCGGGCGCCATCCCTGCTGCAGAACTGGACTTTCAAACACTGATCGGCAACGCAGACCGGAATCTACGCGTCATTGGCGAAGACGAGCACGCCTTGCTGCTGGTCGAGCTGAACCCGCAAACCACCCAGCCGCAACTCATCGCCAGCCCGGAAGTCGGCATATCGGCGCTGCAGGCAATGCGCAATCGCCAGTTGAACCTGGTGATCGGCAGCGGCTTCGTTACTCAGCCGGGGTCGCTGACGCCTGTGGGTCTGCTGCAGGACAATGGGCAAGTCCTGACGCCGGTGCAGAACCATGGTTACACACGCGTTCTCGGGGTCACAGATGCGGGCCTTGGTGTGGTCCATCGGCGCGACTTCGACTCATCTACGTTCCGCAGTGCACTGCAGGCCGGGCCGGGAATCATCGAGCAGGGCGAACTGGATATTTCCGAACGCGACCTGCAGCGGCCGCGCTACTTCCGCAGTTTTGTCGGCATCTGCGAGGAACGATGGATCATTGGAATAAGTCTTGCGCCTACCCATCTGCGCACTCTCGGGCAGATGCTGTTACGCGACATGGAAGTCAACGGTTACCAATGCCACGACGTGGTCAACCTGGCTGGAGATCGCCAGGCCGTGCTGCTGATACGGCTGCCCAGCGGGCAGATTCTGTTTCATGGCGATGCGCATGCGCTGAAAGTGAGCCTGCTTGGATTCCGCTAATACCTACTGTTGGCAATATGGGCAGACCAGTATGCCGCAGCAGTGACCTGCGCAACTGCGGCTACTCCTCTCCGCCCCCCAGCAACTCAGCCATAAACTTCTGCTGAGCCGCCAGCCGCTCCGGATCCGCCTCTCCAAAAGCATCTACCACAGCCGCCTGGCGCTGCTGCGCAGCTTCCTTGAGCTCCGGATGTGGAAACAGATACAGTTGATTTTCCTTGATACCCGCCACCACCAGGTCGGCGACTTCGCCGGCATCGATGCCCGTATTCATCGCCATGTTCATGACTTCGCTGTGCGTTTCGGCCGCACTGACAGCCTCTTCGTCACTGACGTCGAACCTGTCGGGCCGCGTGCGTTCGCTTTCGAGAATTCGCGTGCGCACCATGCCCGGACACAGCACCGACACACCAATACCATGAGGCTCCAGGTCAGTACGCAGGGCTTCTGACAAGCCTACCACGGCAAACTTGCTGGTGTTGTACACACCCAGCCCGGCTGATGTGATGATGCCCGCCATGGATGCCGTGTTGACGATATGGCCACCCTCGCCATGGGCCTTGACTCGATCAATCAGTGTCTGAACGCCATTGATGACGCCGCCCACGTTGACGCCCATCACCCAATCCCAGTCCTCGTAAGTCACCGCGTCCATGGTGCCACCACGATAAACACCGGCGTTGTTGCATACGACATGGATGTTGCCCACAGCCTGTTCTGCCCGGGCCGCCACATCGGCAAACTGTTCTCGATCAGTGACATCGAGCTGCAACGCCACCACTTTGGCATTACTGCCCGCCAGTTCCTGTTCGGCTGCAGCCAGCGCATCCGCATCAACGTCGGCAATGACCACATTCATGCCTTCGCGCAGAAACGCCTGGGCCATGGCAAAACCAATACCGCTGGCCCCACCTGTTATGAATGCACACTTACCTGCCAGATCCTGCATGTTTCCCCCGATTTTATTTGCTACATGCCGGCACGGCGAAATTGCGGCCAGGCACCATAGGTCAGTCCCCGCCAGAACCATTCCAACGGCCCGAAGCGGTAAAGCGACAACCACCACGGGCTGATGATCAACTGCAGCAACCAGATGGCCACCACGACAACATACAATTCAGCGCGGCTCAACGTGCCTACCAGCCCCAACCCCGTACCGGTGAAGATAAACAGACAGATCAGCGAGTGCATGAGGTAATTGGTCAGCGCCATCCTTCCAACGCTGGCCAGTCGCGTCCGCAACCCCCGCCACCACTGACCCCTGACCAGCAACACGAGTAGGGCAAGGTATCCGCATGCCATGCCCAGCCGACCGATGTGGTAAGTCGGTTGCGCCTGGGGAAACGTATCGAGCAGCGCAAAATCCGCCGATACGGCCCGATAAACTTCCAGACCATTTACAGACAACCCGACCGCGAACCCCGCCACCGCCGTCACGGCATAAAATCGTACCGAGCGATCGCCCTGCAATATTCCGGACTTGTACATTGCCATACCCAGCAACATGAAGGCCAAGGCATCCCAGAACATGAACATCGGCAGCACGAAAAACAGCATGGCGTTGGTCTGCACCACGTTCCACACAAAGGCGCCGGCGTAGCTTCCGCCACGCGTAGCCAGCTCCTGTTCGCGTTGCTCGGGGGTGGAGGTTGAATCGTCTACAAATTCATGCCACGCGGCTGCACCTTCCAGGACTGCGGCAGACACCTGCTCCGATGAATCCGCAGCAGCCACTACGGCCGCGGCAGCCTTACCCTGTGCCAGTCCGAAACCCATGCCGCCATACATCGCGGACATCATAATGATCAGCACCGCAGCCGCCGCATAGAGCCGACCTGGTCGAACGTTTCGCACCCAGTACAGCACAGCGCCCGCCAGCGCATAGGTCACCAGTATGTCACCGCTCCAGAGCAGTACATAAGCGTCAAACAGGCCGAACGCGAACAACCAGAAATTTCGCCGATAGTGAACCCACGCGCCCTTGGCCGCATCTCCGGTGGTAAACAACACCACCCCCGCACCAAACAATATGGAGAACAGCGCCCGCATGGCACCTTCGGCAAACAGCTCAACACCAACCCACACGCCGATATCGAACCGGCCGACCATACCGTCGAGCGGGAAGCTGTAGGCCGTGGACACCATACCGAAGCCCACGATATTGAGCAGCAGTATGCCCAGCAGAGCAAAACCGCGCAGCACATCGAGGGATTCGATGCGAGCCTGCTCATTGGTAGGCGCAAGTGTTCCTGTATCGGCGCCGGCAGCCATCACCCGCCCTCGATCCGCGCCATGAAAAACACTTCACTGTCCGGGGCGATTGGTTCCATGAAAGCGTCCTGGTAGATTTGCCCATCAATGGCGACTGCGGAGCGCTCCAGTTGTTCGCTCAAGCCCGGCCAGCGGGCACGCAACTCTCTCAGCAAATCCCGCACAGTAGCAGCGCTGGTTTCCAGCTCACGATCGCCGCCGGTGAAGGCGACGAAGCTATCGGGAAATACGACGCTGGCCACACTATCCCTCAATGGCCGCCAGCACATGCGGCGGCGACAGAGGAAGGTCGGCGACACGTTTGCCCAGCGCCCGGGAAACTCCATTCGAGGTTGCCGCCAGAGGCGCGACAATAGGGGTTTCACCCACGCCCCGCACACCGTATGGGTGGCTGGGATTCGGCACCTCAACGATCTGTGTATCGATCATCGGCAGATCTGACGCCACGGGAATGCGGTAATCGAGGAAGCCCGCATTCTCCATGACGCCATTTTCGTCGTATATATACTCTTCATTAAGTGCCCAGCCGAGACCCTGGGCGGCGCCGCCCTGCATCTGCCCTTCCACATAGGCCGGGTGTATTGCTTTGCCCGCGTCCTGAATGGCAGTGAAGCTCAGTACATCGACTTTGCCGGTATCATGGTCCACCGCCAGATCGGCGATGTTAATGGAAAAGCTGGGGCCGGCGCCCTGGGCATTAAGCGAGGCTTGGCCCTGAATCGGCCCACCCGTCTTGGCCGCACTGGCCGCGATCTCCGCCAGACTCAGCGGATCAACGTCGGCATTGACGCCCGGCGCGGGTACCGCGTTACCGTCCTCCCATGCCACTTGATCCGCGTCGACACCCCAGGTCTTCGCAGCGCGTTTCTTACACTCGGCGATAACATCTTCACAGGCCTGCACCACCGCCATACCCGTGGCAAACGTCGTCCGCGAGCCACCGGTCACATTACAGAAACCGGTACTTTCGGTATCACCGACCTGAGCGCGCACCGCTTCGTATGGCACACCCAGTGTCTCCGCTGCCATGAGACACATCGAAGCGCGGGAACCGCCTATATCGGGGCTGCCTTCGATGACCATGACCGTGCCGTTTTCGTTGATGTTGACCTCGGCGCTGGACTGCATACCGACGTTGAACCAGAAACCCGCGGCCACACCACGGCCTGCTCCTTCCGGCACCGGCCGTGTGTAGTTGGGATGCGCCTTGGCCGCCTCGATGCACGCCTTGAAGCCGATTGGTGGGAATTTGGGACCATATGGCGCCTGCGTCCCCTCGTCTGCAGCGTTGATCATGCGCAGATCCAACGGGTCCATGTCCAGCGCTATGGCCGCTTCATCCAGCGCACATTCAAACGCATGCATCGCCTGGGGCGCGCCCGGCGCGCGGTATGCCGCCACCTTGGGCTTGTTCACAAGCACGTCGTGCGCGATAGCGCGGAGGTTCTGCAGATCATAGGGCGCATACATGGTCATGATGCCCGGCATGATGGGAGCACCAGCGAAGGCTCCGGCTTCCATGGCCAGCCAGGAATCAGCAGCTGTGATTCTGCCGTCATTGGTCAATCCGACCTTGACCCGGGTGACCGAGCCCGAAGTCGGGCCCGACGCGCGGAACACTTCTTCCCGGCTCATGGTCATCTTCACCGGACGCCCGGCTTTCTCCGACAACATTACCGCCAGCGGCTCCAGATAAACTACCGTCTTGCCGCCAAAACCGCCGCCGATTTCACTGGCGATGAACTTCAGGTCTGCCATGTTCCTGCCGAGCAGGTTGGCGGTCATGGTCCGGAAATCGAAATGCCCCTGGGTGCAGCACCACACTGAGCCACGACCGGATTCATCGATATCGGCCACACAAGCATGGGGCTCGATATAACCCTGATGCGCCATGGGCACTTTATATTCCCGCTCTATGATTACGTCTGCGGCGGCGAACCCGGCATCCAGGTCACCGCGCTCCAACTTGCCTATATTGGCCACGTTGCTCGGTGTCTTGGGTTCCGCCGGCGGGTTGGTGTAGTTGTTTTCATCCACCAGCACCGAGTCTTCGGCCATTGCCGCAACTACATCGAGCACCGGCGACAACACTTCATACTCGACATTGATCGCAGCCAGCGCTGCATTGGCAATTGCCTGCGTAGATGCCGCAACCGCCGCCACCGCATGGCCGTGGTACAACACCTTATCCCGGGCCATGACGTTTCTTGCGATATCGCTGAGGGTACCGCCACCCTCTCCCGCCACGTCACCCTCTTCTACGCTCGGGAAGTCATCGCCGCAGATCGCTGCATGTACGCCGCTGATTGCCAGCGCACCACTCAGATCGATACTTTTTATGCGGGCATGGGCGTGGGGACTGCGCAATACGCTCCCGTGGATCATATTGGGCAAAACCAGATCTGCTCCGAAACGGGCGCGCCCGGTGACTTTTTCGACCCCATCGGGCCGTACCGGCCGCGATCCGATCTGCTTGTACTCTACCGCCTCAGCCATCCCCGACCTCCTCGATATACATGTGTGTTGACGTACGCAATTGCCTCGGAATTTAACACGATCCCCACACATGTGGGAGGGTTCATCCGCGGTTCTGCACCTGGCCAATCCCGGCGAGCATCCGTTGTGCGCTATCCGCTGCCAGACCATGGCTCACCTGAAGGTAGAGCTGCTGGCGATCCGAACTGATGGCGATTCCGTACCCGCAAATCTGCTAAGCTCTGCCCTGCTCAACAGTAGAAGACCGCCATGAACAATGACATCCAGCAGATTCAGCACCTAGCTCAGGTATATGCCGACGGCGTCATGCGTCGGGATGCGGAAATCTGGGGCAGCACGTTCACTGAGGACGGAGAATGGCATCTGTCCCCGGCCATGGACCCGGTAAAGGGCCGCGAAAATCTCAAAGCGTTCTGGAGTAATGTCATGGCCGGTTACCCGAACGTACTGCACTGGGTGCAACCCGGTCTGATCGAAGTAGATGGCGAACACGCAACCGCACGCTTCTATGTGCAGGAGCAAATCAAAGACGCCGAAGGCAACAGCTTCCGCGTGGCCGGCGTCTATAACGACGAGCTCGTCAAGGAAAACGGCGAGTGGATGTTTTCCGTTCGTCGGTTCAGCACCATGTACCGGGGTCCGGTGGATATGACCGGTGACTGGATGGGCTACCCCGCTTGAGCATGCCCTGTTTCGATCATGTCGTGCGCCTCGGCAGTTTGCCCTTCGGCATAACCCATGACATCGTTTTCGAAGACGGCGAAGCCTACCTGGAACGCTGGATCATCTGGTGCGGAATTACCCTGCGCCTGCACAGATTCATCAAGAGCGACGATGACCGCGCCTACCACGACCACCCCTGGTGGTTCATAACGGTTCCTTTCAAAAGCTACGTCGAATGCCTGCCCGACGCGCAAGACCGTGAGGTCATCGCCTGGCGTCCGCATTTCCGCGCCGCCACGCATCAGCATATCGTGCGCCTGAAAACCCCCAGCCCCGTCTGGACGCTCATGGTAACGGGGCCCAAATCCAAAGAGTGGGGCTTCTGGGACAATGAGGTTTTCGTGCATCATGAACAGTGGCTCGCCGATCAGGGAATGCCAGATAGCGAAGCCGCCTGAAGGAGAAAACACGTTGAAGATCGATCCTCATGCCAGTTGGGCCACATTGCGCGAACGCGCCGCGGCGACGGAAAATCCGCGCCACAAGAAGCTGCTGAGCGAAGTGGCCGATCACATGGAGGCCGAGATCAAGGGCCAGCTGGAGCCCCTGATGAATACGCTAACCGCCGAACCGGTCTATCACTTCTGGCGCCCGGACGGACAAAGCATGGTTCTGCAGGGCTATGACGCCGTCGCCGGTTTTTACCAGACCATGTTCGATAACCGCGGCCAGCAGTTCCAGGTTGTTGTGGAACGCATCGTGGTAGACGACGGCGCCGTCATCACAGAAGGCCAGGTCAAGCAGGTACACAGCAGCGCGGCATTACAGGCTCAGGGTGTAAACGAGGTCAATGGCACTGCTGTGACTGATCATGAATTGTGGCTGACCAACGCGCAGTTGATTACCGTCTGGCCCGCCGACGATGATGCCAAACTCATCGGCGAAGATATCTATTTCGGCGAGGACTCCCTCTCGACCCTGGAACCGATAGCGCGGAACGAACTGCCCGACTACTTCATGCTCTGACGCTGGTCCGGTAGTTGGCTAACAACAAAAGCACGCACAGCACCAGACCACTCCAGCGCATCGCCTCCCAGGGCACCAGCAGCATGATCGCGGCAGCACCGCTGAGCAGTGCTGCGCCCGCGGTGATTTCCGCAAACACATAGCGCTCCGCAACCATGGCGATACTGATGATCAGTCCGAGTGTCAGCAAACCGGCCATCAATACGTCTGCCCATCCAGCGTCTGCGCCCAGCAACAACGGTGCGTAAACCATCATGAGCGGGATGACAAACAGCCCGCTGGCTAGTTTGAACGCGGCAAACGCGGACTGCATCGGCGCCGCCCCCGCCACACCCGCTCCGGCAAAGGCGGCGAGCGCGATCGGTGGCGTTACGTTGGAAGCCTGAGACAACCAGAAGATCACCATGTGCGCGGTGATCAACGCCAGCCCGAGTTCCTGCAAGGCGGGGCCGGTCATTACCGACAGTACGATATACGCTGCGGTCGCCGGTAATCCCATGCCCAGAACCAATGCAGCGACCGCCACCAGCAACAGCGCCAGCCACAGCTGACCGTTGCTCAAACCTACCACGCTCTCGGTAAACTGCAGCCCGATGCCGGTCTGACCGATGGTACCCACCACAATACCCGCAATGGCACATGCTACCGAGATCGGTACCGCCAGCACCGCACCATGATGCAGCGCACCAAGCACATCACCCAGGCTGACCCGGGTGTGACTGCGCAACAGACTGGCAACCACCACCGCCGCACAACCCGAAACACCAACCAGCACCGGCGAGTAGTTCATCAGCAGCAGCGCGGTAATTAGCACCAGCGGCAGCAGAAAATGCATGCCGTCACGCATGACGGACCAGGCAGGCTCGGTGTCATCCATACCCTTGAAGCCCGCCTTGGAGGCCAGAATGTGCACGTACAAAAGCACCGATACGAAATACAGCACCGCCGGAACCAGCGACATCCACACAATATCGCCATAGGGCGTCTTGGTGAATTCCGCCATCACGAAAGCCCCGGCGCCCATGATTGGCGGCATGATCTGCCCTCCCGTTGAGGCTGCCGCTTCGATTCCTGCGGCTTGATGAGGGCGAAAGCCAAGCTGCTTCATCATGGGAATGGTCAGTGAGCCGGTGGTGACGGTATTGGCGATGGCACTGCCCGATATAGACCCCATAGCCGCCGAGGCGATCACGCTGGCCTTGGCCGGACCGCCGCGGTAGCGCCCGGCCGCGGCAAACGACAGATCGATCAGAAACCGGCCCGCGCCGGTTGCCTGAAGAAAGGCCCCGAACAGCACGAAGCTGAACACCGCACCTGCGGCAATACCGATAGGCGCGCCAAACAGTCCGGCCTGAGTAAAAACCTGAAAGCGCACAATCCGCTCGAAACTGAACCCTCGGGTCGCCAGCACATCAGGCAGATAGTTGCCGAAAGCACCGTACAGAATGAACGTAACGCCAACCAGCATCATGACCATACCCACCGCGCGCCGGGCCATCTCCAGGCTTAACACGATGAGTAGCGCCCCCGCGGCAAAATCCACACCCTGCAGACCGTTTAACAGGTGATCCAATGCCTGGTAATCGAACGCCACCACACGGTAACAGGCCCAGGCCGCCGCGATTGCACACACAGCATCGATCATGCGCGTCACCAGGGTTTGGCCCAACGGATACACCAGATACCCCAGCACAAGTACCCAGGCAAGATGGACCGGTCGAAAGTAGGTCGCCGGCTGCAGACCGAATATCTGCTCAAACGGCACGGCGCCCGGTGGAAAAAAGCCGACGATCGGCTGCCACAGCTGGAACAACGCCAACAATACGGCCAATGCAAAGACGACGCGGCCGTTACGACCCAGCCAACCGCTCTGATCAGCACTGCCCATATCACTCATATCCGGCCACGCAATCCGTCGGCCGCCCCTCGGCGACATGTTTGATATAACGTCTGCTGCCCGGGTGCAGAGGCACCGCCTTGAGGGCGCCCATGTTGCTTACAGTGAGATCCCGGGCAACCGGCGAAACCTTCAGCAGTGCCTGGCGATACGCAAACAACGTGCACACCATCTGATAGGCCAGTTGCGCGGGCATGTCTTCGTGCACCACCACCGCACTCCAGATGCCCAGCGCGAGGACAGGTTCCTCAATGCCACTGTAGGTGCCCGCCGGAATCTGATAGCCGCTGTACGCATTGTGAGAGGCATTTATGGTTGCGACCTCATTTTCACTCAGTGCAACCAGGTGCAGGTCGCGGGTAACGGAAAGTTCCGTAACAGCCGCCAGACCAAGCCCACCCACCACGAAACCGGCATCGATGGTGCCGTCTTTAAGCGCAGAGGTAGTTTCGGCAAAACTCAGATACGCCGCTGATATGTCCTGTTTGTCAACACCCAGAGCACCGAGCACATTCAAGGCGGCTACCGCGGTGCCCGACCCCGCCGCACCCAGAGATACCCGCCGCCCGGCAACATCGCCCACCGATGTGATGCCACTGTCAGCCAGGGTCAGAATATGAACGATATTGGGATACGCATTGAGCAGTACCCGCAACGGCAGCGCCTCAGGAAATCGTCCCTCGCCCAGATAAGCGTTGCTGACCACATCGGCCATGGCGATGCCCAAATCGCTCTCCTGGCGCGCCACCTGGATCACATTGGTCACCGAACCGCCGGTGACCTCGGCTTTCACGTTCACGTGGGGCAGATGTTCGGACCAGATCGACGCCATACCACCGCCAAACGGGTAATACAGGCCCGCTGGTCCGCCGGTGGCGATTGCAAAGGTGCGCGACGTGCTCGATTGATCACCGCACCCTATCAGCGAGGCAAACATCAGCGCCACCAGCAATCCCGCTCGTTCAAGCCTCATCATGCACCTGCACACGTCTGCCCAGCCACTGCATACACAACAGCAGTATCACATACAATCCGGCGGCAAAACTGTATGGCAGGGTTGGATCGTACTGATACATCAGCCCGCCCAGCAGTGGCCCTAACGTAAATCCCAACGGCCCGCAGGAACCAGCAACACCGGCAACCGCACCCTGCTCTTCGGGGGAAACTGCCAGCGACGCGCCGGCCAGGAACCCCGGCCCCGCAAGCCCCATGCTCAAACCCAGGATCACCATGGCCAGCGTCAGCATGAACTGAGTGTTCATGACCGCCATGATCAGAAAAGCCACGATCAGCAGCGGAATCGCCATGCGCAGCAGTGTAAACGGCTGCACCGACAGCCGCTGCACAATCACCGCCTGGGAAAACAGAGATCCAGCGCCAGACAACATCATGGCGAAACCGAACTGCTGAGCAGTTTCCGCGGCGGTAAGATTGAGCGCATCCTGAAAGCGGAATCCCATGGTCTGCTGCACGATGCCCATTCCTGTGAACATGGCAACGCCGACAACAATGAATGGCAGTATGCGCGGATCGCTGTACTTCATCCTGCTGCTGCGCGGCGGTGTGCTATGCCGTGGCGGTTCGGCAAGAAAGCGCCATACGAACAATCCATTGAGAACCGCCACGGCGGCCATCACCCACAACGGTGTCAGCAGAGAAATCACCACCAGACCTGCCACCGCAGGCCCAAGTATCGAGCCGATGTTGCTGGCCGCTCCCGCTGCACCCATGCCCTTGGTGCGATTGGCAGGGTCGGTAATATCCGCCATGAACGCGTTGGCGGCGGGCATGGACGCCGACATGACACAGGCATGCATGACCCGGGCGAGGATCAATGCCACAAACAGCACCATGCCGGTCAACCACCCCTGCATACCCGCATAAAGCACCCACGCAAACAGCGCGGTGCCGAACCCTACGCCGAACAGACCCACCAGCAGTACGCGCTTACGGCCCCAGGCATCACTGCGGCGCCCCCAGACAGGACTGGCAAGGAACACCACCAGCCCGGAACACGCGATGATGAAGGTAATCTGGAACTCACTTAGCCCCACCTCCCGACCCAGAGGCGCAAGCACCGGAAACAATACGGTGAAACCCATACCCACCGCCACCAGCGACGCCAGCAGGGTGCGCCGCGCGCGCCGGGTTTCGAATTCCACCACGGGGTTAAAAGACGTAGTAGCCACCGTCGATCAGGAAAGTCTCGGCTGTGTGATAGCTGCTGGCGGTGCTCATGATGTAAACGGCGATGGCGGAGAAATCGTCCGGTTGTCCCCAGCGCCGAACCGGAATTCGTTTGGAAACATTCTCGACGAACTTGGGATTGGAGAATGCACCTTCCGTCATTTCAGTTTCGATCCAACCCGGCAGAACTGTGTGTGCCGTTACGTTATAGCGGGCATATTCTACTGCCAGCGCTTTGATCATGGAGACCAGCCCGCCTTTGGTGGCAGCATAGTGCTCACCCCGCGCCTGGCCGGATACTGCCGCCAGACTGGCGGTGCCAACCAGCCTGCCGAATGCGTCGCCGGCTTCTGCCCGTTCGCGCATGTGCCGCGAAGCCGCGCGAAAAGAGTAAAACACACCAGACTGGTTCACGCTGATGATGCGATCCCACTCTTCACGGGTCATGTCGTCAAACGCCGTACCGCGCCCGCCCCAGGCGGCCGTTGGG
>CAYMUT010000020.1:63276-76589 GCA_964393625.1 uncultured Pseudomonadales bacterium
CGCCAATGCCGGCATTGGCGAAGCAACCATCTACGCGGCCATGATCCGCCAGGGTGGCGGCAAACGACTCGATCACTGCAGTTTCGTCCGCAACATCGCACACACGGGCGGTAACTTTCGGCCCAATGTCCGCCAGTTCCTCCAGGGCCGCCGCATTTTTGTCGGCGTTTGTGCCCCAGATACAGACTTCCGCACCGGCCTGAGCCATGCCACGGGCCATGCCCAGGCCAATACCGCCGTTACCTCCGGTGACGAGCGCTACACGACCACTCAGGTCAAAAGGTTGAAATGCCACAGTGCCGGAACTCCACTAAACAACAAGCAAGGCACGATAACCGATTCAGGGGTTCGACTCCATTTCCCCGGTCAGCACATCAGCGCTGATCCGGCAGCAGCTCAACCTCCACGCGGTTGTTGTACAACGCCACAAGATTCCACTGGCCTGCGGAAGACTCAACGCCGGGATAGTCCCAACCTGCGGTGGAATCCTGCCCGTCCAGCGCAATGAGATTCAAGCGTATGCCCGGCGCCGGGTCCTGCTGCAGAAGATTGTTAAACGCCACCGACAGGCGGTCATTGACATAATCGGAATCGTCCAGCGGGTGACCGACGATTTCGCATTCGCTTGCACCACTGGCAGGGTCAGCGAGCACATGGTTGCCCGAGCTGTTCATGCCCATACAGAAACGACCCAGGTGACTCGACAGGCGAATTTCCCCCTGAAAGCCCGCCTCTTCGAGGAATGGTACGAAGGCGCTCACTTTTTCCGCCAGACGCGCACCAAACGCATGCTCGCCAAGATGCACGAAATTGCCTTCGTTCAGAGACCAGGTCAATCCATCCAGCGTATCTGCCCGCAACGTATCGACCTGGCTTTGCACGCGCCGCAATTCACGCTGCATGGTCTCGATCTCGCCGTCTACCAGGGCGTTTTGCGATGCCTCAACGCTCTGCATCTGCATCTGCATCTGCGCCAGCGCATCGTCCCGCTCGGACTTGAACTGCCAGGCGAAGAAACCGCTCACGACAACCAATGCCAGCCCAATCATTCCCATCGCCGGGCGCCCGCTGGGTGATGCCGCCGAACTCTGTTCACCCATAGCCAGCTCGGTTTCGCGCTCGGCAATCAGCAGGTGTTCTTTTATGGCTTCGCGGGCAACTTCCTTGGCGAAAGATTTCTGACTGCGCAGGATGTCAGAGCGCAGGGTCAGATGCTGGTCTTCCAGTGTTCTAGATACCAGCGACTGCACCGATAACCCCATGGCCTGCTGGTCCAGTTGACGGTCGACATCGTCCATCGCTGCAGCAACTTCAGCGCTTACGCCGCCGGCGTTGACAAGCCGGCGTTCGCCCGCATCAGGCGCTCCAGTGGCGTTCGTGCGCCTGTCCTTGACCAGGCCGAGGCTGAGCAACATATCGAAGATCTGGTGCTTCTGCACGTTCTTGGGCATGACGCCCACGGCACCCAGGGCACGAGCCTGGCCGACATACACCTCACCCTCCATAGTGGTGTACATCATCACCGGTATAGTAGCAGTGCGGGGGTTGGATTTGATCAGCTTGACGGCTTCGAGACCATCCATGCCAGGCATGGTGTGATCCATGAACACCACGTCGACCTGTTCCCTGAGCAGGAAATCGATGGCATCCTCACCAGACTCGGCAAGATCAACCTGAAGACCATGGCCTTCGAGCATGCGTTGGAGCGACACCCGTGCCGACCGCGAATCATCGACCACCAAGGCGCGTTTAATCGCCATCCCGACTCCCCTGCGACGGATAAAGTACTGTTATATTAACAACTGGGCCGCAATGCCAGTGTTAAACTTGTCTCGTTTCCCTACTGGTGGTCGACCTGGGAACCAGTTCCCAGGCGCGTTCATGCACGTAGTAAATGAAGAATTTTAGCACAAACTCAATGCTGCCTATCATGATCGCGGTGTCGAGCCTGCCGGTGATCACCCATGCAATGATGGATGTCGTGAGGGTCGCCACCACCCGCCATGACAGGGCTTTGGTAAGGCTGCGGAAATGCGAATCGCGATGTTCACCGGTTAGCTCAGACCTTTTGTTATCAGACATAGGGTAAAATCCGCTCTACGCACTCTTCAATGCTCAGCTCATGGGTCGGCAGTTGTATTTCCGCCGATTCCGGCTCTTCATAGGGCGAGTCGATACCTGTGAAATGAGGCAATTCGCCACGGCGCGCTTTCTTGTAAAGACCCTTCGGGTCACGATCTTCCGCAACCGACAGCGGCACATCGAGATAAACCTCGACGAACTCTCCTTCCTCGAACAGGGCCCGGGCCATATCCCGTTCTGAGCGAAACGGCGAGATGAATGCGGTAATCACCACCAGGCCGGCTTCCACCATGAGCCTTGCGACTTCCGCAGTCCGGCGAATGTTCTCCACCCGGTCAGCGTCGGTAAAGCCAAGGTCTTTGTTGAGACCATGGCGAATGTTGTCACCATCGAGGATGAACGTACGCACACCGCGCGCGTGCAGCGTCTGCTCCAGCACATCGGCAACACTGGATTTACCCGAGCCGCTCAGGCCGGTCATCCACAGCACTTTGCCGGGGTGACCATTGAGGCGCGTACGGGCCTGCTTGTCTACCAGGTGGGCGTGGCGATGGATGTTGCTTGCGCGGCGCAGCGCAAAATTGATCATGCCAGCACCGACAGTGGCATGGGTGTAGCGGTCGACAAGTACGAACGAACCCAGGCCCTGACACTCGGAATAGGCTTCGAACGGCACCGGTCGGTCAAAACTCAAGGAGACCCGACCGATGTCATTGAGATTGAACGAGCGGGTCGACAATTGCTCGAGCGTGTTGATGTTGTATTTGAACTTGATGTCGGTCAGTGTGGCATTGATGCGCGTGGTACCCAGCATCAGCCAGTAACTGCGGCCGATGTACCCCTCCTCGGTGTCCATCCATACCAGCGACGCATCGAACTGATCAGACACCTCGCAGGGCGATTCCGCGGCGACGATCACATCTCCCCTTGAAGCATCCACTTCCCGGTCGAGCGTCAGGGTCACTGCCTGGTCGGTATGCGCGGTGTTCAGCTGGTCGTGATAAAGCACGATATCTTTCACCGATGCGACTTCCCCGGAAGGCAGTATGCGGACTTCGTCACCCCTGCTGACGCTGCCGGAGACGACCGTGCCGGAGAACCCGCGAAACTCGGAATTGGGGCGGTTCACCCACTGTACCGGAAAACGCAATGGACGCGCCTGTTGATCGCCGTGCACATTCACGGTTTCCAGATAGCCCAACAGCGTCGGGCCGGAATACCAGTGTGTGCGAGCCGAGCGCTCGATGACATTGTCACCCTGCAGCGCTGACAGTGGAATGGGCGTGATGGTTTCAAACTCCAGCTGTTCGGCAAAGTTCCCATAGTCTTCGACGATGCTATTGAAGGTTTCCTGGTCGTAATCCACCAGGTCCATCTTGTTGACCGCAAGAACCACGTCTTTGATGCCCAGCAGTGACGTAATGAACGAGTGGCGCCGAGTCTGGGTGAGCACACCGTTGGCTGCATCCACCAATATCACCGCGACATCCGCGGTTGATGCACCGGTGACCATATTGCGCGTGTATTGCTCGTGACCAGGCGTGTCCGCCACGATGAACTTTCGGTGGTCGGTACTGAAGAAGCGATAAGCCACGTCGATGGTGATGCCCTGCTCGCGCTCCGCGGCCAGGCCGTCGACCAGCAGCGCAAAATCGATATCACCGCCCTGGGTGCCCTGGCGCTTGGAATCGGCCTGCAGCGACGCAACCTGATCTTCGAAAATCAGCTGTGCCTCATAAAGCATGCGCCCGATAAGGGTGCTTTTGCCGTCGTCTACGCTGCCGCAGGTGATGAAACGCAGCAGATCGAGATTGGCCTGGGTATCAATGTACTCCTGGACGCGACCTTCCAGCTGCTCCTGATCGATTTCTGCTAGGTTCATTAGAAGTACCCCTCCTGCTTTTTCTTCTCCATGGATCCGGAGCTGTCTGAGTCTATGGCGCGGCCCTGGCGCTCGCTGGTACGGGCCTTGAGCAGTTCCAGCACAATCGACGAGAGATTGTCGGCGTCGGAATCGATGGCGCCGGTCAGCGGATAGCACCCAAGCGTACGAAAGCGTACCTGACGCAGTTGGATCGCTTCGTCAGGCAGCAGGCGCATGCGGTCGTCGTCGATCATGATCAGCATGCCATCACGCTCAACCACCGGACGCTCCGCCGCAAAGTACAGCGGCACAATGGGGATGTGCTCCCGGTAGATGTACTGCCAGATGTCCAGTTCCGTCCAGTTGGACAGCGGAAACACTCGAATACTCTCGCCCGGACTCTTGTAGCCGTTGTACAGGTTCCACAGTTCCGGCCGTTGATTCTTCGGATCCCAGCGATGCGCCGCATTGCGGAACGAGAACACGCGCTCTTTGGCGCGGCTTTTCTCTTCGTCTCTGCGGGCGCCGCCAAAGGCGACGTCGAACCCGTACTGATCGAGCGCCTGCTTCAGACCCTGGGTTTTCATCACATCGGTGTGCAGGGCGCTGCCGTGGTCAAACGGATTAATGTCTTTTTCGACGCCTTCCGGATTGATGTGCACGATCAGATCCATGCCAATTTCTTGCGCCATCTGATCACGGAAGTCATACATGGCCTGGAATTTCCAGCGAGTATCAACGTGCATCAGCGGAAACGGCGGCGGACTCGGGTAGAACGCCTTGCGCGCCAGATGCAGCATGACCGAGCTGTCCTTGCCGACGCTGTACAGCATCACCGGATTTTCCGCCTGGGCCACCACTTCCCGCATGACATGAATACTCTCGGCTTCCAGTCGGTCGAGGTGGGTCATTTCATCGTCGATACGCGGCGGACTGTCAGGATAAGCGGCCAGTTTCAAGGTGCCCTTATAGGCCGGCAGCGCCAGGTGTGCGGTGGTACCACTGGCCAGTTTCACGGCAACATGACCGTCGCCGGCGAGTTCGCGGAATACCCCGGTGATTTCGCCATGGGGCCACAGCCACGCGTCTTTGCCGGCGCAGAGTATGTCGAGGGATTCCGCCATGCTGGCGGGCGTAAGATCATCCAGGAACCGCCAGCGACGACCGCCGCGGCCGTCGTTCGCCATTAACAGAACACGACCATCCTGCAGGCCGTGGGCCTGAACGATCAGAGATTGCAGACGCTTTTTCTTCGCCTGGGCTTCCAGGCTGGCGGCTACCAGCGCTGTCAGCGCGCGACCATGCTCGTCGCGGATGTCTTCCGACTGGAGCGCTGCCGGCAACCAGTCCGCCTTTTCCAGCAGGCGCTCTGTGGAGCGTAAACTCTTGCCATCGCCCTCACTGCTGAGCAGCGCATGCACCTGCTGAGTATCCCAGTAGGCCAATTCTGCAGTCGCTTCGGGGTTGCGCAGCAGTTCATCGGGAAGAGACATGGATGACCCTCATGTTGTCGCAAAACGCAGACTTTAGAGGGATATTCCGTTAATATCAACTAATAATCAAGTTTTTCACAATGTATTAACGGATTAGTGCATATTGCGTCACAAATTCTGTCTCAGGCCGCCTGCACAGCTTGCGCGATCTCACCCCATCGTCCCAGATTATCCGGATTGCGCTTTATATCGTCCGCAGTCAGATACATGACCACGCGCCGCGCAGTTCCCTGGTAGCGGTTGATCAGCTTATCCGCCATGTCATCCCAATCTGCCACCACGGCAAAGTGCTCAAGCATTTCATCGCTTATGGAGTCAGCCATGCCAGCCACATCACCCGCTTTCATCATTGCGCCAAGCTTCTCGGTGGTACCGGTGAAGCCCAGGTCGTCGAACTGAAAGGCGTAGTTCGGTGTTGAACCATAGAATGAGATCTGTGCGCGAGCACGCTTGAGCAGTGCTGCACGCTCTTCCGGCGAATCGCCGGGTACCGCAAACACTGGCACGATCAGGTCCACTTCCGCCACATCACGCCCCGCCCTTGCCGCGCCCTGCGCCACCGCAGGCAGCAGCCGGTTTTCAATATAAGTCGTCGAATGCATGGGGTGAACATGAATACCGTCGCACAACTCCCCGGCCATGCGACACATATGCGGGCCCACCGCAGACACATCCACCTTCACATCTTCAAAATCATGTCGCATAGGCGCCCACTGCGCCGGCAGGTAACTGAGGGTGTAGTACGGGCCCTCGTGGTGCAGTTTCTCTTCACTGCGAAATGCACGCAGACAGGCCTGCACCGCGCCGATGTAATCGCGCATCTGTGGCGCGGGCTTGTCGAATGTCGCACTGTACCGGCGCACAACATGGCCACGCACCTGACTGCCCAGTCCGAGACGGAAACGGCCGCCGGTGTTAGCCGCCAACTCCCAGGCGATCTGTGCAGAAATCATCGGACTGCGTGGAAACGCCACCGCGATACCAGTGGAAAACTCCAGTTCGGGCGCCGCCATCGCCGCCGCCGCGATGGACATCCACGGCGTGGTGCCGGTCTCGGTAAAAAGCATGCCCGAAAAACCCGCGCCCTGCAGGTTCTGGGCGAGCCGGGCGCTCTGCGCCCAGCTCATGCCGCCAACCATCATGTCAAAGTCCATCGCTACGTTCCCCCTATCAATCGTTTATTCATGCCAGGCCGCTTGCTTGCGCCCTACTTGCGTCGCACCCAGCGGCTTGTCTCAGATACATCCTGCACTTCGCCGCCAGCTTTCTGCCAGCCATTAAAGCCAACCTCCAGATGAGCCACCTGCTGATAGCCCATATCGCGCAGCGCAAGCGTGGCGTAAACCGATCGCCCGCCGCCTGCACAGAAAACCACAGTGCGTCGGTGTTCCTCAAAATACTCTCGAAAATACGGGCTGGCGGGATCGGCCCAGAACTCGAGCATGCCCCGGGGCACATGCTGCGCACCGGGAATCGTGCCCAGATCAACAACTTCCTGAATCTCGCGCAGATCGATGACCAATGGCGGACTATCGCCACCCATCTCGGCCTGCAATTGCTCAACGCTCATGTTTTCTATCTGCTGCTTGAGCTGCTCTGTTTCCGCAAAAACGTTCTTGATCGCCATGGCTCCCCTCTTATTACATCTTAATTCGCGGCGGCGCTCAGAAGCCTGCCACACAGCCCTCTTTGCGATGGTCTGAGCCACCCACATACCCATCTGCGGTACGCAGAATCAGCTGGGCGCCACCGAAGGTACTTTCCGGAGCGCCGAGCGTAACATCGTGCCCCAGTGCCGCAAGCTCATCGCGAACCGACTCATCGTAGCCGTCCTCCAGCAGCACCTGATATTCGGGGGTAACATGCCAGCGCGGCGCATCACTGGCCGCCTGAGGGTTCTGACCGTGATCAAACATACGCGTGACCATCTGCACGTGACCCTGATGCTGCATGTGCCCGCCCATCACACCGAAGCTCATCAGCGGTGCGCCGCCCGCGGTCACGAAGCCGGGAATGATGGTATGAAACGGACGTTTACCCGGGCCGACGCTATTCGGGTGGTCCGCCTGCAGCACGAAACCCGACCCGCGATTCTGCATGGCTATGCCGGTCCCTGGAATGACGATACCGGACCCGAAGCCAAAGAAGTTCGACTGAATGAATGACACCATCATGCCGTCAGCATCGGCTGCGGTCAGATAGACCGTATCAGGGCTGACCGGCAGCGACATGGGCGGCAAGTCAGCCGCAGTGTCGCCAATACTCCGGGCAGCGTGCGCCAGCGAAGCTTCGCCAAGCAACTCCTCCGGCGTAACCCGCATGGCGCGCGGGTCGGCGAAGTGATCAGCGGCGGCGCGCACAGCGATCTTCATCGCCTCCACCTGTTGATGGACCCATGCAACCGAATCTACCGGCGCAGGTTCTAGATGCCGAAGGATGCCCAGGGCAATCTGCGCCGCCAGACCCTGACCATTGGGGGGAATCTCATGCAGGCAGACCTCTCGATAGTCCTGGGCCGTCGGCGTAACCCATTCGGGTTCGTGGGCCTGCAGATCGGACTTGCGCATCGCCCCACCGGCATCGATGGCAGCCCGCTCAATGGCATCGGCAAGTTCACCCTGATAAAAGGCTTCGCCGCGGCTGCCGGCAATAAGCTCCAGCGTGCGCGCCAGATCCGGGCGCCGGAACCTCTGCCCGGGAGCCGGCGCAGGCAGAAAATGCTCGCGGAATGCATCAAACTTCTCGTAGTAGCGGGTCAGAGCCTGCCAGTAGTGAGCGCTCTTCGGCCCCACCAGAAACCCCTCGCGCGCATAGTGAATTGCCCGCTCGAACAGATCGGCAAACGGCAGCTTGCCGTACCTTTCTGACAAAGAGACCCACGCACTGACCGCACCCGGCACGGTAACCGCATCCCAGCCGAACATGGGCATTTTGTCACGGCCGGAAAACCGCTCAGGCGTCCAGCCCTCGGGCGAGCGTCCTGAGGCGTTCAAACCGGTCAGCTCATTGCCATCCCACAGCATGCAGAATGCGTCGCTGCCCACGCCGTTATTGTTGGGCTCAACTACAGTCAACGTGATCGCCGCCGCCAGCGCGGCATCCACGGCATTACCGCCGCGCTGCAGCGCTTCGATTCCCGCCTGGGTTGCCAGGGGCTGGGATGTCGCCACCAGATTCTCGGCGGCTACGGGTGCGCGCTGGGACGGATAAGGTTGAGAGGAATCGTACATAGGCTTCAGGATCCAGGTGTAGGCAGAACAGTAACAGGCATATTTTCAGGCTCCAGCCCCAGCAGGATCAATACCTTGGACATACCCAGGAATAATCCCACGCCCATGGACAGCTCTACCAGTTCCGCCGGCGAAAACTCCTGCTGCAGCTGTGCGCGCAGCTCATCGGTCATTGTCTGAGGCGCGCCGACGATCGCATCGGTCAGGCCCAACGCCAGGCTCTCGCGCACATCGAGCACCTGCTCATAGCCATCGGCGATCAGGCCTGCCTTGGCTTCGTCCAGCCCTGCCGCACGGGCAGAGTCGAAACGCACGTTTTTTCAGTAGCCGCAGTCGGTAATTCTGGCGTTGCGTAAGCGCGTCATTTCTTTGAGCTCCGCTGACACCAGACCCTGTTGCCAGAAACATGCGTAGAGATCGAAGAAGCGCGCCAGCACATCCGGCGCATGCGCCAGCACCGTGCGGAAATCGGCTTCTTCACCAGGTATGGCAGACGGTATTCTCGGTACAGTAGACACATTCCCTCCAGAACAATTCGACTCAGGATTCGAGACCGTAAACCAGTTCGAGACGGCAATTCACATCAATAAACGAAAGCGCTGTAAGCAAAGTCACACAGCCCTCATGCCCCAGAAGTTCATTCAAACGAGCTACCTGGGCATCGCTGATCTGGTGATGAGCAAAACTGATGAGCTCGGCCACGTCCAGGGCGGCCTGCTCTGACGCGTCGAACCCCGAAGAATCTCCTGCCAACAGTGCAACTTCATCTTCGGCGCTAATGCCCGCATCAAGACCCGCGCTATCCACATTGGCAGCACAACCATGAACCTGGGCAATGCGCATACGACAAAGCGCCAACAGGCGCGGCGGCAGCAGATCGTTCTGAGACAGACTATCCAGAAAAGTCCGATACTTCTCCGCAAGCTCGGGACGATGCTGAAAAATCGAGCCCAGCACCGGCAATTCACCTTTATCTACTTCGTCCCCTGGTTCTATCAGCAGCATGTGCCCCCCTTGGATTTTCACACAGCAAACCATGACTGGCAGTAACTGGCAATGGCGCAATAACTCCTGCATATTTGCAGCATGAGCAATGCAATCGGCAACTGGCTGATACTCCTCGGCATCGCTGCAGTGGTGATCGGGCTGATCGCAAAAACCGGCCTGTTGAGCTGGTTCGGCCATCTGCCCGGCGACCTGCACATCAAGCGTGAAGGATTCCAGTTTTACTTCCCCCTGGCTTCCATGATCATCGTATCGATCGTGCTGTCTGCGCTGGCAGCGATCATACGAAGATTCATGTAATTCGACACATTATGCGGAGTCGCCGACGCTTTCAGCGTGGCGGCAGATCGTGCATGTCATCCCAGCTCATCCAGGCACGACGCCCATGGGACTTGATCATGCTCCGCTTGATGTCCGGGTAGTGCACCACGTCTGCAGCCCAACGTTCCCCGCCCATCAGATAGACAAGGTCTTCGTCGTAAGGATTATGCATGCTATGAGCAGGCGAAGGTGCTGGAAACCCCATGAAATCGCCGGGGCCGATGTCGAATTCTTCATCGCCGATACGCGCCAGACCCCGACCGGCGAGGACGTATATGAATTCCTCATCCGCATCATGGAAATGGTGCGTAGTGGAATCCCTACCGGATTCGATACGCACCAGATGCACACCGATGCGACTCATACCCGTGCGCCCGGCCAGAGAATGTGAATAACGCACCGCATTGTCGTTGAACTGATGTCGGGTACACGTCTCCTGCGCGGCGGACAGATCCGTGCTGCGTACCAGGAATTTACTCATCGCTCCTCCAGCCTGATCCTCGACCAGGCAAGGAGATTACGTGTTAGTCGTAGGGTATGTACAGAATGTAGTACGTAGCACTGATAAACAGCACCGCTGCGATCAGCAGTGTAGCGACAACCAATCGCCAGGACTTATCCATCATCGCCTCCTCTTGCGCCGGTAGTTTCCCGCGCGCGCCATCTTCAAAGCCCCCACGGAATGAGTCGCCCCCAATAAACTACACCCACCCACAGGAACAGCGAAGCCGCGCCAATCATTTTGACAAGACCCGGTGCATCTTCTCCCGCACCGAGGTTATCGACATCCGCCGCAACTCGGCTGCTTGAAAACAGCAACAGATTCAACCCGGCGAAGGCGATGAACAGCAGCTTCAACTGCAGAAAACGGTCTATGGCCAGAGCTTCAAGCGGGCGCATCTGAACGTTTGCCCAAAGCCCGGTAACGAACACCATGCCGGACGCTACGCAAAGAACGAACCCCAGAACTGCCCACGGCATGAGGCGTTTCAAAGGCGCAAACGGAATGTGTCTGGCAACACCCAGGATTCTCAGGTCGAGCACCGTAACAATTCCGACCAGTAGAATAAGTCCTACAAAATGCACGACCTCGCTCAGCGGCCACACCCAGCGATAGGTTCCAATAAGTTCCTCAACCAACCTAATCTGCAGAAAGGTCTCAGGTAGTCCAAACATGGGGCCTCCGTATAAGCTCTTGTTATGCCCTCAGGAACCCTGTGCGGCTCTTGCCTCATCCAGCAGACCCAGCCTGCGCCCCGCGAGGTGCACCATGCCGAAACCCAGGGCCAGAAATACCAGTGCCGCAATGGCCGTTTGTATCTTTGTAGGCATCGTATACGCCATGACCCGCCCCGCAACCGTGGCAACAACCCATGACACCATCATCGCAACGGCGAGAACCCTGATGGGCGCCTGCTGCGCAACTTCCTCCGCGTCTAACGGGCTATCGAACACAACCGCTTTCAGTCTGCGCAGCACAACCACCGCCACCGCGATGGCCGCCAATTTCACATAGATGGTGGGTTCAGTGAGATAATTCGTCGGGTACAACACGATCAATACCAGACCGGTGAACACATTGATCGCAGCCCCGGCAAACATCAGGGGCATGAAGTCTTCCATTGGTTGCAAAGGAATGCCCCGCGCCACACCCAGTATCCGCATGGCTATGGCGCCGCTGATGCCCACAAGGAACGCCAGGCCAATGGTGTGGAATGCGAGGACTGCCACATAGGCCGTAGAGCTTTCCTTGACCCACATGGCAAAGGCGCTCGCCTCAACAAGTTCCATTAACTCGATCATGGTCCTCACCCATGAAAATGCGTCAAATCAGTATAGGTACTATGTACCCCTCCAATTTGATTCAAATCAGACTGTTCAGCGATAAACAGCGGGCTGTGCGCGGCGGTGACCGCAGAATCTTCAGCGAATAACGCCGCTCACCCGTTGCGGGTGAACGCGGATGATGACTCGATCGTCGTTCGCGATCCAAGCATCGAGGTCTTCCGGTTCCGCATAACCGACATCTGTCAGATTGGCAAAGACCAGACGCGTCGCTTCTGTTAACCCTTCTGTTGCTACCGCGGCAGCGCCCTCGATTGTCACAAAGTTGAAGGGTTCTGCATTACTGATCACTGTCAGGGTGACTCTCGGGTCGGCACGCAGCGTGCGAACTTTTAGCGTTCCTGCCGGCGTACTCACCACCAGGGAGTCGCCATCCCGCGCATAGGCAACCACGGAATTAGATGCCGAACCATCGCTGCGCAGGGTCGTCAGCACCGCCCAGCGATGCTCACTCACAAATGCATCGAATTGCGCATTATCGCCAATCATCGATACGCCGCTGCCTTTACCGACATCATCAGACCCTCAGGCGTCATCCTTGAGGGCGTTATTGCGGCCCATGCGCTGAAACATAGTGGCCGGATCAGGGTTGTTGCCGACCCACACGCATAGCTGTGGATCGGCGTGTTTGATATCGCCACTGATGTGTATGCCTTCGGCGGTGAAAATCCCCACGCTGTTGCCATTACTTACACGGATATTACCGTCCACATCTATCTGGTAAAGCATGTCGGTCTCAAAGGGGTGATATAGACTTGCCATTATTCGCCGATCCATTCCGTTAATTTGGTATGCAGCCAGCGCACTTTGGACTCCTGATAACCCGAAAGCACAACGCCTGACTGATAGGTGGACTCCAGGCCCGCCTGCACCTTGGGCATGTTGAAAGAGTCCTGATCGAAAACTTTGCCGAGGTAGCCCAGCGCGTTTGACCACTTTTCATCCGGTTCCAGCCATCGCACCGTGGCCGCCGGCGGCCGCTCGCCCTGGAAGGGCGCCAGCATGATGCACTCCATAATGGCGGAACGATGGTCGTTGCCGTTGGGACGGAACCGGTAAACGATACCGTTGAACGCACCCCACGGATGAAAATTGGGGAACAGCGTGTAATCGAGACTGTCCAGCAGTTCTGCATCGCAGTACAGGTCTGCCTTGTCACCCGCATGTTCGCGCAGGTTTTCCCGGGACCGGCTGGCCATGAACTGACGCAAGCGCATACCGTCGGGCACTTCCGGCACCGGCGCGTCGTGATCGAGGTCCATGACCGTGCGCAACATGTCATCGTGACTCGGGGTGTATTCCAGCAGCGGACTGTGGGTTGACCCCGGGGTGATTACCCGCGCGCAGTTGTCCCATATATCCACCTGCGAATTAACATCGCCGAGGCTGCGCAGAATCTGCGGGTGCGTGCCATTCACATGGTAAGCCTCGCAGAATGCTTCCTGAGCAATCTTCCAGTTACAGGGCATCACC
>CAYMUT010000020.1:76599-92639 GCA_964393625.1 uncultured Pseudomonadales bacterium
CGTGCGCCTGCTTGTACAGACGATCCAGCTCCCAGCGTTCGAACTGATGAGCCAGATCCTTGTTGAAGTCATCAAAGGGCGCACAGTTCTGATCTGGGTTGATGAATACGAACCCTGCCCAGGTAGCAACGGGTAACTCCGGCAGATTGAAGTTGCCCTTGTCAATCTGGGGAAAATCCCAATCCGCAGGAATATCGATCAGCTCACCGTCAAGCTTCCAGCAGAACCCGTGAAACGCACAGCGCAGCTCTAAAGCATTGCCGTCGAACTCCTTGAGCATGCGGCCCCGGTGCAGACAGGCATTTGGAAATGCTTTGATCTCACCGCCATCGGTACGCACCACCAGAAAAGACATGCCCGCGATGTCATAGCGATAGTGATCACCGGGATTGGGAATGTCCTCTTCGCGGCAGGTGAACTGCCATACTTTCTTCCACAGCCGCTCCACCTCCAGGTCATGGTAAGCCTGACTGGTGTAGCGGGTCACAGCAAACTCGTTGAGCCCCATGTCCTTAGGGGACTGCAGGCGCAATACTTCTGGTACTTCGTGCGTGTCTTCGTCGAGCAATTGCTGGTAGGTGATGCCCGGTGAACGCGGCATGATTTGCGGATCCAGGTCTTTGTACGGCTCAGCCATCTCAAGCCCCTCCAATTGGCTAGCATGAAAATTCGACTCCTTAGTCTAAAACAGAAACCCGTGACACCGAAACCTTGGCGAGGTCTGTGTTAGAACGTCAGCGTCAAGCGCACGAACATTTGAATGAGCAACGTTGAAACATGCCACAGCAAGATATTGTTAGTTTACGTGCCAAACACTTCAAACATATTATCTTGCTCCTGCACGCCAAGAATCGTTGGTTCCTCAAGCGCTTCAACTACTGATCTAAACGTGTAGCCATTTATCGGGGAGTCGGGTTCTGCAAATGTGCTTCCGATCTCTGGAATGGAAAAAGCCCTTTTGTATTCCTGCTCGTATCTCATAGATTCAAATAACGGCACGTCTTCGGTGGGTGCAGGACCAATACTATCGTCGTAATCCTCCATCCAAATGTAAGCAACTAAGGGCAATGTCAGATCCGCATCGCTTTTGCAGAATTCAGGGGAGCTAAGAAAAATTTTATTGTGATAGCCGGTTTGATCGACACCTAATATTGCCCAGCATTTTGTGCAGTAGACCTGAGTCGACGCAGCATCTTCGCGCAGCTTGTATGCTTGCATATGCTCAATGCCCACAGCCTCACGAAGGCGAGAAGGCAAGAGAAACAGTTCCGGCAAAGACGTGGTTTTTCTGCCGCCGTTAATCTCTCCGAACTGGATTTTTTGCCAGCAGGAGTTGCACCCACATTGGAAGTGACAAGTTGCCTTATCGTCAACTAAATCCAAAGCGCACAGGCCGCAGTAGCATGTAATCGTATGGCCCAAATTAGCTCCTCTCACGCAAGATTGTATTCATCCCTGCTGGCTGGGTCTCAGTAGCCAGGGAATTAGCCAAAACCAACCCAATACCGGCAGCGGCAAAATCCACAGGGCGCTCCACCACCCGCTCTTGCCAACGTCATGAAGTCGTCTAACCGTGACCGAAAGGGTCGGAATAAACATGACCGGGCGGAACAATAAAACCGCTAAACCTACGTCCGGATCGACATACCCTCCTGGCAGAAGGTCGCCCATAGGCAGCTCTTTAATATTGACGGTTTCCTTGAGAAAAACATCGTCTAAAACCCACACCACTGTATAGGCGACAAAGAAGAAAAGAAGAAAATACCAAAACTCTCTCTTGCTCGCAGAACCTTGAAAGTCAAAGGTGCTTTTAAAGCCGGAAACCGTGGCCTGTCCAAATTCCTTAAAGAAACTTTTCATCTAACCTGATCTCCCCTTAGACCGGTTGCCTTGTTTTCAGCATACGCAAGAGCATTCAGCAGAGTCAAAAGTAACCCTGTAATGTGGTTGACGAGGTAGGCTGCCTGGAAGGGCCAATACTGAAGGCGGTATCGATGCGCAAAGGCAACACCGCCTGAATTCCACGTTGCCGCGAACTTACTCCAGGCCGATGCGTTATGATTCACGTCAAAGATCACCGCATCCGACACATTGTGCGGTAGTCGGTCTGAGGCGATGGTCAATGGTCGCCAGGCCTATGTCCTGTGGATAGAATAAGTTACATGGGAAGAGAGCTTAGTAAATTTGTTGAGGTGCTCGCCGAAAGAAAAATCTGGCGCTTCTCTGCAGTGTATATCGTCGTTGGGTTCAGTCTTGTAGAAGCATCTGACATCATCCTTCCCAGACTTCAGTTCCCTTCAAGTTCGGTCAATTTCGTATTAGCAGGACTATTTTTTTGCTTTCCAATTGCCCTGTCAGCAGTCTGGATGTTTCGTGGAGCAAAACGCCAAAAAACGGTAAACGCTGTGATTCCGCTAACGGCGATAGTCATTGTGGCCGCACCATTGTGGGCATTGGCTTATCGAGCGATGATCACAGATTCAACAGACAGTGCGTCGCCCGACCTTCCACTCGTCGTCATGATGGACTCACACCATCCATCACGCGTGTATGACGAGGAAACCCTAACAGCTCACGGAACAAACGCTGACGTGCTCAGCGACATTCTTCTTGATCTACCTATTCGTCGCCAACGGGAGTCGATTGGCCCAGCCTGGCGTAGAGATGAAGAAATTCTTCGATTCAATCCCGACCTGATATTGATTCACTATTCTGGATTCCGCCAAGATCATCTCCCAGTTCCGAGGGAGCGCTTAAAGCTCTTCATGAAGTATTTTCTGGATTCTGAAACACAGTTTCTTATCTATAGCCGAGCTACAGGTGTTGAACTTGAAACCGTTATCAAAGAACTGTTCGCAGACATCAGCGAGTTGCACCCAAGCTTTCTGGATAGAATTCACGTCTTTGGCTTAGACGACTATGGCCCGCGAAAATGGCGCAGTCCATCGACAGCTAACCCTCTGAAATTACAGGTAAAGAACATACTCAACCTCAATTAGGATTCTCAACAAGCTGCAAAAGCGAATATTCGTCTCTTGCAACTATTGCATTCCAGTAACGGAAGGAAAACAGCCCTCTGCAGCGATTATGATTTCAAGATTCGAGGAGCCTGATCTGTCCATCACCGGGCAATTCCCTGCCGGTTTCCAGATCAACATAGTGGCGAGGTATAAAACGTGGCGTACACACGCACAGAAACTCCAGCGGCTGATCTGACGTATTGCGCACTCGCTGGGCGACGCCGGCGGGTATCAACACACAATCGCCTTGTGCAATAGCAAACACGTCGCACTGATCGAGCTCGACAAGCCCGGTACCGGACTGCACGATGTATCGCTCATCGACCTGCAGGGCGTGCAGCTGGGTTGTTTCACCAACCTCCACCCGACACAAGGCAACCGAGACCGCCGCACTCTGTTCGGTATTGAGCAGCTCGGTTATGTAGCAGCGCTCCGCAGTCCAGAAGGTCTCCCCGTCACCCCGATACACGCCACGCTTCAAATCATTCATAGATTGCCCCTGAGCGACGCTTACGCATAATCACCTGCATACCATAAATTGCGCCCCACCAAAGCAAAAGTCTCTGAGGAACCCGCAACCATGATTACACCCGAGATTGCGCATCTACTGGATCTGAGTGAAACCCGCGTGCTGGTCACCGGCGCCAGCGGTACTATCGGCGCAGCCATTGTACAGCGCCTGCGCGACGCCGGCGCCGCGGTATGTGCCCAATACCGCAGCAAGCCACCACAACACGATGACGCTTCGATCAGCACGATCCAGACGGATCTGTCATCGTCAACAGCGGTTCACGATCTGTTCGAACGGATGAACGACAAGGGCTTCATACCCAACGCGCTGGTCAACAATGCCGCAGATCAGAGCCTCGGCACCCTGACCGATCTGAATGAAGGCCAGTGGAACCAGATGATGTCCGTTAACCTCGGCGCGCCCTTCCTGCTCACGCAGCAGGCAGCTCGC
This sequence comes from uncultured Pseudomonadales bacterium, assembly GCA_964393625.1. Taxonomy (GTDB): domain Bacteria; phylum Pseudomonadota; class Gammaproteobacteria; order Pseudomonadales; family Azotimanducaceae; genus UBA4421. The sequence continues at coordinate 80,581 of CAYMUT010000020.1, forward strand.
GGCATGGACGATGGCGGCGCCGTGGTGAATATCTCGTCGATTGAAAGCCTCGACCCCGCGCCGGGACATGGCCACTACGCCACCAGTAAAGCCGGCCTCAACATGCTGACCCGCAGCTTCGCCGCGGAGTTGGGTGATCGAGGCATTCGCGTCAACGCCGTTTCACCGGGATTAATACGCAGGGAGGGAATCGAGCAGGCCTGGCCCGAGGGCGTGGCCAGCTGGCGCGAGCATGCGCCCCTGAGCCGGCTGGGTGAACCTGCCGACATAGCGGATGCAGTGCTTTTTCTGCTGAGCCCGGCCGCACGCTGGATCACTGGCGCAAATCTGGTTGTCGACGGTGGCATGAGCTGCGCGAACCGCTGGTAGCGTCGTGCGGGTCGTCGCCAAGCGACAGACGGCGACTACTGCTGCGAGACCTGCTGATCCATGGCGAGGGCTTCAGTGGCAGGCGCCTGCACAACCTGTAGCGCTGGCTACTGCTAGAATCCAAGGGATCAAGAAACGGTTCGTTTTCATGACCCCGAATTTAGTCGCGAAATATTACGCTAACGTGACATCAGCGCTTTTCGGGTTGACGAACCGATTCGATTGAGACTCACCTTCTCTGGGCTCGAGACACTCAAAGTCCTTTTCCACCAGAATGCGCAGATCCCCTTCGTCGAGAGGCACCTCACCCCGAATCGAAACATCCGACTCGTTCGAAGCCCACTCCCGCGCAGCTGCTTCCGGCACGTTCACCACAATCCCCTGGCCGGTGAAAGTCGCTGAAGTCCGCTCTCCGGCAACCTCGAGGCCATAGGCAAATGAGGCGGAGTGGGGAAACCGGGTACGGCAGTCTACGCTTTCGCCCCTGCCAATACGCTCCACCTCATCTCTGTCCAGACGCAATCTGATGCTGTCATCGAGGATTCGGATTTTCATGTGCCTGCGTCCCCGTGCGGGTAAATTAGAGTGCCGACATTCTACAACTGCTTTGGCGCAACAACCACGTGTACCGAGACCGCATCTGATGGCTGAGGATGAGCTTGGATTATTCGAAGCTCATCTTGAGGCCAAGGCTGTAGGTCACGCCGGGACAACAGCACTTGTAAAACAGACCACCCTGGGTCCACTCGACCTCGCGGACCTTGCCCGGGTTGAGGGCGTCGATGTCGGGGATGAAACGGAACAGCTTTCTGTACAGGCGTGCAAACGCCTCCTGAGCACAATGGTCGCCTGCGCGTAACCGGAGAACCCGCAGACTGCCGACGTCCTCAAAGGCCAGAGCCCAAGCTGCGCGGCTCACTCATCCTGCGAGCCTGGCGGATCGCCTGCTCGAAATAGAACATGGCGTAGTCGTTGCGCCGGTAGCCGAGCAATCGCCTGACTGTTTCGCGCCCCTCCCCGTTCATGAACACAATCGTCGGTGTAACGAACACATCGAGATCCGCAGCCAGCTGCGCCGGCGTCACTCGCGCACCGGCAAGGTCAACCACCAGATCGGGCGAATCCATGATCAGTTCGACAAACACGACATCATCGTACTCTCCCGACTTGATCACCGGCTGCAGGACTTCTTTTTCGAACGCCGGACAGAACGAGCAGTCTGAGCGGGACACATAAAGCACAACGGGCACGCCATCGGCATGTGCCTGCCGCGCTGTCTCGAAGAGGTTGTGCAGCGGCGCTACGGTTCCCAATAGAACAAAACAGATGATTGCCCACATTTTTTGCGCGCTCCCTTTGCAAGCCTCACAGCATTTGCAAGCCTCACAGCATTACTTATATGAAGGGCCAAACTATATTGCATAACCTTATAATACATATGTTTAAATGAATATTAGAAAATGTTAACTTAATAATGTTTTCATGCAACTCTTCGAGGACGGGATGACGAACGATTACATCATTTCCTGGAAGGTCGCCGGCATAGCCCTCGGCCTTCTTCTGACTCTGGCAACGGCGCTGGTGAAACCTCTCGGCGTGTCCACCCAGTTCGTGGTCACCGACGCTATCGTCACACACAAGGTAGCGCCGGAGTTCGCAGAGTCCAACGAGTATCTTGCCAAGTACGGAGAACTGTCCGACTGGGGCGTAGGTTACGGCTGGATGCTGGTATTCGGCATGCTGGTCGGCGGCGGCATCACTGCCGCGATTTTCCGCAAGAAGCAGCCCCGGCAGGACAAGGGTTCCATGCCTGCCATGTGGGAAGAACGCTTCGGTAGCTCCATAACCAAACGCAATGCCGCGGCGTTTTGCGGCGGCGTGCTGCTGCTGTTCGGCGCCCGCTTGGCCGGTGGCTGTACCAGCGGCCATATGATCAGTGGCATTTCACAACTGGCGCTCAGTTCGTTCGTTTTCGGCGTGGTGACATTCGGCGCCGCTATACTCACCGCCAGGTTCCTTTACCGGAACCACGCTTAAGCTCCCAGGAGGATTTCAACATGGAAACCCTGATCATCGGTTTTCTCATCGGCTGCGCCTTCGGCGCGATCCTTTTCCTCGGCGGCGCCACCAGCTACCGCCGCATCATGGGCACTTTGCTGCTGAAAGACATGTGGATCATCAAACTGATGGCCACCGCCATAGGCGTTGGCAGCCTCGGCGTTTACCTGCTGGACGCCGGCAATCTGGCCAACATGTCGATCAAACCGGCCTATATCTGGGGCGTGGCCCTGGGCGGCGCCATATTCGGCATTGGCTGGGCCATATCAGGGTATTGCCCGGGCACCTGCGTGGTTGGCACCTCGGAAGGTAAGAAAGACGCTTTGTTCACCCTGCTGGGCGCACTGTGCGGGGCATTCCTGTTTTCTCTGGTCTACCCTGCCGTGGAAGATGCGCTGATCAACAATGCCAATTTCGGCTCGATTACGCTGGAGTCAATGCTGGGGATCAATGGCCTGTTCCTGGCCATACCGTTCAGCGCGGCGTTGATCTTTGTTGCCTTTTTCGTGCTGAAAGACCAGTACGAATAACAAGCTCCCTCGGTCGGGGCTGCGCCGTACCGAGAACCATCACGGTTTGATGTGAACGTAGCCCCGGCCGATTTCTTCGAGCATGAACGCCACGCCCGCCTGCACCCGGGTCACGCCTTGCAGAACACTCGGCTTGCGGCCGTGCTTGCGCTCCAGGGTGTCGAGGGTATTGCCGCAGACGTAGAAGCGCACCCCCTGCGCCATGAGACTTTCGATGCGCTGCTGATGCGGATTATCTTCCGCCAGCACCAGTGCCACACCGGGGCCAAACGCGATGATTTCAATGTCTACGATGTCATGGCTGCCATAGTGTTCGCCCAGATTATTGGCGACATCTAGAGTCAGCCCCTTGCGCACTTCCTCATTCTGGCTGACCTGCATGATCAGGTGATGCTCCGCGAATGGAGCCGACTCGCTCAACACTTCATCCGCGTAAGCCTGGGTACACGCCAATACCATCACCAATGCGATCACAGTGTTTTTCACATCTTCCCCTGATTTGCTGAATCTGAGTTCGCAGCGCCAAGCACCGCGTCGGGTCAAGTACCGAGACCCGGATTGCCTGCCATACCAACCAGCTGCGGTTGATTCAGAGAGGTTACCATCACCGAGCGCTGATCGCGCAGGTATTGGGCAACCACATCCCATACAGGCGGGCCGGGCGCAGGCTGTGCGCCCACCGTGGCCCAACCTGCGACACGGTATGTTTTACTCGCCTCAAGGCGTTCACCATCAGGCAGGCGCAATTCGTCTATGCGGCTACCGTGGCTGGCTTCAGGTGTACAGCGGTAGCTCAGACCACCAACACGAACCATGTCACCGCCCTGCTGCAGATACGGATCCGGATGAAAAAGGTTGTCACACACGCCTTCGAGAATAAATTTCAGCTGCTCGCCGGTCATGTCCCGCACATAGGTTTCCGGATAGGTTATGGCGGTCTGGTCGAGCAGTCGTTCCATGGTAATGGTATCGCCAGGCAGTACCGTGGTACCCCAGCGGAAACCCGGCGACAGGCTGATTTGAGCACCGAGCTGCGCACGCAGACCATCGCATATCACCTGATCGAAGGTGCCGTTGAAATTGCCGCGCCGGTACAGCAGCGATTCCGCCTGGGCAAGGGGCTCGCTCAGCCTGCTCAGAAAGGGGGCGCGCACAGCATCGATATGTTCCTGCATACCGGCATCAGCATCGAGCAGGTTCGCAAACACCGGCATCAGGCGGTAGCGGTAGCCGGATACGCCCCGCTCGCCGAACTCCAGGTCGAGTACACCAAGGAATTTGCCGTTGGAGCCGGCATTGGTGACCACGGTCCGGCCACCGGGGTTTTCGACAGCTACGGGTACCGGCACACCATCGTGGGTGTGCCCACCAAGAATGAAGTCAATCCCGCTTACTCTACTGGCGAGCTTCAGATCTACATCCATGCCGTTGTGTGACAACACCACTACCGCATCGACGTTCTCCGTCGCACGGATCCGCGCTACCAGCTCATCCATATCGCTTTCCGCCACGCCGAAATTCCAGTTCGGAATGAAGCGGGCAGGATTCGCCAACGGCGTATAGGGGAACGCCTGACCAATGACCGCGATTCTGCGTCCACTAATGGTCTTGACCGTGTAGGGCGCAAACACATGGCCGGTGTCATCGTCATAAACTTCGATGCCGTCAAACAGCGCTTCTTCCGACGCCCTGACGTTCTGGGCGATAAACTCGCCGTTGAAGCGCTGGATATTGGCTAGGGTCTCCTGGTCTTTATAGGTGAACTCCCAGTGCCCCGTCATGACATCTACGCCAAGCAGGTTGCAGGCGTCCACCATATCGGTGCCACGGCTCCACAGCGCCGTACCCGAGCCCTGCCAGGTATCGCCGCCATCCAGCAGCGCAGCGCGACCATCTACTTCATCGCGCAGGCGATGCACCAGGGTGCGCAGGTGAGCAAAACCACCAACCTTGCCAAAACGCTTGGCGGCATCTGCAAAGTCCAGATAGGTCAGCGCATGCGCCATACGGGCATCGCCAGTCGGGAAACGCGACAACAGGTGCTCTCCGACCAGGTGCGGCCAGCGGCCACCCGCGCCGCTCACGCCGAGGTTCACATTCGGCTCGCGGAAGTAGACCGGCAACAACTGCGCATGGGTATCGGTCATATGCAGTAAGCGCGCGCTGCCGTATGGCGCCAGCTCATAAAAATCGTTTTCCGCACGGGATTGAACGCTGGCGCAGCCGGACAGGCTCGACACAACTGCCGCCGCACTCATTACATCAATAAACTCCCGGCGGTTCATGATCGTGTCTCCGAATCGGTTAGTTGGAGGATGGAAACGGCCCACGGTTTCGCCAGGCTTCGGCTTCCCGCTGAGCCTGAGCCAGCGACAGATCGGCCAGTTCTTCCGCGCGCCGCGCATGCTTGAGCGCGGCGGCGAACTCCTCGGCAGCAAAGGCCCGACGGGCCTGAGCCAATGCCTGACCCGTAACGCGCCAGGCGAACTCCAGTTCCTGTGAGCGTTCGTATCTGGCCTGGGCGGTATTTATGGCTTGTTGCGCGAGCGCGCGCGGATCGCCCCGGGCATCACCTCCAGGGGTGGCACACGCTGCCAGACATGCCAGCACCAGCGCAGCAAGGCTACTTGATCGAAACATTTGACACCTCATTCTTCCGGTACACCTCATGGCGCTACTTGCGCGACGAAGGGCCATTCCATTCCAATCCATTGCTCATGAACGTGAGGAAATACTCGAGATTACGATAAGAACGGCTCTGCAGCGGCAGCGCCTCTGCTCCTATCTGACTGTTACATTCCTGAAAACGGCGGTGCAACGTGCCCACTTCCTGCCACTTGAGGCGGTACACGGGCCAGTGAGTGGCGTGGCCCACGCTGGCGCTCAACCGCTCCGCTCGCAAGTCATTACCGACCAGGTCAACATGGCAGTTGACACAGGCAAAGTTCAGCTGACCCCGGCGCGCAAGGTAAATGGCTTTACCCGCCTCGTACGCCGCCAGCTCTGCTTCGCTGGACGGCGCAGGCACGTTTACGATCTCGCCGCGGATCTGGTATGCGAGGTAGGTCATCAGCGCCGCCAGCTCCTCGCTGTCATAACCCAGCGGCTCATCGCCATGCTCCGTTCGGCACGCATTTATGGCCATCTCAAGCGTTATGACCTCACCGCGCTCCGCATCGACGTATGGATAATCCGACTTGACGTCGGCGCCGCCCAGACAATCCTCCAGACGGGTTCCATCCGCCAGCGGCATCTCAAACAGTTCCGCGCCTTCGTCCTGGGCGATCTCATAGGGTGGAAAGTCTTCCAGCTCTAACCACTGCTCTCTGGCGCCGGCATCCAGCGTGTACGCGCCGTCCTTATGCTCAGCCAGGGGGATGTTGGGGAAGCGTTTTTCGTACACTTTGCGCAGGGCGGCGCGGTCGGCTTCCGGGTCACCCCAGGCCGGCAGCGCTGCGCCAGTTACAGCGATAGCCAATCCAATGCCGAACAACAAGCGAGGCAACATCACTTCAGCACCAGTTCGCCACTGCCCCGTTCACCAAGGTTGTCCGTCCATTCCATACGTATCACATCGCCGGGTACGCAGTTCTTGACCTTGAATTCGAAAAACGGATTCTTGGATACCGCTGCGCCCCACTCGGCTTTGAGCACCTGATTACCGTTCTTGTAACAGGTTACCGTTTCAATATGATGGGCCGGGATCAGATTCCCAGCTTCGTCTCGACGGGTACCTGTTTCCATCGGATGCGGTATCAGGCTTTTGATCCGGCCCACACCATCTGAGATCTTACCTCGAAGTTTTACTGTTCCAGCCATCGTTAACCTCCGCAGCCGCCCAGGCCGACTTTCACTTGCCGTGATGTGACATACACCTTGTCCGCGGTCTCAACCAGTACCTGCAGGTTGGAACTCTTGCCCATCTTCACCCTTGTGGCGATTTCAGCAAAGCTGTCAGGTGAAATCTCAAAGCGGGCAGTAAGTGGGTTCGGGTTTTCGTCGATGACGATACTGATCGCACTCACGTCCGGCAAATCAGTAGATATCTTGACCGCAACCACGGCGCCATTCTGCGCCAGTTCCGGCGCTTTCACTTTTATGCGATCCGATGTTTCCATCGGGCGCGCTCCGATGAGCTTTGCCACGACTTCATCCGCCGCATCCGCCTTGAATACTTCGCGGACGCTGGCCAGTACGCGCAGCGGGCTCATCAGCACTACGCCAACCGCACCGGCGGCGCCGCAGGTCCGCAACCATTGTCTCCGATTCATGAGTTTTACCTCCTCATGCTTTACAGTGAGTAAATGTAATCCACCACCATTTCGAGCTCTTCCGGGCTCAGTATCTGGTGGCGTCCGTAAGGGGGCATGACCGTTTCGGGATTCCGTTCCGCAGCATCCCAGATCTGGCGCACGAGTACGTCCCGGTCGGGAAACCGGGCCTTCATCATCAGCAGCGGCGGCGCCGAATTTCCCGGCTGTTCGCCATCGTCCATCATATGGCACGACAGACAATTGCCACGATTGCGGTCATAAGCCAACGCCTTGCCCTGGGCAAGGCGCTGTTCGAGGGCCGAATCTTCCGCATGAGCCGGAAATACAGAGCCCGCCAACACCACAGCTATGCCGAACATCAAAATGCCTACGCTCATTGGGACGCTCCTAACATGTATTCCACTGCCGCCTCCACTTCGTCATCGCTCAGATGCATGAACCCGCCCTTGGCTGGCATGACACCATCGGCAGACGACATACCGGTTATGGCATTGTCTATCATGCTCCGCAGGCCCGCATCTATCCGTGTTTGCCACACCCCGGCTTCACCCACGATCGGCGCACCACCGATGCCATCTTTGTGGCACAGGCTGCAGTACTGCTGGTAGATTCTGCCGCCATCATCGGCACCGTCTTGCGCTACCGCGACCGGTTCCGTTTCAGGTAGATACGCTTCGGCCTCGGAAAGCACCTTGATCACCGCTGCATCACGACAGTTGCTCATGCAGCGGAAATTTGCCACGTCGGGTCGCTGATCGGCAATGAAGTTAGCCTCGTTGGGCAACCGGATCGAAGCAAGATTCTCATGAGTCAGCACCAGATCGTCTTGCACCAGTTCATTCAGATAGAGCACGTATGCAGTAATGGCATAAGTCTCGTCGATACTGAGGGATTCCGGCTGAGTAAACGGCATGGCGCGGTAGATATAGTCGAACAACGTGCTGGTATATGGCCAGTAACTGCCAATGGTTTTCAGCGGTCGTTCATCCAGCAGGGAGTCCTGTCCGCCGGCCAGCACCGGATAGGCATCTACACCTTCACCGAACGAACCATGACAGGAAGCGCATTGCTCTTCGTACAACCATTCACCGTCTTCCACTGAACCGCTGCCTTCGGGCAACCCCTGGCCATCCGGGCGGATGTCGATGTCCCAACCGGCAATCTGCTCCGGCGTTGCCGGTGTGCCATAGCCGAAGTAGCCGGCCCGATCACCAGACACACTCCTTCCGGTCTCCCCCTGAGGAGTCGAGCAACCCGCAAGGGCAAGTACCAGCGCTGCGAAACTAAGAAATCTGCACATTTGTCACTACACCGTTGGGCGATAACTTCCAGGTATGTATCGCATTCTTGTGATAGATGGAGTTGGTCCCGCGTGTGTCCCGCAGTTGCCCGTATGTGGGCTGCACATAGCCGGTTTCGTCTATCGCGCGGGATTGAATGAGTGCCGGCGAACCGTCCCAATCCCATTCCAGCGCAAACCGTGTCAACGCCTTGGGCAACACTTCACTGGTAAATCGCGCCTCGCGCCAGGACACACCACCGTCAACGGATACGTCGACGTGCCTGATGCGGCCCCGACCGGACCAGGCGAGACCCTGAATCATGTACTTGCCTTTCTGCTTGAAGGGTTTTTCCGGACTCGGTGAAGTCACCACAGAATTACACTCCTGCACAAAGGTGAACTCGCGCGCCTTGCCATCCGGCATCAGGTCAGTGTATTTGGACGTCTCTTCGCGGTGGTGCCACGGCTCATCGCCGATTTCCAGGCGGCGCAGCCATTTCACGCAGGTGTTGCCTTCCCAGCCCGGATTGATGAGCCGCAACGGATAGCCCTGCTCCGGACGCAGCATTTCGCCGTTCTGGGCATATACCACCAGCGCGTCATCAAGGGCTTTGTCCAGCGGAACGCTGCGACTCATATGAGAGCCGTCCGCGCCTTCCGCCAGTACCCAGGCGCCATCGGCCTTGGCGCCCACTTCTTCAAGCAGAGTCGACAGGCGCACACCGGTCCATTCGCAACAGGCCAGCATGCCGTGACTGAACTGCAAGCGATCCATCTGCGCGCCGCGCCACTCCATGCCGCCGTTGGCCGGGCACTCGAGAAAGCGAATCACGCTTTCCGAGGGGAATCGCATGAGTTCATCCATAGAGAGAATAATGGGGCGTTCGACCAGACCATGAATCATGAGCCTGTGCTGATCCGGCGGAATCTCCGGCACTCCGGCGTGATAGCGTTCGAAAACCACTCCGCTCGGGGTAATGATGCCCTGCAGATCTGCCAGCGGCGTAAAGCTGATGCTGGCGATGTGATCGGCCGTCAGCCAGTCGACCGTGCGCCTGACTACGTGGCCTTCGTGGGGAGAAGGACTGCCGTAGGGGTTACTGACCACGCCACGGCCGAGCTGTCTGGTCCAGGGCGGCACATTGGGCGGCGCACCGACATCGGTTGCTGCGGCAGCACTGCCGGAGGCAGCGGCCGCGCCGGCCAGCACCAGGCCAGACTTGAGAAAGCGGCGCCGCTCAGCACCCTTCAGTTGCTCCGAAGACTGTGCAATCGACTGCACGATTTCATCTAATGCGCGTCTATTCATATGCGATCACAACCATTGACTCCTGAACCGGTACCGCTAGACTTGCCGGCTTCCGAGATCATTGTTTATATATTATAAATATCGTACATACGAACAATCTAATGTATAATAAATGAATGGTCAACCACATAAATCGAGCCCGAGGTTATGCCGACATGCCTTCTGATGTTGTAGTTAAGGAAGAAATGGACCTTGAACTGATGCAGAGCAACGCAGCCCGCGCCGCGGACCTGATGAAACTGCTCAGTCACCCCCATCGCCTGATGATTCTGTGCGAGCTCAATCAGGGTGAAAGCTCCGTGGGCGAACTCGCGGAAAAAATCGGCATCAACCAGTCGCCCTTGTCCCAGCATCTGGCACGCATGCGCCATGAAGGGGTCGTGGAAGCAAGAAGGGAAGCTCAGACCGTCTATTATTCCCTGGCCGGAGAAGAAGTCCGACAGGTGATTTCGTTGTTGTACAGTCTGTACTGCGCCCCGGTCGCGCAATAGCGACCCCCGCGGATTTACCCCACACTCTTGAGGACCCTGACTTTCTCAAGACCTTAGCGAATTCCTGTACAATCAGCTGAAAATTTGCGACAGGAGTTTGGGGGGGACATGTCCGAGGGGATTTTCACGGGTCTCAAAGTAATAGACGGCGCATCGTTTCTGGCCGCGCCGGTTGCGGCAACCATATTGTCTGACTATGGCGCGGACGTCATCAAAGTCGAACCTCTTAGCGGCGACCGCCATCGCTCAATCGCAGCCGGACACCCCAGCGAATACGCCTGGCAACTCACTGACCGCAATCGTCGCGGTATCGCCCTGGACATCACCAAACCCGAAGGCTATGAAGTGCTGTGCAACATGCTGCGCGAAGCCGACGTGTTCGTCGTGAACTTCAACGCCGAACAGATGCGCAAACACAATCTCGAGTACGAAACCCTGCGCAAGATCAACCCGCGACTGATCTATGCCCAGCTGTCCGCCTATGGCCTGGACGGACCTGACGCCAATCGCCGTGCATTCGATCTTACCGGATGGTTCGCACGCACCGGCATCCTCGACACCATGCACGAAAAAGACACCCCGCCATCAATTCCCGCGGGCGGTGTGGGCGACCACGCTACCGGCATGACGCTCTATGCCGGCGTAGTAACTGCCCTGCTTAAAAGGCAACAGACCGGCGAAGGCAGCATGGTTTCAACAAGCCTGGCCGCAATGGGTACCTGGGCCAATGGCCTGAATCTGCAGGGTGTGATCGGCGGTGTAGACATTGCCGCACGCCGCGACGTTGAAGGCTGGTCGAACCCCATTCAGAACGTCTACACCACTGCCGACGACCGCTACATTCTCATCGCCGTGCAGAACATCAAACGGGACTGGCCGAAACTGGTCGCAGCTTTAGAGCGTCCGGAATGGCTCGAAGACGAAAAAATGATTCCAGTAAAGCCATTGTTCAGAAACCGGTTTTACGCCCGTGAGCAGATCAATGCCGCGATTCGTGAAATCGACAGCGCCACCCTGGCGCAACGCCTGGATGAAGCCGAGATTGTCTACGGACTGGTCTCGAAAAATGCGGAAGTTCCCAGTGACGAACAGTTGCTCGCCAACGGTGTAATCATTCCATACGAATCAGGCCTGCCAGGCGCCGACCGCACCTTTGCCACGCCGATACAGATAACCGGCGAAAACCAGCGCGCACCCAGGCGAGCACCGAGCATCGGTGAGCATACCGAGCAGGTGCTGGGTGAGTTCGGTTATTCCCCGGAGCAGATAGCCGCACTGAAAGATGGCGGCGTTATCAACAGCTGATTGCACCCGACGTTACGCTGGCAGGTTTGGCACCACTCTGATTCAGGCCTGGCGCCACCAGGCTACACCGTGCTCATCTTCTTCAACGGTCAGCATGCGTCGTTCTTCGGCACAGTGCAGGTGCGCTAACGATTCGCCTGTTGCGGGAAAGAAGCTGGTATTGGTGACCCTGCTCTTGAAGATCGCCGGGAACACATCCACTGCCCGCTTGGGCTCATCGCAGATGTCGTAAAGTTTTTCCAGCGCGACTTCATGCCAGTCAATCAGCGCCGTCAGGCGTTCGTGCAACCCTTCATAGATACTCTCGTGAGCGGGCAGCACCATCAGATTGGGCGGCAGGAGTTCGCGAAAGCGCCCACAGGAAACAATGAAGTCACGCAGCGGATTAGCCAGAGGTTCGGAAGGCTGCACGCTCACATTGGGTGTGATCTTGGGCAGCAG
>CAYMUT010000021.1:0-2316 GCA_964393625.1 uncultured Pseudomonadales bacterium
CTTGGGCAGCAGCTGGTCACCGCCGATGATCAGTTTCAGTTCCGGACAATACAGGCACACATGTTCCGGGGCATGACCGTGACCGATCACCGCGCGCCACTCGCGACCGTCAATCTGCAGGTACTGACCATCGCTGACCCGCCGGTACCCCGCTGGCAGCGGGGCCCAGGGCGCCCCCCCCAAGCCAAAACCCCGGCCCAAACGGGCGACGCCCGCGTAAGAGGAACCCCCCCCGCCGGCCAAAGCGCTGACGATAGCGGTCGAGGCGCTCTTCAGTGAAGCCCGCGCGGCGGTAGAAATTGATCGCATCTACCGGCACATCCGAGGGGCGGTCAGCGGCCATGACCTTGCACATATAAAAGTCGCTGCGGCTCATCCACAGCGAACACCCCCACTCAGCGGTTATCCAACCTGCCAGGCCGGTGTGGTCGGTGTGCAGGTGGGTCGCGAACACGCGATTGATGCGCTTACCATCCAGGTACTTACTGAAAATTGAGCGCCAGTGGCCTTTGACCTGCTCATCGAAAATACCTGTATCGACGATCGTCCAGCCATCACCGTCGCGCAGCAGCCAGACGTTGATGTGATTCAAACGGCCATGCATGGGCATGCGGATCCACAGAATGCCATCTGCCACCTCCACCGCTTCTCCCGGCGCGGGCGCGTTGTCTTCAAACCGGTACACCAGCGGGTCAAATCCCCGCTTCGACACGATATCCAAAACTGCATGCCTCATCTCGTATTGCGCAGGCCCGAATGATACCGTTGATCGCTCCGCTAGACATTACAACAACACGACGAGAACAAATGCAGCAGCCAGATAACAAATATGCCCGCCCAGCGTACCGATACTACGTCCTGGCGCTGCTGACCCTGGTTTACACCTTCAACTTCATCGACCGCCAGCTGCTGGCCATTCTGCAGGAGTCCATCAAAGCGGAACTGCTGCTGAGCGACTCACAACTGGGGCTTCTCACCGGTTTTGCCTTCGCCATCTTTTACGTCACCGCAGGCATTCCCATTGCGCGCTGGGCGGACAACGCTAACCGACGCAACATCGTCGCCCTGGCCATCGGCACCTGGAGCTTCATGACCGCGATCAGCGGCGCAGTGCAGACCTACACCCAGTTGCTGCTCGCCCGGGTGGGCGTTGGTGTCGGTGAAGCAGGTGGCAGCCCGCCGGCCCACTCCATAGTCTCGGATATATTCCCCCCCGAACGGCGTGCGGGAGCCCTGTCCTTCTACTCCATGGGGGTCAATTTCGGCATTCTGCTGGGTTTCCTGCTGGGCGGCTGGCTCAACGAGTTTTTCAACTGGCGGGTAGCCTTCGTGGTCGTGGGCATGCCGGGTATCGTCATTGCATTGATCGTACGCTTTACCATCACTGAGCCTGTTCGCGGTATGGCAGATCAGCGCCAGGCGGCGGCCACCGCCGCACCGTTCAGCACCGTGCTGAGCATTTTGTGGGGGCGCATTTCGTTTCGCCACATGGCCATGGGCGCCGCCATGAACGCATTCGCCGTCTACAGTATGAACAGCTGGACCGCCTCGTTCATGATTCGCAGTTTCGGTCTATCCAGCGGCGAGGTGGGGACCTGGCTGGCGCTGATCCTCGGAGCCGGCGGCGCAATTGGCCTGCTGTGCGGCGGGTTGCTCGCTGAACGTCTGGCTATTCGAGACATGCGCTGGTACATGTGGATTCCGGCCATCGCCGCTTTTGGCGCCGTACCCTTCGCTTATGCCACTTACGCGGCACAAACGCCCACACTGGCGCTGGTCATGTTCATCATTCCCGGTTTTCTCGCCACCGTGTACCTCGGCAACACCCTGGCCATGGCGCACGGCCTGGTAGGGCTGCGCATGCGTGCGCTGACCTCGGCAATTCTGTTCTTCGTGTTGAACCTGATCGGTCTCGGTCTGGGCCCCTGGTCGGTGGGTGTGCTGAGCGACTGGCTCGAACCGGGCCTGGGTACGGAAAGCCTGCGCCAGGCGTTGCTGTATCTGGTGCCGGCGACTTCGATTCTCTCGGGTATTCACTTCGTGTTCGCGGCCCGCTACCTGCACGGTGACCTGGCCAGGGCACCGGACTGATCGGTTGGACAATTTCCTCTCAAAGCGCCCGATCCGGCGGTTTCTCCGCCGGCTCAGGCGGCGGTTCCCTTTCTGATTCAGAACGCTGATCGAGCAGTTCCGGTCGATGCCCGAACAAACGGTAAAACAGCTTGATCCAGAATGGTGAAAACAAGGTCGTGTATGCGACCACCAGCACGACCGCCGCGTAAGTGGCGCCATCGAACACTCCGGAAGAGCGCCCCA
>CAYMUT010000021.1:2416-92586 GCA_964393625.1 uncultured Pseudomonadales bacterium
CAGACCAACCTCGAACAACAGCATGATGATGCCGATCTCCGCCATAAGACGGATCACTCCAGTAGGCGCCAGCCAGCCCAGCACACTGGGGCCGAGGATGATGCCGGCGGTCACTTCACCTATCACCGATGGAGCGCCCATGCGCACGGCGAGTTCGCCTGCCAGGCGCACGGCGATCAGAATCCCCGCCAGCTCAATGAAAAACTGAGCTGCGTCCATGGTCCGAGATTAAGAGGCCGATAGATAAAGTCATATCAGGGACTCTACGCATGGCAGCAACCTGCCTGCTCGGGTTGAGATTCAATGCGACCGTCCACTATTCTGTAGCAGGACACTGAATCATGTCGACTCACCTTCACACCGATGAACTATCCATCGATGCGGCCCTGGTACGTAGACTGGTCGACGCCCAGTTTCCGCAATACGCGGCTTTGCCCATAAACAGGCTCGGCGCGTCCGGATCATCGAACGTACTTTTCCGTCTGGGCGAAGATTTTCTGGTCCGTCTGCCACGACAACCCGGCGGCGGCAGTGCCATCCTGAAAGAACACAAATGGCTGCCGATTCTGGAGCCCGCCTTGCCCGTTGCCACCCCCCGCATTCTCCACCTGGGAGATCCGGATTTCAGCTACCCGGAGCAATGGTCAATCGTAGCGTGGCTGAACGGCCGGCGGGTAACATCCTGGCAGCTGAACCAAGCCAAGCAAACCGGCACCACGGAACTCGCCGAGGGTTTCGCGGAACTGATTCTTGCGCTTAGAAGAGTGGCAGTGCCCGACAAGGCTCTCGACGCACCGCACCTGCACTCCTACCGCGGCGCATCGCTGCAGGCATACGATACACAAACACGAATCAACATCGAGCAGTGCCGGCTGCTGTCGGATCTTGATCTCGACCTGGACGCCGCGTTGGCGCTTTGGGAAAAGGCATTGACCCTGCCCGGCGCCACCGAGTCACGGCAGCAGAACTGGCACCACGGAGACCTGGTAGCGGAAAATCTGCTGACTACCGACGGACGCCTGTCCGGAGTACTGGATTTCGGCAGCATGGGAATCGGCGATCCGACCATCGACCTGCACGGCGCATGGGAGGTCCTTTCCCCGGCGGTGCGAGAAACTCTCCGCCAACGACTGGGCGTTGACGATGCCGAGTGGCTCCGCGGCCGCGCCTGGGCACTGGCCGATGCATCGTAGGTAGACGCATCGCGGCCAAAGGCAGATGATAGAGGCCACAAAGTAATCTCCAAGGAGGGACTGCCATGTGCGATGAAAACACCGTCGATGAAAATGAACGATACCTGATTTCCAGGCGGCGCTTCGGCGCCGTCAGCGCCGGCGCGGCACTCGCCGCGGTACTACCGGTCAGCGTCAATGCCATGACTGTGAGCGAGCACGATGTCAAGGTACCAACCCCTGACGGATCGGCAGACTGCTACTTCGTGCACCCCACAGCGGGCGCCCATGCCGGGGTGATCATCTGGCCCGATATACTGGGCTTGCGCCCGGCCTTTCGCGCCATGGGCAAACGGCTGGCAGAGTCAGGCTACGCCGTGCTGGTGGTGAACCCCTACTACCGCAACATGGCTGCACCAGTGGTCGGCCCCGGGGCCTCATTCCAGGACGCGGAAACCCGCAATGTCGTATTGCCGTTAGCTCGCTCGCTTTCGCCGGCAACCAACACCACTGATGCCGCAGCATTCGTCAGATTTCTCGATGCTCAGCCTGCCGTCGACGCCACCCGCAAGATCGGCACAATGGGTTACTGCATGGGCGGGCCAATCACGCTGCGTACCGCAGCAGCGTTGCCGGAGCGTATCGGCGCCGGTGCTTCGTTCCACGGCGGAGGTCTCGTCACCGATGCCGACAACAGCCCTCATCAGCTCGTTCCGCAGATGCAGGCCCAGTTTCTGATAGCCATAGCCAGCAACGACGATGAGCGTGAACCAGAGGCAAAGCACGAACTGCGGAAAGCATTCGACAGCGCGGGCCTGGTCGCAGAAATCGAAGTTTACCAGGGCGCACTGCATGGCTGGTGCCCGCCAGACAGCCGGGTCTACAACGAAGCACAGGCAGAGCGCGCCTGGGCCAGACTGCTGGCGCTGTTCGACGAGGCCCTCGCCTGAAGTCGACTTCCCGAAGACTGCCTGGCCGGGACTACCCGGCCGGGACCACCGCCTTTATAAGAAAGCGGTCCGTACGCCGATAAATCAGCTCGTCGTAAACCATGAGCGTATGGTCATCGGCCGGGTTGGCGAACAGCTCGCTTTCCGCGGCGATTGCAAAGCCGGCTTCGCGCAGTAACTCGCGGGCTATTTGAGGCTCAATGCGATGCAGCCTGGCATTGTCCCGGGCTGGGCTGCCAACGTGGTCCATCACACCCAGTACACCACCGGGCTTGAGCGCCTGCCTGATGCTGGTAAGAAACTGCAGTGTTCTACTTTTGCCGTCGCGGTAATAGAAATCGTGCAGCATGTTGCCCAGAAACGCGACATCTACTTCGCCATCGAGGCCGAACGATTCATAAGGTGCAATATGCGAAACGACGTTGGGCAGCCGATTGTTGGCCAGTCGTTCATTCATGGTGCGCTGATAATAGCCTTCGGCAAATCGTTCCAGCACCCGGCGCGTGTTGTGTGCATAGACTTTACCAGCCTGCCCTACGGCAGCAGCCAGCATCTCGGAGGTATAGCCTGCATAGGCACCTACATCCAGCACTGTCATGCCCTCTTTCACGCCGAGAAACATGAAGGTCTCATAAGGCTGACGTCCGGCATCACGGGGTAGATCGTATTTGTGCCGATCAGGCGTCTGCATCTGCGCTTGAATGCGCTGCTGCATCTGCTGGTCGGCGTGGACGAGTCCTGCCAGAATTGGCAGCATCATCAATACGCATTGCAACGTTCGCTTCATTGAGGCCCCTCCTATGACAGTACAATCTGAAAGCGGTGAACGGTCGGAACATCCGTTGATCCAAGCCTATCGTGAATTCAGCCCGCTTTCGGCGCAACGGGCACAGCGCGCGCAGGCGGTTTTTCCTGGCGGCGACACGCGCTCCAGTGCACATTATGGGCCCTACCCCTTGTCCATGGAAGAAGCTTCCGGCTGCCGTCTGCGCGATATCGACGGGCACGAGCTGCTGGACTTCATGAACAACTTCACCTCCCTGATTCACGGCCACGCTTACCCACCGGTAGTAGAAGCAGTGCAACGTCAGGTTGCGGCAGGTTCCGCCTACGCGGCACCGAGCATGGACCAGATTGAGCTGGCAGAACTGATCACACAGCGCGTCCCCTCCATCGAGCAGCTGCGCTTCACCAGCTCCGGCACCGAAGGCACCCAGATGGCGATTCGCTGCGCCCGTGCAGCCACCGGTCGTGACAAGATCATGAAAATGGAGGGCGGCTATCACGGCAGCTATGAGCTGGCTGAAGTATCGCTGGTGGCCCGGCCGAATGAACGGGGGCCGCTGGAAGCGCCGGTCTCTCTGCCTGTCGACAGAAGCTTCCCAGCCAGCGTACTGGCCGACACGATAGTGTGTCCGTACAACGAACCCGAGCTTGCCCGTGCTCTGATCGACCAGCACGCCGACGAACTGGCCGCAGTAATTGTCGAACCGGTACTGGGCTCCATGGGTATGGTCAGTGCCACCAGCGAATTTTTGATCGCGCTGCGCGAAGCAAGCAGCCAGCACGGCATTGTGCTGATCTTCGATGAGGTCATCACGCTACGGCTTGGCATCGGCGGTGCACAGACCGAAGTCGGCGTAACGCCTGATCTCACCTGTATGGGCAAAATCATCGGCGGCGGACTGCCCGTGGGTGGCGTAGGTGGCCGCGCCGACCTCATGCAGCTGTTCAGCCCCGAGCATCCGGAGCCGGTAATGCACGCAAGCACTTTCAGCGGCAACGCGCTGACCATGGCAGCAGGACTGGCAGCCATGAAGGGTTACCAGCAATCCGCGGTGGAGCACATCAACCAGCTCGGCGAACGGTTACGGACAGGTTTCAATGAAGTGTTTGCCATGGCCGGCATAAGGGCGATGGCAGTCGGTCGCGGCAGTCTGAGCAACGTTCTGTTCACCGACAAAGCGCCGCGCAACGCGCGCGATTCCATACAGGCCATGATCGATGCCGGCCACGTTGGCGCGTTGCTGCATCTGGGCATGTTGCGCAATGGTGTAACCTCGGCAAGCCGTCTGATGTACTGCACCAGTACCCCGATGACCACCACAGAGATCGATACTGCAGTGGCGGCCATGGGCCAAGCCATCGACGAACTCAAACCATACATAGAAAAAGAGCGCCCGAATCTGCTGGTGTAACGCCTGGCAACAGGCCAGGCCACCAGTTCAGCTCAACTCGACATCTTCGACCTGCTCAACGCCATAGAGCGGGTCTGTTTCGATGACCTCACTGTGGGTACTGATCCCTTCCTCAACGACATCTACCTCACTGAAAAGCGCAATATGGCAAAGCGCCTCACCGGCATTCACCAGGGGCAATTTGTTAATGCCGATGACAATCCCTTCAGCGCTAGACTCCACGGCGATCTCTTCGGATGAAAAAGGCGACGCCACCATGCCCAGGACCCCACCACACGACACCCGGTCGCCCAGCTTCACCAGCGGCCGGAACACACCATCATTGGGCGCTCTGAACCATCTTGTCGCACGTGCGATATTGGGCTCCGCATGGCGCGCATTACCACGCCGGGCGGAAAGCATACCGAGCCTGCGCATGGTATCCATCACACCCCTGACCCCGGCCACGATTTCGCGTTCGGTCAGGCGCAACGCTTCGCCCGCCTCATAGGTGATCACCGAAATGCCAATTTCGCCCGCTGCCGCCCGCAGGCTGTTTTCCACGAGTCCGGCGTTGACGATTACCGGTATACGAAATCCCATGGCCATTTCACGCACGTCAGGGTTGGTGAGATCAGCCCGTATCTGCGGCAGATTATCCCGGTGTATCGCCGCAGTGTGCAGGTCGATCACATGCGTGCAATTGCGCACGATCTCATTGAAAAACAGATAGGCAAGCCTCGACCCAAGCGAGCCGCTCTCGTTGCCTGGAAAGCACCGGTTGAGGTCTCGCCGGTCGGGCAGGTAGCGGGACTTATTGATAAAACCATGAGGATTCACCACCGGCACCAACACCAGAGTACCGCGCAGTCGCTTCAGCGCCGAGACTGTCCGCAGACGCCGGATGATCTCGATGCCATTGAGTTCATTTCCATGTATTGCGCCACAAACCAGCAGAACAGGACCAGCATGCTTGCCGTGTACGACCTCAACGGGCATATCCAATGGCGTGTGCGTGAACAATTGAGCTGCCGGCAAATCGAACTGCAGGCGCTGGCCTGGCATGACTTCATGACCAGCCAGCACGAACGGAGTATTGGTCATCTTCAGCCTCGCTGAGAAAGCTACATTTTATGTGCGAAAGCGCTTGCAACAAGCACAAAATTGCTGAAAATCGGCCAGCCTCCGCTACACGTCACAAAACAGAACCACCATGCAGGAATTTCACCATGATCCGGTATTGATCGGTTGGCGCGAGCGCATCGGCCTGCCGGGCCTGGACATCCCCCATGTAACAGCCAAAATCGATACAGGCGCGCGTACATCCTGCTTGCACACATTCGCCATCGAAGAGTTTCAACAGGATGGCACAACGTGGGTGCGCTTCGGCGTACACCCATACAGGCGCAATACAAACCACGAAGTGTGGTGCGAAGCGCCGGTTATCGATGAGCGCACAGTACGCGCCTCCAGCGGGCATGAAATGGAGCGCTACGTCATCAAGACTCAGATCGAACTTGCGGAGCTTACCTGGACGATTGAAATGTCGCTGGCAAGTCGCGACGACATGGAGTACCGCATGTTGCTCGGACGCACGGCGCTACAGGGGCACTGCATCATCGACCCGGAACAATCGTACCGACACAATTCAACCAGAAGAAGGCGCACTAGATGAAGATCGCCGTTCTATCGCGCAACCGCAGGATCTACTCGACCCAACGCCTGGTTGAAGCATGCCAGGCGCGCGGCCATGAAGTCCGGGTGCTCGATCACCTGCACTGTTTCATGGACATCACATCGGAAAAGCCCAGCATTCACTACCGCGACGAAGAGTTCCACACTGGCGACTTCGATGCACTCATCCCACGCATCGGCGCCTCGGTGACCTTTTATGGCTGCGCGGTCGTGCGGCAGTTCGAAATGATGGGGGTCTACAGCGTAAACGAATCCGTTGCCATCACCCGCTCGCGGGATAAGCTGCGGTCTCTACAGCTGTTATCTCGTCGCGGGGTGGGCATACCGGCTACCGCGTTCGCCAACTCGCCGGATGACGTAGAGGGATTGATCCGGGAAGTGGGCGGTCCGCCACTGGTGATCAAGCTGCTGGAAGGCACCCAGGGCATCGGCGTGGTGCTGGCGGAAACCAAAACCGCCGCCAAGAGCGTCATTCAGGGGTTCATGGGGATGTCGGCCAACATACTGGTGCAGGAATACATCAAGGAAGCCCGCGGCACCGACATCCGCTGTTTCGTGGTGGGCAACCGGGTCATCGCCGCCATGGAACGCACCGCGCCGGAAGGTGAATTCCGCTCGAATCTCCACCGGGGCGGTACTGCAAAGATCGTCAAGCTCACTCCCGAGGAAAGGCGCACCGCAACAAAAGCGGCGAAGATCATGGGGTTGAACGTGTGCGGTGTGGATCTGCTGCGCTCTGAACGAGGCCCGCTGATAATGGAGGTCAACTCCTCCCCCGGCCTCGGCGGCATCGAAGCCGCCACAGGCAAAGACGTCGCCGGCCTGATCGTCCAGTTCATACAGAAGCAGGCCAAACCCCACAAGACCCGAACCCGGGGCAAAGGTTAGCTGCGCAACACCTAGCCCGATCGCGGCGTGTAATAGCGCCCCTTACCGCTGGTGCGCACCTCGAAATCATCGCAGATGCCAAGAGTCGTTTCACAGGCACCCCACAACACAACACCGTCGGGATTCAGTTGACGACAGGCGCGCTGCAGCGCTTCGCGCTTGGCATCGAGATCAAAGTAAATCAGTACGTTACGCATGAAGATGATGTCGCAATGCGGGATCGTACCCCAGCTCTGATGCAGATTGAGCTGCTTGACCTCGAATTGTTTACGCAAGGCGTCTTTAACCACCCAGTTGCCATCAATCTGATTGAAATACTTCACCATCAGATTGGCTGGCAGGCCTCTATTCACCTCTAAAGAGGAGTACTGGCCCGCCTTGCAGCGTTCGACCATTTCCGAAGAAATGTCGGTGCAGATGAACTTGATGTACCAGTCATTCAGTTCCGGAAAATACTCCTTCATGATCATCAGTATGCTGTAGGCTTCCTGGCCGGAGGAACAGGCTGCCGACCAGATGGTCAGCTTGCGCTCATCTTTCCGCGCGTGAATCAGGCGCGCCAATATGTCATTACGCAACGCATCAAACGGCGTGCTGTCGCGCAGAAACGATGTCTCGTTGGTGGTGACCGCATCTACCACCGACTGCGACAGCCTTCCGACCGAGTTGATCTTAAGCTGGGAAACCAGCTCCGACAGATTACCGTAATCGAACCGCTTCATGATCGGCTTCAGCCTGGAGTCGATCAGATACTGCTTATCCTCGCCCAGCACGATGCCCGCTTTATCGTAGACGTGCGCACAAATGTCTTGGAAGTCTTCGGCGTTCATTCGTTTGTTTCCTCATGGAGACTTGTAATACTTTTTCGCAACATCAGCTCGCCTGCCTGTCGGACCTGCTGTGCATCAGATCCCCCAGAAAACCGCCAATGCGGCTCAGGGGCAGAACATCGTCAACGCAGCCAGCCCGCACCGCGGCACCGGGCATGCCCCAGACCTTGGACGTTTTTTCATCCTGCACGACCACGTAGCCTCCGGCAGCCTTGATCACCCGGGCACCTTTTGCACCATCCGCACCCATACCCGTAAGAACGGCGCACAGCAGGTTTCTGCCATACAGATCCGCCGCGGAGCGGAACAGCACATCGGCAGCCGGACGCACAGAATTCTCTTCGGGGCCCTGGTGGGTACGAATGATGGTCTGCTTGTCGAGCTTCTCGAGCTCAATATGGTAGTCACCGGGCGCAACCCAGATGACGCCCGGCTTGACTACGTCGCCATCCTTCGCTTCGCGCACGTCCTTACCACACTTGGCCGTCAACTGGTGGGCAAGTTCCGCAGTAAACATCGGCGGCATGTGCTGGACGATGAATATCGGCACGTTCAGCCTGTCGGGCAGATCGGCAACGACTTTCTGCAACGCCGGCGGTCCCCCCGTAGAAGATGCGATTACGAGTGCACGCACGAATAGTTTCGGCGGACCGTTGTCACCGACAGCCTTGCGTGCGCCCCGAGGCCTGGGCTTGCACAAAGAACGGATCTTCGGCACCAGCGCCTTGTTGAAAGACTCAATGGCTTCAGCCGGAGAATTCGCTCCAGTCGCCTTGGTGATGTAGTCGCTGGCCCCATTCATGAGGGCATCCATGGTCACCTTGCTACCTTTACTGGTGAGTTCGCTGAACATGATCACCGGCAGCTCTTCGTTGGTTTTTCGCAACTCCTTGAGCATCTCAATACCGTCCATTTCCGGCATATTCACATCGAGAATGACCACGTCTACGGGATAATTCGCAATGCGGTCCAGGGCTTTCTTGCCATTCGCCGCCGTCGCGACCACCTCCAGGTCACGCTCCTTCTCCAGCGCCTTGCGGATCAGCGAGCGTATCGATGGAGAGTCATCGACAATCAGCACTCCTATTGTTCTTGCCACGTCTGCCGCTTATCTATTCTCTTACGTCGAACCCAAGCAATCTGAGTTTGGTACCCATACTCTCCCACTCCAGAGGCTGCATCACGTATTCATCAGCACCATGTTCCAGGGCGGCTGCGATATCGTGATGGCTGGAGCTGTTACCAACCATCAGGGTGCGTAACGACGCTAGCTCAGGGTGAGATCGCAGCTCTTTGAGCATCTGCACGCCAAGCTCGTCAGTAGCGAACGATCCGACCACTGCCAGGTCGATGTCTTCATTCTGCTGATACATCGAAGACGCGGCGTCACTGTCATGTGCCACGACCACAGCAAAACCGAGCTGCTGCAGAAAATTCGTAACGCTGGGATTCGGCGAGCGCCCGCATTCCACCACGAGAGCTTTCATCATGATTCCACCTCAAAAAAATCTGCTTAGAGAAAAAAGGGGGCCGCTTGGCCCCCCGCAGGGATGTTGTCGTCAGCCTCAGTCGTTATCGAGCAATGCGTTGAGAACTCCGGCAAGCTTGCCCAGCCCGCTGGCAGACTGCTGCGCTTCACTGACGCTTTCTGTCGTACTCTGCGCCGCCTGAGCCACCGTAGATACCGAGCTGGCAATCTCGGAGCTGCCCTTCGCGGCTTCGCCGAGACTGCGACCGATCTCATTAGTGGTCGCGCTCTGCTCTTCTACGGCACCGGCAATGGTGGTCTGAATCTCGTTGATACGATTGATGATGTCGCTGATTTCACGAATCGCTTCAACAGCACTCGAGGTATCCACCTGAATCGCCTGAATCTTCTGCCCGATCTCCTCGGTAGCGTTGGCGGTTTCCTTGGCCAGTTCTTTCACTTCATTGGCTACGACCGCAAAGCCTTTTCCGGCCTCGCCCGCCCGCGCCGCCTCGATGGTGGCGTTCAGAGCCAACAGGTTGGTCTGCTGGGCAATCGAGGTGATGACCTTGATCACTTTACCGATCTCGGCACTGCTCTCGCCCAGCTTACCTACCATGTTGTTGGTCTGTGCTGCAGCATCAACCGCGGCGGTTGCCACGTCTGATGCTTCAGATGCGTTACCGGCAATTTCGCGGATGCTGTCATTTAGCTCGTTCACCGCGTCTGATACCGTCTTGATGTTGGCGCTGACTTCTTCTGATGCTGCAGAGGCAGACGACGCCTGCTCGGCAGTGGTCGCGGCAGTGGAGCCAACCGAATCGTTATTGTCGGCCAGTTCCGACGACGCATCGGTCAGAGAGCGGGCTACGCCGCCGATTTCGTTTTCGATACGGCGTTTCTCAGTAATGTCA
This sequence comes from uncultured Pseudomonadales bacterium, assembly GCA_964393625.1. Classification (GTDB taxonomy): domain Bacteria; phylum Pseudomonadota; class Gammaproteobacteria; order Pseudomonadales; family Azotimanducaceae; genus UBA4421. Next base: position 12,511 of record CAYMUT010000021.1, read on the forward strand.
GTAGCATACTCAACGACTTTGAACACGGCGCCGTTCTGGTCGAAGATCGGTGTGTAGGTAGACTGCAACCACACTTCGGAACCGTCTTTAGCGCGGCACCGGTAGTCACCGGTTTGTGGCTCCCCGGACTGAAGTCCTTGCCAGAGATCTTCATACTCGGGACTGTCCGCGAACTCCTGGTCCATCAAAAAGCTGTGGGGCTGGCCGACGATGTCTTTCTCGGCATAGCCCATGAATGACAGATAGTTTCTGTTGGCGGATTCGACCTCACCATCAGTCTTGTAGTCGACCCGAGCCTGCACCCGGTCGATGGCCTCGAGCACACCCGCATTCAGGCGTACTTCAGTAACATTCGCCCATTCCAGCGTATTACCGACGTACTCGCCGCTCGCATCAAACACCGGACCCACATTCAAGGCGAACTTGAGCTCACCAACGGTGATGTCCGTACGGTAAGGCAGGTTCGCGGGATCTGACAGCAGCTGACGCTGATGACTGGGATCCACATGGAACGCGTCAATGCACGCGCCTACAACCCCATCAGGGTCAAAATCCGGCCAGAACTGACGGAACATCTCTGCGTTGCTGGTCAACAGATCTTTGGTGGCGCTGTTGATGTGGGTAACTACGAAGTCCCGGTCAACCATCATCAGGGCAACGGAAGTATTGGAGAACGCCGCTTCGATGAACGTGGTATCCACTTTGGCTTCTTCACCGGCTTCGATCTTCTCGACTACCGCAACGACCTTGACCGGCTTACCCTGGCTGCCAAGCACGGGCACGTAGGAGCCACGTGCAAGGTAGTCATTGCCCGCGGCATCGACATAGGCGAACTCGCCGGTCTGTTCCTGACCCAGACACAGGGCTTCCCAGAACACATCGTATTCATCGCTGTCGACATAGCCCGGATCAAGAAACATGCTGTGGGGCTGACCCTGCAGTTCTTCCAGGGCATACCCCCAGGCGTCGAGGAATTTACCGCTGGCGCTCAAGACACGTCCTTCCAGGTCATACTCGACCATGGCGACCTGTGAGTTAAGTACGTCCAGCAGCGCCTGATTGTCGCTACCTGATGCACCGTTTCCGTTCGCCTTCTTAGGCGAACGGGCAGCCTGCTTTGTACGGCTGCCCGAACTGGTGCTGCGTTTAGTTGCTGTTTGCCGAGTGCTGGCCATTTCCTTTCTCCAAAATGCTCAATTAATGTACTTGCTCGTCCAGAGCAGTAACCTTGTCGGTGTCCAACACCAATAGGAGTCGCTCTTCCAGTTTATAAACCCCGTCTATGAGGCTTTTGATTTTCCCATTGATTGTCTCCGGGACCTTTTCGAAGTCTCTGTCATACACTTCGATTACGTCACCGATCTCGTAAACAACAAAACTAACGACTTCGTCGTCCTGGCAGACGACGACGTTCATTGGTTCTATGTCACCATTGGGTTCGAGATCGAGGCGACGGCGCAGATCGATCGCCGTAACGATTTCACCGCGCAAATTAATGAGTCCGCGCACGGTGTTGTTAGCCAACGGCACCGGTGTCAGCTCCTGATACTTGATCACTTCCTGTATGTGCTGGACGTTAACGCCGAAAAAAAGGTCATCAACGCTGAATGTGCAAAGCTGAGCGCTCTTCATTACGCCACCTCCCTGGTTGCTACCTGTTCGTATCCGTGGCAGATGGCGGGAGCGATGTCATTCAGCAACAGCTGCATGTCGACCACATCTGTCACCTGATCCTGGATGATGGCAGTGCCGACGATTCCTTCCCTTGGTGCCGTATGTCTGGTCAGAGAACCCTGCCGCACAATATCCAGAACCTTGTCGACAATGATCCCTACCCGCACCTTGTCGTGAGAATAGACAACCACCTGCAGAGGTTCTTCGCTTTCCCGCGCCCGGGTCAGATCGGTGCCGTAGGTAAGAGATACCAACGGTAGAATTTCACCACGATACTGCACCACATATCCGCCAGCAGACCTTTCGATGCCGGCCGGGTCGATTTCTTCCAGTCGATCCACCGACGACAGCGGAATCGCGATGCGCTCCTCATCGCCGCGGTGCACCAGCAGCAGCGTCTGGCTCTCATCGCCGCCCAGCACACCGCTGGTCGCTTTGTCGTCAGTGAGTGGCCGGTTGGCGCCGATTTCGGAAACCACACCGCCCATACGCGCGATCCCGAGCACATCAAGAATCAGAGATACCCTGCCGTCACCGCGAATGGTCGCACCGGCATATGCCTGAATGTTCTTCGATTGCTTACCCAGGGGCTTCACGACGATCTCTTCGGTGTCGTTGATTTCGTCAACCACCAGGCCAAAGTGCTCTTCGTCCGCCTGAAGCACGACTACGTTCAGGGCCGGCTCGTCTTGTTCCGGAGGGACTTCGCCCTGGGCATCCTGGGCATCCTGGGCATCCTGGGCACCTGGATCTACTTCAGCTGTGTCACTGCCATCGGCTTGCCGAGTGCCTGCTGAATCCACGACGACATCCTCTGCAGATGCTTCACAGACGGTCTGCAACTGCTCGTTAAGGAAAATCAGCGGCAGCAGCTTGCCGCGCAGACGATACACCGCGGTGCCCTGGATATACTCAATGCCGGTAGTAACCGCATCGCCCTCGAGCCGTACCAGTTCCAGCAGGCTGACCTGCGGAATAGCGAACCGCTCACCACCGTCAGTGATCATCAGCGCCGGAACGATGGCAAGCGTAAGAGGAATTTTTACGCGAACGGTTGTGCCTTTGCCGCGCTTGCTGTGCAGCTCTACCGAACCACCGATCTTTTCCAGCTTGGTGCGCACCACGTCCATGCCCACACCACGGCCAGACACGTTGGTAATCTCTTCTACAGTACTCAGGCCAGGCTCAAAAACCAGATTGAGTATTTCCCGCTCACTCATCTGGGCAAGCTGGTTCGGCGTCAGGAATCCACGTGACAAGGCCTTGTCACGAATACGCTCGACGTCAATGCCGGCACCATCGTCGGCGATTTCGATGACCACCTGACCGCCTTCGTGGAACGCGCGCATGGTCAACAGACCTTCTTCCGGCTTGCCCGCGGCAACTCGAGCCTCTGGCGCTTCAACACCATGGTCGACTGAGTTGCGCACCATATGAGTGAGCGGGTCCTTGATGGCTTCAACGATGGTCTTGTCCAGCTCGGTCTCCCGGCCTTCCATTTCCAGCGCCGCTTTCTTGCCGCACTCCCGTGCCACATCGCGAACGATGCGCGGAAATTTGCTCCACAGATTACCGATCGGCTGCATGCGGGTTTTCATGACGCCTTCTTGAAGCTCAGTGGTGATCAGGTTGAGACGTTGAGACGCCGCATGCATGGCGTTGTCCGCATCTTCAGTACAATTCTGCAGGATCTGGTTGCGCGCCAATACCAGTTCGCCAACCATATTCATCAATCGATCGAGCAGCGACACATCTACGCGAAGGCTGTTATCGGTAACCCGGCCACCACTGGATTTCTGGGCCGCCGCCTCATCTGCTGGCGATTCCTTGGTATCGGGTTCAGCAGAAACTTCGCCCGACACGGCGGCATTGAGTTGGACCGGTGCGTCCTCTTCAGCAGCGCCCGCGGTTTCACTGACAGGGTTGCCTTCCGGCTCTTGTGTGTTTTCCATGTCCATCTCCACTGTTTGTTCTTCCGCCTGCTGGGTCTGCGCAGCTTCAGCAGTAACCTGTTCAACTGCAGGTTCTTCTGTGGTGGCGGTTTCGGCAGGTCCTTCGTTCAGCTGGGTGAGACGCACAGCAAGATCTTCGAAATCGAGGTCGCCTTCGTCACTGTCAGCTTCGATCTGCTCCAGCAGTGCGCGGATTCCGTCGACCATTTCCAGCAGGACCGTGGCGCTTGCTTCATCAAGCAGCCTGGTGCCATCGCGCATAGAATCGAGCAGGTTCTCACCTACGTGGGCGAGGCGCTCCAGCTTGTGAAACCCGAAAAAACCGGCAGTACCTTTTATGGTGTGCAGAGTGCGGAATACACTACCGAGCAAATCTGGGTTGCTAGGGTCTGCTTCCAGTTCAACAAAGTCCTGGTCCAGCTTGTCCAAGTTTTCAAAGCTTTCGATGAGAAACTCGCGAACAATCTCGCCCATTTCATCGTCTATCGTCATAGCCTACGTCCATGCTCCATGGCTAAAGTTGTGCTGCCTGCAAATTGAGTATAGGCAACGTCAGGAAAGTGCCCGCCAGAATTCCAAATAATTCGATATTTGTGTCACATTCCTGAAATTTCCGGCGGGTCGGGCCGTATGAACCCCAGATTTCGGCACAAAGGACCTGTTTGACCGAGCCTCGAATTAGCCTTTCGATGCGATTACAATGGTGCGCCCTATCGAAGTAGTATCACCGTGATCTCGACCACTGGACCCACCCGTTTGCAAAACGACCACGCAGTCGCCGTCTGGCTGATGATATGTGCCATCACAGTTTTCGCGATGGTGGTGCTGGGCGGTGTCACCCGCCTTACCCACTCAGGCCTGTCCATGGTCGACTGGCAACCCATCATGGGTGTGATTCCGCCGCTTTCTGAAGAAGACTGGCAGGCCACTTTTGAGCAGTACAAACAGTTCCCGGAGTACCAGAAGGTCAACCTCGGCATGAGTCTCGAAGGCTTCAAACAGATCTTCTGGTTCGAGTACGCCCATCGTGTACTGGGACGGACCATCGGCCTGGTGTTCAGCCTGCCCCTGGTCTTCTTCCTGATTCGGCGCCAACTCAGTCCTGGCCTGACCTGGAAGTTGCTGGGTTTGTTCGCGGTTGGCGGCCTACAGGGGCTGATGGGCTGGTACATGGTGAAAAGCGGCCTGGTCGATGATCCCATGGTGAGCCAGTACCGACTGACAGCCCACCTGGCACTGGCAGTGGTGATCTTCGCGGGCATACTGTGGCTGACGTTCGACCTACGCTATGGCGACGGCCAGCACCGCAGCTCATCGCCATCAGTGGCTACACGATGGGCGATTACCGGTCTGGTATCGGTCATGATTCTCAGCGGAGGGTTCGTCGCCGGCACCCGCGCCGGTCTGCTGTTTGGCACCTGGCCGCTGATGGGCGAGCACTTTTTTCCCGTCGGCCTCTACCCGGGCGGTTTCTTGGAAGGTGCATTCGAAGATCCCGTAACCATTCAGTTCAACCACCGGATGCTGGCCTACATCACTGCCGCGGCCCTGATCTGGTTCGCCATTTCGCGCCTGCGAATGCAGATTGCGGCAGATGCACGCACAGGACTCTATCTGATGCTGGGTCTATTGGGGGTACAGATCGGACTGGGAATCGCAACAATACTCTTCAGAGTGCCCGTAGCACTGGCCGCCACGCACCAGGGTGTGGCCCTGCTGCTGTTCGCAGCGGTGCTGTTCTGCTGCCACCGGCTCGGAGCCCGCTAAACCCCGAACCGGTACCAGGCACCCGTTATTCAGCCGTTATTCGGCCCTTCGCCTAGTCGAACAGCTCGCCGCCACATGCAGACGCGGTAGTACCGTGCTGCTCAAAGGCCTTGATGACGTTCGCACCAGTACGCCAGCGGTGTACCTCATCAGGACCGTCCACCAACCGCTGTGAGCGAATACCGGTGTACCAGCGCGCCAGCGGTGTGTCGTGGCTGTAGCCCAATGCGCCATGCAACTGCAGTGCGGTATCAACCACCTGGTGCACCATGTTTGCAAGAAAGACCTTGGCTATACCGTTTTCCTGACGCAGGTCCATACCCTTCTCGGCTTTGTAGGCAATATGCAGCAGCATCAGACGCGCCTTGTAGATTTCGGCTGCGCAATCCGCGAGCATCCAGCGCACACCCTGACGATCAGCCAGGCGCTTACCAAAAGTCTCACGGTTTACTACGTGTTCCGCCGCCAGGTCCAGCGCCCGCTGGGCCATGGCAACGTTGTGCATACCATGACGCAGACGCCCATAGGCCAGCCGGTGCTGACCCATGTTGAACCCCTGACCGCGCCCGCCGAGAATGTTCTCACGAGGCAGGCGCAGGTTGTCTATTTTGATCTCGGAGTGGGACGCACCCAGCTTCAGGCCCAGATCGGTGTGCGGCTGCATGGTTTCTATGTTGCGCAGAATCTGATATCCGGGGTTCGGCAGCTCGACGATAAACGTACTGTATTGTTCATGGCGCTGCGCATCCGGGTCGGTTTTCGCCATCACCACTGCGATGTCCGCCACATCCGCCGAGGAGCTGAACCACTTTTCACCGTTCAGAACCCATTCGTCACCATCCAGCACGGCACTGGTCTGCATGCCCGTGGCGTCGGCGCCGGCTGCTTTCTCGGTCATCGAGTAACAGATGCGCTTCTCACCGTTGAGCAACGGCCCGAGGAATTTTTCCCGCTGGTATTCGGTACCGTGCTCGAGCAGGGTCAGCATGGTCGCATCATCAGGACCCTGGGTATTCAAAGACAGTGCGCCCAGAAAACTCTCACCAAGTTCCATCTGCACCAGCGCATTGGCCAACGGGCGCAGACCCATGCCACCAAACTCTTCCGGCACGAAGGGGCACCACAGCCCCTGGCTGCGCGCTTTTTCCCGCAGACCAGCCAACACCGAGTCAAAATTCTCGGCAGTACAGACTTCTTCGGCAGGGTGACATTCCTCACGTACAAAGGTGCGTACCTTATCGCGCACGGCTTTGGTTTCTTCTGGTATTTCAAAATCGATCACGTTGTTCTCCTTGTTCGAGGCGCGAGCCCCTCAGTTGAGGGGGTTACCCCATCTGTTGAGATGTGTTTTATTTTCTGCAGGTATGCGCTTGACCGGCCCGAAATTCCCCATGGGCCAGCCAACCGGAATCGTCACAACCACGCCGTACTCTTCCGGTATGGAAAAGTACTCGTGCAGTTCGTCTTCAAAAACCTGATGCATGGTGGTCAATGCCGCGCCCAATCCGACAGCTCGACAAGCCAGCAGGATATTCTGCACACATGGATAGACAGCGCCATAGTTAGGCGGCGCCAGCCCGACACGCTCTTCCTCGGGCACCTTGAAAGGCCAGTCACGCAGCCCGCAGGCAAATATCAGATAAGGCACATGCTGCATGTGGTCCATCTGATACAGCACAGCCTTGAGCTGACGGCTGAGTTTATCGCTGCCTGCAACGATCTGATCCCGCGGGATACGGAAGCGCTGCTCCATGGCCTGAGTGTACTGCTCGGCAAACCACTGCTTCTTTTCCGGGTCGTCAACCAGCACGAACTCCCAGGGCTGCAGGTTCTGCCCTGAAGCCGCCTGCACCCCGGCGTTCAATACCTTCATGATCAGGTTATGAGGGACCGGGTCAGGCTTCAAGCGCCGCATGGCGCGAACGTTGCCAACCAGATCGAAGAACTCCGCATGTAGGTGGCGGTCTGCCATTTGACCCCCCAGACTGTTAGCCAACAACAATACCATTATTCACAGGATGTTTGGCGTCAGGTATCCGCCGGTTGCGGCTCCAGCATGGACAGGGCGTGCCGAAGCTCGCGAGGGAAAAGTATGTAGCATTGCTACACACTATTTGTATTGCTAGGATGTCCACTCCAGAAATCCGAGGGCAAGCCTGTCATGGTCGAAGCACTATACGCCAGCCGCACTCAAGCGGATGCTGCGACAATTCCACTGGCTGAGATTGACGTCGCGGACGCCGCAATTTACGAAGACAACAGCTGCCACGAATACTTCCGGCGCCTGCGCACCGACGACCCGGTGCACTACACCAAAAGCGCCCAGTTTGGCGATTTCTGGTCCGTCACCCGCTTCGCGGACATTCAGTACGTCGACAAACATCACGAGATTTTCTCTTCGGAGCCCTCTGTACTGCTCGCGGATCAACCCGAAGATTTCACCTTCGTGAATTTCATTCAATCCGACCCGCCGGTACATGATGAGCAGCGCAAAGCGGTACAGAATGTGGTGGCGCCACGCAATCTGGCGGAACTTGAGCCCATCATCCGCCAGCGCGCGCAGACGATTCTCGACGAGTTGCCTGTAGGTGAAACCTTCAACTGGGTAGACCGTGTATCCATCGAGTTGACCACCCAGATGCTGGCAACCCTGTTCGATTTCCCTTTTGAAGATCGTCGCCTGCTGACCCAATGGTCCGATGTGGCTATCGCAACGCCAGAGCTAACCGGATCGGATTCGGTCACCGAGGAGCAACGCCGCAAAGAAATGGGTGACTGCCTGGCGTATTTCACCCGCCTGTGGCGGGAGCGGGAAAACCAGCCACCGAAATTCGACCTGATTTCCATGCTCATCCATGGCGAGAGCACCAGGGACATCATCAACAAGCCCATGGAGTTCATCGGCAATCTGATGCTGCTGATCATCGGCGGCAACGACACCACGCGTAATTCCATCTCCGGTGGTGTGGCTGCTCTGAATCAGAACCCCGACGAATATCAGAAGTTGCGCGACAATCCCGACCTGATTCCCAACATGGTCTCGGAAATTATCCGCTGGCAGACGCCCTTGAGCCATATGCGTCGCACCGCCAATGTCGATACGGAACTGGGTGGCAAGCAGATCAACAAGGGCGACAGGGTGGTGATGTGGTATGTGTCGGGCAATCGCGACGCCGACGCCATCCACCGTCCCGACGAGTTCATCATCGATCGGCCGAACGCGCGCCATCATCTGTCATTCGGATTCGGCATTCATCGCTGCATGGGTAACCGGCTGGCGGAAATGCAACTACGCATCGTGTGGGAAGAAATCATGAATCGTTTCCGCATGGTGGAACTGGTCGGCGAACCCGTGCGGGTGCGCTCGAATTTCGTACGCGGCTACGCGGAATTGCCGGTCCGCGTACATCCGCTGTAGCCCGCCGCTATGCAGGCCCGGCTCAAAATGAAAGACCTGGAAGTGCAGACCGGTGTCAGCCGCGAAGCGATTCATTTCTATCTGCGCGAGGGCCTGCTGCCCCAGCCGCAACGGCCGAAAAAGAATGTTGCCCACTACTCCGACGAGCACGTGGTGCGCATCCGCACGATCAAGCAGTTACAAAAGGAACGCTCGCTGTCTCTAGAGAGCATAAGAGCGATACTGGACCAGTTCGACTACGATGCACTGGTCAACCATGGTGATCTGGCGAAGTTTGAACTGGCAGTACAAGCGCGTGTCAATGGCGCCCTGCCCGGACGCGATCAGCCACTGGCTCGAGTCACACAGCGCACCGGTCTGGCGAACGACTTTCTGCAGCAACTCGCCGATCTGGGTGTCATCAACGTTGCCGACCATACCAATGAGCAAACCATAGACTTTCGCGACGCCGACATGCTGGACCAGTGGGCTCGCCTCATGCGCCTGGGGTTCGGCAACCGCACCCGCTACGATGCACGCTACCTGCTGCGTCTGGCAGATGCGGTCAGAACCCTGGCACACTTCGAAGTCGCGAATTTTCTCGCGGAATTCGGCGACCTGCCCTCTGACGACGCTGCCACAATGGCCGCCGAAGGCATCAGCATAACGAACGATATTCTCACCCGGCTGCGAACCCAGGCGCTCATGCGCGTACTTCATGAGCGCGTGGACAAGGCAAATGAACGCGAGAGTCTAGGTAAACCCAATTGACCCAGCGTAATATGACTTTACGCTAAGCGCCGAGACGCGTATAAAACCTACTTAGATTGAATTCAGCAGGCGCTGTCCTGCACCTGATTGCGAATGTTGAGGGGGGAGCATTGCATCAGCAAGAACCAGATATCGATAAGTATCTGATAGCCGGCCTGACCCGCGCCATCGACTGGATGGACAACAGCCTGCAGCAGGTTCTCGCAGCAAAGGGTTTCGCGCCGGTACATCGCACCCAGTCGTTGATTCTGGTTCACATCGCCAATGGCATCGACGCTCCCGCAGACATCGCCAGGGAAATGGGGCTCACCCGGCAGAACGTGCACCAGATGGCCAAAGGCCTCATTGCCGAGGGCGTCATTGACCAGTACCCGGACCCGGCAGATCCGCGACGCTCCAGGTACGGATGGACAGAGCGGTCTTTCGAAATACGCCGGGCCGCCCGGGAAACTCTCAGCAATCTCGAACAGGTCGTCAAAGCCCGCACCGGTGTGTCGGATGACGAAATGCGTGCGTTCCGCAAGGTGCTGTCCGCGGACTGGGGACCAGAAGTGTCAAGCGACTCAGAACTACAGCAGGCACTGCCAGGCCCGGACACCGAAACAGACCCGACCACAGACGACCACCCGATAGCGACATACAGCAACTCACACACCTGGCCTGCAGGCATTATCAGAAAGGGGAAACATGACTGAACAGGATTTGCTGCAGAAAGTTGAAGCTCTGGTTCCAATGCTGGAAGAGAACGCCGCTGAAGCGGAGCGCCTGCGTAAACCCGTGGACAGCGTCATGCAGGCCATTGAAGACACCGGCATCTATCACTATTTCGTGCCTAAGGAATACGGTGGTTACGAGTTCGGCATGGAAACGTTCATGCGTATCGGCATGGCGCTGGGCGAAGGGTGCGTTTCCACGGCATGGGTGACAACCTTCTGCATGGAACACAACTGGCTCATCGCACTGTACAACAAGCAGGCACAGGATCACATATTCGGCAAGCACGGTTATGTCATTGCACCTGGAACACTGGCGCCCAAGGGTACGGCCACCCCGGTAGAAGGCGGCTACCGCGTAACCGGCCGCTGGGAATGGGGTACCGGCGTGATGCACGCCAACTGGGCGCTTGTTGGAGCGATCACACCGGTGGAGGGTTCCGACGCCCCCGACCTGTGCATGTTCGCCATTCCCATCGAGCAGGTGGAAATCATCGACACCTGGAACGTGGCTGGCATGTCGGCCACCGGCAGCAACGACATTGCCGTCAACGACGTGTTCGTGCCTGCACACCTGATGGAGAGCGCCTCGGCGATGCGGCGTGGTGACGCCATCGGCGGCAAGATCCGCGATTCCTATCTGTACAAAATGCCGATGCTACCTGTTCTCGGGCTTACCGCAGCGTCACCAGCCGTTGGTGCCGCACATAAAGTAGTGAAACTTTTTGCTGAACGCATGGCCAGTCGCATCGTCTACGGCACCACCGATAAACAGGCGGAAAAGCCGGTAGCCCAGTACCGCCTGGGCCAGGCCGCGCTGAAAGCGCGCAACGCGGAAATACTGCTCATGCAACTGGCCGCCGAAGTGGAGCAATGGGGCAAAAGCGATAAACAGTGTCCGGAAGAGGAAAAGACTTTTCTGCGTCTGCGCATCGGCGACGTGGTACGTCAGTGTCGCAACGTGGTGACACAGGTTGTCGAAGCCAGCGGCGCACATGCTCACTTTCTGGACAGCCCACTGCAACGCTTCCAGCGAGATCTGAACACGCTGTCGTGTCACACGGTGTTCGACACCGATATCAGCGCCGAACAGGTAGGTCGTTCGCTGCTGGAACTCGACCTGAACATGCCTCTTTAGGAAATCAGCCAGCAAACTCAGGAAGCGCAAACACGACCGTATTCAATTGGAGAGAACCCATGCCACGACTCAAACAGATTCCCAAAGACCAGGCCACCGACAACGTACGCAAGTACTACCAGGCGTTGTTCGGTGACCGCGACCCGGTTGCCGAGCCCGGTACCGCAACCGGCACACCCGGCAACTGGTGGACAGTGTTTGCCACGGTGCCCTACGTATTCGACCATGCCACCAGTCACTTCGGCATGTTCGGCATGTTTGCCGACAAGAGCATCAGCCAGCTGGACCCGGCCATCCGCGAACTCGGCATCATGCGCGCGGGCTTCACCCAGGCCAGTCAGTTCGTTTACTCACAGCACTGTAAAGCCGCGCGGCGCAACGGCGTCAGCGAGGAAAAGATCGAAGCCATTCCCGATTGGCAGGTCTCAGACGCTTACGATGCCAAAGAACGCGCGGTGCTGGCCTGGGCCGATGCACTGATTCTGCAGGGCGGCCGTGCATCCGACAAATTGTTCGACGCGTTGCACGCGCACCTGTCTGACGAGGACATACTGGAACTGACCTATCACATCATGGGATACAACCTGCACGCGGTTTGCTGTAAGGCGCTGCGGTTGGAATTCGATGACATAGACGAACGCATTAAAGAGGTACCGATACCCGGCGCCGGGGAGCCCGCGGACTGGGCCGGATCGGCCTGGAACGACAAGCATTAGTTTCGCGAAAGGGGGGGGGAAGCTTCTCCCGACAACAATGATCCGGAACTCCGGATCGACACTATGGAGCCAAGAGGAGAGCATCATGAAACAACCATTCATCAGGAGGACCGGACTCGCCACCTTGCTGGCGATACTGTTCGGCGCCATATCAACAACCGCGATGGGGCAAAGCAGTTCGCCGGTCATCGAAGAAATTGTAGTCACAGCGACCAAACGTGAAACCAGCCTGCTCGACACGCCGATTTCCGTAGGCGTCGTCACCGGCGAGTTCATTGAGACGTTTGACATCAAAGACATGAGCGACGTACAGAACTTCGTTCCCGGCCTGCAGGTTCAACAGACCTTCGGCAGCTGGGCGGTCCGCATTCGCGGTCTCGGCTCCGGCATTACCAACCTTGCCTTCGACTCATCAGTACCGGTGTACATCGACGATGTTTACTGCGGCCGAGGCAAGTGCATGGAGTCGGCTTTGCTGGACGTTGATCGACTGGAAGTCGCACGGGGCCCGCAGGGTGCGCTGTTCGGCAAGAGCACCATCGCCGGCGCGATCACCGCCATCAGCGCGCGCCCTACGGATGAGTTTGAAGCTCAGCTGAAAATTGGCGCCGAGCTTGAGGACGGCGGCTACACCGCCCAGGGCTACATTTCCGGCCCCCTCTCAGACAATGTACGCGCTCGCCTTGCAGTACGCTGGGACGAATTTGACGGCTATACCGACAACATCCATCTGCGTCAGGAAGACGGAGACAAAGAGGTCCAGACCGCTCGGCTCGGGCTGGAGTTCGACGCGAGCGACACCACCACATTTTATCTAAAGCTGGAAACCGGCGAGTCGAACACCGACGGGCGCAACAACCAGCTGGTCGCACCCGGACGTATGTCCGGCTCCACTACTGATCCCCGCGCCGAGTACCGCTCGGATGATCGCCGCAGTGTCAGCACCGGCGTAGAGAAGGAAGATTTCTACGACTATGAATGGAACTCGGTCACGCTGAGTATGGATACGGAAATCGGCGAACACGCCGTCAAAGGCGTGCTCGGTTACTGGGACTATGAGAACTCCTGGTTCCTCGATGTTGACGGTCATCCCGAGGCAATCCTGAACACCGCGCTGTACGACGAGTATGATCAGACCACCGCGGAATTCCGTATTCTGTCTCCCACCAATCAGACCATAGAATACATCGCCGGTGCCTGGTACCAGAAGTCTGATCTGACCACACGCCAATTTTCACCCTTTCATCCGTTATTCTGGGAAGCCGTACTGCCGCCGTTTCTGCACGGATTGATCAATGAAGCACCCACCGGGATGGATCGCAACTTCAGCCGAGAAAGCGATGCCTATTCCATCTATGGTCAGGTTACCTGGAACGTGTCCGATCGCCTGCGGGCCATTCTTGACCTGCGCTACACTGATGAAGAGCAGGATGGCCTGGGCAGATCCTGGCCCATTCTGTTTACCAACGGTACTTTTAACCCGCAACGGGCAACCGGTTTCGGATTCGGCTTCAATTCCGAATACCGATTCTTCCAGACACGTGAGGACGACAGTCTGGACCCCTCTCTGCGCGTTCAATACGACGTCAGCGACGACATGATGATCTACGGGGTTTACGCGGAAGGTTCCAAAGCCGGCGGCATGAAAGCCAACGACGCCACCCTGGGCACACAGATCCTCGCGCGTATCGCCGATGATCCGACCTATGCACAGCGCTACCTGCCGGGCAGCTCCGGCACCGCGGCGGAAATCGCGGCGGGCGTAAACCTCAGCCAGGGCAACGGTGTTTTCGACTTCGAAGACGAAGAAGCCGAAAGCTGGGAACTGGGCATGAAAACCAGTTTGTGGGACAACTCGGCAACGTTGTCTTTGGCGTTGTTCACTACCGAGTTTACGAACCTGCAGACTTCCAATTACGACGGCACACAGTTCATCATCGGTAACGCAGGCAGCGCCACCGTCGATGGTCTGGAAGTGGAGTTCAGCTGGCAGGCAACCGAGAACCTTCGGCTACACAGCTCCATCTCTGTCATCGACGCGGAGTACGATGACTTTGTCGGCGCACAGTGCGTGGTCAATTCTTCCGGTAGCCCGGCTAACTCCGATTGCGACCCGGATACGGGTACCGAAAACCAGAAAGGCGAAAAGCTGGAGCGCTCACCGGACGTGGAATTTAATCTGAGTGCATTCTGGGAATCCCAGCTGACCGACAATCTCAGGTTCAAGGCGTCCACCTCGTTCTACTACTCCGACGAGTACTTCGTACAGCCTACCCAGGCCGATTACGCGACCCAGGATTCCTTCAACAAGTGGGATGTTCGCGTCGCCCTGGCCGCCAGTGATGAGCGCTGGGAAGTCGGGCTTACCGGACGCAATCTGGGCGACGAAATGACCATCAACCATGCCTACAACATCGCCGGCAACCAGTTCCGCTCATTGAGCATCGGGACATCGGTGACCCTTGAAGGCATCGTACGCTTCTAATGCGAGATCGCTTCGCTTGGAAGCGGGGCTGGTCTCGAACCAGCGCAATAAACAAGGGGGGCATCAAGCCCCCCTTTTTGTGCGCGCGAGTTTACGCGCACGAGAACCTATAGGGCTCCAGCGAGTCCTGCGCCGCAATGCGGAACTTGTGCCACCGGCCGCCACCGTAGTACGCAAGACTGCCCGGCTCGGCATCACCGTGGCCGTTGTAGTAGGAAAGGCAATCGCGCAATGGCGCGCTGGCAACATCGACCTTGCGGCAATGCTCGGCGTAGGTTTCTTCAGGCTCCTTGTGTATATCCACCACGTTCACTTCCTGATCACGCATGGTCTCAAGCATCCATACAACATAGTCGGAGTGAGAGTCGATGGCATCGGTGAAATTGAAGCTGCCGCCACCGCCCTGGGGACCAGTGACGATGAACAGGTTGGGAAAGCCTTCGCTGTGGATGCCCAGAAAGGTCCTGGTACCTTCAGACTCCCATTTTTCTTTCAGAGTCCGGCCGCCACGGCCTTTGACCATATTGAACGTAGACGTCGCCATCCACTGGAAGCCCGTGGCGTAAACGAGCACATCGAGTGGGTATTCACGCCCGTCATGCACGACACCGCGTTCGTTGATCTCCTGCACGCCCAGGGGCGCAGTATCGACCAGATGGACATGCGGCAGATTGAACGCCGGTAGAAACTCATCGTGAAATGTCGGTCGCTTGCAGCCGTAAGGATAGAACGGCTTCAGCGCTGCCGCGGTCCGCGGATCTTCGACAATGGCGTCTACTCTGGCGCGAATCTGCTCCATGATGCGGAAATTGGTATTGAGCTGCTTGTCGACCAGCTCCTCCATGGTCAGCTTGCCGGCATGAGCCTTACGTTCTTTGAAGTCCGGCACTTTACCAGCCAGGTAATCGTCGTTGCCCTTAATAGCAGTACGCCCCACAGAAATCTTGGCAAAGCGGGCTCGCCGTGCGCGCGCCCAGCCGGGTTCGTTTGCCCAGGTGTCACGCTCCTCCTGGGTGGTCTCGCGCTGATCGCGCACATCGATGGTCGACGGCGTGCGCTGAAACACAAACAACTCACCGACGGTTTTGGCCAGCTCAGGTATCGCCTGCACTGCGGTGGCGCCGGTACCGATAATGCCCACGGTCTTGCCTTGCAGATCGACGTTGTAATCCCAGCGGGACGTGTGGAACGAGTCACCTGCAAACTTTTCCATGCCGTCGATACGCGCCAGCTTGGGGGTGGTGAGAATGCCGTTTGCCAGCACTACATATCTGGCGCGCATGGCGTCGCCCCGATCGGTATATACCGTCCAGCGGCCACTCTGCTCATCCCATTCGGTTCGCTCAACCGTGGTGTGGAACAGACAGCGATCATAAAAACCGTATTTGTCCGCCATTGACTGGCAGTACTCCATGATTTCGAACCCGGAAGCAAACTTCATACTGGGTACGTAACCCATCTCTTCCAGCAATGGCAGATAGCTGTAAGCCTCTACATCGCAGGCGATACCCGGATACCGGTTCCAGTACCAGGTGCCACCCACATCCCCACCCTTCTCGCAGAAGCGCACGTCGGTGAATCCCGCCTGGCTCAGTTTGTACCACAGCAGCAGCCCCGCGAACCCGGCGCCGATCACCAGCACCTCGCACTCATCTGCAAGGGCGTCGCGGGCAATCGGATCCGCCGAATAAACATCCTCCAGATAGCGGGCGAATTCACCTTCCATCGCCATGTAATCTGCCGCGCCCCGGCGGGCTTCTTTATAGTCCCGGTACCTGGCCTGTTCGTCAGCGTTGAACGTGGCCCCGACAGGCTGCTCCGGCAATGCCTTAAGCGATTCATCAGAAACGATCGAGTAGCCCTTACCCTGGATCTTTTCCGTGGCCTTAGCAGCCTTGGTATTGAAACTTTTCAAGCCACTGACCGGATCGATACTGATCGCTTCAGACATGCCTATGCTCTCCTGATGACCGATACATGGTCCCACAAGACAATGGGCATTAGAAGGCTGCGCTCCATGAGTCGCTCCTCGCACGGCTACTACTGGTATACTGCAGCAACCATGCGCCTGGAGGAGCCGTGATGAGCGAACAGCAACAGATTCCACAGAGCCCATATGAAATCCTTGGTGACCAGGGTATCAAGGACCTGGTTGCGGCATTTTACGATGTGATGGACACACATCACGAAGTGCGGGAGATTCGCGCCATGCATGGTGACGACCTGGGTCCAATCCGCTCCAAGCTGACCAGCTATCTTGTGGGCTGGATGGGCGGCCCGCCGGTATATCAGGCGATTACCGGCACCGTCTGCCTGACCGACCCTCATGAGCCATTTCATATCGGCCCCCGCCAGCGGGATCAGTGGCTGCTGTGTATGGACGAAGCCCTGGAGCGCATCGGCGCCAGCGAACAGCTCAAACAAATGCTGAAGATCCCGATGCAGCGCATCGCCGATACGGTGCGCAATAAGGATCAGTCGGACCCTGCTCCGAAAGACCCCAATATCATCGCCACCGGCTGATATCGTTGCGCGCTACGCAACAATACGGTCCGCACAGTATCCGATACCCCGCCGCAGCAACTCATAGAACTCCGGTTTATCCCAGGCGCAACGCTCGATGTTCGGGTAATAGTCGACGACAGGCTGCATGTCGTAGTGGCTGCGGCAATGACCAAGATTCAGGTACAGCACCTCGCCATCGCCAACCTTGTTGATGTAATAGACCGGATGGGGAACATCTTCGTCCCATTCATCGACCACAAAACCGCTGGCGCTGCCGGTAAAGCGCGAATGCAGCAGGTGATGCAATTCGCCGTGAATGCGACACAGATATATCTCATCATCGGTTTCGAATGGCTCGATTCCCTTGACCAACTCATGGTCAGGGTCAGAGATGTGCACGGTAAACGGTTGTATCGGCGGATGCGCGAGAAACTGCGTGCCCAGGGTTTCCATCAGGATCGGCGCTGTTTCCGGGCTGTCCACTTTGCCACTGTCGAGAAACTTGAGAATCGCGTTGGTGCCGTGCAGTGCAAACCAGCGTTTGCCCGAGGCAACGAACTCCCGTAAGGCGACCTGCTCATCCTCAGTGGGCACGAGGTTGCACGTATAGGTCACCAGCACATCTGCTGCCTGAATGGCCTCGATATCGTGATAATCCGCCGCCACGGTGACGCGTATCTTTGCGTTTTCGGCGAACAGTTTCAGCAACTCCAGCCGGGCAAAGTCGATATCGTGGTAGTCGCCTGCCGCAACCAGATAGAAATTCGCGGTACGATGTTCTGACATGGTCGATCTCCTCTTAAGATTCTCTCAGTTATTCTGCTCGGCCATGCGCTCACGCATCCATGACCACCCTTCCTGGGCGCCGCTCATATCGAGTAGCTGATCTTTCTTTTCCAGCAGATCTTCATACGAAACATCAGCGTCGAACTGCAGGTTTTCGTTGTTGAAAATCGCAGCACACGAAAAGCGACCATTACCCGCAAGAATAACTCTGCCCGTCGGCGCATCGTCGGCGCACATCAGCAATACCGCCGGCGTCACCAGCTTCGGGTGACGCATCGGGTCAGGGTTGTCGAGGTCTTCGTCGCGACCGGGAATGGTATTGATCAGGCGGGTGGCTGCAGCCGGCGCCAGACAATTCACACGGATATTTTTTGAGCGACCTTCTTTTTCCAGCACATTCATGAAGCCGAGCATGCCCATTTTGGCGGCGCCGTAGTTGGCCTGACCAAAGTTACCGAATATACCCGACGTCGAACTGGTGAAAACAATACGCCCGTAGTTCTGCTCATACATGATGGGCCACGCCGCATGAGTAACATAGGCCGAGCCGTTCAGATGTACGTCCATGACGATATCCCAATCATCCATGGGCATCTTCTTGAAACTCTTGTCGCGCAATATGCCGGCATTGTTGACAAGAATATCTACCCTACCGTACTCCGCCACCGCATCGTCAATGATCGACTGCGCGCCTTCGCGGGAAGATACCGATGCCTTATTGGCAATGGCCACACCACCGGCCGCACGAATCTCCGCAACTACCTCGTCCGCCATATCACCAGCCCCGGTACCGTCACCACTGCCGCCGAGGTCGTTAACCACCACTCTCGCGCCGCGCGCGGCGAATTCCAATGCGTGGGCTTTGCCCAGACCACCGCCTGCACCGGTAATCACGACAACCTTGTTTTCAAAATCACTCATGGCCTGCTCCTGCTCAAATATTCTTGTGCCGCGCTACACGGCCTCCTGGTTTTTCAATCGGGCCAGTTCCTCGTCATCTACGCCGGCCAGTTCCGCCAGGACATGAGCGGTTGCCTCACCCAGCTCTGGTGGGCCGGTGAAATCCGGCGGGTCTATATCCCGATAGCGCAGCGGCGTATGGAACTGGGCAATCTGACCGAAGTCCGCGTGAGGCCGCTGCTCGAGGGTGCCCCGCGCAGCCATGTGCGGATCGTTGAGGACATCCTCGAGCCCGTTCACCGGCGCGCATATCACACCGTGGTCCTGCATGATTCGTGTGATTTCCGCTCGGCTGCGCGCCCGCGTCCAGGCATTGACGAGTTCGTCTACCGCATCAATATTGGTAGCACGATCCTGCATGGTCGCAAAACGCGGGTCTTCCGCGGCGCCGCCCTCGCCCATGGCCTGGCACACTTTGCGCCAGTGGCCTTCGCGTATACAGATAATGGCCACGTGCCCGTCGGCAGCTTCGTAGACGTTATAGGGCGCCAGTGCCTTGCCCGGGTGTCTGTTCCCCGCCCTGGGCGGCTGTTCGCCGGCCACATAGTAAGAGCCCAATGCCGTGGCCAGCGTAGGGAACACGCAGTCCTGCATGGAGATGTCCACTGTGGCACCCTCGCCTGAGTGTTCGCGGGCATACAGCGCACTGACAATGGCGCCGTACAGGTGCGTGCCTGCTATGAAATCGGCAAACGCGGCTGCTGTTTTTAAAGGTGGCCCGCCGTCTTCTCCGGTAATGCTCATGACACCAGCCATGGCCTGGAGCGTAATGTCCATGCCCAGGTATTCGCGATAGGGGCCTTTGGCCGTACCGTAACCCGTACTGGATGCATAAATCAGACGAGGATTCTCCGCACGCAACGCCTCTGCGCCAATGCCGTATCTGTCCATAGTGCCCGGTGCGAAGTTTTCAAATACCACATCCACATTGCGCACCAGCCGCTTCAACAGGCCCTGACCCTCGGCGGACTTGATGTTGAGCGTCATGCTCTGCTTGTTGGTATTGAGCATGGCAAACGCATAACTCGCCGCCGATGCCCGACCCCGGCTACGCAGGGTTTCACCTATCAGCGATTCGACTTTGATTACCCGCGCACCGGCCTGGGCCAGTAAAAACCCGCAATATGGGCCGTTGTAAACCTGCCCGAAATCCAGCACCGTGACACCGGCCAGCGGTTGTTGCTGCATGGATATCCCCCAAATCCAAAGCGGATACTATACCGTCATTGACGGTTTTGTACCTGCATGGTGCAGAGGGTTGCGCTACTTGCGGTTGAAGCGATCCCGCGCACCAATTGCATCCTGCGTACCCGCAGTCAGCTGGCTCTGATCGGCATCTGCAAAGCTCACCGCCTTGTTCAGCGCAGTAGCTGTAGCGTTAACCGCTTCTTTGATCATGGTCACGGCGACCTGGGGCATCTCGGCAGCTGCCTGGGCCAGCCCCAGCGCGGTTTCCAGCGCCTCGCCATCCGGTGCAACTTCTTCCACCAGGCCCCATGACAGGGCCGTCGCCGCATCCATTTTTTCGCACAGAATACAGATGCGTTTGGCCCTTGCTGGCCCCACCAGGTTAATCAGGCGCGGTAACGCGCCCCACTGCAGGTTCAGGCCGATCTTGGCTTCCGGCACATACAGGTAGCAGCTTTCGCCCATGACGCGCCAGTCACAGGCAAGCGGCAACGCCACACCCGCGCCTACCGCAAGGCGTTCCATAGCGGCAATGGTGATCTGCGGCATCGCTTCCCAGGCTTCACACAAGCGCACGCCGCGGAAGTAGGTCTGACGTTTCTCCATGTCGGAGGACGGTGTGGCGTTGCGCGAGGCCAGGTCTTCTATATCGGCGCCCGCGGAAAAATAGTTCTTCGATCCAGTCAGCACTACGGCACGGGTCTGCAGATCATCATGAAAGGATCGCGCCACGTCTGTCAGCTCAAGAATCAGCTTGCCGTCGAAGGCGTTGAGATTCTTTTGCCGGTCGAACGTAACGATGGCAATCGATCCATGCCGGTCTATGGAAACGTAATCGTAGTTCATCTTTAGCTCCTTAAGCTCTGCTGTTTCAGATGGCTGACAGATAGTGTTCTAGTTGATGCAGAAACGCCGGCCAAACCTGGGCATGCGCATCCCGCATCGACGCCGTGGGATAACCCTCCTGATGAATATCGATGCGGGTCTTGCCGCCCATATCGGTGAATGTCACGGTCAATTCGGTGTGGGCGGCATCACCGAAGGTTTCATCGAATTCCATGGTGTAACGCAACTGACCCGGCGCCTCAAATTCGATGAACTCACCCTGCTCGGTAAAGGTCACGCCATCCGTGCCGGTCCATGATAACCCGTAGCGGCCACCCACATTGAGTTCGAACTGGACTTCGCGTCTACAGTCGGCGGACGGTGCGTACCATTGTTGCAGGTGCTCGGGCTGTGTCCATAGATCCCAGACGATCTCCCTGGGTACGTAGATTTCTCGGGCAATGTCCAGGCTGTAGGCCATGGTGTACTCCTGTCAATACAGCGTGACACTGTGCGATGCGCGGCACAGATACCATACGGAGTTCCCGGCTTGAAGACCACAGGCCCCGTGGTTTGTGTGATAAAGTTTGTTCGCATCAGGCAAGAGCATCAGGGAGCATCTATGTCAGCGATTCCTCCGTCGGAACCGCCCGCCGCGGGCAACGGGCTGTACGACCGCAGAGCCTTTCTGCGCGGTGGCGCCGCGGTTACCGCCGGCCTGCTGACCGCCGGCGCCGCAGCCAAGGAACGACCCGCGTGGATGCGCCAGCCCGGCGCACCTATGACTCCGGCGGGGGCGCCTTCATCACATGAATCTCATGTGGTTCGCACCAGCATTGGCTCAATGACAGGCACCACCGGGAGCGGCTCCTCCCGCACCCCGCTGCAATACCTGGACGGTATCATCACACCCAGCCGCCTGCATTTCGAACGCCATCACAGCGGCGTGCCGGATATAGACCCTGGTGTTCACAAACTGGTCATTCACGGCCTGGTGGATCGACCGCTGGCATTCGACCTGGACGCCCTGGAACGTTACCCGAAGGTGTCGCGCATTCAGTTTCTGGAATGCTCCGGCAACAGTTTTCCGCTACTCATGCCCGAGCCCGTACAGTCCGATTGCGCCGCTTTGCACGGCTTGATCTCCTGCAGCGAATGGGGCGGCGTGCCGCTCAACGTGCTGCTTGACGAAGCGGGCGTCAAACCGCAAGCGAAATGGGTTGTTGCCGAAGGCGCCGATTCTGCCGCCATGAGCCGTAGCGTACCCCTGGCCAAAATCATGGACGACGCCATCGTCGCCCTCTACCAGAACGGCGAACGCTTACGCCCCGCCAACGGATACCCGATGCGCCTGTTTCTGCCGGGCTGGGAAGGCAACGCCAGTGTGAAATGGTTAAGGGCGCTGCACATCAGCGACCAGCCGGCCATGGCCAAGGACGAGACATCGAAATATACAGACCTGCAGGATGACGGCTCGGTACACCAGTTCACCTTTGCCATGGGTGTGAAATCAACCATTACCAGCCCTTCACCGGGGCTCAGCCTGCACCAGCATGGTCCCTACCAGATCAGTGGTCTGGCCTGGTCTGGCGCAGGCCGCATCGCGCGCGTCGAAGTCTCCGCCGACGGCGGTCGCAGCTGGGCGGACGCGTTACTGGATGATCACGTTCTGCCGCAATGCATGACCCGGTTCCGCACAGCCTGGCGCTGGGATGGTTCGCCGTCGATTCTTCTGAGCCGGGCGACCGATGAAAGCGGCGCGATCCAGCCAACCCGCGCCGAGGTCCAGAAGGGTCGCGCGCCGGGTACCTTTTATCATTACAACGGCATACAGGCCTGGGCGGTGGCTGCAAACGGCGAGGTGAGCAATGTCTATGTTTGATTTGCCGATACCGCAGCGCGGCGCATCCGCGGTAGAACGCGGTCTGAATCGGGTACTCATGGTGTTCGCATGCCTGCTCCTATCGACCCAAGCCGCAGCACAGTCGCCCGGCCTTGGACAACCGCTGACGGAAGCCGCGGCCCAGACACACAGCCTTACGGTGTTACCCGACGGTTCGGGCCTTCCGTCGGGCAACGGCACTGCCCGCACCGGCGAACCCGTTTACCAGCGGCACTGCCTGGCTTGTCACGGTCCACAAGGTGCCGACGGCATCAATGACAGGTTGGTCGGTGGTCACGGCTCCCTGGGCACTACCCGACCGGTGAAAACCGTCGGCAGCTACTGGCCATACGCAACCACCGTATTCGATTTCATACGTCGGGCTATGCCTTATAACAATCCGGGCACACTCACCAGCGACGAGATTTACGGCGTAACCGCATACCTGCTGCATCTCAACGGACTGATCGAAGCCGAGGATGAAATGAACTCGGCAACATTGCCCGCCGTGGCAATGCCGAATCAGCAGAACTTCGTCTGGATCGAGGGGGACTGATTCGTTCAGAGCCAGGCACGCCCAGGCCGCCTGACTTACGAGAGGTTTATGCTGCCGGCTTAATGCCGGTAACCCGCGTGAGGGTTTCAGGAATAAACTCATGAGCCGCAACATCAACGAACCCGGCATCACGAAAGTAGCCCTCACAATCCGCAACAGAGTGCGCCAGGCCGGTGGACTGATTGACGGCTTCGGAAAGGCCCCACAACGCCGGCGCCAGGGGTCCTACTCCATCTGAGTTAATCATTTCTCCAAGCAGATGAAACTCGCCCCCGGGCAGCAACGCGTCATACACGCGCTCAACCACGTCGGCGATGATCCGACGATTGTACTGGGGCAGGTTCGACGCCATGATCGCCACGTCCGCATCGGCAGGCAGCGGGTCCGAGGTGAAATCGCAGGGGCTTGCACTGACCGCTTGCTCAACACCATTCTCGGCGAGGAATTCGCGGGTCACTTCCACCACCGGCGGCAGATCGAGCACCTCGGCCTTCAGATCAGGATAGGTCTGGGCGGCGACAATGCAGTAACACCCTGAACCGCCACCAAGATCCATGATCTTGCGACGCCCCGCCAGCGACACCTGCCGGTGAAAACGCCGCGCCGCGCCCATGCCAATGGAATAGGTCGCTTCATGGTATTCCCGGGCACGCTCTACGGTGAAGGTTTCATCGTACATACCCAGCTTGCGCTGCTCATCGCTACGCACTCGCAGATGTTCCGTTAACCTGCCCCAACCATCCCAGCGCGGTTTGCCGAACAACATCCATGGGCCAGCATAGGTGGGCTCACCTTCGACCAGAAACCGATTCACGTCCGGCGCATTGGCAAACACGTCACCGTCACGGCTGAGCAAATCCATGGCCACCAGCGCAGTCAGCAATCGCTCGGCGTTGATCGGCTCTATATGCACCGCCTCGGCGGTGCGCTCAATGGTATTGGCGCCATTAGAGATTGCGGTAAAAACACCAAGCTCTACGGCGCTCATCAGCGCGGCTGATTCCCAGAATGCCTTACTGATGCGCTGCAGCCGCACGGTATCCGGTCTTGCATGGTCAGCCATGTTGTTTTACCCCTCATGTCTCTGCCAACGGTTGTATCATGCACCTGCAGACGTAGGAGAGCCAGCAATGCAAGGTTACCAATCAGGGTTTCGCGCAGATCTGTTCGCAGGGCAGCACATTTTAATACCGGGCGGCGGCGGTGGCCTGGGCAGATGTATTGCCCATGAATTGGCGAGCCTGGGTGCCGAACTGGTGCTCGCCGGGCGCAGTGAAGAAAAGCTGCAGCGCACCGCACGTGAAATCACCGAAGACGGCGGCCGCGTACTCGAATGCTACAGCGTAGAGCTGCGCGACGAACAGGCGGTCATCGATCTGGTCGGCACCGTCGTGGAACAGCATGGACCCATGCAGGGCCTGGTGAACGCCGCCGGCGGACAGTTTCCGTCGAGGTTGTCAGATCTCAGCCTGAATGGCTGGAACGCCGTATTACACAACAACCTCACCAGCTACTTTCTGGTGGCCCGGGAAGTTTACCGCCAGTGCATGCGTGAGCACGGTGGCGCCATCGTCAACATCGGCGCCGACTGGCACCGGGGTATGCCGGGCATGGGCCACAATGGCGCCGCACGCGCGGGGCTGTCCAACTTCACGGCAACCGCCGCCACCGAGTGGGCCCGCGACGGGGTCCGGGTGAACTGCGTGATACCCGGCTTCATCGCCACCACCGGCCTGGAGCGCTACCCGGAGGAAGACTGGCAGGCACTGATCGACGTGGCCAGGACCATTCCTCTGGGTCGCCATGGTAGCGCCGCGGAAGTCTCCGCCATGGTGGTGTTTCTGATGTCAGACATGGCCAGCTACATCACCGGCGCAGACTTTCGCATAGATGGCGGCATTCATAATGGGGCCAGCAGTTTTCTGTTTCGGCCAGGCTCAGCCCGTAACGGACACACTTTCAACGGTTTCCACCGCGATGAGCGACCCGGTCTCATGTCTGACGCCGGTTCGGTAGAATCATAGTGTCATTGCTGGCCTGAGCCCGACACCAGGAGGAAACATGAAAGTCAAAAAGATCCACCATGTGGCTTATCGCTGCAACGATGCCGGGGAAACAGTGGCGTTTTACCGGGATGTACTGGGCATGGACTATCTGCTGGCATTCGCCGAGAACGAGGTACCGTCCACCAAGGAACCAGACCCCTACATGCACGTATTTCTCGACGCCGGCAATGGCAATGTCATGGCATTCTTCGAGCTACCCAACTCTCCGCAAATGGGCCGGGACCCCAATACACCGGAATGGGTGCAGCACATTGCCTTCTCACTGGAAACAATAGAGGAACTCGACGAAGCCAAGCTCCGCCTGGAAGAACATGGACTGGACGTACTGGGACCCATCGACCATGGCCTGTTCGATTCGATCTACTTCTTTGATCCGAACGGGCACCGGCTCGAGTTCGCAGTGGACAAGGGCACAGACGCAGACCGACAGCGCGCCCGAGCCGTAGCCGACGAGATGCTAGAGGAATGGAGTCGTACCAAACGCGCGCCCCGTCAGGCCGCATGGCTGCACGAAAGTGAGTTCGCCACTGACTAGGCGATCTCCGCAAGGGCCCCGTTCAACGCATGCAGCGCACGCTTGTTGGCATTCTTGATGGTCTCCATATCCGGAGCTTCCACCGAAATGTCACCAAGCTCGATCAACGCAGTATGCACGACATCATGAAATTCCACTTCCGTCATATCCTTGAGCCAGCGCTGCACATTGGGAAACGGTGAAAAGTCGTATACGTTGGTAAAGCGTGGCTGGAGCTGGCCGACTTCTGCATAAACACCCATATCTGCAAGCGTCAGGGTTTCGCCGACCAGAAATTGATGTTCAGACAATACCCGGTCTTCCAGCATCTGCAGGGCCGCAGTCAGGGTTCGCTGGGCGGATTGCTGAATGAGCTCCGGAATGTCCAAGTCTTTGCGGATCTTCGGCGCGACCAGACCAAGGGACGCATCACGGAAATTCCGGTGGTGCAAATGCAGAAATGCATCTATGTGGGCCCTGGCGTGCTCATCTTCCGGGTACAGGTCGTGCCAGCCCTCAGTACGCGCCATGTAGGTCATGATGGCGTGCGCCTCCCCCAGCGTGAAACCGTTATCAGGCTCTTCAAGACAGGGAATGGTACCGGTAGGGTTCTTCGCGAGATAAGCCGCATTGCGGCTGCCGTTATCACCCTTGGAACCTGGATTGGTCAAAATCAGCTCGAAAGGCTTGCGCTTGAGCAGCATCGACCACATCACCGCACGAACCGGCTGCGAAAAAGGTACGCCGTACAGTTTGACTGTCTGCATTAAATCATCCCCTGTGTTAAATGAATTTTATTGCCCGGTACCTTAACCCGCTCAATCCGGCAGCCCCAGCACCCGCTTGGCAATGATGTTGAGCTGCACCTCCTTGGTGCCCCCGGCAATGGTCAGCGCCTTCTGATACAGCCACTTTTTCAACCTCGCCAATTGCTCGGCGTCTGCCGCGTCACCATCCCACTGCAAGCCCTGGCTGCCCATGGCCGCTACCATCAGCTCATCGCCGTCCTGAATATTCAGCGCATTTGACAGTTTCACCGCCGATGAGGTGAATCCGGGCGCTCTGGATTGCATTTCCTCGATGGCACGCCGCTGGGTAATGCGTTGCGCGTGGGTGTTCATCTCATAACGCGTAAGCCAGCCGCGCAAGGCATGGTCGGCAATTCTGCCGCGGTCTTCTCCTGTGCAGCCGCGCACGAGGTCCGGCATATGACTTTCTTCCACGCGCCCGCCCTGGGAACCGGAAATATTTATGCCCGCATGGGTAGAACGCTCGAACTGCAACAGCCGTTTACCCACGGTCCAGCCATTGTCTAAACCGCCAATGAGGTCCTGGACCGGCACGACGGCATCATCAAAGTGAGTTTCGCAAAAGGGCGAAGCACCGGAAATTAACCGTATGGGCGAGACTTTCACACCGTCCTGAGCCATATCCACCAGCAGCAGACTGATACCTTCGTGTTTAGGCTTGTCAGGCGCAGTGCGCGCCAGCACAAAGATGTAGTCGCAATTGGTGGCATCGCTGGTCCAGATTTTCGAGCCATTGAGAATATAGTTGTCGCCTTCACGCACGGCGCGGGTGCTCAACGCAGCCAGATCGGACCCCGCACCCGGTTCGGAATACCCCATGGCCCAGGCGCCCTCACCACGCGCACAGCGGGGCAGCCATTTCGCTTTCTGCTCGTCGGTGCCGAACTCCAGAATCGTGGGGCCTATGTAGTTCACGCCTCTGCCGGTCAATGGTGTACGGGCATTGATGCGTTTCAGTTCTTCTATGAGAACCTGGTATTCCTCTCTACCCAGTTCAGCACCGCCGTATACTTTAGGCCAGGTGGGCACAGTCCAGCCGCGCTCCGCCATGCGTTCCAGCCACAGGCGCGTATCCGCATCCAGTTCAATCGTTGAGCTACCGATGGGTATCACGCCAGGGCCCTTTGCACCGGCTGGGCAATTCTCCTCCAGCCATGCCCGGGTTTCCGCCCGGAACTGCGCCAGTTCACTCATTTTCAGCTCCAAGTCTGAGGTGCTTCGCCAACCCTATGCTACCCCACCGAGCATCGCCACGGCAGCATAAAGAGGGCAATTCAATACCGGGCAACCCCCTGAATGAGGAATATCCGAGACCCCAGCTGACGCCCTGGCTTACCAATCGGAAATCTGGTCGGCGATCAGTTCGATGACCTCGTCGGGCCGCTGCATGGGTATGAAATGGGTGCAATCCGCCCAATGCAGTTCCCGGGCGTCAGGGAACTCTTGAGCGAGGCCCGGCCAGGTGGGAGACGATGAAAAATCGTGCAGCACTCCAGGGTCAGGCAATCTGGCTCGCACCACAGTGACAGGAATATCCAGCGCGCGAACGCTGTCGTAGACAGCGCCGTTACTGCGAGCGGACATATACACCCGTGCTTCCACTTCCGGAGGACACGCCAGCCGGAAGCCGCCTGCAGGATCCGGCTCCAGGCCAAATTCACAATAGTCACGCAATACACGCGGGTGAAACAGTGGAAATGCGCTTTTGTCTGCTATGCGCTCGACCATATCGTCGGCCGAACTGAAGTGGTTACGCCGTTTCGATGCCGGATGCAATTCGTCGCCAACCGCGTCCGCATATTCCGCTGCATATGCTTGCGGCGCCACAACGGTGGGATCCAGCAATAACAATCGATCAAACGCGGCGCTGCGGGCGGCGCCATCAATCATGCCGTGCGCGCCCATGGAATGCCCTACGCCAATCAGCCGTGACAAGCCAAGGGCCTGCACAAAGGCCGCCTGGTCTTCGCCGAAGGTGCGCCAGGTCCGCACAGCCAGCTTCTGACTGCGTCCATGGCCACGCTGCTCCAGTGCAACCACGTGATGCTCGGGAAACGCCTCAATGTGATAGTCCCACACACGAGCGTGGAAACCGGTGGCATGCACGAAAAACAGGCTTGCAGCGTCCGGACGGGGCTCGCCCCTTTCGAAATAGGCGAGCTCTGCTCCATTGACAGTGATCTTCTTCAACTGCGGCTGCAAACTATTCTCTCTGAGCGACCGGCAGATCTTCGACCGCTGCACGCATCGTCGGAATGTGATCATGCAGGCCAATATCACCACCCAGAGTACGCAGACACAGGTGCGTAAGGCCAATGTCATGCCAGTTGCTGACACGATCACGCCATTCCGCCTGGCGGGGTCCCACAACCGCAACCCCCGCTTCGGTGCCAATAGCGGCAGGATCGCGACCAGCCGAGTGAGCCGTCGCATCAATGCGAGCACGAACCTCGGGGTATTCTTCCGGCGATGCCAGCACAAACCAGCCGGAGGCCCACCGACCAATGCGCCGCACAACTGCATCACCAGGAACACCCCGCGCGCCAACCCAGATTGGCACGGGTTGTTGAACCGGCAATGGCTTGATGCCACTTTCGATGACGCTGTCGAAGCGCCCTGTAAAGGTGACGTTATCCTGGGTCCACAGTTGATTGAGCAGCTCAAGCTGCTCGTCACAGCGTGCGCCGCGGGTGTGGAAATCGACCCCCATGGCATCGTACTCGGGCTTGCTGACGCCGACACCGATACCCAGCCGGACGCGCCCTGAAGACAGTACATCCAGCTCCGCGACCTGGCGCGCAACCAAGGCGGTCTGCCGTACCGGCAGCACTATGACCGAGGGCACCAGCTCAATTGTTTCAGTGACCGCTGCAATGTAACTCAGCAGCATCAGCGGATCGTGCAGATGTGCGTTACCCGGACGGATCACCTGGTCTGGAACCCGTAGATGAGTCAGGCCCAGCTCTTCCGCAGCCTGAGCAAAGTCTTTGATCGCACTCAGATCGCCGGCCATTTCTCTGACCGGCAAAGAAACTCCGATACGCATAGCTAGGAAATGTTCTGCAGAATCGGCAACAGGTACTCGGCAAACGCAACCGGATTTTCCGACATGGGAAAGTGCCCGACGTCTTTCATCTCGACCCATGTGGAACCGGCAATCGCTTCGTGGGCTTCCTGACCGAGCTCGGTGGTACCACTGTAATCGTACTCACCACTCAATATGTGCACGCCCACCTTGTTGGTGTCAATTTCGCCGGCAGCCCCGCGAAGACTGTATTCATCGACGTAGTAGTACAGGTCACCCAGAAACGCCGGTGGCCAGCCGCTGGCATACACAAAGCTGGTTTCCTTACGGTACGCCTTTGGTGAGGCCGGCGCCATCAGGCCGTCCATGAGCCGGGCCTTGAACTCGTTGTTGATCTGCGGGTGCCACAACTCCTTCAGTTCAGCTGTCGAACCACCGATCTCCAACGCTCCTTCTACAGACACCACGGCGCGAAACAGGTCGGCATGCTTATGCGCAAGGTCCAGAGCCAGCAGTCCACCCACCGAACACCCCATGAATACCGGCCGATCAAGATTCAGTGCCTCGGCCAGCTTTACGGGAATCGAGCGTAGAAATTCACCCTTTAGATTGTAGGTTTCAGCCCACCATTCCTGCTCGACCGGCGGCAACGACTTGCCATGACAAGGCAGATCATAAGCGATCAGCCGGAAGCGGCTGGTAATCTCCGGCATCTCAAACAGATGGCGCCACTGGCTGCCATGGCAGCCGGCGGTATGCTGCATGAGCAGCGGTATCCCCTCGCCGGCCTCCTCGAAGTAAATGCGGTGATCGTAGCCGCCCAGATCGAGATGAACGTAACGCCCCACCGGCATGTCGATACGGCCGGGATGCCCTGTATCCCCTGGCCGCAGCGGGTAGTCGTCTGGTACCGGCCGAAGCAGTTCCACCGCGCGCATGATCGCGGCATAGTACTGCGAACGAACCACCGCATCACCGGACAGATTCAAGCCCTGCTCCTGAGAAATATTGGCCATCACATCATTGTGAAATCGCTTGGGCACCTGAGCCAGCATGTCTGCCCACACCTGTTCATCGCCACTGAACTCGATGACCCCGGCATCATCGACGGGTACTCCGCCACGCACCTGGCCATCCGACAGCGTAATGCCGAGCTGCGTATCGCCGATGTTGAGCTTCAGACCTCCATTCCAGTAACGGCAGGCCTGTTGAAATTCACCATCTGCCGCACAGGCATCCGCCCAATCATCTGCTGTAGGAAGCGCTAAAGTCATGTGATCTCCTGTATGTACTGAATTAAATCAGGCGCCGGTCTGTTCAGCAACCGACTCCAGCAGGTCAGTATGCGCACCCACGGTAAGGTCGGCCACCGCGCGATTTTTCACGATCCTGTCAGTACCGATGAGAAAAGTCGCGCGACGGGTTCCGAATCCGAACAGACCGTCAACCCCATACGCTTTGACCACCTCTTTGCCAGGGTCCGCCAACAACGGAAAAGGCACGCTGTGCATATCGGCAAATCGCTTGTGGCTTTCCACGCCCTGAGGACTGACCCCAACGATCTGTATACCCTGCACAGATGCACCCTCATACCTATCGCGCATGGCGCAGGTTTGCGCGGTACATACGGGAGAAAAGTCTATGGGGTAGAAATAGAGCACCAGCGGCCCTTCCGCCAGCAGGCCCTCGAGACTGACGAGTTCTGCCTGCTGATTCCGCAGTTCGAAATCTGGCGCTTTGTCACCGACTTTCAACATTATCCGATTACCACGCTATCGCCGTTTCAATCCAAGCAGCATCCCAAGCCGCGTCACGGCCATACCATACCAGGCTCATTGAATCTAGGATCCGCCTCGGCAGCAATATCAGCATGGATTGAATCAACTGTTTTCACATCTGAACGGCCAGTATGGCATATTTGCCACTTCAGATATTTCAGGACACGTCGAACATGTACGATCTGATCATCAAAAACGCCAGCGTAATAGACGGTACCAATCAACCCGCCTTCAGTGCCGACGTCGCCGTGACTGATGGCCGCATTGCGCAAGTGGACCGAACCGGCACCCTGCCTTACGGCTCCGACACCATTGATGCCGAAGGCCATCTGCTGACGCCCGGCTTTGTCGATATTCACACCCATTACGATGGCCAGGTCTGCTGGGACAAACAGGTCACGCCAAGCTGCTGGCACGGCGTGACCACCGTGGTCATGGGCAACTGCGGCGTAGGATTCGCACCGGTTCGCCCAGGTACCGAAGGTGAACTGGTAAGCCTCATGGAGAGCGTCGAAGACATACCCGGCACCGCATTGCACGACGGCATTCCCTGGGGCTGGGAGTCCTTCGAGGAATACCTGAATGCCATCGATACGCCGTACACCATGGATATCGGCACCCAGGTACCGCACGTGGCCCTGCGCCACTACGTCATGGGCGATCGCTGCTACGATGATGCGTCACCGCGAGACATGGAACAGATGCAGCAGTTGACCCGCCAGGGGCTTGAAGCCGGCGCGCTGGGTTTCTCCACTTCCCGTTTCTACGGCCATCTCGACCGCCACGGCAACCTGGTCCCGGGCACCAATGCCTCTGCGGCGGAGATGTGCGCCATCGGTGACGCCTTTGCCGGGCTCGACCACGGCACCATCGAAATCATCTCCGATCACCTGGAGGACGACGAAGAACTCAGCTGGATCGAGCATATCGTGCGCGCCACCGGACGGCCGATTACGACTCTGGCCACTTCCGGCAAGGGCAAACTCTGGGATCTGGGGAGCAGACTCGCGGAAGACGGCCTCACCCTGCGTCCCCAGGTCGGCGCGCGACCCGCGTCCATACTCATGTCACTGGAAGGCACTATCAACCCGATGCGACAGCACATGGCTTACCGGGAGATACAGCAGCTGCCGCTGGAACAACGACAGGCGGCGCTGCGCGATCCGGCATTCCGGCAGCGCGTCCTCAGCGAAGAAGCAATTCTGCCCCGCAACAAAGATGCGGTGCGTTTCATGAACGACTACGATCACATTTACGTGATGGATGACGATCTCTCCTATGAACCGAGCCATCAGGACTCCATTGCCGGAATCGCCAACACCAACGACCTCAATCCCCTGGAAGTGATCATGGACGCCTTTGCCCAGGGACGCTATCTGCTGGTATTTTTCCGCGGCTATGGCGACGACCTCGAAGCCCAGCGCGCCAATATAGAAAATCCGCAAAGCGTGTTCGGTCTGTCTGATGGCGGGGCTCACTGCGGTGTGCTGGTCGACGCCGGCGTCTCCACCTATATGCTCAGCTACTTCGCCAGAGACCGGACGCGCGGTCCGCTGATGTCGTTACCGTTCGTGGTACACAAGCTGACCCAGGACTCTGCAAGGATGTATGGCCTGAACGACCGGGGCGTCATTGCCCCCGGCTACAAAGCAGACCTGAATCTGATTGATTTCGATACTCTCAAGTTGCAGCCGCCGCAGATGGTGTATGACCTGCCCGCCGGCGGTAAACGCCTGATTCAGAAAGCCGAGGGTTACCGCTGGACCATGTGCGCCGGCGAGATCACTTATGCAGACGGCGAGCACACCGGCGCCATGCCCGGTCGACTGCTGCGAGGGGCGCCAGACCGGCTCAATTGAGCGCTGCAAGCGCCTCGGCGATCGTTCTGGTCGAACTAGAAAGGGTTTTCGACACCCAGACCCACAAGATATCTGCCAACACTTTCGTTGACGCGATCCTGATGCGCGTTGATGTGCAGTGGCATGGCCTGAAAGTCTCGCAAGCGCCGCTCGAAGTCAGGGCCTTCACGCAACCCGTTGCCGCCCATGACACGCACCAGCAGGGTCATGGCGTCGGCACAAAGCTGTAGTGCGGTCGACGCCGCGGAGAGTTGGCCCAGATAATCCGCCTCGTCCGGGATCCGCCCCCCGGCGACCCGTTCATCGGCGGCCCGGCAGGCCGCCATAGCAGTGTCCCGCGCGGCGTTCACATTGCCCTGGGCCTGACCGAGATTGACCTGCACCATCGGCCTTTCCGCCACTTTGACCCCCATGATGGCGACGCGATCGGCAATACCCGCACAGACATCGTTCAGATTGGCCTGCACAACACCCACAGCCATCATGGCCAGCCACAGGTCCGACAGACCCACCCAGTCCTCACGATAGCGTTCGCTGATCATCGGGCGCGCGGGGTCACGGAAGCTGAAACGATACTTGAACGGGAAGTCCACTACGTTGTCCGCAGATACCACCGCATCGTGGTAGTAGAGCGTGTCGGTGGCACTGGCCCGCAGACTCATGGAATACCAGTCGGCTTCGATCTGCACGCCGGGTTGGTCAAGCCGTACCAGCGCAAAGCGCGGCTTAGTCGGTTCATCCACAATGAAAGAAGCGCCAGCCCAGTCGGCATAACGTCCGCCGGAGCCGAACGCAGCCTTGCCCTGCAACAGTACGTGATCTGCCCGATGAGTACCGCGAATGGCCGTGGATGCACCTGCTGGGAAACACACCCATTCACGGGCTTCGACGATTGTTTTGAGAAACTCCGCATTACCGGGACCCAACAAGCCCGCGAACAAGTGAAAAGTGCACAAATGGTTCCACAGCACCCATGCAGTGGAAGCACAATGCGCCGCGCTCGCCTCCAATTCCAACGCCACCGCTTCCATGGCGGCATTCAAACCGCCGATCTCTTCAGCCGCGGTAAACGACATGATGGGGTTGGCCTTTATGGCTTCAATCAGTTCCGGCGCCAGTGAACGGCTGGCGTCCGCCGCGGCTGCACCGGCCGCCATGTCGGTAAGCAGCGGCGCGATCGCCAGCGCTGACGACGGGGGCTGCCTGTTCAGTACTCTATCCATAAAGGGACTCTGAAATGGATCAGATGCATAACTGGGCGGCCGGCCGCGGTTGCTCCTAACCGGGGGCACTCATGTACGCTTCCTGAATGCGGGCCATATTGGTAAGAATCTTGTTCGCCTGCTCCTGGGTCAACCCGTGCTGAGCACTACTCTTGAGTCGCTCCATGTCCGCAAGCAGATCTTGTTTGTACTCATCGACGCATTTCTTCCAGCGTTTTTCCTTTCTGGCTATGCGCTTGCGGGTGTAGCTGTCGATCTCGCTGACATCGCCCGTATTGCTGCCTTCAAATACATTCAGACTGCCGGAACTCTGGGTCGGAGCGGAAACGCTTCTAAGGTCTTCGCTGCCCCTGGGCTTTCTGCAGGTATTTTCCGGGACTGCGTATTCCAGTGCGGATTTGACTTCAGGGTGCAAGTCGGTCGCAGCAACTGCCAGCGGGCCGACCAGTGCCGCGACCAGCCCGCTGATTACCATTAAACTGTGCTTTAACATCTACTCAACTCCAGACTCTAACCCGGCTGTTTGTAACCGACTTGCTCATTGAGTGCAATGCACCACGCAAGGATCGCCGGCATCAACTCCAGCGCTCGAAGCGCATGACATGCTCCAGGGGTTTGCGGGTGACCGGCCCGAATTTGCCCATAGGGTATCCCACCGGGATCAGACACAGCGCCGCGAATGTATCGGGAAGATCCAGCGCCTGGCGCACCGCATCCTGATCACGCAGGGCCAGAGTCGTCGGCGCCGCACCCAGGCCCAACGAACGGGCAGTCAGCAGGAGATTCTGAATGCCCGGCCAAATCGACCCTGCCTGCCGATAAACGCCCAGGCCTTCCACTGGTTCGCCATAGTCGATACAGGCAACGATCAGCGCCGGAATCTCGTGCATGTGATCCATCTGCCAGACCACCGCCTGCAGCATTCGTTGCTGCGCATCGCTGGCCGGGTTCTCCAGGCTGGGGCGGATGTAGGGTTCGGCATGCTCGCGATTCAGATCCGCCAGCTTCTGCTTCTGCTGCGCATCCCGCACCACGATCCAGCGGGCGCGCTGAGCGTTAGAACCCGATGGCGCCTGGTTGGCCCCATCAATGAGCTTGATCAGCAGTTCGTCGGGCACCTGAGTGCTCTGCAGACGCCGCATGGCCCTGCAGTTGTATACGGCTTCATCCAGGGTCATGCCCTGTTGGTCACTGGTCATCACGTGCTACTCCGAATAAAATCAGGACCCTACCAGGCATGCGCTTGCCCATATCTGTCTGCACCCATCCGGGAAGCATCAATGTGACGGTGACCGGGTCGTCATGCCAGTCGATGGCGAGCATCTGTCCCACCCTGTTCACCGCCGCCTTGATGGAAGCCGGATCAGCGATGTCGTTGCCATGTCTTGCTCCTGCCTGCGTATTGCTTATGAAATGAACCCAGCCGTCTCGGCAAGCGCCTGTTCAATCTGCTCCAACTGGGCGAAGTGTCCCGCGCCATCCAGCACCTGCAGGGTAGCGTCGCTCAGCCCTTCCGCGAACTCACCGGCATAGGATACCGGTACGTAACCATCGGCGCTGCCCCATAACACCAGTGCAGGCACGCTGATGCGATACAGACGGCGCCGCAGATTCCTATCTGGAATCGGCCAGATGAAATGGTTGGTTGCGGCGATCACCGCCACACGTTCGAGCATAACGCCTGCCTGCTCCATAGGGTCTTCAGGCAACGCTATGTAGGGCGCCGCGTTATCGTTGCCGGGGTCGCTGAACATGACCCCGGGCACATCGGCCGTTGGTGTCGCATCGATATCGGCCACAGGTTCATCGTCACGCCACAGACCAAGAGAATCAATCAGCACCAGGCGGGCAATCTTGTCAGAAAACCAGGCGGCATACTCCGCGGCTACCATGCCGCCGAACGAGTGACCGATAAGGGTCGGCGTTTCGAGCTGCAACGCGGCAAACAGGTCGTCGTAGTACATCACGAGATCGCTGATGGAATCGAATGCGGCCAGTTCGTCTTCGTCTGCCACACCGGGGTGCAACGGCGCATACACGCGATAGTTCTGCGCCAGGCCATCCAGGTAAGCATCCCACCTGCAACCCAGCCTGCCGTGCAGAAACACCACCGGCTGTCCCTCTCCTGCGCAGGTCACTCGTGCAATCTGCCCGCTGGCCAGTGTTACTTCAATTTGTTCGCTCTGCATGATACGCCCCCTAGGCCACCGCTCTGGGCGTGTCGGCGTTGGCTGACAGGGTCGGGCGCTTGGCGCCTTGCGGCCACCAGTGATCAGTCCACTCTTCTTCCCAGATATCGCGGATGTGTGGCAGTACCTTTTCGGCAAACAGGCGCGTGTTGTACTTGGTCAGCTCATGGTCCATGGAGCCGAGCTGCATGAGCAACACCACATGTCCTACACGCAGATCCGCGGCCAGCTCCTTCATCTGATCCACTACCGTGGCAGGGCTGCCGCCAATGACCTTTTTCGATTCATCTACCAGATGCTTCCAGCTCACGTTCTTGATGCCTTCCACGCTGGCGAACGGATTAACCGCGGCGCCAGATGATGCGCGCTTAACCGCGGCCTTCATGGACTTCTGGGTGGAATACCCCGGCACCATGGCGAAGTGCGGCGCAACGTGCAGTGACTTGGAGTAGAAGTAGCGGGCGTGTTCCAGGTAGAGTTTTTCGGCTTCCGCGTCGGTTTCGCCAACCATCACGATCTGCGCGAAGCCTGCGCGGAACGGGTTGGCGTCGCGGCCGTTTTTCTCGGTGACCTCCCAGAAGCCATCCATCAGGGGCTTGGCAGCTGCACGGCCATTGAAGCTCAGATAGCTGTACAGGTAATCGTTCTCTGCAGCGAAATCCCAGGTTTCTACCGAGCCGCCCCCGGCCAGCCACACCCGCGCGTGAGGGCTCTGAATCGGTTTAGGCCACAAGTTGACGAGGCCCAGCTTGGTGAAACGGCCATTGAAAAGGAATTCCTCCTGCGCGGTCCAGGCTCGCTTGATCAGGTCATGGGCCTCGTAATAACGCGGCCGAACTTCGGTAGGGGTAATGCCATAGCAATGGGCCACGTCCATCGGCGTACCCACTGGCATACCGGCCACCAGCCTGCCGTCGCTCAAACAGTCGATGTAAGCAAACTCCTCCGCCGAACGCAGCGGCGGGTTATACATCGGCAAAGTGTTGCCGAGAATGACGATGGCCACATCCTGAGTGCTCTTGGCCAGGTAGTAGCCGGTCTGATTGGGCGAGACCGGAAATCCGTAGGCGTTCTGATGGTGTTCGTTGGTGCCTACACCGTCGTAGCCAAGGCCGGCGGCATAATCCAGCTCATCCAGATTCCAGTTCAGAAATCTGGATACTTTCTGCGGATCGCATAGTTCATTGGTAGGAGGGTTTACCCAGACACTCTCGTGGCGTTTTTCGAAATCATCGGGCAGTTCCCGATACCCCTGCAGATGAAACCAGGTGAGCTTCATGTTTTCCCTCCAGACTCGTCTCTAACACCTTTCCCGCACCAATCATGCCGGGATATCCGCAGCGTTGTCCAGAGCGTGATGCTATTGCGGCAACGTCGGCAGCTTCGATGGAAGTTCCACCCCGCACAACGGCTCGCGCAACAGCGCCAGCCCGGAATTCTGACAGCGGGCATCAGATGCCTCGTCCGGCTCCCCGCCCACACACAATTCTCCTGGCCGCCCTACTTGGCACACCTTGATATCTATGGGACATTGAGTCCGATACCAACTCGCTCTACGTGACCCCTTGCCAACAGCACCGCCACTGACTTTCCCCACCAAACTGTCCTATGGCGTAGGCCAGGTGGCCGAGGGACTGAAAAACGCCTCCCTCGGTACGTTTGTGCTGTTCTACTACAATCAGGTCCTGGGCCTGTCCGGCACCTGGGCCGGGCTGGCGCTGGCTATCGCGCTGATCTTCGATGCCTTTACCGATCCGCTGGCCGGCTCGGTTTCAGACAACTGGCATTCCCGCCAGGGTCGCCGGCACCCTTTCATGTACGCATCCGCTCTGCCGCTGGGCATCGCTTTTTATCTGCTGTTCGCCCCGCCCATCGGACTGTCTGAATTCAGTCTGTTTCTGTGGCTGACCGTCACCATCGTGCTGACCAGAGCCGCCATGACTCTCTACCACGTCCCCCACATCGCCCTGGGCGCTGAGCTGTCGGAAGATTATGTGGAACGGACCCAGGTGGTGTCCTATCGCTATTTCTTCGGCTTCGTAGGTTATCTGCTGGCATATGGCGTCGGTTTCGGCTGGTTTTTCGCAGATACTCCGGAATTCCCGCGCGGACAATTCAACGTGGCCGGCTACGCCCCCTTTGCGCTGCTGCTCAGCCTCGGCATGTTCATTACCATCGTCTGGTCGGGGTGGGGCACACGTAACCGCATACCTTTTCTGCCGCCGGTACCGCCCCAGCAGGAGAAGCTTGCCGCTGCACGCATTGTCATGCGCATGTTCAGCGAGATCAAAGGCGCA
Source organism: uncultured Pseudomonadales bacterium (assembly GCA_964393625.1). GTDB lineage: Bacteria > Pseudomonadota > Gammaproteobacteria > Pseudomonadales > Azotimanducaceae > UBA4421. Next base: position 51,586 of record CAYMUT010000021.1, read on the forward strand.
CTGGCCAATCGTTTTTTCCTTTGGCTGTTTTCCGGCGCACTGCTCATTTTCATGATGGTCGGCGTCGACGGTGCCCTCAACCTGTACATGTTCGAGTATTTCTGGGCACTGGACTCTGACGAAAAACTGGTGCTGATGCTGCTCTACCCGGTCGGCATCATGGTGGGTACCATGATGACCCCGGCGCTGCACCGCAATTTCAACAAACGTACCGGGGTAATCATCGGCATTGTCGGCTGGTCTTTGTGTCAGATCGTACCGATACTGCTGCGCTTTGTCGGCTGGTTCCCGGAGAACGACGCGGACCTTCTCGCCGTGACGCTGACCGGCATCAAATTCATACAGGGTCTTGCCAGCGCCCAGTCTCTGGTCAGCTTCAGTTCCATGGTGGCGGATATCGCAGACCAGCACGAACTGACATCCGGCAAGCGCCAGGAAGGCATCTTCTTCGCCGCCAGTTCCTTCGCCACCAAAACCACTTCCGGTATCGGTTCGTTCATCGCCGGGGTTGGCCTGGACGTCATCAACTGGCCACGAGGTGAACATATCCGCAGCGCTGCAGACATTCCTCCGGAAACCCTGGCGAACCTGGCCATGTTGTACGGCCCAATCGTCGCGGGTTTTGCAGTTTTCAGCGTGCTGTTTACGGTGCAGTGCAAAATGAACCGCGCGGACCACGAATCCATCGTCGAGCAACTCGCAAAACAACGCCAGACACAGACTTCATGAATCTTGCCTATGAGACCTTTGGCGATCCCGCCAACCCACCCATCATGGCCTTGCACGGGTTCATGTCCTGTAACGATCAGTGGCTGCGCAATCGTGACGCGCTGACGCAGTCACATTTCCTGGTGACCGTCGAGCTTTGGGGACACGGCAACTCCCCGACACCCGATGATGCGCAGGCGTACACCGTCGACACCTATGTCGCCCAGTTCGAAAACATACGAACCGAACTCGACATTGAGCGCTGGGCGCTCATCGGTCAATCCTACGGGGCAGGCCTGGTGGTCAACTATGCCATGCGTTGCCCGGATCAATGCACTGCGGTAATCGTCACCAACTCCCGTTCGGCGTTCGGATCCCTCGACAGTGAGCAGCAACGTCCGCAGCGAACACCACCAGACCCGGATCCCGATCTGCGCAAGCTGCCCTATCACCCCATTCATGCAAGACGCTTTCCCGAAGAGGTCAAGCAGGCGCTGGTCAAAAAAGCCGATGCCATGACACCAACCGCCATTCGGCTGGGCGGCAGCCTGGGCGGGCAACTGCACAGCTTCGATTTACTGGGTGAGTTGACCCAACCCGTGCTGTTGACCAACGGCGTTTACGAAAAGGCTTTTCAACCCAACGCGCAGAAACTGCGAAAGCGGTATCCGGATCTGCAGACGGCTGAACTGCAGGGCGGCCATTCAGTCAACATCGAAGCCGCCGCGGGCTTCAACGATGCGGTCCTGAAGTTTCTCGAGCCTTAGATATCTGAACAGAGCGCGATTACCGGACTGACGCTTTTCGGAGAATTCTCCGTCAGGCGGCCATAGATCCCATGCCACCGACCCGGCGACTCTACTGAATGTCAGGTTCCACGTCGCGTAACGCACCAGACAGCGCATCCATGCGTTCAGCGCCCAGCCCCTCGAACGCGCGCGCGATCCACTCTCTGTTTTCGTCCGCCATGGCGCGAAACACCCGCAACCCTTCGTCGGTGGCACGCACCCTGAAGCTGCGCCGATCCGATTCGCTCAGGGCACGTGTCAGGAGTCCGTCCCGCTCCATGCGATCAAGCAGGCGGGTAATGTTATTGTTGGGTGTCAGCAGGCTGGCCGAGAGTTGACCGACGGGCATTTCATGACCGTCGATCCGGTCCAGCTGTGAGAGCACGTCAAAGCGCGCCAAGGATTGGCCAAATTCTTTACGCAAGCGCCGGTCAACATCCTTCTGCAGCCCATTGGCTAACCGCACGATCTGAATCCACAGCCGCAGAGACAATTCCTCACGATTCGCCATACCTGAACACAGAACGCTTTGTCTTGTTTGGCGCAATGATGCTATTTCTGCACCCACATGTCATGCGCGGTATGGCGCATCTTCCTTCCAGCAGTTATTTGACATGTCAAATAATAATCTATTACATTAATAATCTCTGATATTCATCGAGCACGGCCCATGAGGATTCTCTGTCTCGGCGGTGGCCCCGCATCACTGTATTTCTCCATTCTCATGAAGAAGGCGGGCCCCAGCCATGACATCACGGTCATCGAGCGGGGCGAGCGCGACTCCACCTGGGGTTTCGGCGTGGTGTTCTCGGATGAAACCCTGCGCGGGTTCTTGGACGCCGATGCGCCAAGTTACAAGCGCATCGTCGAGCAGTTCGTTTACTGGGGCGGCATCGATACCAGGATCCACGGTGAGACCATTCACTCTGAGGGTCATGGCTTCTGTGGTATGTCTCGGTTGAGGCTGCTCAACATCTTCCACGATCGCTGCGACGAACTCGGTGTGAACCTCCGCTTCGGCACCGACATTACAGATCTCGATCAGCTGAACCTGGATGACTACGATCTGGTCGTTGCCGGCGACGGGCTCACCTCGATGATCCGCAGCACCTACCAGGACCAGTTCGGCACGACCATGGACTGGCGCGCCAACAAGTTCTGCTGGCTGGCAACCAGCAGGCCCCTGAACGATTTCACCTTCACCTTCCGCCACACCGAGCACGGCTGGTTCTGGGCCCACGCTTACGGATACGAACCCGGCATGACCACCTGGATCGTCGAATGCAGCGAAGACACCTGGCGCAAAGCAGGCCTGCAAGATGCCACTGAGGACCACACCAGGGCCTTCTGTGAAGGCGTGTTCGCCGACGACCTCGACGGCCACCCGCTGATCTCCAATCGATCGACCTGGCGCACCTTTCCGGTGGTTCGCAATGAACGCCTGTATTACAAAAACATGGTATTGCTCGGCGACGCCGTGCGCTCGGCACACTTCAGTATCGGTTCCGGCACCAAACTGGCCATGGAAGACGCCATCGGCCTGGCGCAGTGCTTTGCCGATGCCGGCAATACGGTTGATGGCGCCCTGGAACTCTACCAGGCCCGCCGCAAGGAAGAAGCCGACCGCCTGCAGCGTACCGCTGTGGTCAGCTTGGGCTGGTTCGAACACATCGACCGCTACGCGGCCGCACAATGCGCCGAACAATTCACCTTCAACATGATGTGCCGCTCAAAGCGCGTCACCTACGACAATCTGCGTCTGCGGGATGCCGGCTATGTAGACGGCGTCGACAAATGGTTCGCCCGGCACACCGCCGAAGCCACCGGCTTCGCCGATATCGACTGCGACCAACCGACCGTACCCGCGTTCCAGCCATTCAGAATCGGCAACATGCGCGTGGCAAACCGCTTTCAGCTTTCCGCCATGTGTCAGTACTGCGCAGAGGATGGCCTACCCACGGACTGGCACCTGGTGCACTACGGCAGCCGCGCGATCGGCGGAGCGGGAATACTCAACACCGAGATGATCTGTATCTCACCCGAAGCACGCATTACCCCCGGCTGCGTCGGTATCTGGAGTGATGAACAGACCGCCGCCTGGAAGCGTATCGTCGATTTCGCCCACACCAACAGTTCCGCAAGACTCTGCGCCCAGATCGGTCACGCAGGCCGCAAAGGCGCCACCTGCATTCCCTGGCAGGGCGGCATAGACGAGCCATTGCAAGAAGGGGCCTGGCAAATCCTCGCGCCATCTGCGCTACCCTACCTGCCACACAGTGCGGTACCGCGCGAAGCTACGGCCGACGAACTGGATCGCATCGTGAACGACTTCGTGCACGCAACTGCACACGCCGACGCCGCCGGTTTCGATATGGTCGAAGTACACATGGCCCACGGCTATCTGCTGAGCGGCTTCATCAGTCCGGTGACTAATCAGCGTAAGGACAAGTTCGGCGGTGAGATCGACGCACGTATGCGCTTCCCCTTACAAGTGCTCAGCGCCGTACGCGATGCGTGGCCCGCCGACAAACCAGTGTCGGTACGCATATCCGCCACCGACTGGGTGGAGGACGGCCTCAGCGAAGCGGATATGCTGCGCGCAGCGCAACTACTCAAAGACAACGGTACCGACATCATCAACGTATCTACCGGGCAGGTGACCAGCGATGAGGACCCCATATACGGACGCATGTTCCAGGCTCCCTTCGCTGATCAGATACGCAACGAAGTGGGTATCCCCACCATAGTCGCCGGCAACATCAGCAGCGCAGATCAGGCCAATACACTGGTTGCCGCGGGCCGCACCGATATCGTCGCCCTGGGTCGACCGATCATGAACGAACCACACATGGTACTGAGTGCCGCCGCCCACTATGGCCACGAGCAACAGGCCTGGCCGAACCAGTATCAACCCGGCCGCAACGCCGCGCTGATCAAAGCCACCGCCGACAACGAAGAGATGCTGGAGTTGCGGCGCAACGCCAAGCCACCGGATCCTTCTCAGGCGCTGGCAATTGCGCTGGCACAAGGCGAGCTCCTGCAGGACTGACCGAGCGCAGCGGCAATCGACGAGAAAGTGCAACGATACGGCCAAGCGCTTATGATCGAACCCAAGCGAGGGACAAACAGATGACCTACACGACAGCCGACATTGCCGCACTGGTGGAGCCCAAACGCCTGCACCGCAATATCTACCTTGACCCCGGGATATTCGATCTCGAAATGCAGCACATCTGGGGCGGCGCGTGGATCTATGTCGGTCATGCCAGCCAGGTACCCAACCCCGGCGACTACGTCACTCTGAACTACGGCAAGATGCCCGTGGTTATGGTTCGCGACCGCCAGCACCAGGTGCACGTGCTGCACAACCGCTGCGGCCACAAAGGGGCCAAGCTGGTAGATAAGCCCTGCGGTTCGGTCAACGCATTCCGTTGCTGCTATCACGGCTGGACCTACCGGCTCGACGGCAAACTTGCCGGCGTACCCAACCTGGGCGGTTACGACGGCACCGGTTTCGACAAATCCGACCCGCAATACAACATGCAGGCATTGATCAGCGCCAGCCACCGTGGCTTCGTATTCGCCACGCTCAATCCCGATCCGCCGGAGCTGCGCACCTGGATGGGCGGCGCCGGCGACGTACTGGACAACCTGTGCGACCGCGCGCCGGAAGGCGAAGTGGAAGCTGCCGGCGGTGTGCTGCGCTACGAGCACGAGTGCAACTGGAAGCTTTTTCTGGAGAATCTGAACGACACCATGCACCCGATGGTGACCCACCAGTCGGTGGTCGACTCGGCGCTGGACTACATCAAAACACTACCGGAAGACTCGTCCCGGCGCGACGAAGCCGAGATCATTGTGCCGTTCGGCGCTTCCTACGAAAACTTCGAAGCCTCGGGAATTACCGGATTCAAATACGGGCATCATTACGATGGCGGCAAGACCAGTATCCACGCCGACTACAGCGTCGACCCGAACTACGAAAAGGCCATGCTCGATGCCTACGGCCCGCAACGTACCCGGGAGATTCTCACCTTCAACACACACAACACGCTCTACTATCCGTCACTGACCATCAAGTCAGCGATCCAGAACATCCGCGTGGTCCGCCCAGTTGCGGTGGACAAGACGATCATAGAAACCTGGTCGTTCCGTCTGAAAGGCGCACCGGATTCCCTGCTGCAGCGTACCCTGCTGTACTCCCGCCTGATCAACGCCAATGGCTCAATGGTCGGCCCGGATGACCTCACCGCCTACTTCCGCATTCAGCAGGGTCTGCAATCCACCGGCAGTGACTGGGTGGAAATGCACCGCAACTACGGCCACGACGAAGATCAGGGTGACCGTCTCACGAACGTAGGCACCAGCGACCTCGACATACGCACTCAGTACGCAGCGTGGCAGCACTATATGCTGAGGGGGGCTGCGTAAAGTGACCAGCATAGTTACCAGCAACGAACAGATCCGCGACATCGAGCAGCTGCTGTACACCGAAGCTTCGTTCCTCGACAAAGCCGACCTGGACAGCTGGATGAACCTTTACACCGAAGACGGCACGTACTGGATGCCCGTCAAACCCGACCAGCAAGACCCCATCAATCATATATCCCTGTTCTACGACGATCGGGTAATGATGGAAGTCCGTCGCCGCAACATGAAACACCCCCGCGCACCGTCAAAAGATTATCCGGTGCGTTCTTCCCACATCATTTCCAATATCCGCGTGACAGATCAGAACGATGCAGAGGGTACCTGCAGGGTGGCCTCGAATTTCCACTGCCTGATGTACTACAACGACAGGCAGACCGCTTTCGGCGGCACCTACACCCACGACCTGAAGCGGGTGGACGGCGATTATCTGATCCACCATAAGCGCGTCGACCTGATCAACTGCGACGCTGTACACAACACCATCATCATCTACTTATAAGAATGCCCTACGTTACCTATATCGAAGCCGACGGCACTGAATACACCGTCGATGTGCTCAACGGCGACTCCATCATGCAGGGGGCTACCGCCAACGGTATCGACGGCATCGTCGCCGAATGTGGCGGCAGCTGCTCCTGCGCCACCTGCCACTGCTATGTGGACGAAGCCTGGGCCGACAAGCTGCAGCCACCTGGCGACGCCGAACGCGACCTGCTGGAGTGTGTCGCCGAACCCGGGCCCAACAGCCGCTTAAGCTGCCAGATCGTGATGCAGGATGACCTGGAAGGTATGATCGTGACGTTACCCGCGTCGCAATATTGAGCGGCGCAGATCACCGTAAAAAGCCGCTAATAGTTCGCACCCGCCGCCGCGCTCTGCTATAAAGCCCGCCATGCTGGTTTATTATCGCGAAATAACCGTTGAATGGGGTGAGTCCGATCCCTTCGGGCTCGTATATTTTCCGCGCATGCTGGCGTGGTTCAACGATGCCGAGCACGAGTTTTTCGCCCAGGCGGGCTACCCGGTCAAACAGATGGTTGAACAGGACCGCACTGCCTTCGTGATGGGGCGTGTCGATTTCGAATTCGTCGGTCCCGCCGCCTATGGAGAAATGATCGTCACCCGTCTGGAGCTCATCGACATCTCCAATTCGACACTGACCTGGAAGTGCACCGCCAATCGACGCGTAGACGAAGCGCTGGTCACCGAAGGCACTGCGACCCGAGTGTATGCGGAAATCCAGGAAGACGGCGAACTCAAGGCGATACGCATACCCGATAAGATTCGCGCATTGCTGGGCGCGCCTTTACAGCATGGCGGTTCGCATTCGACCTAGCAGATCGTTGAGCAGCGCTATTTCTTCGTCACTCAGATCTACCGTGGCCTGCCGGTAGATGCGGCTGGCGGCGTCGCGAATTTTCGCCAGCGCCGCCTCGCCTGCCTCGGTAAGGTGTACATCAGTACGGCGGGCATCCTGCTCATTCTGCGCCAGCAGCACCAGACCTTCCTTCGCCAGGCGCTGAGCGACCCTGGTCATGGTCGACAGCTTCATCACCGCCCGCTCGGCAATCTCAGAAATGGTGCTCGGACTCTGCTCATGCAGAATCATCAGAACCCGCCAGCGCGGCAGATCCATACCCACCGCCTTGAGAGAACTGGCCATGCGCTGTTGATAGACCCCTTCAACCTGCGCGAGCCGGTAGAACGGCGAATCTATCAGGCGGAACTGATCCCGAATCGGATCTGCCAGCTCTTTCGCGGACAACTTGCCCATAGATACGTCACTACTCCGTGACATTTAGTGGATATTTCGCGTGAATAGTGAATTAAAACGGCAGGTTTGCCAAATCCACAAGGGGTTGCTCGGCTGCCCGTCAACAATCAGCCGCCATCAACTGCTGCGCCGCGCGCCGCGCAAACACCTCGGCGTTGCTGCGCATATGCGCCTCCTGCGCTGCGCACAGTCCCCATTCGTGCATGAAATGCGCAGCCGCGGTGGCCACGTAAACCTCCCACAGGTTCAGGCGACGACGATCGAGCGGGCGGCGCCGATCATAAGCGCGGGTGAACTCCGCCACAGCCTGTTCGCCATACGTCCAGCCCAATTCTACCCTGGCGCCGGCGACATCGGCCATGGGATCACCAATTGCGGCGTCTTCCCAATCGAGCACCGCAACGAGTTCGCCATCCCGCCACAACAGATTCTGGGGCCAGAAATCACCGTGCAGCAAAGCAGGCCTTCCCTGATAGGCAGACCAGTTTGCTTCCGCCAGGTATTCGCGCAGGGCCTGCCATATGGTTCCTTCCGGCAGGAACTCAAAAAGCTCCGGCAAAGGATTCAGGCGCTCCGGCAATGCCGGCAGTTTACTCGCCGGCAGATCGTGTATCGCACAGAGCACCTGTGCCATTTTCTCCATTTGAGCCGGCAGGTCGTCATGCCCGATCTCGGCAGCGCCTTCAACGTAGGTCATCACCAGCGCCGGCGAAGGCACGAGCTCGCCGCTGACCTCCAGCATGAGTGGTTCCGGGACCGGCACGCCCGCGGCAGACAGCGCCGCCAGCAGCTCATATTCCAGACGCACCAGATCCGCCGAGCGGTCTTTGAAAGTTCTGTCCGGGTGCTGGCGCACAACCACCTTGATGATCTGACCATCAGCATCACGTAGCGTGAGGGCCTGTACGTCTGCCGACACGCCACCGGTCAAAGGCACGACTTCCAGCAACTGTGCCTGTGGATTCAACGCCGCGCTGAGACCGGCAAAGCCTTCATCAATATTCATCGTGACGCTTCACCCAGGCCATGCCGAAAGGCAATTCATCCTCATTGCGCCCCATGGGCAGAAGATCGATATACCCATACGCCGCATTAAGCGCGTCAAGGCCCCGTCCGTAGGTGGAGTAGGTATGCAGCAATTCGTTGTGCTGCTTCCGGAACACACTGGTTCCGTGCATCTCGCGCCCGAACACCGGCTTCTGACGATAGTTATAAGTTGTTTCATTGGCCGCGGCATCTTCATCAGAAACGCTGACCTGAAAGTCGAAGTTGAAACTGTTGTTGAGCGACGAGACCCAGGTGAAATCCCACCCCATACGCTCACGGTAAGCCCGGATGGTGTCGATGTTGCCCCGGGATACCACGGCTAAACTGGCGTCACGCTGATTGATGTGGGCGATCATCGGGTTGTAGCCGTCGGCCCAGAAAGAACAGATCGGGCAGCCCGCATCGGCTTCAGGTCCGAACATGAAGTGTTGCACGATCAACTGGCTGCGACCGGCAAACAAATCACTCAACGTAACCGGTCCGTTGTCTCCCTCGAATACATAATCTTCGCGCACTCTGCGGCACGGCAGCGCGCGACGCGCCGCCGCCAGTTCATCCTGAATTCTCGACACGGCCTTTTCTTTCTCGAGCAACGTCAGGCGCGCTTCCAGCCAAGCCTCGTCATCTACGATCGTAGTCATCGGTTCTCAGCCTACCTTGTATGGCCGTCCATTGTTCTAGCAAGTATTCCGTCGAGTCAACATGTCGAAAGGCATCACACTCCCCTGCGGCCGCGCAACAAACGTGGCTGGACACCGCCTTTGTTTGGTGAAATAAAGAGCGCTGCATTTTTCGGGATCATCTTCTATGCCATCTTCCGCCGACCGCCTGCACGACGCCATTGCGCACGGACCCATGTCGCCATTGCAGGTCACCACGGTGGTGATCTGTCTGGCGATAAATCTTATCGACGGCTTCGACGTACTGGCGATTTCCTTCACGGCATCAACCCTGGCCGCTGAATGGCAACTACAGGACGATCAGCTGGGCCTGCTGATCAGCGCCGGCGTTGCAGGCATGACCATCGCTTCTATTTTGATCTCACCAATAGCGGATCATATAGGCCGGCGGCGCACCATTCTGTTCAGTCTGGCGGTCATCACGCTTGGGATGGTGGCCTCGGCATTGGCGATGGGACCGGCAGACCTGGCGCTCTACCGCTTCGTTACCGGATTGGGCATCGGCACCCTGCTGCCTTCCATCAACACCATGGTGGGTGAATTTTCATCGCACAAACGCCGCGAACTTGCCGTCACGATCATGCAGGCGGGTTTCCCACTGGGAGCAACCCTGGGAGGATTCGTCGCGTTCGGACTGATCGAAAGCTTTGGCTGGCGCGGGGTCTTCTGGGTCGGGGCGCTACTGTCGGGGGCTATGATTCCATTGAGCTGGCGCGGTCTACCGGAATCGCCGGATTTTCTGATCATGCGGCAACCGCCCGGCGCATTGCACCAGATCAACCGGGTCCTGGGCAAAATCGGCGTCAACCGGCTGGACGAATTGCCCGCGGCACCGACAACCACAGTCAGCTCTATGCAAACCCTATGGCAGCCGGAGCATCGCGGCAATACGCTGGCGCTGTGCATCGCCTTTTTCTGCGTCATGGCTGCCTTCTACTTCATCGCCAGCTGGACGCCAAAACTGCTGACCGATGCCGGCATGAGTACCAGTGGCGGCATATCAGGCGGCGTGATCCTCAACCTGACCGGGGTGACCGGCGGACTGATCCTTGGCTGGTTGGCCTACCGGGTCGGCGCCAGACGCCTTACCGCGCTCTACATTACCGCGGCAATCATCGCCATGCTGGTGTTCACCCAGATCGAAGATCTGCAGATCATGGTGATTGGCGGCGCCGCGGTCGGGTTTTTCGTGATCGGCTCGATGATGGGCCTGTACAGCATCGCGCCGGGCCTGTTCCCGACACGTATCCGCTCTACCGCCACCGGGCTGGCGCTGGGTTTCGGGCGCTTCGGCGCAATACTCGGCCCCCTCGCCACAGGCTATCTGCTCACAGCCGGATGGCAACCCGGTGGCCTTTACGTGCTGTTCGCAACTCCTCTGGTGGTGTCCGCGCTGGCGGTAGGCTGGCTGGCACGTCGAGCCACGGTCTGAGCAATACTGGAGCAAGAGAGCGAAACAGATTGAAAAATTACGTGAATTATCATCTAATTTTATTCTCAATCGGGAGGGACATACATGGCGGAAAGGTCATTCGTTAATCAGGTCGCGTTGTTGCGCCAGGGCGACGGCGACACGTTCCGCGGTGAAAACATCCTGGCCGTCACCAAAGCTCTGCTGGAATGCGGTGTTGCCTATATAGGCGGCTACCAGGGCGCTCCCGTCTCGCACCTGATGGACGTATTCGCCGACGCGCAACCCCTGCTCGAAGAACTCGATATCCGTTTTGAAGCTTCCGCCAGCGAAGCAACTGCGGCGGCGATGCTCTCGGCATCGATCAACTACCCGATGCGCGGTGCAGTCACCTGGAAATCCACGGTAGGCACAAACGTCGCCTCCGACGCCCTCGCCAACCTCGCTTCCGCCGGTGTGCAGGGCGGCGCACTTATCATTCTCGGCGAAGACTACGGTGAGGGTGCCTCCATCATGCAGGAGCGCACCCACGCGTTCGCCATGAAGTCCCAGGTATGGCTCATGGATCCGCGTCCGCAACAGGCGCATCTCGTGAACATGGTACAGCGCTCTTTCGAACTGTCGGAGGCCAGCGAAACGCCGGTAATGCTGATGATGCGCATCCGCGCCTGCCATATGCACGGGCACTACCCGGCCAGGGACAACCGGCGGGCGAATTTCACTGCTAAAGATGCGTTAAACCATCCCACACGGGATCCGAGCAAGATCATCCTGCCGCCGTCAACCTACGAACAGGAACAGCGCAAGGTCAATCATCGCTACCCCGCCGCGGTGAAGTTCGTGCGAGAGCACAAATTGAACGAGCAGTTGCCCGGTGCCCGCGACGAGATAGGCATCGTCGTACAGGGTGGCCTCTTCAATGCGGTCAGTCGCGCGCTGGCCCTGCTGGGTCTGAGTGATTACTTCGGCAACAGCGAGATTCCGATCTACGTGCTCAACGTGACCTATCCGCTGGTGCCCGATGAATTTATAGAGTTTGCCCAGGGCAAGAAAGCCATTGTGATTGTCGAAGAAGGTCAGCCCGAGTTCATTGAACAGGCAGTAAACAAGTTCTTGAGGGACGCACACTGCGACACCGAAATCAGCGGTAAGGATGTGCTGCCCATGGCCGGCGAATATACGGTCGGTGTCGTACAGCACGGCCTCAAAGCATTCGTCGAGCGCTGGACCGGCGACACCCCCGCAGCGGGCACAGCAGCGGTAGAGCAGTACATTCCCCTGCGTCAACTGCCCTTGAGCAAACCCCTGCCCATCCGTCCATCCGGCTTGTGCACCGGCTGTCCGGAGCGGCCACTTTTCGCATCCATGAAACTGCTGGAGCGCGAACTCGGTCCGCGCCATGTCAGCATGGACATCGGCTGCAATTCCTTCGCCACACTACCACCCTTCGATATCGGCGCCAGCATCATGGGCTACGGCCTTGGCGGCGCTTCCAGCGCTGCGCTGGGCGGCGACGGCAGTCAACGCGCCGTCTCCATCATGGGCGACGGTGGCTTCTGGCATAACGGCCTGACCAGCGGCATTTCCAATGCCGCATTCAACCAGACCGACACCCTCACGGTGATCGTCGACAATGGCTATTCAGCGGCCACCGGCGGTCAGGACATCCCCTCCTCCAAAGCCACCAGCAGCCCGCGCAACATACGCCAGTCCATCGAGCGCGCGGTGCGCGGCGTCGGCATCCGCTGGGTGAAGCGGGTCAGCAGCTATGACATGGGCCAGACCATGAACACCCTGCGCGATGCACTGACCACCGATACGCCCGGGCCGAAGATCATCATTGCCGAAGGCGAATGTCAGCTCAATCGACAGCGCAGGGTCAGACCTCAGCAAAGCGCCGCCAGAGCAGCAGGTAAGCGTGTGGTCATGGAACAATTCGGTGTAGACGAGGAAACCTGCACCGGCGATCATTCCTGCATTCGCCTGTCTGGTTGCCCGTCGCTGGCCATCAGACCCTCCAACGACCCCCTGCGCAACAGCCCTACCGCATACGTCGATGAAAGCTGTGTCGGCTGCGGAGTATGCGGCAGCGTGGCCCATGCAGCGACCCTGTGCCCATCCTTCTATCGCACCACGGTGGTACACAATCCGAATCCCCTGGAACGGATGTTCAGCCGCATGAACACCACGCTGATGAACTGGATGCTCGAGCGGCGCAGCGGAGGCGCCCAATGACCTCGCAACGACCGATCACGTTTACCCTGGCCGCGCTGGGTGGTCAGGGCGGCGGCGTTGTGCAGGAATGGATGATCCATGTCGCCGAAAGCGCCAACTATATCGTCCAGGCGACATCGGTACCCGGCGTCGCCCAGCGCACCGGCGCAACCATTTACTACATGGAGTTCTATCCAGGCCATGCATCGGCCGATGAACCGGCTGGCGCCGAACAGACGCCGATCATGGCACTCATGCCGGCCCCGGGAAACTGCGATCTGGTGGTTGCCGCCGAACTGGTGGAAGCGGCGCGCATGGTTCAGCGCGGCTTTGTCGATGCAGATCTCACCACGGTGGTCACTTCCACACATCGCAGCTATACCATCGATGAGAAGTCTCACCTGGGCGACGGCCGGGCTGATGACGAAGAGCTGATGGCTCTGGTCGACGCCAACGCAGCACGCTGCATCAGCTTCGACATGCAGGCTATCGCCACCCGCCACAACAGCGTGATTTCCGCCGCCATTCTCGGCGCCATTGCCGGCGCCGGGGTGCTGCCATTCTCCGTAGATGCTTACGAGACAGCCATCACCGAGAGCGGTCGCGCCGTTGCAACCAATCTCGCCGCATTTCGAGCGGCTCTGCAGGTGGCCACGCAGGGTGAAGACACCGCACCAGAACCACAACCGGCAACCTCAACCACCAGGGATGCGCGACTGGCCGATCTGCCCGCGTCGGTAGCAGAGGTGGCCGCTCACGCACTGCCGCGTCTGGAAGATTATCAGGACACGACATACGTCGATGAGTATCTTGCCCTGCTGAAACCATTTCTCGAGTATGAAGACGACGATCACGCAGTGGCCGCAGAGACAGCACGCGGCCTCGCCCTGTGGATGACATTCGAAGACACCATCCGAGTCGCCGACTTGAAAACCCGTCCGCAACGCCTGCGCGCCCGACTGATTACCAGCGGCAGCGGCGACAAGCTCGCGTACGTTACGGAATTCATGAAACCTCGTCCCGAAGAAATAGCCGGAACGATGCCGGCGGGCGTGGGCGCCTGGGTGGAAAGAACGGCGTGGGCGCATTGGTTATTGAAGCCGCTCACCCAGGGTCTGAAGATCCGCAGTAGCAGCGTCCCCGGTTATCTCACCTTGCGTGTACTGGCAAGACTGAAGCCCTGGCGGCGCGGCACGCTGCGCTTCGCCAGAGAATGGTCCGAGTTGGGGCAATGGCTCAACCTGGTTGCCGGCATCGCGGCAACAGATCAGGCGGCAGCCACGGAACTTGCCGCATGCCAGCAACTGATCAAGGGTTACGGTGACACCCATGCCAACGGCCTGCAGCGCTACCGGACCATTGCGGCGAATATTGAACAGATCATGCAGACCAGCAACCCTGCCGCCACCATCAGCGCACTGCGGCAAGCCGCACTGGCGGAAGATACTGGACAGGAACTGACCAGCACATTACAGGCCTTTGACATACAACAGATCGAAGAGGCCGCCTGAGCATCATGACGGCAACGAATACAACCTATCAGAGCGTCTATCACGCCTTTACGGACAATGCCGCCAGATATGGCGATCGCCCATTTCTGTTCCTGGTAACCGACACTGCAGAACGCTACGGTATTTCCCCGGGGGCGGTCTCCTATGCCGCGGCTATGGCGGAGGTGCAAAAGCTCACGCATTGGTATCAGCAGAAGGGCTGGGCGCCCGGCGAGCGCGTTGCCATTGGCCTGGATAACCGACCCGAGTGCTTTACCCACTGGCTCGCGCTGAACGCCCTGGGCCTGTCTGTAGTGCCGCTCAATCCTCAATGGCAATCAGCCGAGTTGGAGTACGTCCTGGACCATTCCGATGCCCGCGGCGCCGTGGTACTGCCTCAGTATCAGGATATGGTCAGTACCGCGGCCCAAGCCGCGGCCCCGCTATGTGAGGTGTTGTGCGCCGATCAGATCGACGCGTCCACGAGCAGCGCTGCCAGCGAACCCCTGGGCACGCTGGATACCGAATGCGCCCTGCTCTACACATCAGGCACCACGGGCAAGCCCAAGGGTTGCATGCTGCCCAATCAGTATTACCTGACCACTGGCCAATGGTATCTCGATCTTGATGGCTACTGCGAAACCACGCCCGGCAAAGATCGCCTGGTGACCCCATTGCCCATGTACCACATGAACGCAATGGCCACTTCGACCATGGCCATGCTCATGAGTGGCAGTTGCATCGTGCCCCTTGACCGCTTTCACCCCTCTACCTGGTGGAGTAGCGTGGCGGAGTGTGACGCGACCATCATCCACTATCTCGGCGTTATGCCGGCCATGCTCATGAGTCTACCCCCCAGCGAGCACGATCACGCGCACAATATCCGCTTCGGCTTTGGCGCAGGCTTGTCCGGTGAACTGCATACCGCCTTCGAAGAGCGTTTCGGCATTTCTCTGATCGAAGCCTGGGCCATGACCGAAACAGGATGCACCGTGGCGGTGATCGCCAACAATGAACCACGCAAGGTCGGCACCGCCTGTTTCGGCAGACCGCCGGGGCATCTCGATTACCGCCTGATAGACGACGAGGGCAATGACGTAGCGCAGGGGCATCCCGGCGAATTATTGGTACGTCGTCATGGGAATGATCCGAAGTTCGGTTTCTTCAGCGGCTATCTGAAGGATGAACAAGCGACCTCGGTCGCCTGGCAAGGCGATTATTTTCACACCGGCGACCTGGTTTACGTAGATGACGACGGCCTCATGCATTTTGTCGACCGCAAGAAAAACATAATTCGCCGCAGCGGAGAGAACATTTCTGCTGTAGAGGTAGAAGAGGTCATTCTGGAACATCCGGCCGTGCAAGGTGTTGGTGTGGCGGCTGTCCCGGATGAGATCCGTGGCGACGAGGTTTTCGCCTGTGTACTGAGCAATACCCCTGCCGCAAGGTGGCCTGACACGGCACGCAGCATTGTCGAACACTGCCTGAACCGCCTGGCCTACTACAAAGCGCCCGGCTATCTTGCCCAGGCCGACGCCCTGCCCCTCACGCCAACAGAAAAGATCCAGCGCGCAGGCCTGAAAGTCCTGGCGGCAGAGCTGCGCGGCGCAGGCACTACCATCGACACCCGGGATATGAAGAAGCGACGTGGCTAGAGTACCATCCGGCTATGGTGACGTAGTAATCGCCTGCCCGGTGACGGTGGACTACGTGCGCTACACCAACCGCAGCGCCCACTGGTTTCTCGCGCAAGCGCTGCGCGGCGTGATTCACCAGGCCGGCATCGAACTGACCGATATAGACGGACTGTGTGTGTCCAGCTTTCAACTGGTACCAGATACCGCAGTGGGCCTTACTCAGCATCTGGGCGTATCGCCTCGCTGGCTAGACCACATTCCCATGGGGGGCGCCTGCGGCGCGGTGGCGCTGCGCCGGGCAGCCCGGGCGGTGCAGATGGGTGATGCGGAAATAGTGGCCTGCATCAGCGGCGATACCAACCATGTAGATACTTTCCGCAACATGCTCGGCAGCTTTTCTCAGTATGCTCAGGATGCCGTATATCCCTATGGTTCCGGCGGCCCCAACGCGAGCTTCGCTTTTCTGACCAGTTACTACATGCACAACTATGGCGCAAAGCGAGAGGACTTCGGCAAACTCTGCGTCGCCCAGCGCACCAACGCACTCGCCAACCCCAACGCACTGTTCAAGAAACCGCTGACGCTGGACGAATACATGAACGCCAGGGTCATCGCAGAGCCACTGTATCTGTTCGACTGCGTGATGCCCTGCGCCGGCGGCGAAGGCTTTCTCGTTACCACCGAAGCTCACGCCAGGGCCCTCAATCTGCCGTACGCAAAGATCCTCAGCACCATCGAACGGCATAATGCATTCCCAGAGGACCCTATTCAGATGCGCGGCGGCTGGGCCATGGACGTTGATGATCTGTACGCCGTGGCCGGCGCCAGACCCGATGACGTGGACTTTTTCTGCACCTATGACGACTATCCGATCATCAATGCCATGCAGATCGAAGATCTCGGGTTCTGCGACAAAGGCGAAGGCCCGGAATTCATTCGCGCTCACGAATTCGCCTGGGATGGCGACTTTCCCATGAACCCGTCCGGCGGCCAGCTGTCGGTAGGACAGGCCGGCGCCGCCGGCGGCTACCTGGGCACGGTGGAGGCTATCCGCCAACTCACCAACAAACCCAGCGGCAACCAGGTGCCCGACGCCAGTATCGGCCTGGTCAGCGGGTTCGGTATGATCAATTACGATCGCGGTCTGTGCACCGCGGCCGCGCTACTGAGCCGAGGGTCGGAACAGCCATGACCGAACCGCTTACCCGTCCAAAACGCAAAAACCCGATACTGCGCACGCGCCAGCCGATACTGCCACCGTGGACCCGCAGCCGTGTGGGTCTCGGCCTTACCGCCGCTGCAGCCATCGGCCGCTTCGAACTGCAGCAGTGCGACGAATGCGGTGCAGTGCAGTATCCCCCCAGAGAGATGTGCAGCAGTTGCCTGAGCAGTGAACTGACCTGGACCGAACAGAGCGGCGCCGGCGAGTTGATCTCGGAAACTCTGCTGCATCACAGTCACGATCTGTATTTCCGCGAGCGCATGCCATGGCGCCTCGGCCTGGTGAAACTCGACGAAGGACCCAGCGTGGTGGCCCATTTACACGGAGATATCGAAGCACCCCCGGCGCGGGTCATCGTCGGCGCGCGCCTGGACCGCGCCGGACGCGGCGCTCTAATAGCCACCCCTGGAGAAGAGGTACCCAATATGGCTGACGACAAGCAACTGCGGGAAATGACCTGCGACCCGAAGTTCCGCAAGGTACTGATTACCGACGGCAAGAGCGAATTCGGCCAGGCCATGGTTCGAGAGATCGCCGCCGCCGGCGCCAGCCTGATCTGGGTCGGCCATACCGAGCCGTGGAAACAACCCGCCGGCTTTGCCGAGCTGGCAGACATACCCGAGGTCGAGCTCATTCCGCTGGACGTCACCAACGCACGTCAGATCGACGAGCTCGGCGGCGCACTGGGTAACCGCGTTGACATATTCATCAACACCGCCCAGGTGCACCGTACCCACGGCATAGCCGATCGCCAGGGCACAGACATTGCGCGCCTGGAAATGGATGTGAACTATCTGGGCCTGCTGCGTCTGGCTCAGGCTTTCGGTCCGGCCATGAAAGCCCGGGGCGCTGACGGGCAGAACAGTGCAGTCGCCTGGGTCAACGTGTTGTCGGCCTTCGCGCTGAGCAACTATCCCAGTCATGGCACGTTTTCCGCATCACAAGCTGCCGCACTGAGCCTGAGCCAGTGCCTGCGGTCTGAATTCAAACCCTTTGCGGTCAGGGTACTCAACATATTCCCCGGTCCCGTCGACGACGACTGGAACCAGATGATTCCGCCGCCGAAGATCGCGCCGGAGCGCCTGGCACGGGACATCGTTGGCGCACTGAAAGACGGCATAGAAGATCTGTACCCCGGCGACGTGGCTAAGGAGTACTACTCCCTGTTCCGGGAAAACCCCAAAATTCTGGAAAAGGAGCTCGCCGATGGCTGAGCAGGCAATCGTATGGCTGACCGGCGGCAGCTCCGGTATCGGCGCCAATTTATGCTCCCGACTACTCGATAGCGGTCATCAAGTCGTGACCTTCGCGCGCCGGGACCCCCAATTCACGCATGCCAATCTGCATGCGCAACGCGTCGACCTGACCGATATGGATGCCAGCGCAGCGGCGTTCAAGCAGGCAGCCGAACGTTGGCCCACCACCCGCATCATTCACAATGCCGGCGCCATCCGTGAAAAATTTCTTGAAGAAGTGTCAGCAAAAGATCTCGACGACTTGAGCCACCTGCACCTGGGCACCGCCATCGCCATGGTGCAGGCCAATCTGCAGCATATGAAAGATGCCAGCTTCGGCCGCATCATTCTGATGAGCACCCGTGCCATCGTCGGTCTGGAGAAGCGCACCGTTTATTCCGCCACCAAGGCCGGCATGATCGGCATGGGCCGCACCTGGTCCCTGGAGCTCGCGCCCCATGGCATCACCGTCAACATGGTCGCGCCCGGCCCCATTGAGGAAACCGAGATGTTCCACGAAGTGGTCCCAAAGGACAGTGAACAGCTCGAAAGGGTTAGCGCACGGGTACCCGTCGGCCGGGTGGGCCGCCCTGAGGACGTATCCCGCGCGGTGGAATTCTTCTTGAGCGATGAAGCGGACTTCATCACCGGCCAAACGCTGTTCGTTTGCGGGGGTACCTCCGTCGGCAGCATGAGCTTTACCTGACTTCGACCTGAGGAAGGCATCAACATGAGCAGCGAAATTCTCACCCAACTCATCGGCGCCGTAGCAGGCGGCGGTATCCGCGTAGTGGATCTTACCCAGACGCTGTCGCCGGACTTTCCACAGCTGACGCTACCACCGGAAATGGGCCAGTGCCTGCCGTTCCGTATCGAGGAAGTCTCCCAGTACGATGACCGCGGACCAAGCTGGTATTGGAACAATTTCTCCTGCAGCGAACACACCGGCACCCATTTCGACGCGCCCATTCACTGGATTTCCGGGCGCAACCTGCCCAATAACGCAACGGATTCCATTCCCGTGGAGCACATGCTGGCCCCTGCCGTGGTCCTGGACTGTGCCGCGGCTTCAGCCCAGGATGCAGACTATCTGCTGACCGCGGAATTTCTGCAGCACTGGGAATCAGAAAACGGCCGCATTCCCGCCGGGGCCTGGGTACTCATGCGCACCGACTGGTCGAAGCGTACCGACCCGTTCGAGTATCAGAACTACGACGAAGAAGGCCAGCATACGCCGGGGCCGGACGGTAGCGCCGTCAGGTTCCTGGTAGAACGCAATGTACTGGGGTTCGGCACCGAAGCCATCGGCACCGATGCAGGACAGGCCCAGCATCTGAATCCGCCGCATCCCTGCCACTACTACATGCACGGCGCCGGCAAGTACGGCCTGCAGTGTCTGACCAATCTCGACAAGCTGCCGACAACAGGGGCGGTGCTGCTCGCAGCGCCACTGAAGATCCGCAAGGGATCCGGCAGCCCGTTGCGCGTACTGGCGCTTGTCCCGGAACACCAGCGGCCCAGAGAATTTAACCCATGAGCGAATCTACCAGACACGCAGTAGTAACCGGCGGCGGCAGCGGCATCGGCGCAGCAATCGCAGCGGCATTCGATGCAGCAGGCATCCCCACAACCATCATGGGGCGCAGTGAGGAAAAACTCGAGCAGACCGCCGCTGGTCTGAAAAATGCGGATATTGCGGCGATCGACGTCAGCGACCCGGACAACGTAGCAGAGGTGTTCGCAGGCCTTGCAAGCCCCGTGGACATACTGGTCAACAACGCCGGCATCGCGCCCAGCGCGCCCTTTCATCGTCAGAGCGTGGAAGACTGGCACAACACATTCGCGGTCAACACCCACGGCGCCTTTTACTGTACCCAGAGCGTGATCGGCGGCATGGTCGAGCGCAACGCCGGACGCGTCATCAACATTGCCAGCACTTCAGCGCAGATCGGCTATGCCTATGTGGCCGCCTATTGTGCCTCAAAGCACGCCCTACTCGGCCTGACCCGGGCCCTGGCAACCGAGTACGCAAACAAGGACATCACCTTCAATGCCATCTGCCCCGGCTTCGCCGAAACCGAAATCCTCAGCGAATCCGTCGACAACATCGTCAGCAAAACAGGCCGCAGCGAAGACCAGGCCCGCGCCGCCCTGGCAGCCAACAACCCACAGAAACGATTCATACAACCTGAAGAGGTGGCCGCCGCCGCCATGTGGCTGATAAGCCATGAGGCGCGCTCCGTCACCGGCCAGGCCATATCCATCAGCGGCGGTGAAGTGAGCTGACCGCACCACAATCAGCGAGAATAATATGCAGACCGAATCTTTCGCAGACTACCAACCCGAGCACTTTCTCTGGGCGCTGGATAAAGGCGTGGCCACCATCACACTGAACCGCCCGGACCGCAAGAACCCGCTCACCTTCGACTCCTACGCAGAACTGCGCGACCTGTTCCGCGACCTGGCCTACGCGGACGACGTACACGCAGTAGTCATTAATGGCGCGGGCGGCAACTTCTCTTCCGGCGGCGACGTGCACGATATCATCGGTCCGCTGGTGGCCATGGACATGGTGGAGCTCATGCGGTTTACCCGCATGACCGGCGATCTGGTCAAAGCCATGCGTGCTTGCCCGCAAATCGTCATTGCCGCGGTCGAAGGGATTTGCGCCGGGGCCGGCGCCATTATCGCCATGGCCAGCGACCTGCGTTACGGCACGCCAAACGCCAAAACCGCCTTTCTTTTCACCCGCGTGGGCCTTGCCGGGTGCGACATGGGCGCCTGCGCCATTCTGCCGCGCCTGATCGGCCAGGGTCGCGCTTCGGAACTGCTGTTCAGCGGCCGCGCCATGAGCGCAGCTGAGGGTGAACGCTGGGGCTTCTTCAACGAACTGGTGGAAGACGACGTTCTGTCTGCCAGCCAGGCCCATGCCGTGCGCCTGATCGAAGGCCCGACCTTCGCCCACGGCATGACTAAAACCATGCTGAATCAGGAGTGGAGCATGAGCCTGGAACAGGCCATCGAGTCGGAAGCGCAGGCCCAGGCCATCTGCATGCAGACCCGGGACTTCGAACGTGCGTACAACGCCTTCGTAGATAAGCAGAGCCCGGTGTTCGAGGGCAACTAGCCGCAAGACGCCACTGCAGTCCAAGGCAGACAGGAGGTACACAGCCATGTGGAAACCGCCAGAACGAATCAAATACGAACCGAGCCCCGGCATCTGGCCCAGTGCTGAGCAGGCCAGCAGCGCCCGACTGTTTCAACCCATCAGCTACCAGGCTCTGGACCTTGCCGAGCGCACCTGGGTACCTGCCATGGTGCCCTGGCGGGCAACGGAAGACGGCGACGTCACCCAGGACAACATAGACTGGTACGGCCGCTTCGCCAAAGGCCAACCCGGGGCAGTGGTGGTGGAAGCCACGGGCATTCGCGATGTGCCCAGCGGCCCCTTGCTGCGCATCGGTCACGACCGCTACATTAACGGGCTCTCGCGCATCGCCGAGCAGATACATCTCGACAGCAACGGACACTCCAGAGCATTCATCCAGCTCATCGACTTCCTCAATGTGCGGCGTCGCCCGGAACCGGGGAAGTTCTTCGAGCGCTTCCTGGCCATCACTCCTGAGCATCTGCACGCCCTGAATCTCGATCCCGATACCCCCCAGGCAACGGTCCGGGAACGGCTGCAGGCGCTGAACGACGATGAACTGCGCGAGGTGCTCAGCGCCCGTGAATACGAATCTCTGACCCGCGGATACCGCGAACGTGTCACCGATATGCACCTGCCGCATATCGCCGATCTGCCCGCGCAGCTCCCCGAACTGTTTGCCGCTGCGGCCAGACGCGCCAGGCAGGCCGGCTTCAACGGCATCGAACTGCACTACGCTCACGCCTACACAATGGCTTCCTTCCTGTCTGCCACCAATGACAGGCCCGACGGCTACGGCGGTTCTATCGACGCTCGCAAGCGCCTGGCCCTCGAAGTGATCGAAGCTGTCCGCGTAGAAGTCGGCAGCGACTATGTGGTGGGCTGCCGGTTCCTGGCGGACGAGTGCATCCCAGGCGGTAGCACCGTCGCCGACGCCTGCGAGTTCGGCACCGCATTTGCGGCGGCGGGCCTGGATTTCATTTCGCTTTCCCGGGGCGGCAAATTCGATGATGCCAAACAGCCCAAGGTGGGCTGGTCTGTTTACCCCTATACCGGACCCAGCGGCTACGAGTGCATGCCCCAGTACCTGTCCGATGCAAAAGGCCCCTTCGGGCGCAACCTGCAAGCCTGTGCAGCAATCCGCAGCGCTATCCGTAAGGCAGGTTACGACACGCCGGTGATCGCTGCCGGCGGCATCCACAACTTCGAACAGGCCGAGGGCGTACTGGCAGATCAGCAGGGCGACATCGTCGGATTCGCACGCCAGGCCATGGCCGATCCGGATTGGTTCATTAAGGTCCGCAGCGGTCATGGCGAAGAAGTACGCCTGTGCGTCTACAGCAACTACTGTGAAGGACTCGACCAGAAACATAAACAGGTGACCTGCAACCTGTGGGATCGTTTGGATGACGATAAACCCTGCGCCATGACGCGCGACGGCAAGCGCCGCCTCACTGCGCCCCAGTGGCGGCCCGTAACCCTCCAGCAACAAACAGACACATAAGGAACAGCACATGGAATTTCTACACCCAAACGGCTGGAAGCCCGCAAAGGGCTACGCCAACGGCGTCGTCGCCCAGGGCCGCATGGTATTTCTGGGGGGGCAGATCGGCTGGAACGAAGAGCAGCAGTTCGAAAGCGATGATTTCATCGACCAGTTCCGCCAGATCCTGCGCAACATCACCGTCCTGCTCGCCGAAGCCCGCGGTGGGCCCCAGCACCTGGTACGCCTGACCTGGTACATCACCGATCGGGATGCCTATCTGAACTCACAGAAACAAATGGGCGCGGTTTATCGGGAGGTCATCGGCCGGCACTTCCCCCCCATGGCCGTGGTACAGGTCGTGAAACTCGTGGAAGAGCGGGCTCTGATTGAGATCGAAGCCACAGCGGTCCTACCCGACTGACCGGTTACGTATTGCGGAATCGAGCAACCACCGCATCAGCCATCAACTTTTCGTTTTCCTCGGTGTAGCTCCCGGCACAGGCGGAATTGAGTATCACCGTGCGTGCGCCCGCCTCTATGTATTCGGTGAGACGCGCGGCACAGTCATCGGGGTTACCCGCCAGAGCATATTTGTGCACAAGCTTGGAAAAGTCCTGATTGTATTGTTTTGACAACCGCTCGGACGCCATATCAATGGCAACCTTGCGATCTTCATGTACTGCAAAAAATATGAACTGCCCGGCCTCTACCGGCGTGGCACGCTCATACTGCTCGCTCATTCCCGCGATCGCCTCCAGGCTTCCAGCGAGTTGTTCCGGTGTATACATATAGGGCAGCCAACCTGTGCCGTAACGCGCCGCGCGGCGCATCGCCGCATCGCTGCGCCCGGATATCCAGATGGGCGGATGGGGTTTCTGCGCAGGCTTCGGGTCCAGCGTCACTCCAGACAGACGGGTGAACTTACCATCGAAGTGTACGTCGTCTTCGCTGCACAGCTTGATCAGCACCTCCAGCGCCTCGTTGGTACGAGCACCACGCTCATTCACCGGTACGCCGCAGGCTTCGAACTCCCTGGCGAACTCACCACCAACGCCGACGCCGAGATTGAAACGGCCGCCGCTCGCCACATCGAGACTGGTAACCATTTTCGCCAGGAGCGCCGCCGGATACAGGGGCACCAGCGTAATGGCGCTCATGAGCTTGATGCGCTGCGTGGCCCCCGCCGCCAGCGCCAGGTTGATGAGACCATTACCTATCGGGCCGTAAAAAAAAACGTGTTCCCCGGTCGACACAAAGTCATAGCCGAGTTCTTCTGCCCGCCTGGCGCAGCCGGCTATGTCATCCATGCGCGACAGGCCGATGCCCATTTCCACGTTGCTCATCAATAACCCTCCCGTTGGCGTGTTGCCTTATTAAACCAGCTTCAACGGCAGAGAGCGCAGGCGCTGACCGCTGGCGGCAAATACCGCATTGGCCACTGCCGGCGCAATCGGCGGCAGGCCCGGCTCACCGACACCGGTAGGCGCAGTACCACTATCAACGATGATCACTTCCACCTCCGGCGCTTCATTCATGCGCAGGATCGGATAATCGTGAAAATTGCTCTCTTTGATCGCACCGTTTTCCAGTTCGAGGTTGCCGTGCAGAGCGGCGGTGAGCCCGAACATGACCCCGCCTTCCATCTGCGCCCGTACGACATCGGGATTAACCGCTTTGCCGCAGTCCACCACGCACACCACCTTGTGCACCGAGATCTTACCGTTTTCTACTGAGACCTCGGCGATCTCCGCCACATCGGTACCAAACGAGCCATGGGCAGCAAACCCGAAAGAGCGGCCAGGGCCGGGCTGCATCTGCTTCATGCGCTCTCCGGCGACTTGGATGACGTTGTGCAGCCGCGGATTGTTCTGTGTATTACGCAGACGCAATTCCACAGCATCAATACCACTGGTTAAAGCCAGTTCGTCGACCATGGACTCCTTGGCAAACGCGGTGTAGGAATGGCCCACGGAGCGCCAGAACGTCAGCGGCAGGCCATGATCTACAGTGACATGATTTACCGCGCGATTGGGCCAGTCGTAGTCTTCAAACAACCCCTCAATGCTGGTTGGATCGATGACCCAGCTGTCAAAGGCAGTCCTGCTGAGGTCTACCATCCAGTCGATGACACCCTCTGATACCGCGGTCGGCAGCAGCCCCGGCAACATGTTGCTCAATGTGTAGGGTGTCTGATCACCGCCCACCCGCTTGGCGTGCCAGGCAGAGATCAGACCTTGTTCGTCGACGCCCGCCTTGATGCGCATGAGGGAGGCCGGACGATAGATGCCGTTTCTGATGTCGTCTTCCCGGGTCCACAACAGCTGAATCGGCTTGTTGGCGGCAAGGGCGATCTGGGTGGTTTCGACGACATGGGTCAGTGTAGCCCGACGGCCAAAACCGCCACCGAGATAGGTGTTGCAGGCCCGCACTTTTTCCTTGTCCAGACCCGCAGTTCGCGCGACCAGGCCCTGTACACCACCGACTCCCTGACTGCCCGTCCATACTTCTGCTTCGCCGTTTTCAATGCGTACTACAGCGTTCATTGGTTCCATGGGCGCGTGGGCCAGATAAGGTGCCCAGTAATCTTCTTCGAGTACGTTCTGCGCACGGGCAAGGGCGCCGGTCAGATCACCCTCCTCCTGATCACTCTGGCCCTCTGTCTCATCCAGAGATTGCTTGTAATCTGCCTTGATGCTCGCGGTGCTGGCGGCGGCCAGTTCGGGCAGGTCCCACTCAACCTGCAATGCGGTTGCGCCTTTTTTGGCCTGCCAGAAGCGTTCTGCGACTACCGCAACACCACTGCCAATTTCCACCACATCGGTTACCCCGGGCATTGCCAGGATCGGCGCGGCATCAAACGATGTCACGGTGCCGCCCGCAACCGGCGGACGCTTGACCACGGCACGGTGCAAATTCGGAATATCCACATCGATACCGAACTGAGCAGTACCGGTGGCCTTGGCAACACAATCCAGACGCGGGAAATCCTTACCGATATATCTGAAGTCTGCGTCCGCTTTCATGGGCGCTTCGGTGGGCGGCTGCAGCGCCGCGGCAGTGACAACGAACTTACCGTAGGGATGCCGCGTACCATCAGCGACAATATGCGCATCTTCGGTTCGCAGTCGAGCCACCGGCACGTCGAGATCGGCCGCGGCAGCTTCAAGTAACACCGCCCGCACATTCGCGCCAACCTGACGCAACTGCAGGTAATGGGCCTTCAGCGAGTTACTGCCGCCGGTAGCCTGCACCCCCATATTGGGGTTGTTGTAGTCTGAATGCGGCCCTGCCAGGGCAATATCGATGGTACCGGGAACCACATCCAGTTCCTCGGCAATGAGTGTGGTCAGACCCGTAGTCACCCCCTGCCCCATTTCATCGCGCGGACAATAGAAGCGGATCATGTTCTCAGGGGTGATCTGCAGAAATGCGTTAGGCTCGAAAGCGCCTGCCATGGGCTGCAGTGGTGGCGGCCCTGAACTACAGCCATTCAGCGAAAAACCGATGATCAGCCCCCCTCCTGCAATAGCGGAAGATTTGATGAATCTGCGACGCGATGCATTAACGAGGCTCATGCTTTGACCTCCACTGCCAGATCATCGATGCTGGGTTGATTGCTCCCCGCCACGGCAAGAATCGCTTCTTTGATGCGCGGATAACAGCCGCATCGACAGATGTTCCCTGCCATGGCCGACTCCACCTCGGCAGCACAAGGGTCAGGGTTTTTCGCAAGTAATGCCGCCGCAGACATGATCTGCCCTGACTGACAATATCCACACTGGGGTACGCTGTGCGCTACCCAGGCGGCCTGCAGGGGATGCAGATCGTCCGCAGTGCCAAGCCCTTCGATGGTGGTAACCGCCTTGCCGGCTACCGCGGAAATCGGCAGTACACATGTCCTCGTCGCTTCGCCATCCACATGCATGGTGCAGGCTCCGCAGAGCCCCGCGCCACAGCCGTATTTCGAACCTTTCAATTGAAAAGTATCGCGCACTGCCCACAACAGGGGCGTGTCGGGAGAATCGTCAGTCTGAACCCGCTTACCATTCAGTGTGAATTCGAACATAAGGAATCCTCTATGGGGGATAAGTACCAATTAAATTCCGAACCAACATTATGTGGCGCCCGAATCATTGTCAAAAGGACGGGGCAAAAGATTGCATTTTCCAGAAGGCAAAGTATCGTCCTTGCAGCATAAGGCAGGGGAGCCCATGTTCGAGTTACCGCAGCGCGCCATAGAAGTGCGCGACCAGGTCGCTGACTTTTTCAATAGCGAAGTACTTCCAAACAATCAGCTCTGGCGCCGCCAGGCCCGTGAAGGTCAGGCGATTCCGGAAATTGAATCCGCGCTGCGCGCCAAGGCCCGTAATCTCAATCTGTGGAACATGGCGCTGCCCAGGCTGGCCGATGACGAACCCGGCCTGGGCCTGAGCAACCTTGAGTTTACCGCCGTGGCAGAGATCCTTGGCCGCCTGGAATGGGCATCCCGGGTGTTCAATTGCCACGCGCCCGACGTTCCCAACATGGAGTTGCTGCAGCTGTTCGCCACCGATGAACAGAAAACCCGGTGGCTGGGTCCGCTGCTCAACGGCGAGATCGGATCGGCATTCGCCATGACCGAGCCCGAAGTCGCCTCATCCGACCCGGCCAACCTGCAGACCAGTATGCGCCGCGATGGCGACGAGTATGTGATCAATGGCCGCAAGTGGTTCGCCAGCAATGCTTCCCACAGCAACTGTGCATTTCTGATCGTGGTCGGCGTAACCGACGCCGAGGCGCCCAAGGCGCGGCGCCAGTCCATGGTGATCGTGCCCAGAGATTCCGCCGGACTCACTTTCGAGCGTGATCTACCCGTGTTCGATCACCTGACGCCCACCAACACACACCCCGAGATGGTATTCGACAATGTGCGTGTTCCCGCGGCAAACCTGCTCGGCGAACAGGGCGCCGGCTTCGCCATGGGCCAGGCACGCCTGGGTCCGGCGCGGCTGCACCACTGTATGCGCGCCATCGGCGAGTGCGAGGTGCTGATCAGTCTCATGGTTAAGCGCTCCCAGGAACGCACCACATTCGGCAGGCGCATCGATGAATACGGTGGCACCCAGGAAGCCATCAGTCTTTCGCGTATCGAGCTGGACCAATGCCGCCTGTTCGTGCAGCAAGCGGCACATCGGCTGGATACGGTTGGTAATAAAGTCGCCCGCAAGCAGATATCGATGATCAAAGTTGCCGTGTCACGCGTATATCAGCAGATTTCCGACCGCGCCATTCAGATATACGGGGCACGCGGAGTCACTAACGACACGCCTGCGGCACGCGCATTCAGCAAGGCCAGAGCATTCCGAATTTACGACGGCCCTGACGAGGTGCACCTGCAGACCATCGCCAGACTCGAAGCGCAGGATCAGTCCCTGGAAGGTCTCGACCACTACCTGGCGGCCGGCACCGGCTGAACTACTGACTCGCCCGAAACAACCCGATTAACAGCTAGAGGAATTGCACTTGAGAAGCCTGCGCATAAGACTGACGGAGAAGCCCTGGTACAAATGGTATGCGTTAGGCGTACTCACGGCGGTTTACGCATCCAGTCAGGTAGACCGTCAGATCATGGGCATGCTGCTGCAGCCCATCAAACTGGAGTTGGGCGCCAGCGATACCCAGATGGGCTTTCTCGTCGGTCTGACCTTCGCCGTGTTTTACGCCACTCTGGGCATGCCCATCGCCATGCTCGCCGACCGCACCAACCGCCGCAACATCATCACCGCCGCCATCACCATCTGGAGCGGCATGACTGTGCTATGTGGTTACGCTGCAAATTTCATGCAGCTGGCACTGGCCAGGGTGGGCGTCGCGGTTGGCGAGGCCGGCTCCACGCCACCATCCCATTCCATCATCTCGGATCTGTTTGCACCGGAAACCCGCGGCACCGCCATGGGGGTTTTCGCCCTGGGGGTAAACATCGGGTTGCTGCTGGCTTATCTGGTCGGCGGCTGGCTCAGCGAAAATATCGGCTGGCGCATGACCTTCGTGGCAGTGGGCCTGCCCGGCCTGCTCATCGCCGCCCTCCTCTATTTCACCGTATCAGAACCCAAACGAGGGGCATCGGAAACTGCCAAGGGCGGTTCGACCTCTGATGACAAGGCGCCTGCATTCCGAACGGTGGCAGCCTATATGTGGCGGGTGCGTTCAACCCGGCATCTGGCGATTGGCGCAGCGCTCGCGGGCTTCATCGGTTATGGATTCACGCTGTGGATGCCGGCATTTCTGATGCGTTCTCACGGGTTGTCACCAACCGACGTCGGCCTGATTCTGGCGCTGATGACCGGCCTGATCGGCGCCATGGGCACATTCACCGCCGGCAGACTAGCCGACGTGCTGTCACGCAGAGACGAACGCTGGCGTGCCTGGCTGGTCGCCGCGGGCAAAGGCGGGTACGTACCATTTCTGGCCGGCGTGTTCATCGTAGACGACCTGCAGACCGCGCTGATCCTGTACATCGTGCCGGCTTTCTTCGGCGGTTTCTATCTGGCCCCGACTTTCGCCCTGATTCAGAGCCTGGTGTCACTGCGCATGCGCGCCCTGGCGTCGAGCATCACATTGTTCATTCTGAACATCATCGGCATGGGCTTCGGTCCTCAACTGGTGGGTATAATGAGCGACTGGTTCGCACCGGAGTACGGTCAGCATTCGTTGCGCATGGCGTTGCTGGTGCTCAGCTTTCTGAATCTCTGGTGCGCGTATCATTACCTTACGGCTGCCCGCACATTGCGTGCCGACATCAATGACAATCTCGCCGCCGCAGAGCGGACAGCAGCGTGAGGCAGAACGCCAGGATACCGACAATACGAAATGTCTGACTCACCAGCCAAACGGCGGACTCAACAAGAGCGCAAGGCGGAATCAGAACGTGCCATCATCCTTGCGGCACTGAACCTGTTCGCCAAACAGGGTTACATGCGCACCACTCTCAACGAAATCGGCAAAGCGGCGGGCTACACCGGCGGCCTGGTGAGCCATCGATTCGGCTCTAAAGAAAGGCTGCTGCAGGCGGTGCTCAATCACATCCGCACCCGCTTTCTCGATGATCAATTGGGCTCCGCCATTACGACGGAAAGTGCTGAGGCGTCGCTGCGCAATTACATTGAAATCTACATTAATGAAGTTACCGTACGCGAAGGTCGCATACGAGCTCTGTATGTCATCATGGGCGAGGCCCTCGGTGCGGTTCCGGAAATCCGCAAAGACATTGCCGAACTCAATAAACGCGCACGCAATCGTCTGGCGGGAATCATTCAGCGAGGAATAGCTTCCGGCGAATTCCGCAATGACGTCAACCCGGATACCTCCGCGATGCTGGTCATGGGCATTCTGCGCGGCGTGGTGCTGCAGTATCTGGCGGATCCACGGGCTTTCAATATCAAGACCGTCATGAAGAGCGTGCAGAACAGCACGGTCAGCGGGCTGAAGTAGCCGCTGCCGAACGGCTTGACCGCTTCCTCAATGAACGCATAGATTAACCAACGCTATATCGGGCAAGGGGGAAACATGGCTGGTGTTACTGAATTGGGATATGTCCGTTTCGGCGTATCCGATCTGGCCGAATGGCGCGACTTCGCCAGCCACATACTGGGCCTGGAGGTGGTAGACGACGGACCGGAAAACACGCTGTTTCTGCGCAATGACCTGTGGCACCACCGGGTCATTCTCGAACAGGACGGCGCGGATGACCTTACTGCGGCGGGGTTGCGTGTAGCCGGTGCTGAGGAGTTCGTCGCCATGCAGAAAATCCTCACCGAGGCCAGCATCCCGTTCAAGGTCGCAAGCACCGAGCAGGCCGAGCAGCGGCATGTGCTCGAGCTGATGACTCTCAAGGATCCCGCCGGGGTGGCGCTGGAAATCTTTCACGGTCCGCGCATCGATACGCACAAACCGTTTCACCCGGGGCGTGGCATGTTCGGGCGCTTTGTTACAGGTGATGGCGGTGTCGGCCACATGATTCTGCGTCACGCCGGCCTCGAGAAGGCCTATGAATTCTACAGGATGCTGGGTATGCGCGGAGGTATCGAATACAAGATTCGGCTGCCCGACGACAACACCGCCCAGGTGCTGTTCATGCATTGCAACTCCAGGGATCACACGTTTGCTTTCGGGCCGCCGAGCGAAAAGAACGTCAATCATTTCATGCTGCAGCTCGACAACATGGATGATGTCTTCCTGACCTACGAACGGGTAACGAACAGCAACTATCCAGTGGTTGTCAGCCCGGGTAAACATGCCAACGACCATATGTTTTCGTTCTATTTCGCCTCTCCATCACAGTTTCTGATCGAAGTGGGGTTCAATGCCAGACCCGCGACTCATCAATCTGAGTATTACGTGCAGGACACCTACGGCCACCAGCCGGTCACCGGCGATGGCCTGGGCGTCACAGTCAACGAGGATTGACAGAAACCCTATGAGCATCAGACAAACCAACGAATCAACCACCAAAGGGAACTACATGGCCGTCGAGATTCCAACCGTACTGACAGACGAACTGACCGAAAAAATCAACCGCATCGGCACTGCAACGCTCACTTTTCAAATGCAGCGACGCGGGATTCTCACCACCTTTCTGGCCGGCTTGAAGCCGATGCATCCTGGCAAGCGCATGGTGGGCCGCGCCCGCACTTTGCGCTACGTAGCGCTGCGGGAAGATGTACAGCCTGAGTATCAGGGCGGGGTCAACGCGCAGAAGCAGGTTGTCGAAAGCACCGAACCCGGTGATGTGCTGGTAATCGAGGCTCGCGGCGTCGCCGACGCAGCCACCATCGGCGACATTTTCGCGACGCGACACTTCAAGCTCGGCGGCAAGGGGGTCGTCACTGATGGTGCGTTACGGGATACGCCAGCAATCAAAGACCTGAACGAACCCGTTTATTACTTCGCCTCCCATGGCGCAACGCTCGGCCGCAGACACATGCCCTTCTCCATAGACCAACCCATCACCTGTGCCGGCGTATTCGTGGTGCCGGGCGACGTGATCGTCGGCGACGGCGAGGGCGTAGTGGTCATTCCCATGGCCCTGGTCGAAGAAGTGGTGGAAGACGCCCTGGCCCAGGAAATACGCGAAGAGTTCGCCGCAGAACGCGTCGCTGCCGGAGAATCCAGCATCGGTCTGTTTCCCCTGTCCAAGGAACGCGAGCCGGATTTCGAAGCCTGGCTGGCGGAGCGGGAGCAATCATGAGCAGTCGCATGAGCATCGCCATAGATGGCTTGAGTCACCTCACCGCCATTCCCTGTGCCACACGCATCGGGCCGCTGGTCACCTCCAGCGTCATCGCCCCGTTCAACCCCGGCACCCGGGACGTACCCGAAAGCATGGCGGATCAGTATGCCAACGTGTTCCGCCATGTGGGCCTCATGCTCGAAGAAGCAGGCGCCGACTGGCGCCATGTAGCAAAAATGGAATTCTGGGTACCCGATGGGGACGCCCGCGCCCCACTGGAACCCTTGTGGCTGGCTAAGTTCCCGGATGAGCAATCACGGCCTTCCCGCCACACACATATCGCCGGCGGCAAGGCCATAAGGGCTTCGTTTATTGCGTACGTCGAGGATTAAGTCGCTGGAGTTCGTTCGCCAGTGTCCCTAAATCGATAGGTTTCGTTATATATCCATTCATGCCGCAAGCAAAATAGCGATCTTTGTCCGCCTGCATTGCATCAGCGGTGAGCGCAACGATGGGTATACCCGCCTTTGCGTTATTCAGCTCCCTGACCTGGCGAGTTGCCTCCTCACCAGATAAACGAGGCATCCGCCCATCCATCAGCACCAGATCGAACTGTCCTTCGGCAACAGCGTTTACAGCGTCATCGCCATCCGCGACAAGCTCTACGGTGTGCCCAAGGCGTTCCAACATTCGTGAGGTGATCAACTGGTTGGTTTCGTTGTCGTCTGCGACCAGTACATGCAACGGTCCGATAACAGGGCCGCTGGAACTTGGTTGTTCCTCGCCAGATGTCTGATCTGCTTCGGCGACTTGCAGGGTAAGGTCGAACCAGAAGCGGCTGCCTTTCCCCGGCGCACTTTGCACACCGATTTTCCCGCTCATAGTCTCGACCAGCTGTTTGCAGATCGACAGACCCAATCCAGTACCACCGAACCGGCGAGTAATGGATGCATCTGCCTGGGCGAAACGTTCGAAAAGCACTTCTTGAGCTTCGCGAGTGATACCCGCGCCTGTATCTTCCACCGCGAAGTGAACAAGGCAGACGCCCGCACTGAGCTCGCTATTGACAGAGATACGCACCTCACCATGCTCTGTGAACTTAATCGCATTGCCGATCAGGTTGTTCAGGACCTGGCTTATGCGTGCGGAATCACCGAGGACTGCTTCGGGCATATCTGGCTCAAGCTCCAACACCAGGTCGATGTTTTTCGCTTCCGCTGAGACCCGCATAAGCGAATAAGCCTGGCGGACGAGTTGGGCCAAGCTGAATACATGCCGTTCAAGCGAGACCTGACCTGCTTCCAGTTTAGATAGATCGAGCACGTCGTTTACAACAGCAAGCAGGCCGGTTGCAGATGCCCGCGCAACATCAACCAGCTGTTGATCTTTGTCAGACAGATCTGCAGCCGCCAGCAGATCCAGCGTTCCCATTATGCCGTTCATGGGCGTTCGAATCTCGTGGCTTATCGTCGCCAGAAATTCAGATTTGTGTTCGTTGACTCGTTCTGCCGCTCGCCACGCCTGATCTTTTTCCGCAGCAAGTTTTGCCAGCATATCGGATTTATCTCTTAACTCTATCCTCGCACTCTCGGATTCCTCGACTCTCTTACGCAGCTCCAGCTGACTGGCTGCCAGGTCTTCGCGCGCTTGGTTAGCTTCAGTGATATCACGCAGGATGCCCACAAAGTATTGATCGCCGCCCAGTTGCATTTCGCCCACGGCCACTTCCATCGGAAACGTGGTGCCGCCTTTACGACTGCCGAGGACCTCTCTGCCGACCCCGATGATTTTGCGTTCTCCGGTTCTGTGGTAATTCGCCAGGTAGATGTCGTGCTGATCTTTGTACGGTGCCGGCATCAGCATCCTGACGCTGTTGCCGAGGACCTCGTCCGCAGAGAACCCGAACATCTGCTCGCTGGCACGATTGAACATGCGCACAATACCCCGCGCGTCAATAATGACAAAGCCATCTACAGCGGTTTCCAGCACGGCTCGATGTTGCGCTTCACTATCGCGCAACGATTGCTCCATACGCCTGCGGTAAGTGACATCTCGGATAACCTGAATTGTACGAATTTCACCGCTATTTGAGACGGTGCCCCTGCTCAACTCGACGGGAAA
This sequence comes from uncultured Pseudomonadales bacterium, assembly GCA_964393625.1. Classification (GTDB taxonomy): domain Bacteria; phylum Pseudomonadota; class Gammaproteobacteria; order Pseudomonadales; family Azotimanducaceae; genus UBA4421. The sequence goes on from CAYMUT010000021.1 coordinate 86,186, forward strand.
GGTAGTGCCGTCCTTGCGATGGCCAATTACATTTTCCACTGCGACGGGCGCCGGTGCATTTTCGTCGCCGGTCGGTTCGGTGGCAGGTACTTGAGACAGCAGATGTTCGATTGAGAGACCAGTGGCCGCTTCAGGCGCATATCCAAAGAGGCGCTCGCAGGCAGCGTTTAATTTCAAAATCACCCCATTTGCGTCAGTACCAATGACGCCGTCGGCAATAGCGTCGAGAACTTCAAAGGCAGGGTTGTGATCAGACGTCATGGGCGCAAACGGTATTCAAGCTATGCTAAAAGTCTAGCTGCGCTCTGCGTATCCGCAAGTTACACCCCGAGACATGCAGGCCCGGCCTGGAGCCCGCAGTCTTTGTGAAAAATTTAATCCCCTGTCATGCAGCAGTTGCTGGTATTGCCACCGGTAATCGAGACTGGCGAAGGCACTGCGTCCATATCCGGGTAACCGCTGACCCACCGCTATATCGTCGTTGCCACGCACACGGTTGATACCACCGAGATGATCCGCATATTCTTCATCCGTCAGGTTTTTGACGCCGAATCCCAGCCGCAGGCGGTCACTGATGTTGACAAAACCGCATTGGTCGGCACCACACGATACAGATCGTCGTCCACGTCAAAGCGATCGCGCTCGTAGCGCGTGGGCAGAATGTCCCCACCGGGGAATTGGGCATCGTGACCTTCTTCAGTAATCCCTGACAGTAAGAGCAGGTTTGTATCGCTGGCGATACTGCTCGTCGCGGACCAGACCTGACTGTCGTCAGCGGAATTATGCCCGGTGCGCACGGTGCTGGCCGCAATGAGGGATAGCGTCGATACGGTAGTATCGGAATCGGAAGAAACAGATACAGATGCGAGCGACACCGCGGCCAGGTCAGTTGACTGGTCGAATGCGGAACCAAGCTGACAATCGCCGTACCCGGCATCACCAGTATCTGCTCCTGAACCGTTGCTCTGCTTTCACGAAACCGTCTGTCGGGTGCCGATCAGAAACTATAACCCGTAATCTCGCTCACGACCGGCCGTTGATCGAATCTCTGCACCCGGTTACATTTTGTACCTGGTTGCAATGCTGCATCGCAGCAGAGTCCCAGCGACCGTAACACCTGAAGTTCCCGGGAGACGACAATGGATCAAACGGAAATCGACAACCTGTACCGCCTGATGGAATTCGAGGCCGCTCGTTCAGAACCGCCGGCAGGGTTCCCGGCGCTGCCGGACATTCCCGCCGGACGCTACACCGACGAGCGATTCTACAAGCTGGAACTGGAACATGTCTGGCGCAGGTCCTGGCTGTTGGCGGGCCATATCGACGAAATTCCGGAACCTGGTTGTTTTCGCCTGTGGGACAACGCCGGCCAGCCGGTCATTCTGGTGCACTCAACCAGCGGTGAGGTCAATGCGTTCTACAACACCTGTAGTCATCGCGGTGCGCCGGTAGTCACTGAGACATCTGGCAAACGCGCACGACTCACCTGCGCCTACCATGGTTGGAGCTACACCCACGACGGCGATCTGATCGGCCTGCGCGACCCAGAAGATTTCAACGGCCTGGTGAAGTCCGAACGAAGTCTGAAGTCCATTCGCTGCGAGCGCTTCGGCAATCTGATCTTTGTCAACTTCGATCCCGCGGCCCCAGCCCTGCTCGAATGGCTCGGGCCCATCGCAGATGAGTGGAAGGAATTCCAGTTCGAAAACTGCCGCCTCACCGGTCGCCATATTTTCGACCTAAACTGCAACTGGAAAGTCGCCATGGAGGCAAACACCGAGGTTTATCACGTCAAGAGCATTCACGCTCAAACCGTGGCCCAGACCCTGGACGACCGCCGCAATGTCAACACTTTTTACCCCAACGGGCACGGTCGCATGGTTGCGCCGACATTTCAGGACCGTCAGGAAATGCGCTTGTCCCGTTACCCCGAGGGCATGAAGGAAATAGCGTCGGTTGGCCCCATCGGCCGCACCTGTACCCAGTCCTATGGCGTTTTTCCCAACTGGGTATCGCCGCTGAGCCATTTCACGCTGCCACCGCTGTTGTTCTGGCCTAACGGCATCAATAAATGCCGCCTGGAAACCTGGACCATGATCGCCGATTGGGGCGATGGCAAAAAACCCGAGTTCGGCAACATGTGGACCAACGAAGACGATTCAGACCTGGGCGCAGTATTGCTGGAAGACACCCAATTCGGCGAAGCGATTCAGAAATCCATGGAGTCCTATGGCTTCGACGGGGTGCCGCTCTCCTATCAGGAGGCACGCATCTACCACTGGAACCAGTTCGCCGATAAGTTGATCGGCGTCGACAATATTCCAGCAGAACTGCGCGTCGCACAGGTCATCGGCGACGAATGGATGTATCCCAACGACCCACGCCTCGCCCAACTCAACGAAGTCTCCGCCGGATGACGGGGACATCGAGCGCTGCTATGGGAGCAACCAGTACAATGATTACGCGAACGGTGCTGCTGTTGCTGGTCGCGCTTACCGGCCATTGGGCCAACGCCGCAGACCTGGATCTCGCCATCAATTACGGCCGCGTCATGGACCCGATGAGCGGCACCGACAAAGTTCTGCACGTCGGTGTGCGGCAAGGCCGCATCGTGGAACTCAGCGAAGCCGCCCTTACCGCCGAGAAGACCATCGATGCCAGCGGCCTGGTCGTCGCACCCGGTTTCATCGACCTGCATGCCCACGGCCAGGATCCTAGAAGCAACGGATTTCAGGTAACCGACGGTGTAACCACCGCGCTGGAGCTGGAAATCGGCGTACTTCCCGTAGACACCTGGCTCGAATCGATGCGCGGTAAGTCGCGGGCACACTACGGCGCCACCGCCAGCCACTTGGCCGCGCGTATGCAGACCCTTACCGGTATGGTCGTCGGCAACCCGATCTATCAACGCTCTGAAAGTTCGGGGTTCAAATCAGACTACGCAAATCCAAGCCTGAGCCCGGCGCAGGCCGACCAGCTGGTGGACCTGGTCGATCAAGGCATTCGCGGTGGCGGACTGGGTATCGGCATCGGCATAACCTACACGCCCGGCGCCAGCCATGAAGAGATCTACAGCATGTTCCGCCTCGCCAGCCATCTGGGCGCGCCGGTGTTCACGCACATTCGCAACAGCCAGCAGACCAGTGGCGATGGACTAGCGCCGCTGCAGGAAGTACTGGCCAACGCCGCTGCCAGCGGCGCAGCACTGCACGTCGTGCACATCAACTCCAGCATGGACGAACAGGCGCCGCTGGCAATGGAACTGATCCGCGGTGCACGCCGCAACGGCGTGGATGTAACCACCGAGTCGTACCCTTACACCGCCGGATCGACGCGGCTGGAAAGCGCCCTGTTCGACAACTGGCAGGGCGATTACGGACAGTTGCAATGGACCGTCACCGGCGAACGGTTGACCCGGGAAACCTTCGAGGATTACCGCAAACAGGGCGGCTGGGTCATCATTCACGGCCGCAACGAAGGCACCAATCGCTGGCTGGTATCACAACCCGATATCATCGTGGCCAGCGACGGCGTACCCTTCGTCGGCGATGCGTCTCACCCGCGGGGCGCGGGCACTTACGCCCGGGTGCTCGGACACTACGTCCGGGATGAAGGCGCACTGGACCTGATGAGTGCCCTGCACAAAATGACCGCCGCACCAGCAATGCGCCTGGAAAAAATCGCTCCGACCATGGCACGCAAGGGGCGCATTCAAACCGGGGCCGACGCCGACATAACCATTTTTGATCCCGCCACCATTCTCGACCAGGCCACCTATACCCTGCCCGCGCGTACATCCATCGGTATCGAACACGTGCTGGTAAAAGGCACCGCCGTGGTCGCCGACGGCAGACTGGTGGAAGATGCATTCCCCGGGGAGCCGATCCGTTCGGCGATACCGGCGAGATAGTTAAATCAAACTGCAGCGCTGTAGGCGACATGACTGATATGAAAGCGAACACAAGCAGCAACGAACTGTCATCCGAAGCAGTGTCCGGCGAGCGCCTCTCTCAGGCTCAGATCGATCGCTGGCGGGAGGCCGGCGCGATCCTCGTCCACGATCTGATCCCTGAAGAACTGCTGCAGAAACTGGCCGGCGAAGCACATGAACACTTTCCCGCACCGGGTACCGAAGAAGCGGCAAAGTTCCAGAATTTCGGCAGTGAGCAGCGCTTCGTGTTTCCGGCACCATCCGAAGCTTTCAATCAGGTTACGCTGCACCCCCGTTTACTGCAGGCGGTGGCAGATCTGCTTGACGTGCCCGTCGAAGGTCTACGCCTGAGCCAATCCGATTTGTGGCCGAAATACGGTCGGAAACCCTCGACCCATGACAATTCCAACGCCGATCAACGCATGCATTGCGATTACCCGAACCACATGCTGGTGCACCCTACGCCCTGGCACCGGCCCGTCGCCGTGGAGATGATCGTGTACCTGTCAGATAGTGCGGAATGTGCCGGCGGTACGGCCGTGGTACCTCGTGCCGGCGACGACGACCCGGCTTACCCCTGGCCTATCGTGCAGACACCCGGCGTGGGTGGGTTGCGCTATGTTAATGACCGCGCCCGGGCCGAAGCCTACCTCGAACAGACCGATCCCCAGGCGGCTGCTTTTCGTGAGTTGCTGTACGCGCGGGAACAGCTCGCCCAGTACCGCTTCGGTTCTGTGTTGCTGTATCGACACGATGCCTGGCATCGCGGAACGCCGCTCAAGGAAGGGACACTGCGGCTGGCTCAGAACCTCACTTTTCGTCGGGCGGATTGCGAATGGATCGCCACGCTGCACCCGGGCTGGGCATGGTCCATGTACCGGCCGGATCAGTTCATGGAAAAGTTGATCGCCGGTTCATCACCGGAGCAGCGCGCGGTGCTGGGGTTCCCCGCGCCGGGTGCTGACTACTGGTGCCCGCAGACCATAGACGCCGTGGAAGCGCGTTATGCCGCCCATGGCATAGACATGGCCCCCTACCGGGCGCACCTGTAAGGCGTTCAGCCCAGCATCAGATCCGCCATCCGCTCGGCCACCATGATGGTCGGCGCATTGAGATTGCCGTTGGTGATGTGCGGAAATATCGATGCGTCTACCACACGCAAACCCGCCAGCCCGTGCACAGCGCCCTCAGGGTCGACCACGCTGTCGGCGTCACTACCCATGCGGCAGGTTCCACAAGGATGGTAAGCACTTTCGGCGTGCTCGCGTATAAACGCATCCAGTTGCTCATCATGCTGCGCGTCAGCGCCCGGACGCAGTTCAGCACCCCGTACATCGTCGAAGGCCGCCTGTGCAAAGATCTCTCTTGCCGCCCTGATCGCAGCTCTGAATGCACGCCAGTCTTCATCATGAGACATGTAGTTGAAGCTTATGCGCGGCGCCACGACAGGGTCGGCACTGGCCAGCGTCACCGCACCACGACTCTTCGGCAGCATCGGGCCTACATGCGCCTGAAAACCATGCTGTTTCGCGTTAGCGCTGCCATCGTACTGCATCGCCGCTGGCAGGAAGTGAAACTGGATGTCCGGCCATGGCTGTCGGGCGTCACTGCGAATAAAGCCACCCGCTTCGAAGTGGTTGGTGGCGCCGAGCCCCTGTCGCGTCAACAACCATTGCAGACCGATCTTGGCCCGCCCCAGCAGGCTCAGGTCGCGGTACAGGGAAATCGGCCGTGAGCAGGCTTGTTGCACATAGATCTCCAGATGATCCATGAGGTTGCTGCCAACCCCGGGCAACTCATGCCGCACGGTGATCCCCTGACTCGTCAGTTCGTCAGCCGGACCAACACCCGACAGCATCAGCAGCTGCGGAGAATTTATCGCACCGCCACACAGCACGATTTCGTCGGCCATAAACTGCTGCACTTGACCGTTCACCTGCGCTTCGACGCCTATGGCGCGGGCGCCATCAAACAGAATACGCCCCGCCAGCGCGTTGCAGACCACCCTGAGGTTGTCACGCTGCCGTGCCGAACGCAGATACGTGCGGGCCGTGGACGCCCTTATGCCGTTATCCACGGTCATCGGCAACGCGCCAAAGCCTTCCTGCACGCCATCGTTCAGATCGTCGCGCAACTCATGGCCCGCCTGGGCCGCAGCCGTCAGAAACATCTGATACAACGGATTGGCACGTTGACCGTCGGTCACCACCAGCGGACCGTCAGCACCGCGGCAAGCATCATCTGGCGCAGCGCCAACAAACCGTTGCGCTTTCCTGAAGTACGGCAGCACCGACTCGTAGTGCCATCCGTCAGCGCCAAGCTCCGCCCAGCGATCGAAGTCCCGGGCGTGCCCGCGCACGTATACCATGCCGTTAATCGATGAAGACCCGCCCAGCAGACGCCCTCGTGGACACAGCAGACGTCGGCCATCGAGGTGCGGTTCCGGCTCGCTCACATATCCCCAGTTGAA
>CAYMUT010000022.1:0-88185 GCA_964393625.1 uncultured Pseudomonadales bacterium
GTGGTCGCCCGGGCGAACTCGGCTTTGGCGCCGATATCTCTGGCCAACCTGGTTGCCTGCTTCAACGATAGAACTACGCATGGCGTGCGCAATTCGTGTAAGTTGCCGTCGGTGAGGCTGTATTTCATGTGGTCCGAGCTCTTTTTGCGTAAAGTGCGCATTCTATGTCAAAGGTGATTTTTCGTACATGTCAGTTGCTGCTAAGTACGTAAACCGGGAACTGCTGGCGATATTCGTCACGGCCCTGCTGATGCTGCTCATGGTGGCGGTGGGCGGGCGCTTCATTGGCTATCTGCAGGAAGCCGCCATGGGCAAATTCACGGGAACGACGGTACTGACCATCATGGCTTTGCGGCTGCCGGAATTCGTGCAGCAGGTGGCGCCGTTCGCCATCTATGTCGCCATTGTGCTGACCATGGGCAGATTGTATGCAGAGCAGGAGATGGTGGTGTTGCAGGGCGCTGGCGCCAGTACCCGGCGCCTGCTCGGTTGGATCAGCATATCGCTCGGCCTCGTAGTGGTGATGGTGGCGGCACTGTCGATTGTGTTCACTCCGATGTCGTTGCGTGTGCTCGAACTGTACATGTTCGAGCAGCAGACTCAGACGGAATTCGAAACGGTCAATCCAGGCACGTTCCACATCTATGATCGCGGCGCCCGGGTCACCTACAGCGAAGCCATGAGTGACGATCGGCAGGTGCTGCACAACATCTTCATGTCCCAGCGTCTCGAGGACGGCCGGCAGATAGTGGTTTGGGCCGAGACGGGCCATCAGCGCGTAGATGCGGCTAGCGGCGATCACTTGCTTGTGTTGAACGACGGTCGTCGCTACGAAGCCGGGGCCACCGCTGCGGACATGCGCATCATGGCGTTTTCCCAGCTCAGCCAGCGGCTCGAAATCAGCGAATCCGGGCGCGGCCGTGTCGATGTTGAAGCGCTGCCCACTGCTGAATTGGGTGAGCACCCGAAGGGTAGAGCCGAATGGCACTGGCGCCTGGCCATGCCGCTGTTCTGCGTGATTGGCGGACTGCTGGCGCTGGGTGTTTCCCGGGTGAAACCGCGTCAGGGGCGATTTGCCCGGGTCGTGCCTGGCGTACTGCTCATGCTCATCTACTACCTGGCACTACTGGTAAACCGCAATGCTCTTGGCGAAGGAGACCTGCCGGATCTGGCAGGGATGTGGATTGTACACAGCGCCTTTGCGGCACTGGCGGGTTGGCTGCTGTGGCGTCTGGGCCGGCCGGTCAGTGCCTGAACCCATGGAGTGGATCAGGCCTTTGCAGAGGATTTCGGTATGTGTACCACCATGGTACCGCTCAATCTATCGTGCCAGGTCTGCTGCCGGGAACCCACGTAGAACCAAACATAACCCATGCCGAGGGGAATGATCGACAAGGGTGCGCACAACAATCGCAAGCCCAGTCTGTCGATGGACGGCGCGTCGCCCTGTTGCGTGACGACTTTAATCTGCCACGCCGCCATGCCCAGCGTCTGACCTCGCCGGCGCCATGACAGAATGTAGAATCCTGCGAATTCGGCGAGCAGCACCACCTGAACCGGCCAACCGGTGACGGCTTCGCCATCACCGGCAGCGACCCATATGAACAGCGTGGTCATCCATAGCGCGATGACCAGCAGGACATCATAGAGCGCTGCGCCAAGCCGCCGGCCCAGACCGGCGGGATAACCGATGGTAGTGGGTTCAGAGGGTGCCAATGGTGTCAGCAAGGTGAATTGGACGACCGCAGAACTCTTCTTCAGTCATGGCCTGCAATATGTCAGCGTCGGTATTCAAGGCCCAGGTCCGTTTGTCTTGGGGTGTGCGGCACGCGATGAATGCTCTTTGCGGACCTTCGGCGCCGTAGACCACGCTATAAGCTTCGATCACTGCGGTGCCGTGGAAATCCATGACTACCTCGCGCTTGAGCAGCGCGTCAACCTGAGGTTGCAGATTGTCGTGTTGGAAAGGCGTTGAGGGTGGTTCTGTTGAGTAGACACCGAAGGCGTGCTTGGTCAGGTGCCCGCCATTCGCGGTAATCATGCCTTTCTCGCCGGGAGCTTCACGCAACAACTCCACCATACGGGCAATGGAGTGCATGACGTAGTTGTTCAGCGGGCCGCCGGCCCAGGTGAGTCCGCCTGTCACAGTCAGAGGGCGGGCGATGTCCAGGTTCAGCTCCCGTGCCGCCACCTGCACCGCGCTGGGGAAGCAACTGTAAACATCGATGTGTTGCAGATCTGCAGCCTCGATGCCAGCCAGCTGCAGACAGCGGTTTCCCGCCAGGCGAATGGCGGGCGAGGCGTACAGAGTGTCGCGATCAGAGAAGTTCTCATGGTCGTGAGCATCGGTGCCAGCCCAGGGATAAACCCACTTATCCCGGGCAATGCCCAGAGCGGCGGCCTTTTCTTGCGAACATAAAATCAGCGCGGCGCCCTGGTCTACGTTGTTGTTCGAATTCATGAACTTAGGATAGGGGAATGATACCGGGCGGTTCACCGTTGATAGTGTGCGGATCTCGGCGGCGCTCTTGGCGTCCCGAATCCACGCGTGGGGATTTTCCGCAGCCACTGCGGAGAAGCGTGCCCACAGTTCGGAGACCTGTTGCAGATGCTCCTGTACGCCGAGACCAAGATGGTGACGCAGAGCAACCTCGAATATCGGGTAGACGTGGATTGGCCGACCCAGGCGGATGGCTTTTTCTGCCGGGTGAAGTTTGTTCATTTCCGGCCCCATGATGATGTCCGGCGTTCCCGGCAGCGCCTGCCATTCCAGCTGCTGTTTGGCTCGTGCAGCCTTGGCCTGGGTGTTACCGCATTCGGCACCGGTCAGAATGATAACCTCGTGCTTGCCGGCCTGGATGTCGAGCGCTGATTTGTTCAGCGCGGTCTGTACGTAGTTGCCGCCGTATGGAGTCCTGGCGGTTTGCGCATTGCTGCAGCCGAATGCCTCAGCGATGGCCCGCGCCGGGTTTTCATAGGGCCACATGCCGCGGATCACTCTCACCGAATCGGCGCGCAGCAGTTCGCTGCTGCCGGCATCCTCGGCGGCCAGCCTGACCGCGTCGATCATCAGCTCGATGGGCTCGCGTGCTTCGCGCAGGTCATTGATTCGTTGCTCGACCTGGGCGACGCCCACCAGTACTGGGGTCAGTTTTGCCATGGTTAGCTGATCCTCGTTCGCAAAAGCTCGATATTCTGCCCAACTCGTCCCGCCGGCGCCAGGCGCCGCGTGGTTTCGGTACCTGGCACCAGTGATTCGTCTTGGGTAGAATGCGCCGCTCGTGCCTGGGTGGCGAAACTGGTAGACGCGCCGGATTCAAAATCCGGTTCCTTCACGGGAGTGTCGGTTCGATTCCGACCCCAGGTACCACATTTGTCGTTTCATTCGTTGGTCGGTAAAGCCAATGCAATTATCTGATTTCCAATACGATCTACCTGATCGACTGATCGCCCAGTATCCGGTACAGGAGCGCACTGGCAGTCGCCTGCTGCAGTTGTTGGATGGTGCCGTGCGCCATGGCGGTTTTCTCGACCTCAAGGGGTTGCTGCGCAACGGTGATCTGCTGGTCATCAACAACACCCGGGTCATCAAGGCGCGTCTGCATGCCGTTAAAGACAGTGGCGGTCAGGCCGAGGTGATGCTGGAGCGCATTACGACGGATCGCGAAGCGCTGTGCCAGGTGCGGGTCAGCAAACCGCTCAAGGTCGGTAGAAGCCTCAGCGTTGCCGGTGAGCCAATACATTGTGTGGGCCGGGAAGGACAATTCTACCGGCTTGCCAGCGAGCGAGCGTTTCTCGATATACTCGACGATCACGGCCAGGTGCCGCTGCCCCCGTACATAACCCGTTCGCATGAGGCCGGACACGACGGTGAACGTTACCAGACCGTATACAGCAGTGTGCCAGGCGCTGTAGCCGCACCTACCGCGGGGCTGCATTTTAGCGACGTACTGCTCGATGAGCTGCGCGGTCAGGGTGTTGCAACAGCCCAGGTGACGCTGCACGTGGGCGCCGGCACATTTCAACCGGTTCGCGGTGATATCGATCAGCACCAGATGCATCAGGAGTGGTATGAGGTCAGTGAGCAGGCGGCCGACGCTATTGCGAGGACCAAAAGCAGCGGTGGACGCATAGTCGCCGTGGGCACCACCGTGGTGCGTACCCTGGAGTCGGCGGTGCAGCCGGGCAAGGTCTGTGCCGGCGCAGGAGAGACCAGTTTGTTCATCAAGCCTGGATTCGAATTCAACGTGGTCGACGCCTTGATCACCAACTTCCACCTGCCGGGCTCCACGTTGCTCATGCTGGTATGTGCCTTCGCCGGATACGATCGAGTAATGGCGGCTTACCGGGAGGCGGTGGCTGAGGAATACCGTTTTTTCAGTTATGGAGACGCGATGTGGTTGGAAAAAGCGTATGTTTGAAGTACTGACTACTGATGGTCCCGCCAGACGCGGCCAGCTTCAGTTGCCTCACGGCACGGTACAGACGCCGGTGTTCATGCCTTGTGGCACCTATGGCACGGTCAAAGGTATGACGCCGGTGGATATTGAGCAGGTGGGTACCCAGATGCTGCTGGGCAATACATTCCATCTGATGCTGCGGCCGGGCTCGCAGCGCATACAGGCCTTCGGTGGGCTGCATGAGTTCATGCGGTGGCCGGGGCCAATTCTTACGGACTCGGGCGGATTCCAGGTTTTCAGTCTGGGTGATCTGCGCAAGTTGACAGAAGCAGGTGTTGATTTCCGCTCCCCGGTGAACGGAGATAAGGTGCACCTGTCGCCAGAGCGGTCCATCGAAATCCAGCGTCACCTGGCAGCCGACGTGGTCATGGTGCTGGATGAGTGCACCGCTCATCCGGCAACCTACGCCCAGGCCGAAGAATCCATGCAGCTATCCATGCGCTGGGCCAGGCGGAGCCGCAAAGCCTTTGATGAGCCGACGGCGGATTTACTCAACCCGGGTGCGAACCTGTTTGGCATTGTGCAGGGGGGCATGTATGACGACCTGCGCCGGCGGAGCCTTGATGCGTTGCAGGAAATCGGTTTCGATGGTTACGCCATCGGCGGCTTGAGCGTTGGCGAAAGTAAGCTGGAAATGCAATCGGTCATGCAGGCACTGTTGCCTCATATGCCTACCGATCGGCCGCGCTATCTGATGGGCGTCGGCACACCCCTGGATCTGGTGTTCGGCGTTGCGCTGGGTGTCGATATGTTCGACTGTGTGATGCCAACTCGTAATGGCCGCAACGGCTATCTGTTCACTTCCACGGGCATGGTGAAGATCCGCAATGCGGTAAACAAGGATGCCGATGAGCCGATCGACGCGAGCTGTGACTGTTATACCTGTCAGAATTTTTCCAAGGCTTATCTGCATCACCTGGACAGATGCGGCGAAATGCTGGGCGCCATGCTCATGACGAGACACAATCTGCACTACTACCACAGCCTCATGGCTCGATTGCGCGCTTCCATTGAAACGGGTACATTTCGCACCGTCGTCGAAACCCTCCACAACGATTGGAATTTTAAATGAGTCTGTTTGAAACGACTGCTTATGCAGCCCCCGCGGGCGGCGCCGGCGGCGATGCCGGTCTGATCAACCTGCTGTTCCTGGGCGGCTTCGTGCTGATTTTCTACTTCCTGCTGATTCGTCCGCAGAACAAACGCAGGAAAGAGCATCAGGAACTGGTCAGCAACCTCAACAAAGGCGATGAAATCGTCACCGCGGGCGGTATTGTCGGCTTGGTGAACAAAGTCGAAGACGACTTCATCAAGGTTCAGGTTGGTGACAACGTGGAGATGCGTATTCAGAAATCCGCCGTTGGCGCGACGCTGCCAAAGGGTACCATCAACTCCCTTGATTCTGACTGAATTGACCCGATACATGGTCGGAAGTAGCTAACCGTTCAAAGGCACAAGAAGAAATCATGGCTGAACCACCTCTGTCTGGGCCGCTGCTGTTTGGCGCATCCCGCCGTAACGTTCAGGCGCCGAATACCTTCCGTCCGTGGCAATATGTACTGATTGCATTGGTTCTTTTATTGGGCGGTTTGTACGCGGCGCCCAACATATACCAACCTGATCCCGCTGTGCAGATTCGCTCCCTGGATGGTGAAGCGGAGTTCATCAGTCTGCAGAATGAAGTGGCGCAGGCTCAACAGGCGTTGGGTGACGCCGGTATTCCCGTCATTGGCACAAATCTACTGGAAGATGGCTCGGCACTTATTCGGGTGGATACGGACGATAATCAGCTGAAGGCTCAACGCATCGTCGCTGAGGTGCTCAATGCCGAGGGCACCGCGTATGTCGTGGCGCTCAACCGGGCCAGCACTACTCCTCAATGGCTACAGGATATGGGTGGCAAACCGATGTCTCTGGGTCTGGATCTTTCTGGCGGCGTGCATTTCCTGCTGCAGGTCAATATGGATGAGTACCTCAAGTCAGTGGTGGAAAGTACCGCCGAAGGCATCCGTGACAAGCTCCGTACGGAAGACGTCGACTATCTGCCCACCCGGGAGTGGGTAGACGGCCTTATCGTTCGGGTACCACTGAAGACGGAAGATGATCGGGCGCGGGCGCTGGAGGTGCTCACGGAGTACGCCGACTATCAGATTCGAGAAGAACTGGTGGAAGGTGCACCTGGGCTGGTTTTCCGGTTGACCACCGAGAGAATCGCCCAGCTGGAAGATCGTGCTATTTCCCAGAACCTGACCAGCCTGAGAAACAGGGTAAATGAACTGGGTGTATCTGAACCTCAAGTGCAGCAACTGGGGCGTTCGCGCATCGTCGTCGATCTGCCGGGTATTCAGGACAGCGCCCGTGCCAAGGAAATTCTCAACAAGTTCGCTAACCTCGAGTTCCGCCTGGCGGCGCTGCCAAACACGCCACGTTTCCAGCGTGAAACCTATGATTATGAGGGGCGCTTCCAGGATATACTGCGGCGTAACATCGTTACCGGTAACAATGTGCAGGACGCCCAGCAGGGCTTTGATCCGGAAACTTCCCAACCCCAGGTGAACATAGAACTCGATAACGACGGCGGCAACCGCATGTTCGATGCCACCAAGGACAATGTCGGGCGCGACATGGCGATTCTGTACATCGAACAGAAACCCGTGGTCAAACGGGTGGTTCGCGATGGCGAACTCGTCGAAGAAAATACTACCGAAGAGGTCAAGCGCCTCATCAGCGTGGCGAACATCAAAGCAGCGTTAGGCTTTCGCTTCCGCATTACCGGTCTGGGGTTGAGGGAAGCACAGGACCTTGCACTGCTGTTGCGGGCTGGTGCGCTGGCCGCGCCCATGTACATTGTCGAAGAACGGACCGTGGGCGCTTCGCTGGGCGATGACAACATCCAGCGTGGCTGGCAATCGGTAGGTGCCGGCTTTGTGCTGGTGCTGATATTCATGCTGTTTTATTACCGCCGGTTCGGCCTGGCTGCTAACGTCGCGCTCACCGCGAACCTCATGCTGCTGGTCGCGATCATGAGCGTGCTCGGCGCAACTCTGACGCTGCCGGGTATTGCCGGCATCGTACTGACTGTCGGCATGGCGGTGGATGCCAACGTGCTGATCTTCTCGCGCATCAGGGAGGAGTTGCAAGACCGGCCGCCACAGCAGGCTATACAGGCGGGCTTTGACCGGGCGCTGCTGACCATTACCGACGCCAACGTGACTACCTTCTTTGTGGCCATCATTCTGCTGTCCATCGGCAGCGGTCCGGTGCGCGGCTTTGCCGTCACGCTGGCGGTAGGTATCGTCACATCCATGTTCACGGCCATCATGGTCACCCGGGCAATCATCAATCTGATGTATGGCGGGCGCAAACTGGAGTCTCTTAAGGTATGAAGACGCCAAACTTCGATTTCATGGGCAAGCGATTCATCGCCGCGATTGCGTCGGCTGTCGCTTTAGTGGTGGCGGTAGGCGCACTGGCGGTGAATGGTCTGAATATGGGCCTGGATTTCACCGGCGGTACTCTGGTCGAGCTGGAGTTTCCGCAGGAGATCGACCCGGAAGAGGTTCGCGGCGTTCTTGATAGAAACGGTTACGAAAATGGTACCGTGCAATACTTCGGTTCAAATCGGGACATTCTGATTCGCATGCCACCCCAGGCAGATATCGAGCAGGCGACTCTGGGTGACCGCATCTACAAGGCGCTGGCGGCGGAATACGCTGACTTGCGACTGCGTCAGTCGAATTTCGTCGGGCCTGCGGTCGGTGAAGAACTGACCGAAGACGGTGGCCTGGCCCTGTTGACTGCGCTGATCGTGGTCATGCTTTACATTCTGATCCGTTTTACCAAGCAGTTTTCGGTGGGGGCGGTGTCTGCACTGGCCCATGATGTGTTCATCGTCCTGGGGTTTTTTGCCTTGTTTCAGTGGACCTTTGACCTCACCGTACTGGCTGCGCTGCTGGCCGTAATCGGATACTCCCTGAATGACACCATTGTGGTCAGTGACCGCATTCGAGAGAACTTCCGCAAGATCCGCAAAGCGCTGCCGGTTGAGGTGATCAATGAATCCCTCAACCAGACACTGGGCCGTACCCTGGTCACATCGATGACGACCCTGTTCGTGCTGCTTGCCCTGTTGTTCGCCGGCGGCGAAGTGATCCGTGGTTTTGCCATGGCGCTCAGTATCGGTGTGGTGATCGGTACCTATTCTTCAATGTACGTTGCCGCGGCCATTCTGCTGGCCATGAAGATTACCCGCGAAGACCTGCTCGTGCCGGAGAAGGAAGAGAACCCCGAAGGGAGTTATCCTTGATCTCGGGCCTCGCGAGGCTGTGGAAACCCCTGATTTGACCTTTTTGCGGAATTGAGAAACGATCCACGTTTCGAATACTGATTTTGCGCCTGAATTGGCCATGACCCGCCTGAACTCGAGGAGGCACCCCATGAGCGAAGCCGTTTCCGATACTGAAGTACAACCCCTGCGCATGCCCGGCCTGGCGGACGTAGATGTCGACAGCCCGATTCCATCTCCCGATCAGGTGGCACTGGAAGATATCGTCCCGATTAATCCGCGTATGTTCTGTGAAGACAAGTGGCAGGGTTTTTTTGAACGTCTGCGTAAAGAAGATCCGGTACATTTCAACGAAACTGAAATCGCCGGACGGTTCTGGTCGCTGACCCGCTATGAAGACATTAAGAAGGTCGATAGCGACTGGCATAACTTTTCCTCTGCCAGTGGCATTACCCTGGGTTTTCCCATTGATGCCGATCTGCCGGAAGGCATGCTGAACGTTTCGATGTTTATTGCCATGGATCCGCCGCTCCACGACGTACAGCGCAAGACCGTTACCGGTATTGTCGCCCCGGGCAATCTGGCCAAGGTTGAGCCGCTGATTCGCGAGCGAACTGCGGAAGTACTGGATTCGCTGCCTGAGGGCGAGACCTTCAACTGGGTCGACAAAGTATCCATCGAGCTGACCACGAGAATGCTCGCGACCCTGTTTGGCTTTCCCTTTGAAGAGCGCCGCAAACTGACCTACTGGTCAGATGTGGCAACAGCGGTTCCGCAGCCCGGCGGACTCATCGAAAATGCGGAAGAGCGCCGCGATGTACTGCTGGAATGTCTCGAGTATTTCACCAAGATCTGGGAAGAGCGCAAGCGCAACCCTGGCGATGACCTGGTGTCTATGCTCGCCCATGGTGAAGACACCAAGAACATGCAACCCCTGGAGTTTCTCGGCAATCTGATTCTGTTGATTGTTGGCGGTAACGACACTACGCGTAACACCATGTCAGGCAGCGTGTATGCGCTCAATAAATTTCCGGAGCAGTACAAGAAGCTTAAGGCTGATCCCGCATTGATTCCGAAGATGGTGGCCGAAGTGATTCGCTGGCAGACGCCGCTGGCGTACATGCGCCGTACCGCGAATAACGATTGCGAAATCGGCGGCAAGCAGATCAAGAAAGGTGATCAGGTGCTGATGTGGTACGTGTCAGGCAACCGTGATGAGGATGTGTTCGAAAACGCCAATCATCTGGATATCGAACGGCCGAACTCTCGCCAGCACCTGTCATTCGGCTTCGGCATTCACCGCTGCATGGGTAACCGGCTGGCGGAACTGCAACTGCGCGTGCTTTGGGAAGAAATTCTCGAGCGCTTCGATCGCATCGAAGTGCAGGAAGAGCCGGACCGCAGCTTTTCATCCTTCGTGAAGGGTTATACCAGCTTGCCGGTCAAGGTCTGGCGCAAGCGGTAGGTGGCTCAGGTATTCGCCGCCTTTAGTGTCTGTAGCATGCTGCGCATGACCTTCGGATTTGCGGCGGCGATGTCGCCGGATTGCCAGTAGGTTTCGCCACCCTCCAGATCCGCAATGAACCCGCCGGCTTCGCGCACCAGCACGACACCGGCGGCGATGTCCCACTTGCTCAGTCCCATTTCCCAGAATCCATCTGTGCGGCCTGCGGCTACGTAAGCGAGGTCCAGTGCCGCGCTGCCGGCTCGACGGATGCCGCGACATTCTCTGGTGAACTCCGTCAATGTGACCATGTAGGGGTCCAGGCGCTCGACAATGCTGCCCGGAGGTATGCCTGTGCCCAGCACGCAGTCGTGCAGCTTGTTTCGTGTACTCACGCGAATGCGTTTGCCATTGAGTTGCGCACCGTATCCTCGACTGGCAACGAATTCTTCGTGGCGGATGGGGTCGACGATCACGCCGTGCTCGAGATGATTGCCCTTGCGAACACCAATCGATACGGCGAAGTGGGGGATGCCCTGGATGAAATTCAGTGTGCCGTCCAGCGGATCAATGATCCAGGTGTACTCACTCTTCTGATCAGATTCGCCGGATTCTTCCGCCAGAATGCCATGCTCGGGATAGGTCTGACGGATCGCATCGACGATAATGCGCTCGGCGGCAACGTCCACGTCAGATACGAAATCATTGCGCCCCTTTGTCTGAATAGCGCGTTCGTCAGGCCGATCGAAAGCCTGGGCAATGAAGTCAGCAGCCTGGCGCGCCGCGCGCAGGGCAATATTTGCCATGGGTTGCATAGAATCAGTGTGTCTGGGCAGCCAAAAGGTGCGCTATCCTATCACGCGCGTCGAGTTTGCATCAGGAAAACACTTGCTGGATCGAATAAGAATCGTACTCGTTGAACCCTCGCACCCGGGTAACATCGGCGGCGCCGCGCGCGCCATGAAAACCATGGGGCTGGGAGACCTTGTCATCGTGAACCCGAAGCGCTACCCCGACCCTCAGGCTGACTGGCGGGCAGCGGGAGCACTGGATGTACTCGATGCGGCCAGGGTGGTTCCTGATCTCGATACAGCCATTGCGGAATGTCACTGGGTGGTGGGCACCAGCACCCGCCTGCGCAAGATACCCTGGCCGGTCGCGCCGCCCCGAGAAATTGCCGAGCAGATTGCTGCTCAGGCGGAGCAGACCCGGGTGGCGATCATGTTCGGGCGGGAAGACAACGGCTTGTCCAATGAGGAATTGCGGCAGTGCCACTATCACCTGCAGATCCCCGCGGCGCCTGAGTACCCTTCGTTGAATCTTGCCATGGCGGTACAGGTGGTGGCCTACGAACTGCGCCACGCCATGGCGCGTAGTGATGTAGACACCAGTTGGGACAGACCCATGGCTACGGTTGGTCAGGTGGATGGCATGCTGGCGCACATCGAGAAGACACTGCTGGATCAGGGGTTTCTCGATCCGGCTAACCCTGGCCAGACCATGACCCGCTTGCGCCGCCTGTTTAGCCGGGTAAGGCTGGACGAGACCGAGGTCCAGATCCTGCGGGGTGTGTTTAAAGCATTAGACAAGGGCGCTGCTGTGCCGGAGACCGGGCCGGAGGAGAGTTCACAAGGACGGCTGGGCGACCCCGCCGCGGAATAGTGGACCAGATTAGTCGGGTATTGCATACTGCCACGCAATCTTGAACCCGACCTGTGTCGTTTCAATGCGTTTAACTACCAAAGGCCGCTATGCGGTCACTGCAATGCTCGATATCGCCCTGCATGGCCAGCATGCGCCGGTTAGCGTGCAGGACATTGCTGAGCGCCAGATGATCTCGTCGGCCTATCTGGAACAGATTGTCGGCCGACTCAAGCGTATCGGCCTGTTGTGCAGTGTGCGCGGACCGGGAGGGGGCTACACGCTTGGTGCGGATCCCGCGCATATCAGTATCTCTTCCATAATCGCCGCGGTAGGCGAGGGCGTTGACGCAACCCGCTGCGGTGGCAGAGCCGATTGCCAGGAAGGCCATATGTGCCTGACCCACAATTTATGGACCGACCTGTCCGCCCAGATCGATGGCTTTCTGCAGCGGATAACCCTGTCGGGTCTCATGGTCCGGGAAGCGCAACTGCGCAGCGGTGCTGCCGATAGCCCGGAAAAGCTGGATATGCGACGTATCGCCGCCACTGAACTTTCCTGACATGAGCGACCCGATCTATCTCGACTACGCGGCCACTACGCCGGTGGACCCCAGAGTCGCGGAAAAAATGAGCCGCTGTCTGCTGGTGCAGGGCAATTTCGGTAACCCGGCGTCGCGATCCCACGTATACGGGTGGCGCGCCGAGGAAGCCGTGGAAACTGCGCGGGTGCAGGTCGCGCAGGCTTTGAATGCCGATCCGCGGGAGATCGTATGGACCTCCGGTGCGACAGAGTCAGACAATCTCGCCATCAAGGGACCAGCCCATGGCGCCGCCCGGCGACACATAGTGACCAGTGCCATCGAACACAAGGCGGTACTGGACACCTGCGCATACCTCGAGCAGGAAGGCTTCGAGGTGACATACCTCAAACCCGACCGCCACGGCCGTATTGAAGCTGAAGCCGTGGCTCAGGTATTGCGCGACGACACATTGCTCGCGTCGATCATGCACGTGAACAACGAACTTGGTACGATCAATGACATTGGCGCCATCGGGGCGATATGCAGCGATAGAGGGACGCTGTTTCACGTCGATGCGGCGCAGAGCTTCGGCAAGCTGGCGATAGACGTGCGGGCCATGCAGATCGACATGCTGTCCATATCTGCGCATAAGCTCTATGGTCCCAAGGGAATGGGGTGCCTTTTCGTGCGCAGAGAACCGCCGCTCCGGATGACCCCGCTGATTCATGGCGGAGGCCATGAAATGGGTATGCGCTCGGGTACTCTGGCGACCCATCAGATCGTTGGCCTGGGAGAAGCGGCTGACCTGATGATCGCGCACATGCATGAAGAACAGGCCCGCATTTCCGGTTTGCGTCAGAAGCTGTTGACGCACCTGCAACAGATTCCCGATGCGCATATTCACTCTCATCCCGAGCATAATCTTGCATCGATCATCAATGTGGGGTTCGGCGGGCTTGATGGCGAAACGTTGATGCTTGCGCTGGACGATCTGGCGCTGTCCAGTGGTTCCGCGTGCACCAGCGCCTCGGTAGAGCCGTCATTCGTGCTGCGTTGCATCGGTGTGCCGGACGACCTGGCGCATGCCTCTTTCCGCATCAGTCTGGGGCGCTTCACTACCGTCGAGCAGGTCGATCAGGCTGGGCAGCGCATTGCTGAGGTCGTAGGCAGATTGCGCGGGCCCTGAGCACGCGTATAATACGCGCCCGCCAGTCCGAAGACTGCAGTCTTCGGCGGCGTAAATCCTTTAAAAATTAGTCACATAGCAGCATCTGCCAGGCCGGCGGGATGCGTGGAGATCGATATGGCCGTTGAGCGTACTCTTTCCATTGTCAAACCCGATGCGGTAGCGCGTAATCTGATTGGAGAAATTTACTCACGTTTCGAAAAAGGCGGTCTGCGCATTATCGCCTCGAAGATGATTCGATTGAGCGAAGAGCAGGCCCAGGGTTTCTATGGGGAGCATGATGGCAAGCCGTTTTTCGCGGATCTGGTCAATTACATGCGCTCCGGTCCTGTCATGGTACAGGTGCTCGAAGGCGAAGATGCCATTGTCACCAACCGTCGCTTGATGGGGGCAACCAATCCCGCAGAAGCTGCGCCAGGTACGATTCGCGCTGACTTCGCGGAGTCCATCGACGCCAACGCAGTGCACGGTTCCGATGCGCCGGAGTCCGCAGCCCGGGAGATCACTTTCTTCTTTGCCGACGACGAGATTCACGCCCGCTCATAAGAGCGCCTGCTGCAATCATGTCTGCACAACCACCACTCAATCTTTACGGCCTTGATCGTGGCCAGCTCGAGCAGTTGTTCATAGAACAGGGTTTGCAGGCCTTCCGCGGTCGGCAGTTGATGAAGTGGGTGTACCATCAGGGTCGCACCGATTTCATGGCAATGACCGACCTGCCGTTGAGCATGCGCCAATGGCTCGCGGAAAATGCCGGCTTTGACCTGCCGCGCATCGAATCACTGCGCAAGTCCTCTGACGGCACCCGCAAATGGGTGCTTGATGTGGGCGAAGGCAATCTCATCGAGACGGTGCTGATTCCTGATCGTGGACGAAACACCCTGTGTGTATCGTCGCAGATCGGCTGCACGCTGGACTGCAGTTTCTGTTCAACGGGTAAACAGGGTTTCAGCGGCAATCTACCGGCCGCCACCATCGTTGGTCAGATGGTGTTGGCCAATGCCGAACTTGCGCCCCTCGGCGAATCGGTAACCAACGTCGTATTGATGGGTATGGGTGAGCCTCTGCTCAATTTCAATGCGGTAATGACCGCCACTAGTGTGTTCATGGACGATACCGCGTTCGGCCTGTCAAAACGTCGCGTAACCGTGAGCACCGCCGGTGTGGTGCCGGCTATTTATGAAATGGCTGAAGTGACGGATGTCGCGTTGGCCATTTCTCTGCACGCACCCACTGACCAGTTACGCAACGAACTGGTGCCGATCAATCGCAAGTACCCCATAGACAGTCTGATGGCCGCATGCCGCGAGTACGTGGATCACATTGGCCCGCATCGCAAGCTGGTCATAGAGTACACACTGATACACGGCGTAAATGATCAGCTCGAGCACGCTAAGGCGTTGGCAGGTCTCTTGAAAAATCTGCGCTGCAAGATAAATCTGATACCATTCAATCCGTTTCCCGCGTCAGGGTATGAGCGGCCGGCCATGGCCGACATTCGGCGGTTTCAGACTTATCTCATGAACCATGGCTACACCACGATGTTGCGCACAACACGAGGTGATGACATCGATGCCGCCTGCGGTCAGCTGGTCGGGCAGGTAAAAGATCGTACAAAGCGGCAGACGCGTTACCTTGCAAGGGTAAAGGCCGCCGAGGACAATGTGCCTGCGGAGGTTGGGTGAAATTGATGATGATTAGCAATGCCTTAAGTTTGCTGGCAGACCTTGTCAGGCACATGGTTCACTGGGTGAGCTGTCTTGTTGTATTGCTGGTGGTGGGCGGCTGTGTAACCGAGCAGTCCGGGGGTATGCCTGAGCCGGCTCCGAATTCAGAGCGCGTGCAGGCGCAACTCGATCTGGCTCGAGGCTATCTTGAGCAGCGTGAATGGGACCATGCTAAGCAACCGCTCGCCAAGGCCCTGGAGATTGACCCCCGTGACGTTGAAGCGCTCGTGCTGAATGCTGTGCTGATGAATATGCAGGGCGAATACGAGCTGGCGGAACAGTACTACCGCGCTGCTCTTGGAGTTGAACCGAATCATGCGCAGACGCTCAACAACTACGGCTCTTTTCTGTACAATCGCGGCCGTTTCACCGATGCGTTGGTGCCCTTGCAGAAGCTTGTTGGAGATACGGATTACCGGGGACGTAGCCAGGCATTTGAAAACCTGGGTCTGGCCCAATTACAGGTGAATGATAAGCAGAGTGCGGAGGCGAGTTTCCGTCGGGCCCTTGATCTTAATTTTCGTCAGCCACGTGCCGCGCTGGAGCTGGCGCACCTGGCGTACGAGCAGGGCAGTTACAAAGAGGCTGCGGGCCGCCTGCTGGAGTACCGGACCATGGCTCGCCAGAATGCCCGCAGCTTGTGTCTCGGGGTGAAGGTTGGCACTGTTCTTGGCGATGCAGATCAGGTGGCAAGTAACTCGCTGGCGCTGAAGCACCTGTTTCCTGAGCAGGCAGATCAATGTCAGACGAATCCCTAAGCGCAGCCCCTGTCGGCTCGGTTCTGCAGCAGGCGCGGGAATCCCTGGGTATGACCCAGCGGGAAGTCGGCGAACTCTTGCACGTGTCGCAGAGCATTGTCGACGCCGTGGAACGCGGTGACAAAAACCGCTTGCCGGTCTTTGTGTACACTCGTGGATACGTTCGAGCCTACGCCAGGCTACTGGAACTTGATGCTGACGGACTGGTTGCTGTGCTTGCTTTGCAATATGGAGAGTTGCAGAGCGCGGATGATGCCGGCGCGATTGGAGGGAACTCACAGGTAGGCGGGCCCGCAGCAAGTAAGCTGTCGGGTTTGGCGCAGGAGTTGCTGCGGCGCCCCCAGGTAATTGGCGGCCTGGCGGTGGCGGGGTTGCTGGTTGTTGCTGTGGCGTTTTTATTTGCTGGGGATGAGGCAGAAGAGGTGCCCCGTGCTGCGGATGAGGTGCAACTCGCCCCACAGCAACAGGATGCTGCCCAGCCTGAGTCGCCAGAGCCCTCCATGCCTCAACCGGACGCGGGAGGTGAAGTGTCAAATGAGCTGGCTGAGCCCGCGTTGGCCGAGACGGAACCATCCGGCACAGTTCGACGCCTTACCGCCACAGGTGAAAACCAGTTGAGTCTCAACATTAACGAAGACTGCTGGATAGAGATCAAAGATATCGAAGGGAACCTGCTGTATGGTGATCTGGGTAGAGCCGGGCAGATTAAGCAGTTTATCGGCGCGGGTCCGTTCCAGGTGAAGCTGGGCTATGCCCCTGGAGTTACCATGCGGTTTAACGGCGAGCCGGTAGTGCTCAGCCCCCACACCCGTAGCAATATTGCGTCGCTCGTTATCGGGCAGTAGGGCGGAAGCGGCGCGATGAATTCACGTAGGCGAACATAACAATGGTGCAGGCCGTCAGAGGAATGCGTGACGTGTTGCCGGACGAAGCCCGGCGCTGGCGCCATATTGAATCGGTGGCGCAGGGTGTGCTGCACAGCTTCGGTTACGAGGAGGTGCAACTGCCACTGCTGGAATTCACCGAGTTGTTTGCGCGGGGTGTCGGTGAGGCCACCGACATTGTTGAAAAAGAGATGTACAGCCTGGCAGATCGTGATGGCGAGAGTCTGAGTTTGCGACCGGAGGGTACTGCGAGTTGCGTGCGCGCTCTGCAGGAAAACGGCCTGTTATACAACCAGACACAGAGGGTGTTCTACAGCGGCCCAATGTTCCGCTATGAAAAACCCCAGCGCGGTCGTTACCGGCAGTTCTATCAGATCGGTGCCGAGACCTTCGGTTTCGCCGGTGCAGATGTAGATGCTGAGTTGCTGCAGATCTGCGCTCAGCTATGGCGGACGCTGGACATTTACGATCATGTGGAATTACAGATCAACACACTCGGTGCGGCGGGCGCGCGCAAGGCATATCGAGAGGCGCTGGTGGCCTTCCTGACTCCCTTGCAGACGGATCTCGACGAAGACAGTCGGCGGCGGCTGCAGACCAATCCGCTGCGTATTCTCGATAGTAAAGATGCCGGCACTCAGGCATTGCTGGCTGATGCGCCCAAGCTGGCAGAATATATTGACGACGACAGTCTTCGGCATTTCGAGACGGTTCTGCAACTGCTTGAGGCGTTGGGCATAGCCTATGTGCATAACCCCAACCTGGTACGTGGCCTGGATTACTACACCCATACCGTGTTCGAATGGGTCACCGGTGATCTGGGGGCCCAGGGTACGATCTGTGGTGGTGGTCGCTATGACGGACTGGTCGAGTTGCTCGGTGGGCGCGCGACCCCGGCGTCAGGTTTCGCCATGGGCCTGGACCGGGCGGCGTTGCTCCACGAGGTTGTCCATCAGGATCAAGTTTCCCGCGCAGTAGACTTCTATGTGTGCTATACGGATGCAGCCCTTGCAGCTAAGGCGATGCAGACAGGTGATCGTATTCGCGCTGTGCTGAGTGATGCCCGCGGGACACCGGCCAAGGTTCGTGTTCACATGGGTGGCGGCAACCTCAAGAAGCAGCTCAAGCGGGCTGATGCCTGTGGAGCGGGTTGGGCGGTGCTGCTGGGATCTGACGAAATTGAGAGCGGGCAATTGACGGTGAAAAATCTGCAGGACGGACAGCAGCGTACAGAGCCTGAAGCCGCGGCTATTCTGTTAATGCAGGGTTGACGGAAAGAAACAAAGGACAATTAGAGGTTAGAAGTGTCTGAGTATCTGAGTGAAGAAGAACAAATTGCCAGGATTAAGTCCTGGTGGGACACGAACGGTACGTCGGTAATCGTCGCCGTGGTTGTGGGTGTTGTCGCGATAGTCGGATGGCGTTGGTATGGCGGCTATACTGTGGAACAGGCTGAACAGGCGGCGCGCAGCTACGCCGCATATCAGACGGCGGAACAGGCAGACAAAGCGGCGGCAGCGGCAACCGTTGCCACGCAGCACGGCGGTAGCGCCTATCATGTGTTTGTACTGTTCGATCAGGCCCGTACCGCGCTGGCTGACGGTGAAGCTGCCGCCGCGGAAAGTCATCTGGTTGAAATTGTTGAGGGCGCAGCAGATCCTTTACTGACGGATCTGGCGCGTATTCGGCTGGCGAAGGTCCAGCAGCAGCTCGACCGCTCCAGTGCGGCGCTCGCCACGTTGGACGGCCTGCGTTCTGAGGGATACCGATCATGGGCGCTGGAAGCCAAGGGTGATATTCACATGGCGCGTGATGAGGTTCAGCAGGCTCATGCGGCTTATCAGGCTGCCAGCGACAGTCTTTTGGAAGGCGAGGTGCGCCCGATTCTCGAGATGAAACTGAAGAACGCCGCCCCTTTCGGTGAGCAGTATGTCGAGCTAACTGATTCCCTGGAGTCGGCGCTACGCGACGCCGAACAGACCCTGGCGGATATAGAATCAACCGAAGTCCCGGCCGAGCCGGAACGCAGCGAGGGTGACGAAGCCGGTGATAGTGACGAAGAATAATTCCGGAGTAGCGATGCAGTTGGCGCATTCTCAGTCGGTGCTGCGCACCATTACGACGCTGCTGGCGAGTTCATTACTTGCGGGGTGCAGTTGGTTCGGCTGGCTGCCCTGGGTGGGCGATGGTGATAACGAGAAGGCTAAGCTCGAGCCGTCGGAGCTGGTCAAGTTCGATCCTGAAATTCAAGTTGAGCGGTTGTGGCGCAGCGGGATTGGCGAGGGGCTTGGTCGCAAGTATCTGCGCTTGCACCCTGCTCTGATTGCAGATCTGGTCATCGGCGCTGATGGTTATGGTGTGGTTCAGGCGAATGATCGTTTCAGCGGTAAGCGGGTCTGGCGCACTGAGATCGGTGCCGTGGAAGGCGGCTGGTTTTCGGCGTTTGATTTCATGGATCGCCGCGATCCCAGTTTCGTTGCGGGCGGTGTCGGTAGTGGTGCCGGGCTGGTGCTGCTGGGTACCACTAACGGCGAAGTCGTGGCGCTGGATGCATCCGATGGAAGTGAGCGATGGCGCACTGAGCTGGGAAGTGAAGTGGTGGCGCCGCCGGTAGCCCGCAGGGATTCCGTGTTCGTTCGCACCATCGACGGGCGCCTGCTGGCATTGGATGTGGCAAACGGCGACAAGGTCTGGTCGTTCGACAATCAAGTGCCGATCCTGACCCTGCGCGGTACCAGTCCGCCGGTGGTCGACGATGATATCGTCTATGCCGGTTTTGCCAATGGCAAAGTTTCGGCGGTGCGCAGCGGCAATGGTGAGCCGATCTGGGAGCATCGTGTCATGCTGCCTGAGGGTCGTTCCGAGCTTGAGCGCATGGTCGATGCCGATACCAGGCCTCTGGTGAGTGGCGGCGCCGTGTTCGTGGGCGCCTACCAGGGCAGGGTCAAGAGTCTTTCCAGACGGGATGGGCGGCCGCGCTGGGAACAGGAGATCTCCACTTTCCTCAATCTGGCCGAAGGCTACGGCCAGGTGTATGCCATTGACGCGGAAGATGTCATAACCGCCATCGACCAGCAGTCTGGTGAGGTGGTGTGGACCCAGGAAGATTTCAAGCGCCGCAAGCTCACCGCGCCCACAGCCTTTTCAAACTACGTGGTGTTCGGCGATGAGGAAGGCTACCTGCATGTCATTGCCCAGCGTGATGGGCGTCATCTCGGGCGCCGCAAGATCGATGGCAAGGGGCTGCGCAGTGCACCGCTGGTTGCCGACGGCACGCTGTATGTATTGGGCAATTCGGGTAGGCTGCAGGCTGTCGAACTCGAACTGAGATAAGCATGATTCCCACCATTGCGCTGGTGGGCCGTCCCAACGTCGGCAAATCCACGCTGTTCAACAAGCTCACCAGGAGCCGTGATGCGCTGGTCGCCGACGTTCCCGGGTTGACCCGGGATCGCAGGTATGGCCGCTGCGACCTGCTCGGCCAGGACGTGCGGCTCATCGACACCGGCGGTTTGTTTGGCGATGACGTGTTGTCTGAATCGCTTACAGAGCAGACCAAGCTGGCGGTGGCTGAAGCGGATCTCGTAGTGCTGATGCTTGACGCCCGGGGCGGTGTCACCAGCGCAGACGAAGACGTAGTCAGCTATCTGCGCCGTCAGGATGTGCCCTTTGTACCGGTAATCAACAAAATCGATGGTGTGGGCGAAGCTCAGATCATGGCGGAATTCGCGCATTTCGGCTTTGTCGAGCCGCTCATGATCTCCGCCAGCCACAGTCGTGGAATCCGCGCTCTGCAGCAGCACTTGCTGGAGTCGCTGCACGCCCGCGGGCTGATTGAGGATGAGGAAGCGGCCGCAGCGGAGCTGGAAAATCTGCCCGGCGGTGTTCGTGTGGCGGTAGTCGGCAGGCCCAACGTTGGTAAGTCCACCCTGATTAATCGAATGCTCGGCGAAGAGCGGCAGGTGGTGTTCGACATGCCCGGTACGACCAAGGACGCCATCGATATCCCGTTTTCCCGCAACGGAACCGACTATGTACTCATCGACACCGCGGGGGTGCGCCGAAAGGGCAAAGTCGACGAGATCACCGAGAAGTTTTCAGTAGTGAAGGCGCTGCAGGCTATGGAGCGCGCCCACGTCGTTATTCTTGTTGTAGATGCCCAGGAAGGCGTAGTCGAGCAGGATCTGCATATTCTGCAGTATGCGCTGGATGCGGGTGCCGGCCTGGTAGTGGCGGTGAACAAATGGGACGGCCTTGCCGATGATCAGCGGGAGCGTGTGAAACATACAGTCGAACGACGCCTGAAGTTCGCACCGTGGGTGCCACTGCAGCGCATATCCGCGCTGCACGGCACTGGGGTTGGGCATCTGTTTGCTCTGATCGAACGGGTATATAAAGCCGGCGAATTCAATGTTACGACTTCCCTGCTGACACGATTGGTACGCAACCTTGTTGAGGCGCATCCGGCGCCTTCGGTTCGGGGGCGGCAGATCAAGGTCAAAGTCGCGACCCGTGCCGGCGCCCATCCGCCGCGGGCGGTGATCCATGGTAATCAGCTGGCATCACTGCCGGCCAGCTACCGCCGTTATCTGGAAAACGGTTTTCGCGAAGCCCTCGATCTGGAAGGTAACCCGGTCGAGCTTGAGTTCCGTGATACTGCGAACCCTTTTGCCGGTAAGCCCAATGAACTGACGCCCCGCCAGCAGGCGCGGCGCAAGCGCATGATCAAGCACCGCAAAAAAAAGTAATTCGGCCCGAGCCTGGCCGGGCGCTGTACCCGCTTACCGGGCGCTCTGCCGCGTACCCGCCAAATGCTGATTCAGCGCTGCCATGAAGACTTGCGGATCTACCCGGTTGCCGTTGAGGCTCACGGACCAGTGCAGGTGCGGTCCGGTCACTCTACCTGTGGCGCCAACCAGCCCGATTTGCTCACCTTGACGCACGTGCTGGCCTTGTTCCACCAGCAGCTTACTCATGTGGCAGTACATGGTGATCAAGCCCTGGCCGTGGTCTATGAACAGGGTGTTGCCGTTGAAGTACAGTTCGTCCGCAAGACTGATCGTGCCGTGTCCGGCAGCAATGATTGGCGTGCCTGTGTCTGCGGCGATGTCCAGTCCGCTGTGTGGGCTGCGTGGTTGGCCGTTGAAGAAGCGCCGATGGCCGAAAAGACTCGTTGTGACCCCATGCAGTGGTTTGATGAAGCCGGGCGACAAATCAGTCGTATCCGAAAAGCTGTTGTACAGGCGTCTCTGCCGCGTTGATTCTTCGCGAATGCGTGTCAGGGTCTCCGCGGGCGGATCGACCATCGCCTGGTTGGCGATGGTTAGATGCTGTTCGGTGTATTGTTTGTCGATGACTTTGAATTCGTGGACCTGTCGGGTGCCTGCCAGGGTGTAGTGCAGCTGATGAGTACCGGGCTCAGCGTTGATGGGAATTCCGACGAAAACCGTATTTCCCAGGCGCATAACGGGCTTGCCATCGAACATTATAGATGCGGCATGCCCGGGTACATCGTAAGTATAAATGCCGCCCGGCACTGAACTGTCGGCAACGGTGCTCTGTAGCGGCAGGGCGATGCAGAGCACAATTGCAGACAAACGACGCAACGCAAGGTGGCACACTATGGATTCTCCAGCCGGGTGTCAGGGTCGATGGTGTCGATCTCGGCGCTGGCGGAACCATCGGCGAAATAGGCTCTGATGCGTTGCTCTGGTTGGAGCTGCTCGATCGATGACACCACGTTGTTCTGATCATCGGTTACGAGCGCGTAACCTCTGGTGATGGTAGGTAGGGGGCTTACGCTGTGCAGCATGCGGCTGAGATTGGTCAGCCGATCCTGACGGCGCTGCAGCGTGTGTGCCGCGCCGGTTCGCAGCCGCCTGGCGAGCTGGCCGAGTTGACTAAGCATGCGCTTGAGTTGTTCTGTTGGGCCCACTGCGCGTAGCTGGCGAGCCGCGGCGTGCAGGCCCAAGCTCTTTACCTGCAAATCGTTATGCATGGCCAGCAGCATGCGGTTGTTGACGTCGTCAATACGCTGGCTCGCCTGCTCGACTACAGATCTTGGGCTGATGATCCGCTGAGCCAGATTCGCCAGGGAAAGCTGTCTGAATTGAACCTGCCGTGTCCAGGCCTGGGACAGGTGCCGCAGGTGTTGATTGAACCGGAGGGCTACGGCTTGCTGGTCTGGTGTGATCAGTTCCGCCGCAGCCGATGGCGTGGGTGCGCGCAGGTCTGCCACGAAATCACAGATGGTTACATCGATTTCATGCCCCACTGCACAAACCGTCGGATAGGGGCAGGCCGCAAGTGCGCGGGCGATGGACTCCAGGTTGAACGACCACAGGTCTTCCAGGCTGCCGCCGCCCCGGGTGAGTAAAATCGCATCGGGCTCGAGGTTCTGTGCTTTCTCGAAGGCTCGCAGAATCTGCGGCTCAGCATCTGCCCCCTGCACGGCGGTAGGTACCAGGGTTACCTTCAATGAAGGGTAACGTCGTTGCCAGACCGCCAGAACGTCTTTTATTGCCGCGCCTGTGGGTGAGGTGATCACTGCGCAGTGTTGCGGGAATTCCGGTAGCGTAACCTTACGTGATTGTTCGAACAATCCTTCCGCAGCCAGCTTCACCTTGAGCTGGTCGAAGGCCTGTCGCAGAGCACCTTCGCCGGCGGGTTCCATATGCTCGACGATGATCTGAAAATCGCCGCGGCCTTCATACAGGCTGACTCGGCCGCGTACGATGACCAGCTGCCCTTCGCCGGGCTGCATGCGCACGCTGCGATTGCGATTGGCGAACATGGCGCAACGCACCTGCGCGTTTTGATCCTTCAAGGAGAAATACCAGTGGCCCGAACGTGGTCTCGCGAAGTTGGACATTTCGCCCATGACCCAGACCATGCTGAAGCGTTCTTCGATGGTGATGCGGGCCTGATGGTTGAGGTCGGAGACGGTTAGGACAGTGCGTTCGGTGATCGGGTTGGGCATTTGCCGAGTCTATCAGGGAAGCCGACTCCTGCAAGATCCTCCTTTCAACCGGGGTTCTCCAAAAATCAGCCCTCACCAACGCCTCACACTGGCAATGTATTTCGAGAGCCGATAAAATACTGCTTTTGCGGGGTCCTAAATGCTGCGTATAGCCAACGACGCACTCACTTTCGACGACGTACTGCTCCTGCCTGCCTTCTCCCAAGTTCTGCCCTCCGAAGTTTCGCTGCAAACGCGGCTGTCGCGAGGCATCAGCTTGAACATTCCCCTGATTTCATCGGCCATGGATACCGTGACCGAAGGTCGCCTGGCTATTGCTCTGGCACAGGAAGGCGGCATCGGTATCGTGCATAAGAACATGACGCCGGAGCAGCAGGCTCGTGAAGTGCGTGCAGTGAAGAAATTTGAGACCGGAATCATTCGTGACCCGGTGACCATCGATCCTGATGCGACCATTCAGAAGCTGTATCAGACTACGTTGGAGAATGGTATTTCCGGCGTGCCGGTGGTGCGGGGCGAAAAGTTGCTCGGCATCGTCACCAGCCGTGATGTACGCTTCGAGACGCGAGTTGATGCCCTTGTCAATGATGTCATGACGCCCAAAGAGCGGCTCGTTACGGCGCCGGAAGGCACCAGTTTTGAAGAAATCACCGGCATGCTGCATGACCATCGAATTGAGAAAGTACTGCTGGTAAACGATGACTTCGAACTCACCGGCATGGTCACGGTCAAAGACATCGCTAAAGCCCAGGCATACCCCAACGCCTGCAAAGATTTACTGGGTCAGCTGCGGGTTGGCGCCAGCATCGGCACCAGCGCCGACACCGACAAACGTATCGAGGCGCTTGTAGAAGCAGGGGTCGATATCGTAGTGGTGGATACTGCCCACGGTCATTCCAGAGGGGTGCTTGATCGTATCAGCTGGATCAAGCAGACCTATCCGGATCTTGAAATTATCGGCGGCAACGTGGCCACCTACGATGGTGCCAAGGCGCTGATCGATGCGGGTGTAGATGCTGTCAAAGTGGGCATCGGACCGGGTTCGATATGTACTACCCGAATCGTAGCGGGTATCGGCGTGCCGCAGATTACCGCGATTTCCGAATCGAGCCGTGCGGCGGATGAGGCCGACGTGCCGGTGATTGCCGACGGCGGCATCCGCTATTCCGGCGACATCGCCAAAGCGCTGGTAGCCGGGGCCAGTGCCGTTATGGTGGGCAGTCTGCTGGCGGGCACCGACGAAGCTCCGGGTGATGTGGAGCTGTATCAGGGGCGTACGTATAAATCTTATCGGGGTATGGGTTCGCTGGGCGCCATGTCTCAGAGCAACGGCTCTTCGGACCGTTACTTCCAGGAAGTGGAAGGCGACGGTCGTAAGTTGGTGCCTGAAGGTATCGAAGGCCGGGTAGCCTATCGTGGTCCGGTGGGGCCCATTGTTCACCAGTTGATGGGCGGTGTGCGCGCGTCAATGGGCTACACGGGCAGTGAAGACATACTTGCTATGCGTACCTGCCCTGAATTCGTGCGGGTGAGCCATGCCAGCATGGTGGAATCACACGTGCATGACGTGAGCATCACCAAAGAAGCACCAAACTACCCTGTGAGCTGACTGCATTGCATAACATCCATGATCAGCGTCTGCTGATAATCGATTTCGGGTCGCAGTACACACAGCTTATCGCCCGCCGCGTACGTGAGGTCGGTGTGTACTGTGAGATCCATCCCTTTGATATTCCTGATGAATTTATCCGGGAATTTGCCCCTGCCGGGGTGATTTTGTCAGGTGGTCCAGAGACGGTTACCGCTGGTGAAACCCCGCGCGCGCCGGCTGTCATTTTTGACCTGCAAGTGCCGGTGCTGGGCATCTGCTACGGTATGCAGAGCATGGCTGAGCAGCTCGGCGGCAAGGTGCAGGGGTCGGATCACCGGGAATTCGGCCACGCGCAAGTCAGTGGTATCGGCGCCAGTGTATTGCTTGAGGCCATGGGCCTGCAGGACGACCGTGAAGTGTCGGTGTGGATGAGCCATGGCGACAAAGTCACCGAATTGCCGAACGGCTTTGTTGCTACCGCGGGCACGCCCAGTGCTCCGATCGCCGCCATGGAGGACCCTGGCAGGCGTTTGTACGGCGTTCAGTTCCACCCGGAAGTGACTCACACCACCGATGGCCTCGAGCTGCTGCGCACCTTTGCCCGGGACATCTGCGGCTGCGCAGGTGAGTGGACCGCGGCCAACATAGTGGAAGACGCCATTGCACGGGTCCGCGAGCAGGTGGGCGATGATCATGTGGTGCTGGGCCTTTCCGGGGGTGTCGATTCATCGGTGGTTGCAGCGCTGTTGAACCGCGCCATCGGCGATCAGTTGACCTGCATTTTTGTGGATAACGGACTGTTGCGCCTGAACGAGCGCGCCGAGGTGGAAGAAGCCTTTGGCGTAGAGGCGGGCATCGGCAATGCGCTGCCGTTGCACATTAAGACTGTGCACGCGGAACGGGAGTTCATCGACAAGCTGGCCGGGGTGGAAGATCCGGAAGCCAAACGTAAGATTATTGGCAATACGTTCATTGATGTTTTCGAGCGGGAAGCCAACGCGCTGTCTGGAGTGAAGTGGCTTGCCCAGGGCACGATCTATCCAGACGTCATTGAGTCTGCAGCATCGAAATACGGCAAAGCCCATGTCATCAAGTCTCACCACAACGTGGGCGGGCTGCCGGACCGCATGGCGCTGGGCCTGGTGGAGCCGTTGCGGGAACTGTTCAAAGACGAAGTGCGCCAGATCGGGCTGCACCTGGGTCTGCCTCACGCGCTGGTATTGCGACATCCATTTCCGGGTCCGGGACTGGGGGTACGCATCCTCGGCGAAGTGCGCGAGGATTATGCCCATGTGCTGCGCCATGCTGATGCGATATTCATTGAAGAGTTGCGCGCGGCGGATCTATATGACTCGGTCAGCCAGGCGTTTGCGGTGTACCTGCCGGTTAAGTCAGTGGGTGTTGTCGGAGATGCGCGCCGCTATGAGCACGTGATAGCGCTGCGAGCCGTTGAGACCATCGACTTTATGACCGCCCGCAGCGCGCGGCTGCCTTACGACTTTATAGAGCGGGTTTCTAATAGAATTATCAATGAGATAGCGGCAGTTTCTCGGGTTGTGTATGACGTTTCGAGCAAGCCTCCGGCGACGATTGAGTGGGAATAGCCTGGAAGCCCCCGGCCCAATGATCTCTGGCAAATACGCTCGATAAATGACCAGTCCCTCCGATGAAGTCTGGATGAGCCATGCCATGGGGCTGGCGGCGCGTGGCGCGCGCTTGGGGGAAGTGCCGGTCGGCGCCGTGGTGGTGGGCGATGGCCAGGTGCTGGGGGAGGGCTTCAATCAGCCCATTTCATCCCACGATCCCACCGCGCACGCGGAGATCGTCGCGTTGCGTGCAGCTGCCCACAGTGCTGGTAACTACCGGCTGCCTGGCGCGACGCTCTATGTAACCATAGAGCCGTGCATGATGTGCGCCGGTGCCGTGGTGCATGCGCGCATTGCCCGGCTCGTGTACGGTGCGCTGGAGCCAAAGGCCGGGGCGGTCACGACACATGAGCTGTTGGGCCGGGCCGATCTGAACCACTTTGTGGAAGTCACTGGCGGCGTATGTGCGCAAGCTTGTGGTGCGCTGCTGAGTGAGTTTTTTGCGGCACGGCGGGGCGGCCGGAACTGACGACATGAACGACGACATGAACTTAGGATACGAAATTGACCAGCACCGATAGCGTCGATGACATTCTGATTATCAGCGGCAAACCTGCCCTGAGTACCTTTGCGCTGGGCAAAAAGCGCGCCGCGGCCCCGCAGCTGTGCTATGCGGAGCACGTTCATGTGCTCAAGCTGCACGCACCCCTGGACGATGCCGAGCGCCAGCAGGTCGACCGCCTGCTCGACTACGGCCCCAACCAGCAGCTGGCGCAGCCCTGTGGTGAACGGTTCATCACCGTTATGCCCCGTCTAGGTACCATTTCGCCCTGGTCCAGTAAGGCGACAGATATTCTGAACATCTGCGGACTTGCCAAGGTAGAACGCATCGAACGTGGTGTGCGCTGGTTTGTCGACGCTGAGGTAGGGTCGGCTGCCGAGGTGGATCTCGACCTGATTCATGATCGCATGACGGAAAACTGCTTCGAGGTAGAAGCGTTTGCGCCTCTGTTCGAACATTTTGAGCCGCAACCGGTAACGCGCATCGACATTCGTACGGGCGGCGTCACGGCGCTGCAGCAGGCCAATGAAGATCTCGGTCTGGCCTTGTCAGCGGACGAAATCGACTATCTGCTGGCCGCCTACAATCAACTGGATCGCGATCCCACCGATGCTGAACTGATGATGTTCGCCCAGGCCAACTCCGAACACTGCCGGCACAAGATATTCAATGCTGACTGGAGTATCGACGGCGTTGCCCAGGCGAAATCTCTGTTCGGCATGATACGTAACACCTATCAGCGCATTAATGGCGAAGGCATTCTCAGTGCCTATAGCGATAATGCCGCGGTAATCCAGGGCAGCACCAATGAGCGTTTCTGGCACGATCCGGCCAGTCATCAGTACGCCTACCACAATGAGCCGGTGCACATACTGATGAAGGTGGAAACCCACAACCATCCTACAGCCATCGCGCCGTTCCCTGGCGCCGCGACCGGGTCTGGTGGTGAGATCCGTGATGAGGGCGCGGTGGGCAGAGGCTCCAAGCCCAAGGCAGGTCTGACCGGCTTTACGACTTCGCACCTGAATATCCCCGGTCTGCCACAACCCTGGGAGTGCGACACCGGCAAGCCGGCGCACATGGCTTCGGCGCTGGACATCATGCTGGAAGGTCCGATCGGCGGGGCCAGCTTCAACAACGAGTACGGCCGACCGGCGATCAACGGCTATTTCCGTACGTTCGAGATGCAGACCGGAGACACGATTCGTGGTTATCACAAGCCGGTCATGATCGCCGGTGGTGCCGGTGTGGTGCGGGAAGAGCATGTGCATGCCAGAGACTTTCCGCCAGATACAGCGCTCATAGTGCTGGGTGGTCCGGCAATGTTGATTGGCCTTGGCGGGGGTGCGGCATCAAGCATGGCGTCCGGGGCAAGCTCGGCTGATCTTGATTTCGCTTCCGTGCAGCGGGGCAACCCGGAGATGGAGCGGCGCTGCCAGGAAGTTATCGATGCCTGCTGCGCCATGGGTGAGGACAACCCGATCCGCCTCATTCATGATGTCGGCGCCGGCGGCATGTCCAATGCGCTGCCTGAGCTGGTGCACGATGCTAATGCCGGCGGTAGTTTCGAATTGCGTGACATCATCAGTGCTGAGCCCGGCATGTCGCCGCTGGAAATCTGGTGCAACGAGGCCCAGGAACGCTATGTGATCGGTGTTGATGCCCACAGTCTCGACTGGTTTGCCGAGGTGTGCCGGCGTGAGCGTTGCCCGTTCGCGGTGGTGGGGAGATCCACCGCTGAAGGTGAACTGCGTGTGCACGACAGCCACTTCGACGATTTTCCAGTGGCCTTGCCGTTGACCACGTTGCTGGGCAAACCGCCAAAGATGCACAGGTCATTCGAGCGGCAGTCGCTGCCGGCTTGGCCGCTGGATCTGGGTGAGGTGGAGCTTGCTGAAGCTGTGCGGCGTGTATTGCAGTTCCCTGCGGTTGGCAGCAAGCAGTTTCTGATTACCATCGGTGACCGCTCCATAACCGGCATGGTGGCTTGCCAGCCGATGATTGGGCCGTGGCAGGTTCCTGTGGCGGACGCGGCGGTCACTTTACGCGGCTATCGCACGGCAGAGGGCGAGGCTTTCGCCATGGGCGAACGCAGCCCGCTGGCGTTGATCGATCCCGCGGCGGCGGCGCGTATGGCGGTTGCCGAATCGCTGACCAACATCGTTAGCGCCGATATCGAAGCCCTTGAGCGGGTCGTATTGTCTGCCAACTGGATGGCTGCCGCGGGCGCGAACGAAGAGGAGCAGAGTCTGTACGATGCTGTGCATGCGGTGGGTGAAGAATTCTGTCCGGCGCTGGGTGTCGCCATTCCCGTCGGTAAGGACTCTCTGTCCATGCAGACCCGCTGGCAGGGCGAGCAGGGCGCCCAAGCGGTGGTCTCGCCCGTTACCCTGATTGTTTCGGCGTTTGCGCCGGTGCGCGACGCCAGCGCTACGGTAACGCCGCAATTATTGCCGGAGCGCTCTCATGTGCTGGTGCTGCTGCATCTGGGTGGCATGCGCCTTGGCGGCAGCGTGCTGGCCCAGGTCTATCGTCAGCTGGGCACCCAGTGTCCGGACGTAGAGGATCCTGCCGCATTTAAGGCGATGCTGCAGTTTGTGCTTACAGAAAAACGCACCGGACGTATCCACGCCCTGCATGATCGCTCGGATGGCGGTTTGCTGGCGAGTGTGCTGGAGATGGCTTTTGCCGGTCGTTGCGGTCTGGAGCTTGATCTCGCGGTAGCAGCAGATGCCCTGGCGGCGCTGTTCAACGAAGAGGTGGGGTTTGTTGTACAGGTTGATGGTGACGACGCTGATGCGTTCATCAGTCGTGCCCCCTGTCAGGCGGATGTTATCGGGCGAGCCGTTGAAAGCGAACAGATTGTGATCCGTCAGGGCGGCAACGTACTGCTGCAAGGCCGGCGGGCGGAACTGCAGCAGAGTTGGGCGCTGACCAGCTATACCCTGCAGCGAATGCGCGATGATGAACAGTGTGCCGACGAAGAGTTTGCCTCTGTTGCTGAAGATCGTCGCGCCAACCCGGGCCTTTCGGCCCGGCTGACATTCGATCCGGCAGAAGATGTCAGTGCGCCCTACGTCAGCACCGCGCGACCACGGATTGCCGTACTTCGCGAGCAGGGTGTGAACGGCCAATTGGAAATGGCCGCCGCATTCGATGCGGCGGGTTTCGAATGTATAGATGTGCACATGAGTGATCTGATCGAGCGCGATGTGCAACTGCGGGATTTTCAGGCGCTGGTGGCGTGCGGCGGTTTTTCTTACGGAGATGTACTGGGCGGGGGCGGTGGCTGGGCGAAGTCCGCACTGTTCAATGATGCCGTACGCGAGCAGTTCGCACAGTTCTTCGCCGCGCAACGCCTCTCCCTGGGCGTATGCAATGGCTGCCAGATGCTCAGCCAGATGAGCGAACTCATTCCCGGCGCAGAGCACTGGCCGCGCTTTGTGCGCAATCGCTCAGAGCAGTTTGAAGGGCGCACGGTCATGACTCGTATCGGCAATGCGGCAACACCCTGGCTCGCGGGAATGCAGCAAAGCGTTATGCCCGTAGCGGTGGCCCATGGTGAAGGACGGGCTGAGTTCGCCCGAACCGGTGATCTCGCGGAATTGCAGAACAATGGGCAGGTGGCGTTGCAGTACGTGGATGCGGGTTATCAGGTCGCTGAGACTTACCCGGATAATCCCAACGGAGCGCTTGCCGGACTGGCAGGGGTAACTGCCAATCAGGGCAGTGTACTGATCATGATGCCTCACCCGGAACGCGTTTATCGTACCTGCCAGAACGTATGGCAAGGTCCCGAATGGGGCGACGACGGCCCGTGGCTGC
The DNA here is from genome assembly GCA_964393625.1 of uncultured Pseudomonadales bacterium. Classification (GTDB taxonomy): domain Bacteria; phylum Pseudomonadota; class Gammaproteobacteria; order Pseudomonadales; family Azotimanducaceae; genus UBA4421. The sequence continues at coordinate 31,452 of CAYMUT010000022.1, forward strand.
GTATGTTCAGAAACGCTCGGGTTGCCCTGGGATGATCTGCGCATGGGCCACCCGTATAGGATGAACCTCTGCAGGAGCAGGCTGTGTCAACGGCACCTTTCGCAATCAAACAGCTAGACCATATCGTTCTGCGTACGGCGGACCTGCCGCGCCTGGTATCGTTCTATCTTGCGCTGGGTTGCAGCGTTGAGCGGGATGTTACGCAACAGTACGGCATGATGCAGATGCGTCTGGGCGCATCGATGCTGGACATCATTGATGTGCATGGCGCACTCGGCGGTGAGGGCGCTGGCTCACCAGCAGAGGGGGGGCGGAATCTGGATCATTTCGCCGTGCGGGTCGAGCCATACGACGAGCAGGCAATACTGGAATTCTGCGATGCCGCCGGCATCGAGGCCACGGTGCCGCCGTTTGAATTGCTCGGCGCAGAAGGCGTCGGCCCGGCGGTATATATCGAAGACCCGGACGGCAACCGGGTCGAGCTCAAAGGGCCGGTCAGCGTCGCTTGATCTTGATCTCCCGGGAGCGAACCGGATAACTGCCAAGTCGTCTGTCTTCAAAATAGAACTGCAATGACTGGGTGATTACCGGAAATGCAAGATTGTCCCAGGGAATCTCATCTTCTTTGAAGAGCCGCACGTCGAGGCTTTCTTCGCCGCTGGAAAACTCCAGATCACACAACTGGGCACGAAAGAACATATACGCCTGGGAAATATGCGGCAGGCTGAAAACGGTGTAAAGCTCCAGATCGGATACCCGGGCGTTTGCCTCTTCGACGGTTTCCCGCGCGGCGCCGGCAGCAATGGTTTCGCCATTTTCCATAAAGCCTGCGGGCAGTGTCCAGTAGCCGCGTCTTGGATTGATGGCACGCAGACACAGCAGCACCTGGTCTTGCCACACCGGCAGGCACCCTGTGACGATACGCGGATTGACATAGTGCACGGTATCGCAGTCGCTGCAGACGTGGCGCTCCCGGTTGTCGCCCCGGGGCACTATCAACGCTACAGCGCTGCCGCAGTTGCTGCAGAACTTCATAAGGTTGGCAGTATACCGGGGCGGAGTAGGTTAATCAGCCGTTCACGGCCAGTTGGGTTGCGTTGAAGGCTGTGTTCATTGACTTGAGCGATAGCCTGCGCGGTACTGCTCCAGGAATGTTGATTCAGGTCGCTGTGCCTGCATGATGAGGCGCGGATTAAACTTCCGGGATTTCGCGGCCGTTGCCGAATGGAAATTCCAGCACCTGGGCCTGGTTTTTCGACACATCCGATTCATCGTTCTCCAGTGGCGTGACCATTGAGCGATGCAGCTCCGCCAGAGATTGGGCCATCATTTCCGACAACTTGATGGTTGCGGCAAGTGGTGAGCGAGCGCGCTGGCGCTCGAATTCGACGCGAAACTGTAGACCTTCTAGCCTTTTTCTCTGTTGTTCCGTGGCGGCACCCGCGATTACACCCTCAGTGAGTTCGCGCCGCAGATTTTCCAGCCTCTGCGGGTCATTGCGTGCCATGTCTACCAGTACATCAAACGCTGGTAGTTTCTGATTCATGTGACTCTTTCTCGTTCCCCTATGTGATTCACTATGCACCGATCATCGACGAGTTCTCAATTAGCCCCATGTAATGGGATTGTGAAAACAGCATGACTTCGGGGCTGTTTGTTTTCACGGCCAGCCGCCGTACCATGTAACGCATAACGAAATGTTCTTTAGGGAGGCTGTTTTGCTTTATCAGTTGGGTGGGCGTGCTGTGCGTGCCGAGGGTGACTACTGGGTTGCCGAAAATGCGGTTGTGCTGGGTAATGTGCTGCTGTGTAAGGATGCCAGTGTCTGGTTCAATGCGGTCGTACGGGGTGACAATGAACTGATTACCATAGGCGAAGGTTCCAACGTACAGGACGGCGCGGTGCTGCATACCGATCCTGGCTACCCCCTTACTATAGGCCCGCACGTAACGATCGGCCATCAGGCGATGGTGCACGGCTGTGAGATCGGCGAAGGTTCTCTGGTAGGTATCGGTGCGGTGGTGCTCAACGGGGCCAAGATCGGCAAGAACTGCATCATCGGCGCCAACGCACTGCTCACTGAAAACAAAGAGATTCCCGATAACTCCATGGTGCTTGGAGCACCCGGCAAAGTGGTTAAGACATTGACCGAAGAGCAGGGCATGGCCATTCGCGGTGGCGCACATCATTATGTGGAAAATGCGCGACGCTTCAGGGAAGAGTTCCAGCCTCAGAATGCGGCGGAGCCGTCCTGATGGCCTTTAGCATTGGTACGCCCGGCTCGTCCTCAGCGACACGGGTCATGATGCTGGGCTCGGGGGAACTGGACAAGGCAGTGGTCATCGAACTGCAGCGCCTGGGCGTGGCACTGGCGCTGGCGGATGATGTCGACGAAGCTCGGCGCAAAGCAATACGGGTGGCGCAGGCTGTAGAGATTACCCTCTGACGGGCGTAATCACGGGGTTGCTCTGCATGGCTTGGCAAACGCGTTCTGCGCGACTATAGTTAACGCCGTGAACACAGTAGCAATGTCAATTCAGTCCCTTCTACTGCTGCCAGGCCTGGCGGCACGACTGCTACTGCCGGTTTCGCCGGCAAATAACTAAACTCCAGGGCCTGTGCCCACCCTAGCAAACCATCCAGATCGAGATTTCACATTCGTCGTAGACGATTGCTGCGTATCGGTTCAATCGCGGCAAATGCATCGAGGACAAAACGATGAGCCAACGTCATATATCAGGCCGCGCCGCGGGCGCAATGCCATTTCAAAAATACCAGGCCTTTCAGCCGGTAGATCTTCCTGATCGCCAGTGGCCCGGCAAAGTGCTGACCCAGGCGCCGCGCTGGTGCAGCGTCGACCTGCGAGATGGAAATCAGGCGCTGATCGACCCGATGAATGTGGAGGAAAAACTGCGCTTGTGGGATCTGCTGCTGGAGATTGGTTTTGCGGAGATCGAAGTAGGTTTTCCTGCTGCGTCGCAGCCTGACTTCGACTTCATTCGCCGCATCATCGACGAACAGAGAATCCCACAAGGGGTGACCGTGCAGGTTCTGTGTCAGGCTCGGGAAGAACTCATCGAGCGCACCGTTGAGGCATTGCAGGGTGCGCCCAGTGTGATTTTCCACCTGTACAACTCCACCTCTGAACTGCAGCGTCGCGTGGTGTTCGGCATGGATCGTCAGGGCATCATTGATCTTGCGGTGGCGGGAACGCGCATAGTGCATGCTGGGCTGGCCGGCTTCGATGGCGAGGTGACCTTCGAGTATTCGCCAGAGAGCTTTACCGGTACTGAACTTGATTTCGCCATGGAGATCAGCAGTGCCGTAGCTGAGACCTGGGGTGCGACGGCGGACAATCCGATGATCATCAATCTGCCGTCGACGGTGGAAATGTCCACCCCCAATATCTACGCAGATCAGATCGAGTGGTTCTCGCGCAATTTCCCCAATCGTGAGTCGGTGGTGCTGTCCCTGCACACCCACAACGACCGGGGTACCGGCGTGGCGGCTACGGAGCTGGGACTGATGGCGGGCGCGGATCGAGTCGAGGGTACGTTGTTTGGCAACGGTGAACGCACTGGGAATTGCGACATTGTCACTGTTGCCATGAACATGTTCAGTCAGGGCGTGGACCCGACGCTGGATTTTCGGCAGATGCCCAAGATCCGTGAAGTCGCCCAGGCAGTTAACAAGCTGGCCATTCCTGAGCGGCACCCTTATGCGGGGGAGCTGGTGTTCACCGCGTTCTCAGGCTCTCATCAGGATGCGATCCGCAAAGGTATGTCGAAGGTGGATCGTGACCACTGGGAAGTCCCATATCTCCCAATCGACCCTGAGGATGTGGGCAGTTCCTACAAAGAGACAGTGCGGGTCAACAGTCAGTCCGGTAAGGGCGGCGTCGGATTTCTGCTCGAAGAACACTACGGCGTCAATCTGCCGAGAGAGATTCTGGTTGAATTCAGCAGCGAAGTGCAGCGTCTGACTGAAGAACTCGACCGGGAAGTGAAAACTGATGAGATCTTCGACAAGCTGATCGCCACCTACTCCGATGATCGCGGCCCGTACAAGCTGATCGACTACGATTTGTTATCCGGCCGTGATGATGATCAGCGCTGTGTTGCCAGGGTCGAAATCTCCGCTAACACGGTGACCGTCGACGGCGAAGGTTCAGGTCCCATCGAGGCATTCGTGAATGCTCTCGCCCAGACCCTGAATGAGCCCGTAACTGTGGTCGATTATCACGAGCACTCGCTGGGCGAGGGCGCCGATGCTAAGGCGATCAGCATTCTGGCCATTGATAATGAGGATGGCGGTCGCTGCTATGGTATCGGCGTCAGCCGCAACACCATCACCTCGAGCCTGAACGCGATTATCTCGGCGATGAACCGTCGGTGGGGTAAATCGTGACAGCGAATTTATTCGCGGTCAGTCCTCTTCATCTGCAACTTCCGCCGCCTGGACTGGCTGCAGACGGCGGATTTTCAGATTCTTCACTATATTGTCTTTGATCTGCAGTGTTTCGATCTGGTATTCGTCGATCTGCAGGCACAGATTAGATTCGGGAATCGTCTCGAGATATTCAAGTACCAGTCCGTTGAGGGTTTTCGGGCCGTTAGTCGGCAGCCCCCAGCGTAATGCTCGATTGATTTCCCGCAGCACCGCCATGCCATCGATGACGTAGCTGCCGTCTTGCTGGGAAGAAATCTCCGGCATGTTTGAAGCGTAGTCGCTGGTAAATTCACCGACGATTTCCTCAAGAATGTCTTCCAGCGTAACAATGCCCTGCACGTCGCCGTACTCGTCGACGACCAGCGCGATGCGCTGTTTTTCTTTCTGGAAGTTGAGCAGTTGTGTATCGAGGGGCGTCGCTTCGGGAACGTAGTAGGGCTCCCGTGTCAGTTGCAGCAGATCCGCCTTGCTGGTCAGTTCACCGTGCAGGAAGCGACTGAGCCGACGCAGATGCAGGATGCCCAGGACGTTGTTGATCGATTCTTTGTACACCGGCAGCAACGTATGCTGACTTGTCGCTGTCAGGTTGATGATATCGGCCAGATCGTCATCTACATCGACACCCACGATTTCACTGCGCGGCACCATGATGTCGTTGACCGATACCGATTCCAGATCGAGCAGACGAACCAGCATGCTCTGGCGTTCTCCGACCGACACGCCGCCTTCGTTGACCACGGTGCGTAGTTCTTCTCTGGACAGCCCATCTCCTGGCGCTGTGTCGATGCCCCGCATCAGCGGGCTGACCAGAGCGTTGCTGATCCAGTTGACGAAAGCCACGGCCGGATAGAACACTTTCAGAAGTGGTTGCAGGCCGAACACCGCGCGGAAGGACCAGGCTTCCGGGTGTTGTGCCGCCAGGGTTTTGGGCGCAACTTCCGCGAAGATCAGAAACGTGAGCGTCAGCACCCAGGGAGCGAGCAGTACGCCGGCATCACCAAACAGGCGCAGACCGATCATCGTGGCGATGGTGGCAGCGGTGAAGTTGACCAGGTTGTTGCCCACCAGGATGACCCCGAGCAACCGGTCCGGACGCCGCAGCAGCCGGTTGGCGCGTCGGGCACCACGATGTTTCTCTTTGACGAGATGTTTCAGGCGATAGCGGTTCAGCGACATCATGGCGGTTTCGGTGCCGGAAAAGTAGGCAGAGAAGGCTGTGAGCACTACGATGCTCAACCCCAGAATCCAGACGGGGAATTCGGAGAGGCTCATCGATGGAGCAGAAATTCCATGACGAATTTGCTGCCCAGGTAGCCAAGCAACAATAGGCTGAACGCAACCAGGGTCCAGCGTACAGCGGTCAAGCCGCGCCAGCCGAACAGATAGCGGCCGCCCAGAAAAACCACGTAAATCAGCCAGGACAATGAAGTCAGCACTATGTGATGCATCACCTGGCGGGAAAAAATATCGTCGAAAAACAGGTAGCCACTCAAGATCGCGCCGCTGAGCAGCACGAAGCCGATCCACAGCATGTCGATCAGCAGGCGCTCCATGGTTTCCAGGGGCGGCAGCAACCGCATTACCGGTCGCCCGGGCGTGCGCAGGCGGTGTTCCTGGGCCGCTACCAGCAGTGACTGACATGCCGCCATCATCAGCGCACTATACGCGGCCAGGGAAATCAGAATGTGTGCGACCTGGGCACCCGTTAAATTGGTGATGGGGGTCTGAGTCGGCTCGACGATCAGCGCGGCGGCCAGCACCAAGACGGCGATCGGGAACAGGAAGAGATAAAGATTGGCGATCTCGAGGCGCAGATTGGCAGTGGCCAGCACCAGCACCAGCGCTACCGCCACGACGTTGCACACTGAAATGAGGCTCAGGTTGATACCGCCCGGTACCAGCAGCAAATCAGCAGTGAACAGGCCATGAGCGGCAAGTGCCGACAGAGTAATCAGCAGGATCGGCAGACGTTGCTCGGTTTCGGGTGCACGCCAGCGCACAAAGAAACCGGCGGTATAGAGTACGATAGCGACGATGGATGCGATCAAAGGAGGGCTGGCCCGAATACAACGGTTGTTAAGTATAGCAACTTAACCTGGCCGATGTGGAACGCCGAGTGGGTTTGCCGATCAGGGATTATTGCCAGCATCGATGGATGCAATTCGCTATAATTTCCGCCTTGAGTAACCGAAACCACCTGGCACATGTTTGAAAGCCTTTCAGAACGTCTGACACAAACCATGCGCGGTATTTCCGGCCGCGGAAAGCTGAGCGAAGAGAACATCAGCGAAGCGCTGCGCGACGTTCGCATGGCGCTACTCGAAGCCGACGTGGCGCTGCCGGTGGTCAAGACCTTCATCGAACAGATCAAAACCAGGGCGTTGGGTACGGTAGTATCGAATGCCCTTAATCCCGGTGAGCAGTTCGTCAAGATCGTCCATGACGAACTCGTGCACATCATGGGTGACGCCAATGATGCGCTGAGCTTTCAAACAGCGCCGCCGGCGGTTGTGCTCTTGGCTGGTCTGCAGGGTGCCGGTAAGACCACCACAGTAGCCAAGCTCGCGCGCTTCTTGAAAGAGCGGGAAAAGAAGAAGGTCGCGGTAGTCAGCGCTGACGTATACCGGCCGGCGGCGATCGAACAACTTAGGACCCTCGCCCCAGAGGTGAATGCGCAGTTCATCGAATCGAGCGGAGACGAAAAGCCCCTCGACATTGCGGACCGTGCTGTTGCCGAAGCCAAGCGGCAATTCGCCGACGTGCTGATCGTTGACACCGCTGGCCGCCTGGCGGTAGACGCCGAGATGATGGCGGAAATCCAGGCACTGCATGCGCTTCTCAAGCCCATTGAAACGCTGTTTGTGGTCGATGCAATGACCGGTCAGGATGCCGCCAACACTGCTCAGGCGTTTAACGAAGCGCTAGCCCTGACTGGCGTGATCCTGGCGAAAGCCGACGGTGATGCCCGTGGCGGTGCGGCGCTGAGTGTGCGTTCAATTACCGGCAAGCCCATCAAATTCCTGGGTATGGGCGAAAAGACTGACGCGCTGGAACCTTTTCATCCCGATCGTCTCGCTTCGCGCATTCTGGGTATGGGCGACATGCTCAGCCTCATCGAGGAAGCCGAACGCAAGGTAGACAAACAGAAAGCCGAACGCCTGGCCAGGAAGTTGGTAAAGGGCCGCAAATTCGATCTGGAGGATTTTCGGGATCAACTGGAGCAGATGGCCAACATGGGCGGTATCACCAGCATGCTCGACAAATTGCCTGGCATGAACCAGATGCCGCCTGGCGCTCAGGCGCAGCTCGACGATGGTATGTTCAAGCGCATGGGCGTAATCATCGATTCCATGACCCCTCATGAACGCCGCTTTCCTGATGTGATCAACGGCTCGCGCAAGCAACGTATTGCCAAAGGCAGCGGCACTGAAGTTCCCGACGTTAATCGTCTACTCAAGCAGCACAAGCAGATGCAGAAAATGATGAAGAAAGCGGGCAAGAAGGGCGGCATGCAGAAAATGATGCGAGGTATGCAGGGTATGAAGATGCCCCCGGGCATGCCGCCGCCGGGCATGCCCCGTCGCTAGGCAATTGCCGCTGTCCCCACAATTACTTCTTTGCAATATCAGGCACTTGCTATAGAATTCTGCGCCTTAAATTTCCGGCAACGCAACTAGAGCAACCTATGGTCACAATTCGTCTCGCCCGTCACGGATCCAAGAAGAATCCGTTCTACCACATCACCGTGGCGGATCGCGATGCCAGTCGCGATGGTCGCTTCGTTGAGCGGGTAGGCTTCTACAATCCGGTGGCAAAAGGCCAGGCAGAGGGCCTGCGCGTCGATCTGGAGCGCGTTGACTACTGGTTGTCCGTGGGCGCCCAACCCAGTGATATGGTTAAAAAACTGGTGAAGCAGGCGCGTGAAGGGGCCGCTGCTCAAGAAAGCGCGACGGCCACCGAAGCCCCCGCGGAAGCTGCGGCCGCAGAGTAACCCCCTACGCCGATGCCCACCGAAGAAATCGTCGTGGTGGGCCGCATCGGCAGTCCTTACGGTGTCAAGGGGTGGTCCAACGTCCACTCCTTTACGGTTCCCCCTGATAACCTTTTGTCTTATGCGCCATGGTATCTTGCCGACGTTTCTGCGGCGCGCTGGCAGGCCTGTGCCAAGCCCGACTGCCGACGCCATAAGAAGGCATATGTTGCACAGTTTCGCGGAGTAGAGGACCGTGACGCGGCAAGCGCGCTTACCGGTCAACTAATTGGTGTACCGCGGCAATCGCTGCCGGAAACTGAGCCGGACGAATACTACTGGGGTGATCTGGTCGGCGCCCAGGTGCGTACTCGATCCGGCGCAGTGCTGGGTCGTGTACTTGAGTTGCTGGAAACTGGCGCCCACGATGTGCTGGTCATACAGAACGAGGGCGGGCGGAAGGATGGCGACGCCCAGCTGCTTATTCCCTTTGCAGACCCTTATCTGTACAGCGTAGATACGCAAAAAGGTGAGGTCATCGTCGACTGGGATCCCGAATGGTAAAGCGTATGTGGTTCGGCATCGTTACACTGTTCCCGGACCTGGTGGAATCCGCCGCCAGTGCCGGCGTGTTCGGGCGCGCCATCCAGAACGGTATTGTGACCCTGGAAACGTTTAACCCACGAGACTTCACCAGCGATCGGCATCGTACGGTAGACGACAAGCCCTATGGCGGTGGTGCGGGCATGGTGATGCTCTATGAGCCCCTTGCACGGGCTATACAGGCCGCTCAAGCCCGAGCGCCCGAAGGCATTGCTACCATTATGTTGAGTCCTCAGGGTGAAGTATTCGATCAGGCCATGGCGGTAGCTCAGACTGAACACCCGGGCCTGATTCTGGTGTGCGGACGTTATGAAGGTGTCGATGAACGCTTCATCGAGCAGCACATCGATCAGCAGTGGTCGATAGGCGATTTCGTGCTCAGCGGTGGCGAAATTCCCGCTTTAGCGGTCATGGACGCAATTGCGAGGCATATTCCGGGCACTTTAGGCAATAGATTGTCAATAATTGATGAATCACATCTTGATGGATTGCTCGATTACCCTCACTATACGCGCCCCGAGGAAAACGACGGATTGCGCGTGCCTGAGCAACTACTCAGCGGCAATCACGCTCAGGTTTCCGACTACCGCCGCCGGGAGGCGTTGTATAAAACTTTTGCCCGACGTCCTGATCTGCTCGTAGGCCGGGTGTTTGAGGATAGAGACCGAGAGTTGTTAATTGGTGCACTCGAGCTAGAGGCTTAAGTGCCCACCAGTTTGAATGAGGCTAGCCATGCGTAAGAACAAAGTAATTGAAGAGATTGAAAACGCGCAGATGGAACGGGATATTCCCGAATTTGCGCCAGGTGATACCGTCAGCGTTCAGGTCAGGGTAAAGGAAGGTAACCGAGAGCGTCTGCAGGCTTTCGAAGGCGTGGTTATCGGCATTCGCAATCGTGGCCTCAACTCCTCATTTATCGTCCGCAAGATCTCCCATGGCGTCGGCGTTGAGCGTACTTTTCAGACCCACAGCCCGCTCATTGCCGGTATTGAGGTCAAGCGTCGTGGTGATGTGCGCCAAGCCAAACTCTACTACCTGCGCGAACGTTCCGGTCGATCAGCACGCATCAAAGAAAAGATCAACTAGAACCGAGTGCTGGTGGGCCGGCTTGGGAAACGAAGCCAGCCTGCCAGGCTGGGAGAGAGAGTGATGCCTGGCAAGCTGGACAGATAGCCGGGAGAGACGGCCGACTATCTGTTGTGCTTCAAACTGCCTGAGGGGACTTTGGCGTACTGCATTGAAGCTTGGTATGTATAGTGCAGCTGTCGTGCCAACTTAAGGCAAATCTGCGCAATGCCCAGAAGATTCCTAGTTTTTATTAAAAATCAATTGGTTAGAACCTTCTTCTTTCGATCTACTTGAATAGCCGACGGCTGGTAGGTTTGGTTGAGGTTGACTAATCCTGTCACTCTTCGTCACATTGCGACCCATAAGAGACGGACCTTGCACTTTTGGCTGAACCTGATCCGCAAATTTCCAGCTATCTCGACGCCATGTGGCTTGAACGGGGGCTCAGCGAGCACACACTGGCGGCATATCGGCGGGATCTGACCATGACCCAGACAATGCTCGGCGAACTCGGTACCGATCTGCTGCATGCGTCCCACGCGGATCTGCTCGAGTGCTTGTCCAGGCGCTTTCGGGATGGCTTGAGCAGCCGCAGCATGGCGCGCTGGTTGAGCAGCGTACGTGGGTTCTACCGTTACCTGCTGCTGCACCAGCGCATTGAATCTGACCCGAGCGCGCAATTACAGCATCCCAAGCCAGGACGCCCCTTGCCCAGCGTCATATCACCCTCTCAGGTAGAAGCATTGCTGGCCGCACCTGATGTCGATACAGATCTGGGATTGCGGGATCGCGCCATGTTGGAACTGCTATACGCCAGTGGTCTGCGCATCAGTGAACTGGTGGGTTTGGCGCTCACGGACATCAACCTGCGTCAGGGGCTGGTGAGGGTATTTGGTAAGGGAGGCAAGGAACGCCTGGTGCCCATCGGTGAGAACGCCATGTACTGGGTGCAGCGTTACGTTGACTATGCACGGCCGAATCTATTGCGTGAGCCGGGCGCCATTGCGTTCCCCAGTCGGCGGGGCCGGCAGATGACGCGTCAGACTTTCTGGTATGCCATCAAGCGCTACGCACTAGGCGCCGGCATCGAGGCAAACGTTTCTCCCCACACATTGCGTCATGCATTTGCCACTCATCTGGTAGATAATGGCGCAGATCTGCGAGCAGTCCAGATGATGCTGGGCCACAGCGATCTGTCTACGACGCAGATCTATACTCATGTCGCGCAACAGCGGTTGAAAAATCTGGTGCAGGATCACCATCCGCGGGGCTGAGCAGCATGCGGCAATGCAACCAAAGCGCCCCGGGTGGGTCTATTATGAATAACTGGCGGAATCCTAAGGAACGAAATGACGCGCTTTGTTGAGAATCTGACCCGTGGCTGGTTACCCGCCACATTAGTTTGTCTTTCGGTGGCGATTTTGGGCATGACCGTGCCGGCCAGTGCTCAGCAGGCCCCCGAAGGCAGTGAAAAACTGATGCAAGCGCTGCGGGCAGCATTGCCCAAAGTTCCTGTGGAAGATGTTTACGCGGCAGAGATTCCAGGCTTCTACGCTGTCGATCTGGCTGGCGGCCAGACCCTGTACGGCAGTGGCGATGGCAAGTTCCTGTTTGCCGGCGATCTTTACGCTTTGCAGGGTGGTCTGGTTAACCTCGCAGAAAGCCGCCGCGCCAAGCGACGCAAAGTCCTGATGGACGCGCAGTTGCCCGAGGATATGGTCGTGTTTTCCCCGAGCGGGGAAAGCCGCGCCTATGTGCACGTGTTTACCGATGTAGACTGCGGGTACTGCCGCAAGCTGCATCAGGAAATGGCGGACATAAATGCGCTGGGCATAGAAGTGCGCTATCTGGCGTACCCGCGAGCGGGCATCGGCACGCCCTCTCATGACAAGCTGGTTTCCGCCTGGTGCGCCGATAATCCTAATCAGGCGATGACGGCATTGAAAAATGGCCTGACGATTCCGCCAGCCGTGTGTGACAATCCTACCGCCAGCCAGTATGAGCTCGGCCAGAAGGTGGGTGTCACCGGTACACCGGCCATCGTGACTGCGGATGGCAGAGTTCTGCCCGGCTATATGCCGGCTGCAAGGTTGGCGGGAGCCCTGGGACTGGAATAGACTGGGTTTACTTCAGGCCATAAGCCTTTCTAACTTAATAACCCCAACCCACAAGAAAGATCGTGAAACAGATTCGACTCGGCATCGCCGGCCTGGGTACTGTTGCCCAGGGCGTACTACATATCATCCAGCATAACGCGGCTACCATTGCTGCACGTACGGGCGTGCAACTCAGCGTGGCGAGGGTCGCCAGCCGCACCCCCAAGCCAGAACTCGACCTGTTGGGTGCCAGCTTCAGTACCGACCTCAATGATCTGCTTGCAGATGAAAATGTCGATCTGATTGTAGAGCTGATCGGCGGTGACGGCGTTGCCCGCCGATTGATACAGGATGGGCTGGGTGCCGGGAAGCCGGTAGTGACCGCCAACAAAGCTGTGATTGCCGCGCACGGTAATGAACTACTCAGCGATAATGTCCGGGTACCCTTGCGTTTCGAAGCGGCGGTTGCCGGCGCCATCCCCATCATCCAGGCCATTCGCCAGGGTCTGGTAGCCAATCAGTTTCAGCACGTGGTCGGCATCATCAACGGCACTTCCAACTATATTCTCACGGCAATGCAGGAGCAGGGTGCTGCTTTCGACGATGCCCTGGCTAAGGCTCAGGAACTGGGCTATGCCGAAGCCGACCCGACTTTTGATGTGCAAGGCATCGATGCGGCCCATAAACTCGCGATTCTGCTGGGGCTGGCATTCGATACGCCGTTCAATTTTGATGACATATTCATTGAGGGAATTACCGGCGTAACCTCGGAAGATATTCGCTACGCGGACGAAATGGGTTACAGAATCAAACATCTGGGGTTGGCCAGGCAGACTGCTGACGGTCTGGAAGCCCGTGTGCATCCGACGCTGGTGCCTACCCACCAGCTGCTGGCCAGTGTCAATGGTGTACTCAATGCAGTGCTGGTGAAGGCGGATGCGGCAGGCGACACCATGTTTGCAGGCCCCGGGGCAGGCGGCTCCGCCACAGCTTCGGCTGTGCTGGCGGACGTGCTGGATATTGCGCGCACGTGGCCGGATATCAGTGAGTTGCCTGCCCGTGACGGGATTGAAGCTAAACGGATCCTGCCGGTTTCCGAAATCGTCAGCGCTCATTACCTGCGTATCCCCGCTCGGGACGAAGCCGGCGTTTTTGCGCAGATTGCGAATGCACTCTCTACACACGGCATCAGCATTGAAGCGGCGATCCAGAAGGAACCGCCGGCAGGCGCGGAGCTGGCTTCAGTGGTCATACTGACCAACGTAACGAAGGAAGCGGCCATTGCTGCGGCCGAGGCAGAGCTGTCGAAACTGCCGCAGATTGCCGGACCCGTTGCAAGAATACGTGTCGAATCGTTAGATTGAACGGGTACGCAATCGCAGGGGATTGAGACCGTTATCATGCAGATTCTGACCCGCCCTGTCGGCAATGCCTCGTTACCTGATGTCACTAGTGGGCTGTTGCGGCGCATATACGATGGCCGCGGCGTGGACGACGGCGCGCAGCTTGACCGTTCCTTGAAAGGTCTGTTGCCGCCCTCTGATCTACCCGACATAGACTGCGCGGCGGAGCGCCTGGCGGACGCCGTTGAGAGGGGCGAGCGTATCCTCATTGTTGGTGACTTTGATGCGGACGGCGCAACGTCCGTAGCGCTGTGCATGCTGGTGCTGCGCGAACTGGGCGCGACCGACGCGGACTTTCTGGTGCCGAATCGATTTGAATTCGGATACGGACTTTCTGAAGAAATCGTTGAGCTGGCCGCGGCGGACACACCCGATGTCATCGTCACCGTGGATAATGGTGTTTCGAGTATCGGCGGTGTAGCCCGCGCAAACGCGCTGGGTATTGATGTCATCGTCACCGACCATCATTTGCCCGGCGCTGAATTGCCTGATGCGTATGCGCTGGTGAATCCCAACCTGCAAGGCGCTCGATTCGGCAGTAGATCCATGGCTGGCGTTGGCGTTGCGTATTATCTGCTCGGCCGCCTGCGGGCGGTGCTGCGTGATCGCGGCTGGTTCGATGGCGTGCGCGAAATGCCTAATCTTGCCCGTTATCTCGATCTGGTGGCTCTGGGAACAGTGGCAGATGTGGTGCCGTTGGATCCTAACAACCGGGCACTGGTGCATCAGGGCGTGCAGCGCATGCGTGCTGGCCAGTGTCTGCCGGGCATCAAGGCGCTGGCTGAAGTGGGCAAGCGTAATCTTGCCACCCTTACTGCTCAGGATCTCGGTTTCGCCCTGGGTCCGCGTTTGAATGCGGCGGGAAGGCTGGAAGACATGAGCATGGGTATTAATTGTCTGATGGCGCCGGATCTGCGTGAGGCCCGGCAACTGGCTACCGCATTGGATCAGCTCAATCAGGCGCGCCGCCAACTGGAGCAGGACATGGTAGGCGATGCTGAAATGCTGCTGGCCGCCGAGCAGACCGATGCTACCCGGGTGGCGCTTGCGGTCTATCACGAGACCTTTCATCAGGGGGTGGTCGGCATTGTTGCAGGTCGCCTGCGAGAGCGGTTTTACAAACCCGTAATCGCGTTCGCCGATGCTGGTGACGTGGCGCCGGATGAATTGAAAGGGTCCGCGCGCAGTATCGACAATCTCCATATACGCGACGTGCTGGACCGGATCGCGGCTACGCATCCGGGTTTACTGATCAAATTCGGCGGTCACGCCATGGCGGCGGGTCTGAGCATCAAGCGGGTGCACCTGCAGCGCTTCGGTGTGATATTCGACAAAGCGGTGCGCGAATTCGTTTCCGACGACATGCTGCGGGCCACGATGGTGACCGACGGCGCACTCGACGAAACGGACCTTACGCTGGAAAACGCCCAGATGCTGGCTGCAGCAGGCCCCTGGGGAAGCGGCTTTCCCGAGCCTTCTTTTTTTGGTGATTTCAATTTGGTTAGTCAACGCGTGGTAGGTGAGCATCACCTCAAGCTGGTCCTCAAACTGGACGACACAGTGGTGGATGCAATCGCCTTCCGGCAGCCGCCGCTGCCCGCCGGAACTGGTCAGGTACGGGCAGTTTACCGCCTTGGCGTGAATGACTATGGGCAATGGCCGACCCTGCAACTGGTTGTCGAATACCTCGAGGTCGCATAGTGCCGGACCGGACACCGCTCACCCCTTTACTACTCGGACAATGTCCTTAAACTAGCCGCCCCTCTTGTTTCATATAAATTACCCATCAGATAAGTACCACCATGGCGGAAATCACTGCAGTCAGAGAATCCATCAAAGCGCTGGGCGAGCGGGAAAGCGCGCTTCGGGGGTATCTTTGACTATGCCGAAAAGCGCGATCGCCTGGAAGAAGTAGAACGGGAGCTGGCTGACCCCACGGTATGGGAAGATCAGCAGCGCGCTCAGAAGCTGGGCCGTGAGCGGGTAGCCTTAGAGCAGGTCGTGAAGGTCCTCGGTGACATGGCGGAGTCGCTGGAAGAACTCGGCGAACTCGGTGAGATGGCCAGCGAAGAGCAGGATGCCGAAGCGCTGAACGATGTGGCCGGGGAACTGGAAACCCTCGATCAGCGGCTCGCGGAACTGGAATTTCGCCGCATGTTCCAGGGCGAGATGGACACCGCCAATGCCTTCGTTGAGATTCAGGCCGGCTCAGGCGGCACCGAAGCCCAGGACTGGGCGGAAATGTTGTTGCGCATGTATCTGCGCTGGGCGGAAAAGCGCGGCTTCGATGCTGCGGTCATCGAGGCGAGCCCCGGTGAAGTGGCGGGCATCAAGAGCGCTACCGTGGAAATTTCCGGTGAATATGCCTATGGCTGGCTGCGTACCGAGACAGGCGTACATCGCCTGGTGCGCAAATCGCCGTTTGATTCCGGCAACCGCCGCCATACTTCTTTTGCATCGGTATTCGTGTCCCCCGAGATTGATGACGATATCGAAATCGACATCAACCCCGCTGACGTGCGGGTTGATACCTACCGGGCCAGCGGCGCCGGTGGTCAGCACGTAAATCGTACCGACTCTGCTGTGCGTCTCACCCACCTGCCGACCAATACCGTGGTGCAGTGTCAGAGTGAGCGCTCTCAGCATCAGAATAAGGACCGCGCCTTCAAGCAGTTGCGTGCCAAACTCTATGAGCTCGAGTTGCAGGAGCGGCGGGCGGAGCAACAGGCCGTGGAAGATGCCAAGGCGGACATCGGTTGGGGCAGCCAGATTCGCAGCTATGTACTGGACCAGTCCCGGGTCAAAGACCTGCGCACCAATATCGAACGTACCGACCCTAACAATGTGCTGGACGGTGATCTGGACAATTTCATCGAGTCGAGCCTCAAGGCCGGCTTGTAAGTGAGCATGACAATATGAGTGACGAAAGAGACCTGCTGACCAATCGTCGGGCCAAGATGGAAAAGTGGCTCGACCTGGAGGGCAGCTATGTCAATGACTTCCGCCGCCAGCATCTGGCCAGGCAACTGCACGAGACCTATGCGGATGCCGATAAGCCCGCTTTAGAAGAAATGCAGGCCGAGACCACGGTGGCGGGCCGGGTGATGCTGCGCAGGGTCATGGGCAAAGCCAGTTTCATTACCCTGCAGGATGTGTCCGGGCAGATTCAATGCTACCTGTCCAAGGGCGATCTCGGTGATGATGCCTATGGACACTTCAGTGATCTGTGGGACATTGGCGACATCGTCGGGGTGCGTGGCGTGATGATGCGTACCAATAAGGGTGAGCTGACCGTGCAGGCCAGGGAAATTAGCCTTCTCAACAAGACGCTTCGCCCATTGCCTGAAAAGTTTCATGGCGTTACTGATCAGGAGATCCGGTATCGGCAGCGCTATCTCGATCTGCTGATGAATGAAGATTCCAGACGGGTCTTCGAGACACGCTCACAGGTCATTCAACGCATACGCGAATTCTTCAATGCGCGGGACTATCTCGAAGTGGAAACGCCCATGATGCATGCCATCCCGGGTGGTGCCACCGCGCGTCCATTCGAAACCCACCACAACGCCCTGGACATCCCCTTGTACCTGCGGGTGGCGCCGGAACTTTTTCTCAAGCGTTTGGTAGTGGGCGGGCTTGAGCGGGTTTATGAAGTGAACCGCAATTTCCGTAACGAGGGTGTATCGACGCGGCATAATCCTGAGTTCACCATGCTTGAGTTCTATCAGGCATACGCCGATTACCGGGATCTCATGGAAATAACCGATGCACTGCTGGCGGAACTGGCCCGCGGCATCGTGGGCTCGGAACAGGTCAGCTATCAGGGTATGGTCGTAAACCTGGCGGAAGCCCCGCTGCGGCTTACCATGGCCGAGGCGGTATGCCAGTACACCAGCCTCAACGAAAGCCAGGTGCACGATGAGGATGTGCTGCGCGAACTGCTCAAGGCCCGCAACATCATCCCGGAGGAAACCTGGGGTGCGGGTAAACTGCTGAGCGAGCTGTTCGAAGAAGACGTGGAACCCCGTTTAGAGCAGCCCACCTACATTACCGAGTATCCGGCGGAAGTCTCGCCGCTGGCCCGACGCAGTAATCATGACGATGCGGTTACCGATCGTTTCGAGCTGTTCATTGGCGGGCGTGAGTATGCCAATGGCTTTTCCGAGCTCAACGATCCCATCGATCAGGCGCGGCGCTTTGCCGCCCAGGCGGAGCTGAAAAGCTCAGGTGACGATGAAGCCATGCACTTTGACCAGGACTATGTTGATGCGCTTGAGTACGGTTTGCCGCCTGCAGCGGGAGAGGGCATTGGTATCGACCGCCTGGTCATGCTGCTGACAGATAGCGCGTCTATTCGCGATGTGTTGTTATTCCCATTGATGCGCCCGCTGTCGAATCAACAGTAGCTGGGCCAAGCATGTTGGCTCGTTAGTCCGAGGGGAATATGGGGGAAGGAAATACGCCGGCTGTGCAGGTTCAACTGGAAAGTTCCTGGTTGAATCTGCTTGGCGCTGAATTCGAAAAACCTTACATGCGTCAACTGAGCGGGTTTCTGCGGGACCAGAAGCGCCAGGGCAAACGGATCTATCCGCCGGGTAAACAGATGTTCGCGGCGCTGGACCTTACCCCGGTGAGCGAGGTCAAGGTCGTGATCATCGGTCAGGATCCCTACCACGGTGCCGGACAGGCTCACGGCCTGTGTTTCTCGGTGCAGCCTGGTGTCGCCCTGCCACCGTCGCTGGTCAATATCTTCAAGGAAATCAATGATGATCTGGATGGCGCGCAGCAGCTTGATGGTCGGCTCGGCTGCCTGAGCGGTTGGGCACGGCAGGGCGTATTGTTGCTCAATGCTGTGCTCAGTGTGGAACACAGCCGTGCTGCGTCTCACCAGGGCAAAGGCTGGGAGCAGTTCACAGATGTCATCGTACAGAGCCTGAGTCAGCAGGCAGAAGGTCTGGTATTCATGTTGTGGGGCAGCTATGCCCAGAAAAAGGGTGCTGTAGTCGACCGCGACAAACATTGTGTACTCACTGCACCGCATCCGTCGCCTCTATCGGCGCATCGGGGTTTCTTCGGCTGCCGCCATTTTTCCAAGGCCAATCAATATTTACAGTCCCGCGGCAAAGCGCCTATCGACTGGTTTGCGGTGAGTGAGGGCGCCGGGCGCTGACCCGGCAGCTCGCCACCTGATATCATGTGGCAAAATTCATAGGGGGAATCCATGTTGACGTCAACGACTGAGAAACTTCTGCTGGAAGTCATCGACCACACAGCGTTGGTCACCATCAATAACCCGCCAGCAAATACCTGGGATGCGGACAGCCTCACCGGCCTTGAGCGCCTGGTGGAAGACTGCAACGCCGATCGGAGCATTTACTCAATGGTCGTTATCGGCTCTGGTGAGAAGTTCTTTTCCGCCGGCGCGGACCTCAATCTGTTCGCAGAAGGTGACAAAGGTGTCGCTCGGGAAATGGCGGAGAATTTCGGTAAGGCGTTTGAAACGCTGTCCGGATTCCGTGGCGTTTCCATTGCTGCGATCAACGGTTTCGCCATGGGCGGCGGATTGGAGTGTGCGTTGGCCTGCGATATCCGTATAGCCGAAGCTCAGGCTCAACTGGCGCTGCCGGAGGCGACCGTGGGCCTTCTGCCGTGCGGCGGCGGCACCCAGAATCTGGCCTGGATGGTTGGTGAAGGCTGGGCCAAACGCATGATTCTTTGCGGTGAGCGTATAAATGCAGAAACGGCTCAGCGCATCGGCCTGGTTGAAGAAGTGGTAGAACAGGGCCAGGCCCGGGCTAAAGCTCTGGAACTTGCGGCCGCTGTGGGCAAGCAGAGTCCAACGGCCGTGACTGCCTGTAAGGGCCTTATTCAACAGGCGCGCGGCGGTAACATCAATGCAGCTTATGCGGTTGAGCGTGATGCGTTTGTAGATCTGTTTGACACGAACGATCAGGGTGAAGGCGTCAACGCTTTCCTTGAGAAGCGCACTGCGCAATGGACCAACAGCTGATGAGTAATGCACCCGCAGTCGTCATGTCTGAGCTGCCGTCCGCTTCAGGTCTGCTTATTGGCCATGCAATGCTCAATGTGGAAGCCACTCTGAACTCCCTCAGCCTGGACATGATTCGCCTGCTCCACCCGGCTCTCGAAGACTGGTCCGGGCGCGACGACATAGCCGGCGTCATCATTACCGCCGCTGGAGATAAGGCATTCTGCGCCGGCGGTGACATACAGGCCCTGTATCACTCCATCAGCGCTAATCATGCCGCAGGCGAAGTGGTAGAGGATTATCCGTTCCGATTCTTTGAAGAAGAGTACCGGCTGGATTACTGCATCCATACCTATCCGAAACCGCTGGTGAGTCTGGGCCATGGCATTGTCATGGGTGGCGGCCTCGGCGTTCTCGGTGGTTCCCAGTTCCGCGTTTTGACCGAAAAGTCGCGGCTGGCGATGCCGGAAATCACCATCGGCCTGTTCCCCGATGCCGGCGCCAGCTGGACTTTGAAAAACATGCAGCAGCATCATGCGGAATTTCTCGGGCTCACCGGCAGCCACGTCAACGCGGCTGATGCCCTGGTGACCGGTATGGGGACACACGTGATAGAGCATGACCGGCGCGGTGCACTGCTGGATGGGCTGCCTGCGCTGCCCTGGACCGGGAACAGCGGCACAGACGCGCAGATGCTGGGTGCGTGGCTTGAGCAGCTGGATACGCCGCCGCTGCCGGACAGCGAAATGAGGCACGTTCCGGAGCGCTCCATCAATCATGCAGATCTGGCCGGCGAAGTTGCCGCAATAACCGACCTGGCCGGCAGGTCCAAGTGGATCGATCGCGGAATCGCCAATATGACCGGGGGATGCCCCTGCTCCGCGGGTATCGTGCTGGAACAACTTGCCCGGGTAGCCCACATGTCGCTGGCCGATGCCTTTCGCATGGAACTGACCGTCGCCACCCATTGCGCGAACAACTCGGACTTCGCCGAAGGGGTGCGAGCGCTGCTGATCGACAAAGATGGCGCCGCGCAATGGCGATTTGGGTCTGTAGAGGCGCTGCCGAGAGAATATGTACTGAGCCACTTCGAGCCGCCGTGGGCGACCCATCCGTTGGCTGATCTGGGCCGCTGATGGCTCAATAGAGGAGGATAGAGCAGATGACTACTGTAGGATTTGTTGGACTGGGAAACATGGGTGGGCCGATGGCGGCGAATCTGCTGGCGGCCGGCATGTCGGTGAAGGCTTTCGACCTCGTGCCCGAACTCATAGCAGGTGTCGTAGGCGCGCAGGGCTGCGCCAGCGCGGTGGAAGCAGCGGTGGATGTTGATGTGTTCGTAAGTATGTTACCGGCCGGTCAGCATGTGCGAGCGCTGTATCTCGGCCGAGATGGTGAGCCCGGACTGCTCCAGAGCATGTCCACGGATACTCTGGTCATAGATTGTTCTACGATTGACCCCGACAGCGCACGCGCGGTTTCATCCGCCGCGGCAGAACGTGGTATCGCCATGCTGGATGCCCCGGTATCCGGCGGCACCGCGGGGGCTCAAAATGGCACGCTGACCTTCATAGTGGGCGGTGCACAAGACGCTTTCGACGCCGCTGCGCCGGTGCTTGATGCCATGGGCGCCAACATCTTCCATGCCGGCGCGGCGGGTTCCGGCCAGATCGCCAAAATCTGCAACAACATGTTGTTGTCGATTCTGATGGCCGGTACCGCGGAGGCGTTGGCCCTGGGTGTGGCCAACGGCATGGATGCGGCGGTGCTGTCCGAGATCATGAAGGTCTCATCCGGCGGCAACTGGGCGCTCAACGTATACAACCCGTATCCGGGTGTGATGGATAATGTGCCAGCTTCGCGCGGCTACCAAGGCGGTTTTCTGGTAGACCTGATGCGCAAGGATCTGGGTCTGGCGCTGCAGACTGCTCAGGGAACTAACAGTACGATTCCCATGGGATCACTGGCGCAGAACCTGTACCAGATTCATCGAGAAACCCATGATGCCGGCGGATTGGACTTTTCCAGCATCCAGTGGCTGTACAAGCCTGATCTAAAGGGCTGAAACGCCGCACAGGAAGGGCGCCCCTGAAGCGTTTCAGGGGTTGCCCGTCGGCTCAACCGAATACACTGGCGACGTTGGCCACTTCCTCGCGCATCGCCTCGAATTCTTGCTGGTCCATGTCTGCTTCGACCCCGATACGTTGCAGCGCGCCGCAGTCGGCCCAGTGCTGATCTGCAATGGTCTGTTCGGCGTCCATCGTGCTCAACAAGTAGGCGGCGCAGACGATGTCGACGTAGTCTGCTGCGTCGGCTTCGTAATCCAAATCCTGATAATTCTCCGGAACTTTGGTGACCTCGTCGGAAAAGTTCCAGTGCTTGAGAATCATGGTGCCAATACTGGGGTGGATGGACTCTATGACGTTGTCCAGCGTGATGCTGTCGCGCACCAGGTCATCGTTTTCCTCCGCCCAGCTCAAGATCGGCAGTATGCCGATGCAGTGGGTGAGGCCGGCCAGCATGGCCTGGTCAGCCCCCAGCTTCGCGAATCGCTTGCATAGAATCGAGCTCCATGCAGCAACTGTAGTAGACCCTTTCCACACCTGGCGCAGGCGTCGGTCGATTAACTCCGAGGTGGCTTGAAACATATGCTGCATTGCCAGACCGGTCACCAGGTTGGCTGCGTAATCGACACCGAGGCGACTGATGGCCATTGTAAGGTCGTCGATAGAGCGGGTGGCGCGGAACATCGGAGAATTGGCAACTCTTACCAGTCGTGCTGACAGGCCGGGATCTTCGGCTACTACCTTACCCAGAGAGATTGCCGATACGAATTCCGATTCGGCCACTTCGCGAATGCGCAGAGCTACCTCCGGCAGAGAGGGTAGCTCCAGATTGTCCTGATCGAGGGCTGAGTGGATGTCTTCAGCAATGGTTTCGGCAATGTCCGCCATCTGTGGGTTCCCTGTGCGTGAGCTTGGTAAGCGTGTTGTTCAGTTTGAGTATAGGCGCCGCAGCGGGAGTGGCAGGGCAAGCAGGCGAAAATGTGCAGGCGATTTAAACGGGGTGTGATTGAAGTGCCAGAATTGGGTCCTCTTTGCAGCTGAGGAGGCTTCCGTCAAGCAGATGCAATACCCAGGCCCAGACCATGCCCGGCGACAACCACCGAATTGATATGTTGACCTTTGGGGGCATCAAAGGAAGTGCCTGGGGCCGGTGCGGTGCCGGAGTATTCAAATTGCACCAGGTGCCGCTTGACTGCGCCGCGAAACTGGGCGCGGGCAACCACTTCCTGGCCAAGATAGCAGCCTTTGTTGAAATCTACCGCTCCTCGATCGTGCAGGGCCAGCATCTGGGGTAGAAACTTCTCACTTGTTGCCTCGTCGACGAAGGCGAATTCAGCAGCGATCAGGGTGTCGGCAACTTCGGCCGACGCATCCTCCCAGGACGAGGGTTCGCTGTTGTGCAGAATGCAGCGCAGACCAGGCAGCAGGTGCAGCGTACCGGTGGGCGCGTCACTCACCTCAACGTGACCGTCTTCTGGCGTCAACGCACATTTCGAAAAGGTGACATAGGGTTTCAGGAATGTTCGCAACGTGGCGCTAAGCGAAGCATGGACGATCAGCGCAGCGCCCTGTTCGGTCAGAGCCACCCAACCGCTGGCCACTACGCGGCCTTTGACGTTACAGATCGCCATGGGGGTCGCGTGCTCCGCGTCAGCATTGTCGGTGGCGCAGGTGAGGTAACCTTGTAGAAACGTCAGCGCATCGGCTCCCTGCACGTGCAGCCAGCGGGCGTTCTGCCACAGCCGTACGATATTGGAGGAATCCATATTGCGTCCTTATCTTGCACGCGCAAAGTCAGTAGACTGCCACAATTATCAGGGTCCGTGCACTACTTGAACGAACAATGTGGTGGCTAGAGTAGGCGAGTCCGTGGGCAGCCCTCAGTGTCAGGGTATTGTTTGAAAGGCTGTGGGTCGCAAATCAGGACTACAGGAGTGATGGTGGTGGAAGCCACAGATCTTAAGCACATATACTGGCGTAGCCGCCGGGGCATGCTGGAACTCGAGCTCAAACTGGTGCCATTCGTGCGCGACCATTTCCGCGATCTGGGTGAGGATGAGAAAGCCGCATATGAGGCCATGCTGGCGGAGGAAGATTGGCAGATTTTCGACTGGCTGCAGCAGCGCGAGGTACCTGATGATCCGGTGACCTGTGCGGTCGTGCAGAAGATAATCGCCAGTAAAGGGCGCCTTTGACCCTGAGATTCGCACCGGGACGCTGCCGACTTGCCTGCGCCGTTTGCTGGCTCTGTTTCATGGCGGTGGTCTGCCATTTCTGGTTTGGCAGCGTCGGTGTGGGGCTCGTCTGTGCAGCAGCCACGCGCTGGCTGCGCGGCTTACGGGCAGATCTCACCAGGGTCCATGCTGTTGATTTCGAAACGTTGCGCCAGGCGTGGGTAATGCCCCGGGTTTTGTGGGTGGGCGCGGGTGATGTTTCATTCTGGGTGTGGCGCGATGAGATTGACCTGGCGCAATGGGCGCGATTGCGCAGGACGATCCGGGCCCGTTTGCCGGGTCAGGCGCTGGGTCTGACCATATCCAACTGATCGATACTGCCCGGGAACATGATCGTATCCTGCGCCTGCTCATGAGTATCGGGGTAGTCGAGGGTGAAATGCAGGCCCCGGCTTTCGTGGCGTTTAGCGGCAGAGCGTACGATCAGTTCCGCCACGTGTACGAGATTGCGCAACTCGATCAGGTCGTCGGTTATGCGGTAGTTCGCGTAATACTCATTGATTTCGGCCTTGAGCAGGTCGATCCGGTGCTGGGCGCGCTGCAGACGCTTGTTGGTCCGAACGATGCCGACGTAGTCCCACATGAAGCGTCGCAACTCGTCCCAGTTGTGGGCGATCACTACGGATTCGTCGGAATCGGTTACCTTTGATTCATCCCAGTGCGGGACTTTGGGGATATCTATCGGTCTATCTAGCTGACTGATGATCTTCTGGGCGGCGTTGTTGGCAAACACGAGGCATTCCAGTAGCGAGTTGCTGGCCAGGCGATTGGCACCGTGCAGGCCCGTGTAAGTGACTTCTCCCGCAGCGAACAGTCCCGGCAGGTCGGTGCGCCCGTTGGAATCGACCAGCACGCCGCCACAGGTGTAGTGAGCAGCTGGAACCACCGGAATGGGTTGCGCGCAGATGTCTATGCCGAAATGCTCGCAGGTATTGGCGATATTCGGAAAGTGCGTGAGTATGAATTCTGCAGGCTTGTGGGAGATGTCGAGATACACACAATCGGCGCCCAGACGCTTCATCTCATGGTCGATGGCACGGGCCACAATATCGCGTGGCGCCAGTTCGGCGCGCTCGTCGAATTTATGCATAAAGCGCTGCCCGTCAGGCAGACGCAGAATCCCGCCTTCACCCCGAACTGCTTCGGAAATCAGAAAACTGCCGGCGTGGGGATGATACAGACATGTCGGGTGGAATTGGTTGAATTCCATATTGGCGACTCGACAACCGGCGCGCCACGCCATGGCAATGCCATCACCGGTGGAGGAGTCCGGGTTAGACGTATAAAGATACACCTTGCTGGCGCCGCCACTCGCAAGAATCGTGTAGCGCGACTGAAACACTTCAACATGCCCGGTACTGCGGTTCAGCGCGTAGGCCCCGGCGCATCGGCTGGGGTAGCGGCCGAGTTTCGACAGGTTGATCAGGTCGATGGCCAGGCGATCGTTGATGAATTCGATATTCGGATGGTCCAGTGCCCGGGAGGTCAGGCATTCGATCATTGCCCTGCCGGTGGCGTCGGCCACGTGCAGCACTCTGCGCTGGCTGTGGCCGCCTTCCCGGGTCAGATGGAATTCATTGTCTTTGGTATCGAACTGCACACCCCAGGCGGACAATCGAGCGATGACGCTGGGTGCGCTTTCCACGGTCATTTTCACGATGCGCTCGTCACACAACCCCGTGCCGGAAACCAGCGTGTCGCTGATGTGTTCGGCAAATGTGTCTTCCACGGCGGTAACCGCTGCGATACCGCCCTGTGCCCAGTGTGAAGAGGCGCTTTTCATGTCGCCCTTGGCGAGCACCGTTACCCGGGCGTGCTCAGCAAGTTGCAGGGCCGCGGCCAGCCCGGCGGCACCGCCGCCGATGATCAGAACGTCGGAAGAGAATCTCTGGGACATTTGCCTGTGCGGAAAAACGCGTCTCCGTGCTGGCCCTCCAGCAGAAATTGAGACTGCTGAGCGGGCTGCTTTTTCGGTGAGTCCCTAGTATATAGGGCCATTCACCGGCAGAATATGGCCGCTGTGCGCATATGGATTGGTTTTGGCGGAAAATACCGATAAGGAACTCGTCAGGCGGGTACAGAAAGGTGATCTGGCGGCATTCGACATGCTGTTTTCCCGCTATCAGACGAAAATCGTCAACCTGATTTCACGCTATGTGCGAGATAGTGAGGAAGTACAGGACGTCGCCCAGGAGGCGTTTATCAAAGCCTATCGTGCGTTGCCCCGGTTCCGTGGCGACAGTGCGTTTTATACGTGGCTCTACCGAATCGCCATAAACACAGCGAAAAACCATCTCGTTGCCCGCAGCCGTCGCCCGCCGTCGGTTGATGTAGATGTGGATGATGCTGACTTTCGTGATGATGCTGATATGTTGCGGGAGTCCGAAGATCCGGAATCGGCACTTGCCCGGGACCAGTTGCGTGCCACTATCGATACAGCACTTCAGGATCTGCCGGATGATCTGCGTAGCGCGCTGACGCTGCGGGAGTTCGACGGCTTGAGCTATGAACAGATCGCGCAGGTACTGGATTGCCCGGTAGGTACGGTGCGCAGCCGCATATTCCGCGCCCGGGAATTTGTCGATCAGCGCATCGAGCCGCTAATGCAGGGGCAGCAAGGTGACGATAATGAGGAGTGATGCGATTTTCGTTCCCTATGATACCGAATCCAGGAAACTTTTTGCCGGTAGCGATGGTCGAACGCAATGGCTGAGAATAGAGCGTGAGTTATGTCTGAACAGCTGAGAGAGTCATTATCAGCGGCAATGGATGATGAAGCAGATGCTTTTGAGCTGAGGCGAATGCTGGATGAAGCCCAGGACGATGAAGCCCTGCGCGAGCAGTGGCACCGCTATCATCTCGTGCGTGATGTACTGGGTGATAAGATGCGGGCTGGTTACCCTCGTCAATTGCGCAGCAGTACCTGGCAGGCGCTGCTTGAGGCTCCGGATGACGCGGATGATCTTGATGATTATTCATCGGGTCTGGTGGTGTCCGAACAGGCATTGGCGGGTTCCGCGCCAATGCGTTCCACCTGGATGGGACGCCTCGCGGGAGGTGCAGTCGCGGCGGCGGTCGCTGCGCTGGTAGTCATTAATGGTGGTGTGTTCGAGCAGAACAATGACGCTTCGTTCGTCGCCGGCGCGCCGGATGCTGTGCAGTTGGCGCCTGCCAATATAGCGCCGGTCATGTATGAGCAGGCCACTCTGCGCGATCATCGGCGACAGCATGGTTTCATTCTGCGACATATACAGAGTCGCGCCATGAATCAGCCCGGCGTGGCTTCTTTCGCAAAAATGGCAACGTTCCGCAGCCCGCCTCCACCAGAGCATGAGCAGCGCACGGAAAGTCTCCGGCAACAGGAGCGTCGGCCGGATCAATGAGCAAAACTGCCGTATGCATTTGTCTGCTTCTGCTGAGCTGCACGTTGGGAGCTGCGGGATTCGCTCACGCCGAATCCCGCGCACATCAGTTGCTGGCGCAGATGAACGATGCCTTCATCAATCTGGCATACGACGGCATATTTACCTATTTCGATGGTAGCGAGCTCGCCAGCCTGCGCGTGGTGCACAAAGTGGTAGACGGCGTGCAGCGCGAGCGCCTTGTCCACCTCAACGGTGCGCCAAGAGAAATTGTCCGGGATGGCGACGATGTGTCCTGTATCGTCATGCCGGGGGACGACCTGATCGCGTTGCAACAGAGCATTCCCAGCGGTCCCTTCGCCCGGGCATTCGTGCGTCAGTTTGATCGCATAGCCGACACCTATCAGCTGGGTGAATTTGGTGAGGGGCGGGTGGCCGGAAGGGTGGCCCGGCGTATTGGTGTAGAGCCGAAAGATGAGCATCGCTATGGCTATCGATTGTGGGTAGATGCTGACACGGCATTGCTGTTGCGCTCCGAGCTTGTGGACCGAAGCGGTAGGCAGCTGGAAGTGTTTATGTTCAATTCCGTGCGATTCGGCAACGAGGTTGATGACAGCGCCCTGCAACCCCAGCGTGGTACCGGGGCAATGATCAATCATCTGACGTTGCAGCCTGCATCTGCGCTGGATCATCAGCCCGGACAACGTCAGCGCCGGGGTGCCGCCGGCGACATAGCCGGCCAGAATTGGCAAGCCGGTTGGCTGCCTCCGGGCTTCAAAATGGCAAGTCTGGATCTGCGGGAAAAACCCATTACCGGTGCCATGGTCAGTGACCTGATGTACAGCGACGGCCTGGCGACGTTTTCGTTGTTCGTTGAGCCCATGCCGGCCAAAGGTGCGGCCAGCATGGTGTCGCGCAATGGCGCGACGGTTGCCATGACCCATGGCCTAGATACATCTGATGGTCCTTTTCTGCTGACGCTGGTTGGCGAGATACCGATTGCGACCGCCCGGCAGATTATTGATTCTGTTTATCTTAAATGAAGATAACTAATTGAAAAGTATAGAAATAACTAATCAGAAGGTGCAGAATACGGCGTCAGTAAGTGAACCATCGGCGCAGCTTGCCTGCGGTGCTTGTGCTTTAGGGTGTACGACCGGCGAAGTGCTATCTGCCGCTCCGCCAAACCTGCTGGGTGTTTCTGCCGTGGTATTCGGTGCGCCGCTGCTGGCGCTGATGTGCGCAGCGTTGATCCTGCAGCGTATTGATTCACTGGGTGCGCTTGGCCAGCTCAGTGTCGCGGTCGCTGCGGTGCTGGTAGTCTGTCTGCTGGTGCGTCGGTTTGGGCAACGGCTTGCGCAATGGTTGCGCAGGGACTACGAAAATTAAATCTGTCAGCATGGGAATTTCAATGAAGGTTCGGTTTCTGATTGCGCTGGTTTTTCTGTTCTCAGGCGGGTCTACGATCGCGGCGGAGCTGCCGGATTTCACCGAGTTGGTGGAGAACAACGCACCAGCTGTAGTGAACATCAGTACGGTTGGCAAAACCCAGCCGGGCCGCCAACACCCGAAAAATGAAGAGCTAGAGGAGTTTTTCCGCTTTTTCGGTCCGCCCGGCGGACGACGTGGCGCGCCCAACGTACCGCGGCCGCGCTCTCTCGGTAGCGGCTTCATTATCTCCAAAGACGGCTACATTCTGACGAACAACCACGTTGTCGGCGGTGCTAAAGAGATCATTGTGCGCTTGAGCGATCGCCGGGAACTCGAAGCAGAACTGATCGGCAGCGATGTGCGCGCAGATCTGGCGGTCATCAAGGTGACGACCGACGAGAACCTGCCCACGGTTCGCCTCGGCAAATCATCGCGGCTGAAGGTCGGCGCCTGGGTGCTGGCCATCGGCTCGCCGTTTGGCTTCGATTACTCGGTAACAGCGGGCATCGTCAGCGCCAAAGGGCGCAGCCTGCCCACGGCGCAGAACGAGAACTATGTGCCTTATATTCAGACCGATGTAGCGATCAACCCCGGTAACTCGGGTGGGCCGTTGTTCAATCTCGATGGCGAAGTGGTCGGCATCAATTCCCAGATTTACTCCAACTCCGGCGGATTCATGGGGGTTTCATTCGCTATTCCCATCGATGTTGCGATGGACGTTGCTGAGCAGTTACGCACTGAAGGTCGCGTTTCCCGGGGCTGGCTGGGTGTGATGATCCAGGAAGTGAATCGCGATCTCGCGGAGAGCTTCGGCCTCGAACGGCCTCATGGAGCCCTGATTTCCAGAGTACTGCCTGATACCCCCGCCGAAGCCGGTGGTTTGCGCGAGGGGGACGTCATTACCAGCTTCAACGGCGAGCCAATCGAGCGCTCGGGTGAATTACCCCATTATGTAGGCCGCGCCAGGGCTGGTTCCATGGCGGATCTCGAACTGGTACGTGATGGCGAGACCATGGAGCTGCGTCTCAAGGTCGGTGAACTAGCCGATCTTGGTGAAGCTGGCAACCGCCAGACTTCCTCCAAGGGCGCTGGCGGTCGCCTTGGGCTATCGGTCATGCCGCTGGACGACGAGGAACTGACACAGCTTGCCATCAGTGGCGGTGTGCGCGTCACTAATGTGAGTGGAGCGGCTGCTGAGGCGGACATTCGACGTGGTGACGTCATTACCCGGTTGAATCACCGGGCCGTGGGTTCGCCCGGCAAACTGCGGGAAATCTCCCAAGCGCTGGAATCCGGGCGTACTGTACCGGTGCTGGTACTGCGCAATGGCAACCCGGTGTTCCTGGCGCTGCATGTACCTTAGCGTCATTCATGGTCGGGGGTCTGCCGGTGTGCGCAGACCGCCGCCCATACCCCTACGAAATCCGAAGCCGATGAGCTACACTCGCGCGCCGTAATCACCCCGCGACTTCAAACATTGCACGACGTTCAGCGCATCAGAAACTTCTCGATCATTGCCCACATCGACCATGGTAAGTCGACGCTGGCAGATCGGTTCATACAGACCTGTGGCGGATTGAGCGAGCGGGAGATGGAAGCCCAGGTACTCGATTCCATGGACCTGGAGCGTGAGCGGGGCATTACCATCAAGGCTCAATGCGTCACACTTCATTACAATCATTCCGACGGACAGACATATCAGCTCAACCTCATTGACACCCCGGGCCATGTAGACTTCAGCTATGAAGTATCCCGTTCACTATCGGCATGTGAGGGTGCTTTGCTTGTGGTCGATGCCGCTCAGGGCGTTGAAGCTCAATCAGTAGCAAACTGCTACACGGCAATCGAGCAGGGGCTGGAGGTGTTGCCGGTGTTAAACAAGATCGACCTGCCCCAGGCAGAGCCTGAGCGGGTAGCTGCGGAGATCGAAGACATCATTGGTCTTGATGTCACTGATATCAGAAAGGTCAGCGCCAAAACCGGTGAAGGTGTGGACGACCTGCTGGAATACCTGGTAGATGTGATTCCCGCGCCGCAAGGCGATGTGGAGGGCGATCTGCAGGCGCTGATCATTGATTCCTGGTTCGACAACTACCTCGGAGTCGTTTCGCTTGTCCGAGTTATGCAGGGCGAGCTGGCCAAGGGATCGCGCATTGTCGTGAAGTCCACCGGCAAGACCCATGTGGTTGATGATGTGGGCCGATTTACCCCGAAACGCACGCCAGACAAAATTCTGCTGGCGGGCGAGGTTGGCTATGTGGTTGCCGGTATCAAAGAAATTCAGGGGGCCCCGGTCGGCGATACTCTGGTATCCGCAAAGATGCCGGATGTTCCCCAGTTGCCCGGATTCGCGCGGGTCAAGCCGCAGGTGTTCGCTGGCTTGTTTCCAGTGAATTCCGAGGATTTTGAGGCTTTTCGCGAGGCACTCGAAAAACTGGTGCTGAACGACGCGTCGCTGTTTTACGAACCTGAATCTTCCGATGCGCTGGGTTTCGGCTTCCGCTGTGGTTTTCTCGGCATGCTGCACATGGAAATCGTGCAGGAACGCCTGGAGCGGGAATATGGCCTGGACCTGATCACCTCGGCACCCACGGTGGTTTATGAGGTCGAGCAGGCCGACGGCAAAGTGGTACAGATCGACAATCCATCGCGCCTGCCGGACAACTTCCGGGAAATGCGCGAGCCAATCGCCGATGTGAATATTCTAGTGCCCCAGGATTACGTGGGTGCTGTCATGTCCTTGTGTGTAGAACGGCGTGGCGTGCAGAAGAACATGCAGTTTTCCTCAGGGCAGGTGGCCATGTATTGGGAAATGCCCATGAACGAAGTGGTCATGGACTTTTTCGATCGCCTTAAGTCCGTGAGCCGAGGTTTTGCTTCTTTGGATTATGGCTTTGCGCGATTTGCAGCGGCCAACCTGGTTAAGCTCGACATTCTTATCAACGGCGACAAAGTCGACGCACTGGCAAGTATCGTGCATCGCGAGCATGCCCAGGCACGGGGCCGTGCACTGGCTGAGAAGATGAAAGAGCTGATTCCCCGGCAGATGTTCGATGTGGCTGTGCAGGCTGCTATCGGTGGTCAGATCATTGCGCGCCAGACGGTCAAAGCCCTGCGCAAGAATGTTACCGCCAAGTGTTATGGGGGCGACGTTACCCGCAAGAAAAAGCTGCTGGAGAAGCAGAAGGAAGGAAAGAAGCGCATGAAGCAGCTGGGGCGCGTGGAAATTCCCCAGGAAGCCTTTCTGGCAGCCCTCAAGGTCGAGCGGTAGGGAGTGAGCGTGGATATCGATTTGCCGTTTGTACTTTTCTGGGTGGTCGCTGCCTGCGGTACCATCTGGCTCGTAGACAGATTGGCCTTCAAAAACCGCCGCCTCGAAAAAGACCCGCACGCCCCGGACCCGGCGCTGGTTGAATATGCCGGATCCTTCTTCCCGGTGTTGTTGCTGGTCCTGCTATTACGCAGTTTCCTTGCCGAACCCTATCAGATTCCTTCCGAGTCCATGGTGCCGACCCTGGAAGTGGGTGATTTCATTCTTGTTAACAAATATGCCTACGGCCTGCGCCTGCCGGTATTCGGCACCAAGGTCCTGGACGTGGGGGACCCCGAAAAGGGCGATGTCATGGTGTTCATTCCGCCGGACGATACGCGTTATTTCATCAAGCGGGTCATCGGCGTGCCGGGGGATGTGATCCGCTATGAGAACAAGGCTCTGTATGTGAACGGTCAGCGGTTGAGCTATGAGCTGGTAGGTGATGTAAGCGGACGCGATGACAGCTACCTGGGGATCCGTGAGTACATTGAGACAATTGATGATGTCGATCACCGCATTTATCGCGGTTCGCGGTTTGAAGCACCCCGGAAATGGGAAATACCACCCGGACGATATCTGATGCTTGGTGATAATAGAGATAAGAGCGCTGACTCCCGTCAATGGGGGCTGGCGAACCAGGATAGAATTGTAGGCAAAGCAGTTGCCATCTGGCTGCACAAAGAACCGGGCTGGAGCGTGCCTGACTTTGAGCGCAACCGTTGGTTCGACTGAGGAGCGCAAAATGAACAAACAGCACCAGCGCGGTATGAGTATGTGGGGCTACCTGGTGGTAGTCATGGTAATCATCACCATCGTCATGATGACTCTGAGACTTGGGCCGCACTACGTTGACTTTGCAATGGTCAACGGTACGCTCGACCGCTTCCCCACGGAGCAGGCCCATGAGATGTCGAAAACTGAAATTCGCGATCATTTCGCCCGGCAATTTCGCGTGGAGGGCTTTCGCATGCCGCTGAAAAAGATACTCAAGATTGAGCGTAGCCGGAAACAGACGGTGTTGGACTTCAACTACGAGGTTCGAGAACATCTGTTCTACAACGTCGACATTGTTCTGGTTTTCAGTGAGCAACGAACCTACGACTAACGATTCCTCCGCGAACTCGGCAGCACTTGCACGCCTGCAGGATCAACTCGGCTATACATTCGACGATCCGGCACTACTGCAGCTGGCTCTGACGCACAAGAGCTTCGCAAAACAGAACAACGAACGCTTGGAGTTTCTCGGCGACGCCGTGCTTGGCTATCTCATTGCCGAGATGTTGTATCGCCGCAATGAGCGGGTACGCGAAGACGGATTGTCTCTGATGCGGGCCAGTGTGGTGCGCGGGTCCGTACTGGCCCAGGTGGCGCGAGGTCTCCAACTCGGACCGAACCTTCGGCTCGGTAGCGGTGAGCGCAAAAGTGGCGGTCGCGATCGCGATTCGATTCTTGCCGACGCCATGGAAGCCGTTCTGGGTGCGATGCACGAAGATGGTGGTATCGATCCCTGTCGCAAGGTGGTGGCTGATCTGTTTGGGGGGATGCTTGTACAACTGGACCCGGACAAGCTCAAAGATGCGAAAACACGGCTGCAGGAGCATCTGCAGGGGCGTCGCATAGAGTTGCCGGCCTATGTGGTTGAAGAAGTCGGCGGGGCCGATCATAAGCGTCAGTACACCGTGTCATGTAGTGTGCCGGAACTCGAACTGCGCAGCGATGCTAAGAGCACTTCCCGGCGCGGCGCTGAGCAGGCTGCGGCAGCGGCAATGCTCGAACTGCTGGACGATAGGGTAGTGCAAGAGAGGGGCCCCGGCGATGAATGAGCGGACATACTGCGGATACGTTGCCCTGCTGGGTCGGCCCAACGTAGGTAAATCTACCTTGCTGAATCACATTCTGCGGCAGAAGGTCAGCATTACTTCCCGCAAGCCACAGACAACACGATTCAACCTGCTTGGCGTCGATACCGAAGGTCCCTATCAGACCATTTACATGGATACGCCCGGCATTCACCAGAAGACGGACAAGGCCTTGAATCGATACATGGTGTCTAATGCCAAGTCTGCGCTCAAAGACGTCGATCTGCGGATCATGGTGGTTGAAAGCGGCAAGTGGCAGGAAGAGGATCAGCATGTACTTGAACTGTTGCGTGGTGCTCCCGACAAGACTCTGGCGGTGTTGAACAAGATCGACCAGTTGCGCGACAAGCAGCAGTTGCTGCCGGAAATGCAGCGGCTCGATGAAACCGGGGCGTTCGCGGAGATCATTCCAGTCAGTGCGCTGCGTAACGAAGGTCTCGAGGTGCTGCGGGAGCGGGTGTTTGCGCACCTTGCGCCAGGCCCGCATCTGTTTGACGAGGGCGAGGTTACCGACGTGAGCGAGCGTCGCCTGGTCGCTGAAATCGTGCGGGAAAAACTCATGCGCCAGCTGGGTGATGAGATACCACACAGCTCTACAGTGGTGGTGGAACGATTCGTCAGCGAGCCGAAGCTGACCGAGATTCATGCTGACATATACGTTGAGCGTGAAGGGCAGAAGCGTATTGTCATTGGGAAGCAGGGCGCGCGGCTGAAGCTGATTGGTGCCGAAGCACGCAAAGACATAGAGCAGATGCTCGACTGCAAGGTTATGTTGCATTTGTTTGTTAAGGTTCGGAAGGGATGGACACGCAGCGACAAGTTGCTCAACAGCCTGGGCTATCAATAATCTGCAGGGCACGCTCGTGAAATTCACCGGAGCGTCGGCTCTGGTGCTGCACGTGCGACCCTATCGCGAGAGCAGTGCACTGGTACAGTTCTTCACCAGACCCCATGGTCGCCTGACCGGCGTGTACAAAGGGGTTCGCCGGCGCAAGGCGAGTACGCTGCAGCCGTTCTGTCTAGGCGAATTGTCCTGTGTTGGCGGTTCCGGTCTGCTGACGGTTGCCGGTTTTGAAGAACAGGGTCGTTTTACGCTGATGGGTGATGCACTCGCTTCCGGATTCTATGTACTGGAATTACTGGCCAGGGCGATGCCCGAACGCCAGGCGGAGCACTTGGTTTTTGATGGCGCGATCGATGCACTGAGTGAACTGCAGTCATCATCCCGGCTGGCACCGGCATTGCGGAACTTTGAGCAGCAGTTGCTGACGGAGTTGGGGTTTGCCATGGATCTGTTGCATGATTTCTCCACGGGCAGTGCCGTCGAAGCAGAGCTCGAGTATGAGTGGGTGGCCGATCAGGGCGTCCGTAGAGCTCGTGGAGATGGCATTCCCGGTCATGTGCTGCTGAGTATGGCTGCCCGAGATTATGATGATGCTCAGGTGCAGAGGTACGCACGGCTGTTGCACCGGCAGGCGCTCAGGCCTTTACTCGGTGATCGTCCGCTGATGAGCCGACAATTGCTGGTAGGACGCAATCCGGAGCAGAGTAAGCCGTGAGCAGGAAAAACAATGGCGCGCCCCGAGAGGTGGAGGTTGCTATTGCCGGTTTGAGCGACGAAGGGCTGGGTGAGGGCGTGATCAACGACCGGCCGATTCTGGTGCGTAATGCCCTGCCTGGCGAAACCGTAACGGCGCGTATCCTGCGCAAGCGCAAAGGTTTTCGCTTCGCCGACGGTATGACGCCGGACCTATCTGACGCGCATGAACATCGTGTTGCGCCAGCGTGCGGGACTTTTCCGCGTTGCGGCGGATGTGCCATGCACCACCTTGATCACCCCCAGCAGCTTGCACACAAGCAGGCGCAGTTGGTTGATGCTCTGGCAGCTCACGGGGTTTCGGTATATGAGTGGTCGCCGCCGGTCAGTGTTGTCAGGCTGGGGTATCGGCGCAAGGCCAGGTTGGGTGTGCGCCTGGTCGGCGACCAGGTACTGGTTGGATTCCGTGAGTCGTTCAGTAATCGGGTGGCGCGTCTACTCGAATGTCCGGTGCTCACACCACAATTGTCGTGTCTGCTGGGGCCGTTGCGCAATCTGTTAAGGCGCATGTCGAACCCAGATCAGATACCGCAGATCGAGGTGGCGCAGGGTGATGGACGGCCTGTGCTGATGGTGCGTCATCTGACCCCATTTGATGCCGAGGATCTGCAGATGTGGAAAGACTTTCAGAGAGCTGCAGGGGTCTGCATTGTGCTGCAGCCGGGTGGGTACGAAACCCTGCGGACGCTCGATGGTGGCGCGCCGCCGAAGCTGGGTTATCGGCTCCCGGACAGTGGTCTGCATATGCAGTTTCTGCCTCATCAGTTCACTCAGGTAAACCGGCAGATGAACCAGGTGTTGATTCGATATGTCATCGCCTATCTCGGCGGTATGAAAAGCGAGATACTGCGCAATGCCAAAGTGGCGGATCTGTTCTGCGGTATAGGTAACATCTCGCTGCCGTTGGCCCGGGCTGGGGCCAGCGTGTGGGGTTATGAAGTTGCCCAGGAGGCCGTCGATATGGCGCGGCATAACGCGCGTCGCAACTGCATCGAGGGGCGTACTCACTTTGCTGCCCTCGACCTGTACGGTGAGCGCGTTGCTCTGCGCCAGGATTTCGATATTCTGGTGCTGGACCCGCCGCGCAGTGGTGCAGGCCCGAATCTGCAGGGCTGGTTGCGGGCGTTTTCGGGCGATGTAGTGATCTACATTTCATGCAATCCGGTGAGTTTTGCGCGGGATGCTGCCGTGTTCGACCAGGCAGGATTTGCGCTCAGCAGAGTAGGGATTTTTGATATGTTTCCCCATACCGCCCATGTAGAAACCATGGGTGTATTTCGCAGGTCGGATTCTTTGCATGGTTAAGGTTAATGAAGAACTGCCCAGAAATGCGGATGGAACGGCGCATCCCGATAAGTGGGCACAACGTGTCAGCGATGCCCATGATCACCTTGATAGGGGCTTTTTGGTCTATGTGGCGCAGGCCCTTGCTGAAGCTGCGCCTGACATCCTCGACTCCGGGCTCCAACTGGCCGAGGTGGTCGCTGAGCTGAATATGGACCAGGCTGCGGTCAGCGCGGCGATGCTGTACCGCGGCGTTCGTGAACAGCGTTTCGGTGAGGATTTCGTCGCGACCTCTGCCGGATCTGACGCCGCGCGTATCTGTCTGGCGGTAGCCGCCATGGCGACCACCAGTCTGCTGGAAATGTCGAATTCACCGCTGCTGGAAAAAGAGCAGCGCGATCAGGTCGAAAACATCAAGCGCATGCTGGTCGCCATGATCGACGATGTGCGGGTCGCTGTAGTCAAGCTGGCGGAGCGTTTGCTGGCTCTGCGCAGGGCTAAGACTTATGAACTAACGCGTCGTCAGCGCGTGGCGGATGAAGCCCTTACGATCTTCGCACCGCTGGCTGGCCGACTGGGCATATTCCAGCTCAAGTGGGAAATGGAAGACCTGGCGTTACGTTATCGCGAGCCGGATATTTATCAGACCATTGCCGGACACCTTCAGGGTAAGCGGGCCGATCGCGAGCAGCAGGTCGCGCACATGGTCGATCAGGTGCGTGGACTGTTGCGAACCCAGGGTATCGACGCAACGGTTTATGGGCGCGCCAAAAACATATTCAGCATCTGGCGCAAGATGCAGAACAAGGGCGTTGACTTCGATCAGGTCATGGACGTACGCGCGGTCCGTGTCGTGGTGGAGAATCTGGCGGAGTGCTACGCGGCGCTCGGCGTACTGCACTCCAGCTGGCAGCACATACCCGCGGAGTTTGACGATTATATAGCGAATCCCAAGGAAAACGGCTACCAGAGTATGCATACCGCGGTTGTTGCATCTGACGGGCGTCCGCTAGAAATCCAGATACGGACCCGGGCCATGCATGAAGATGCCGAGTTGGGTATCTGCGCCCACTGGTCTTACAAGTCCAGCTCGCAGGACGGTCGTTCCGAGGACGAAAACTTCGGCGAAAAGATGAACTGGCTGCGTCAGGTGATCGAGTGGCACGAGGAACTCGACGGCACGGAAACTCTGCGTGCGCTGTTGAGCCATCGAATGAGCCACGAGCGCATTTTCGTCTCTACGCCCATGGGACATGTACTCGATCTGCCCGTCGACGCTACAGTGCTGGATTTCGCCTATCGCGTACATACAGAGGTGGGCCACTCAACCGTCAGTGCCAGGGTTAACGGCGAACCGGCGGTATTGCGGCAGCAGTTGAAGACGGGCCAGCAGGTCGAGATCATGACCCGGGAAACGGCACAGCCGCTGCGTCAGTGGCTTGAACCCAGCCTTGGCTTTGTCACAACCGACCGGGCCCGCGCCAAACTGGTGCGCTACTTTCATGGATTGCCGTCAGACGGGTTGATTGCGCTTGGTCGTGATCAGTTTGCCGAGGTGTTGGCGGCCGTGGGATATGACATGCCCGATGACGCCCTGCTGCAGGAATTCCTGGGGCGCCGTGGAATATCCGGTGTGAATGAGTTCTGGCACATGCTCGGCAACGGCGAGTTGAGTCTGGTCGATACGCTCAGCGACTGGTTGGGTCAGCGTGAGCTCAGCGCGCAACTCAGTCTGCCTGGAATGCCTCCACCGCAGTTTCCGATGCTTGCCTGTTTTCGCATCGTCGGCGAAAATCGCGACGGCCTGCTGCACGACATAACCCAGGTTGTCGGGGATGCGGGTCTGGCGCTTTCCGGTGCCACAGGGCGGATGAGTAATCATTCGTCTCAGGCTATTATTACCGTTGATGTGACGCTTGCAGACTGGCGACAGACGATTCGATTTGCCAGCCTCATCGCTTTGCTTGATGGCGTCCTCGAGATTCGCAGAATCGCTGAGGAACCTGCCGGCGCTGCTGCAGAATAAATCAAACTAGGAGAAAGCAGTTGAGAATCATCCTTCTGGGGCCGCCGGGAGCGGGTAAAGGCACGCAGGCACAGTTCATTAAAGACCGATTGAATATCCCGCAGATTTCTACCGGCGATATGCTGCGGGCTGCGGTGAGTTCCGGCAGTGAGCTGGGTAACCGCGTCAAAGCAGTGATGGATTCGGGTGCGCTGGTCTCTGACGAGATCATTATTGACCTGGTCAAAGAGCGCATCGCGCAGCCGGATTGCGCCAATGGATTTCTGTTCGATGGTTTCCCGCGCACCATTCCGCAGGCGGAAGCCATGCAGGCGGCGGGAGTTGAAATCGACGCCGTAGTGGAAATCCGGGTGGCCGACGATGAGCTGGTAAAACGCATTACTGGTCGTCGGGTGCATCCGGGCTCCGGGCGCGTTTACCACATCCTGTATAACCCGCCGAAGGAAGATGGCAAGGACGATGAGACTGGCGAACCACTGATTCAGCGGGAAGACGACACGGAAGCCACTGTGCGGGAACGCCTGGCTGTGTACAAAGAGCAGACCGCGCCATTAATCGAATATTACAGCAACCAGCAGTCAAGTGGCCTGAAGTATCTATGCATCGACGGGCAAGGTGACGTAGCTGCGATTCAGGACGCGATCGCGGCAGGTTTAGCGGGCTAGGTCGTCTGGTCCAGGGCCTGCAGGCTGATCCAGGCTGATTTCACGTGTACTTATCCAACCCGGCTGCATCTGCCTGGTTGGGTGCTCACCTGACAGGTGAGCCAATCGAAAAATCGATGAATTGCACCACCGGGAGGGGAGTATGAAAGTAGGATTGGCGTTCGCCAGCAGCGTAGGTATAGACGGCAGTGCCGCCTTGGAAATCTGCCGGCGGGCAGAAGTGCTTGGCTTTGAATCTGTCTGGGGCGGCGAGCACGTCGTATTGCCTGATGCCTTTGCATCGAAATACCCGTATACCGAAGACGGCAAGATTCCTGCAGAACCAGACACTCCGATCCCAGATCCATTGATCTGGCTGGCGTACGTCGCCGCGGCGGCGCCCACCCTGCGCCTGGGCACCTGC
The DNA here is from genome assembly GCA_964393625.1 of uncultured Pseudomonadales bacterium. Classification (GTDB taxonomy): domain Bacteria; phylum Pseudomonadota; class Gammaproteobacteria; order Pseudomonadales; family Azotimanducaceae; genus UBA4421. The sequence goes on from CAYMUT010000022.1 coordinate 71,270, forward strand.
ATTCTGATCGTTCCGCAACGCAACCCGCTGGTTCTGGCGAAGGAGCTGGCTACCCTTGACCAGTTATCCGGGGGACGGGTGGAACTCGGGCTCGGTGTGGGCTGGCTGAAAGAGGAATTCGACGCGCTCGGCGTGGCCTGGGAACGACGTGGTGCGCGCAATGATGAGTATGTCGCCGCCATGCGTGCGCTATGGGCGGGCCCTCATGCCGAATTTCACGGGGAATTTGTCGACTTCGCTCCTGCCACCTGTAGCCCGCGACCGGTCAATGGATCGATACCGGTACTTGTCGGGGGTGACACAGATCAGGCGATTCGTCGTGCGGTGCGCATCGCTGATGGGTATTTTCCAGGTGAGGGCGATCATGAGCGTCTGAAGCAGTTGATCGGGCGGTTGCGCAAGGCGGCAGAAGAGGCCGGTCGTGACCCAGACAGCATTGAAGTCAATGCCATGTTTGGCGCGCAGCTGGCAGACCCGGTTGCCGGCGTTGAGCAGATGGCTCAAGCGGGTGTCGGACGAATCATGGTGCCAGCCTTCTTCTTTGCCGGCCCGGGCGGTCTGGACCGCATGAGTGAGTTCGGCGAACGTGTGATTCCCCTCGCCGCGCAAGGATAGCCGCCCAAGGATAGCCGCGTGAGATGTGCAGATTGAATGTATACTGATTGCGCGAAACGAAATTGAGTACCAGGAGCTGTGCTATGTCCCATACCGGTTCATGCCTTTGTGGCGCGATAAGTTACGAGTTTGACACTGACCCGGCGGTCTATGGTGTATGTCACTGCAAGAACTGCCAGAAGCAGGCAGGATCGGCTTTCTCCACACTGGCGGGGGTTGCCAAGGCTGGCTTCAGGATGAGTGGGGAACCGAAACTCTATCAGGATAGCGATACCGAAAGTGGCAATAGCGTCGAGCGCTACTTCTGCGGAACATGCGGCTCACCCATCTATTCGGCATTGCCTGCTCAGCCCGATCTACTGTATCTGAAGACCGGCACCATGGACGACACCTCTGCATTTGAACCCGCCTTTCACGTCTGGTGCAGTACCAAACAGAACTGGCTGGAACTCGATGAAAATATCCCGCAGATGGCCAGACAGAGCTGACAGAGCTTGTCACACGCGGACCAAAGAACTAAGAACCAGACAGGGAGACGAGAACAATGAGTGAGGAAACCAGCGAACAGGAGGTACTGGTCGAAAAGCGTGGCAGGGTCATGATCATTACCCTTAATCGCCCGGAAGCCATGAATGCGATTAACGGCGCATTGTCGCATGGATTGATGGCGGCCATAACCGATTTGAACAATGATGATTCTCTGACAGCCGGTGTCATCACTGGCGCGGGTCGAGGCTTCTGTTCCGGCATGGATCTGAAGGCCTTTGCCCGAGGGGAGGATATCGGGCCGTTGACTACTTTCGTTAAGGAAGGGTGCGAAAAGCCGCTTATTGCGGCTATCGAGGGTTTTGCGCTGGCCGGGGGCTGTGAAATCGCCTTGACCTGCGACCTGCTGGTCGCGTCGAAGGGTGCTAAGATCGGCATTCGAGAGGTGAAGGTTGGCCTGTTTGCCGCTGCGGGTGGGGTATTCCGTCTGCCTGCACGCGTTGGCTATGCTCGTGCCATGGAAATGGCCATTACCGGTGAGCCTATAACCGCCGAAGCAGCCATGGAAGCGGGCATGCTCAGTGAGTTGACCGAGCAGGGTGGTGCATTGGATGCCGCTATCGGCTGGGCAGAGCGTATTGCGGAAAACGCACCGCTGGCAGTAGCTGCCTCAAAAGCGTTGGTTCGCGCGGCTGCACAGGGCTATGACGAAGAGACGCTCTGGGAAATGCAGGTGCCTCTTTCCAAGAAAGTCTTCTCATCCAATGACGCAAAAGAGGGTCCCAAGGCATTTGCCGAGAAGCGAGCACCCAACTGGACGGGCACCTAGTCACTTGAACAAGCCATGGGTAGCGCTGCCTTTAGCGCAGCGCTACCCGACTGGTTTCCCTCCACGCACTACCGCAACCCAGTCATTGACAATAGACTGAACGCGTTCGCCATTGCCCCGATCCATGCCGAGATCCACCGTGCCCGCTGGGGCGAAGTGCCACACCATGGCGGCGCGCAAATGATCTGTCAGGTTGTCGGTAGAACAGTGCATGAGATGGCTGTCGAACACCAGTAGATCACCTGCTTCCAGCAGGCACGGCTGGCTGGCTGACATGTCGTGGTCGACAATCTCTACGTAGCCATAGTTGGAGCCGGGTCGCCGGTCGGGAATGTGCTGGTGCACCGGTTCGTGCTGGCTGCCCGGGAGTATGTGCAGGCAGCCGTTGTCTTTGGTCGCGCGGGTGACCGCTAGCCATAGCGCCACGACCGGGCGGGCCGGTTCGAAGGGAAAGTAAAATGAGTCCTGGTGCCAGGGCTGTCCGCGGGCTCCGGGGTTTTTGAAAATGAATTGGGATAGGAAGCAGTCCACGTCCGGGCCTATGGCTGCAGTGAGAATCCGGCAAACTTCCGGGGTGGCCAGGAAACTGGCAAACACCGGGCGGCGATGCAGTTTGAATACTTTCGAAACCAGCTCTTCGGGGTTTTCGCCGGAAAAATCCGGTTGTGACTCCGGGGCCACTATGGCGCCGGCCACATCGTCTCCTCGATCAGCGGCCCGGGCGATGGCCACCACATCGGCCATTAGCGCGTTGCCTATCCCAGCGTCGACGAATCCCGGGTACAGTACGAACCCTGGCGCGTCATCGCCGCGCAGCCGCTTTGGCAGGTCCGTGACGTCGATGTCTGCAGTGTCGCTCAAGATTGTTCACTCCATGCTGGCCTGCACTTTTCCCCTTCAAGAAACGCGAATGAATTGAATCCGATGGCCGTGGCCGGTACCAGTGAAAGCATTGGGTCTCCCTATCGTGGCAACAGGTTAGATTATTATCATGATTTGGCGACAGGCAACACGACATCAATCAAGCAGTCCGGAAAAGGGCAGGACCATCACCTGCTCACCATCGCTGAGATCTCCGCTGGGTCCAGGCACCTCTATGAGGCAGTTAGCGCCGTGAAACGTGCTCAAGCGGTTGGAACTCTGATCACCCGTTACCCGCGCGCGCATTTCGCCGCCTTCGTTGCTCAGAGTCCCGCGTTGAAACTCGGTCCTTCCCGGCGGGTGGCTCAGGGAGCCGCGGAGCCGCGCGGCAATTCGCAGCGGTGGTTGTGGATCGGCACCGGCGATTTTCAGCAATGCGGGCTTGGCCAGCAGCAGCAATGTGACAATTGTGGAAACTGGATTCCCCGGCAGGCCGAATACGTGACAGTTACCAATGCGTCCGAATGCCAGCGGCTTGCCGGGTTTGAGGTTCAGGCGCCAGAATTCGAGCTGCCCCAGCTGGGTGATCGCCGCGGTTACGAAATCCGCGTCACCCACCGATACACCGCCGCTGGTGATCAGTACGTCACACTGGCTGGCTCCGTCCTGCAGTGCGTCAAGTACCTGCTGTTCGTTGTCGGCAAGACGGCCTAGATTGATCAGCTCACAGGGTGTTTGCGCGAGCAGGCTCAGCACGGTGAGCCGATTCGAGTCATAAATCTGACCGGGCTGCAGTTGGGCGGCCGGCGTGCCGGGGTCGACCAGTTCATCGCCTGTGGAAAATACACCGACGCGGGGTTTGCGCAGCACTTCGACCTGATCGACACCGGATGCCGCTAATGAGCCGCACATTAGGGGGGTAATGGCCGTACCTGATGTTGCCAGCACCTGCCCGGCTTGTACATCATGCCCAATCGGGCGAACAAAAGGCTCTGCCGGGGTATGGGGATTGAATGTCACTGATGCTCCATCGAGGGCGGTTACTTCTTCCTGCAGCAGCACGCAGTCTGCACCCTCGGGAACTTTGGCCCCGGTAAAAACCCGTACCGTTTCGCCCGCCTGAATATGGCGATCTGTGGGGTGACCGGCCAGGCTTTGAGCGACCACTCGAAAAGTCCGGGTCGGTTCCTGGACGAAATCTGCGCTGCGCAGCGCGTAACCGTCCATGGCCGATGCTGGAAATGGAGGCAGATTTATCGGGGCGCGTAGGTCGCGGGCCAGTATTCTGCCCAGGCTCTCAACAAGGGGCAGGCTTTGTTGTTCGGTAATCGGTGTCAGTGCAGAAAACAGGTGCTGTAACGCTTCCTCGAGGCTCAAGGGTTGGCTATTCTGGCTCAATGACAAATACCCTCTGTATAGAAACTTCCGGCCCCCATTGTAGCCTGGCGCTGAATTGTAATGGGCACATGTTTGAGCGAAATCAGATTCTGGGGCGGCGACACAATCAGCATCTGCTGCCACTGCTGGATGCCATGTTCAGCGAAGCTCAGATAAAGCCCACCGAAGTCCAGCTGATCGGTTTCGGCTGTGGGCCGGGGTCGTTCACGGGGGTACGCCTGGCGGCTTCCGTAGCCCAGGCTATGGCGCTGGCAGCCCAGTGTAATGTGGTGACGCTTTCCAGTTCTATGGTCCGGGCGGCGACCGTAGCGGGCGAACGGCCCAATGGCCAGACCAATATCGTGTGCAGCGTGCGCAGCCGCGGTGATGCTTACTATTTATCGGCCTATGCCGGTGCCAGTGTACTCGAATGTGTCCGAGCGGATGAACTCGTGGTGCGGCCCCCGGCCTGGCTGGAGGCCATTTCCGGTGAACAGCCTAATGCACTGCTTGCGGGGGATACACCGGCCTGGCTGGACACCCAGGCGCACGCATTTATCGTGTCCGACGCCCAGCCATCTGCGGCGGCAATGGTGCGTCTCGTGCAGGCTCGCCATACAGCCGGGGATAGCACCCCGCCAGAACATGCTCTACCGTCGTATTTCGAGGGCGACTCGCCATGGCGCCCGACAGCGTGAGTTAACGCAGGTTTTCAAGCCTTGGCTATACTGCTGTTGAAGATCATGTCTAGCATATCCTCTACATCTCTGCCGACCCCTCAGGCGCGTCCCGGCGTGCCCGCACACCCGCGTGCTGACCCTCGGATTGACGCAGGGGTGGAACGTTCATCCACCGTGGATTTGACGCCGCGGTCATCGCTGGAGGCTAATCAGCGCCCGATTCGCATCAACCGCTTTCCGGAAGAAGAGGCGTTGTTTGCGTATAATCGCCAGGCACAGATCAACGTGCACAAAGCACCCTCGAAGATTGACGAATACGTTTGACCCGCTGACCAGCCCGCGCCTGTACCTCGACCCAACCTGTGAGGCCGCGGTGGACGACCTTGAGGATTTCTGTCATGTCGAGCATTGCCGGGTCTGCCCGCAGCAGGTAGAGGCACATTCGCTTTGGTTAGATGCTGAAGGACTTGCGCTGCTTGCCCCGGAATACCGCAAACCATTTCGCCTCTCCGAAGCGCTGCTGCCCCGGAGTGCTGGAAAGTCGATGTTACTTCGTGCCTGTGGTGTGCATGGCACCCAAGCGGAAGTCCTGGACCCGTTCATGGGTTTTGGAGTCGATGCCATACAACTGGCGCGGGCAGGGTGCGCGGTTCTGGGAATTGAACGCCACCCGATCATCTGGTTGATGGCACGGGATTTTGCCCGGCGAACGGGTATTACGATTGAGTCCCGTTGTGCTGACGGCATCGCGGTTCTGTCGGAAGGTAAGCGGGTGTGGGACGTCATTTACCTCGACCCGATGTTCCCGAAACGCAACAAGAAGGCGTTGCCCGGGCTAGCCATGCAGCATCTGCGTGATCTGTCGGATGATGCCGGTGTGGAGATCGAGCGGTTACTGGGTCTCGCCCGCCGCCGCGCCCGGCAGCGCGTGGTGCTGAAGCGACGACTGCGCGACCCTGTGTTCGAGCGGCCCCAGTTCCAGCTGAAAGGTCAGACTGTGCGATTTGATGTTTACGCCTGATTTCTGGCGCTAAGAATGCCGTAACGGATCTGTGGATCGATTACAAACTCGGCCGCGCGCAGCACCCGGTCAATGGTAGGCTCGTGATGCAACAGCTGATCTTGCCCCAGGTGCAGCATGCCGTTGTCGAGTAACTTATCGGTGAACTGGTCGAACAGGCGCTGATCGGAGAACTCCGGAGCGTTGATGCCATACAGGCGTGAGATTTTCTGGGCGATCAACTGGCTGCGCGACAATAGCTCCTGCCGGCTGATCGGGCCTTCACTGAACTGCTGAATGACAATGAACATCCGTTCCAGGGTCTGACCGATGATTCGCGCCAGCAGACTCAGTCGCAGGTGCTGCGGCTCGGCTGGACGCGGTGGGTGTAACTGGCCGCCCTTGCGGATCAGCAGGCCCTGACCAGTCATCGCGTCAATCACGCTGTGTAATTGCTCTATGCCCGGATCGCTGGATAGCTCGCTAGCCAGGTATGGATAGACCATGCTCGCCATTCCCTCGAGCTGATCTGGATCCAGGCCGCGCCGGCGGTTGACCATCAGACATGCGACCAGTGAAGGTAACGCCAGCGTATGTGCCACGTTGTTGCGGTACCAGGTCATCCATACCGCGGCGCTACCGTTGTGCCCCAGTACCGTGCCGAATGGTTCTTCCGTGGCGCTGAGCAGTCCGAGATCGCGTACCTGTTGGATGATCTGGTCAGGGGCATGATTACAGCAGTCAATGTCTGTGCCTCTCCAGACTTCGCTGAGGAGTCTCTGGTAGCATTCGATCTGTCTCGCCAGCTGGCTTTCCTCAATCGCGAGATTAGGAGTTGCCAGGGTGACCAGCGATACCAGGTTTACCGGGTTTAGATGAGCCTGACGGTTGATGCTGATCATGATCTGACGGCCCAGTTCGGGCAGCAGCTCATCGTCATGGGCGGCAGCGCGAGTGGCCAGCCAGTTATCCAGTTCAATCGGTTCGCCGATTTTCACCGCAAGGTGTCCGAAGTTCTGCCGGATCAGGCGGATGTTACGCAGCACGTCGCCGAGAGACTCTTTCCTCTTGTCTTCACCGCGTAACTCCGACAGATAGCTTGAAGCCTCGATCAGCTTTTCGTAGCTGAAGTACACCGGTACGAGTGCCAGAGGCCGCGGCAGGCCGCGACGCTGATGATCTACAGTCATTTTCAGCAGACCCAGCCGTGCCGGCAGTAGACGGCCGGTGCGGCTGCGTCCACCCTCAGGGAAAAACTCTACACAGTGGCCGCGCCGGTAAACCTGATAAAGATACTCGTTGAATACGGCGGCATAGAGTGGATCGTCGCGAAAACTTCGACGCATGTAGAACGCGCCGGCACGTCGCAGTAATGCTCCCACGACGGGCAGGTTGAGGTTGTCGCCGGAAGCGATGTGCGGAATCATGAAGCCGCGGTAGTAGAGCAGATAGCTCAACACCAGATAGTCGATATGGCTGCGGTGGGACGGCAGGTACAGCAGCGAGTGACTGTCGCTGATTGCTTCGATTCGCTCCAGGCCGCTTACATCTAGGCCATCGTATATTTTTGTCCAGAACCAGCTCAACAGCCGGGCCAGCACTCTGATGGTGGGGTGCGACATATGTGAGGCGATGCTCCGTGCGTACTTCAGGGCGCGACGTTGCACACGCTGGGGCTTGGCGCCTGATGCGACCAGACTTTCGATCTGCTCGCGGACCTGGCGCGACCTTACGACCCCGTCGAGCATGGTACGGCGATGCGAAAAGTCGGGTCCCAAGGCGTTGACCCGCTGGCGTCGCAGTCTGACCCGTAGCAGTCTGGCTGCTCGGCGCAGTGCAATGGGTGCTGCAACGTCGTCCTGGGTCAGCTCCGCCAGGGAAATCGGCCTCCCGGTGTGAACGAAAATGTTTCGCCGGTTAATGACCAGATTGAGTAGGCGTTTGAAGCGGCCGGTTACCGCCCAGTCTTCTGCGGCAAGGTTGCGCAGCCAGGAATTCTCCGCCGACATGGCGCGCCCCCAGAACACCGACACGGGTACCAAGAGGGTGTTTGCGCGAACCTGCTCTGGAGCCTGGAGCAGACGGTCGAGGCGCTCGGACAGCGATTGCATGGTGATGCGCCCCGCTTTGGTGTGAAATAAACCGAATACGCGGCCTTGTTCGGTATAGTCGTCGAACTGCAGCGGATCCAGAGGGGAAGTCAACCCGTGAGCCTCGCAGGCGAGCTCCAGCACCACAAGGTCGGTGATGGCACGCTGCTGCAACACGTAGACCACTTGCATTCCGTCAGGTAGGTTTTCCAGCCCGGTAAGGGTGGGGCGGGCGATGGGCTTTATGATGGCCTGGGCGAGGCGCAGGATCGGGCTTCTGCGCGGGTCTTTCATGTCGAATCCGCGGTCAGATGGCGCATGGACAGGCCTGAGTTACGGCCTCGAGCTATTGCCCTCGAAAAGTTGATCCGGCGCATAGTCGCTGGAATTTATTTCAACTTCCCAAACGGAGTTGAATTTTTCTTGCGTAACGCCGGCTGCATCTTCCTTGGAGCGAATGACAGTAGGCCGCAGGAATACCAGTAGATTGGTTTTTGCCATAGTTTTGCTGCGGGATTTGAACAGGTTGCCGAGTACCGGAATATCGCCGAGCAGCGGTACTTTCGATACGCCGTCATTCAGATCGTCCTGTATGAGTCCGCCGAGCACTATGGTCTGACGGTCTTCGGCGAGGATGGTCGTGGTGATTGCACGCTTAGAGGTGACCACATCGGCAAATGCCTGGCCGCCCACCGGCGTTGGAAGCACGTTGGTGATCTCCTGTTCGACTTCCAGACGTACTGCGGAGTCATCGTGGACGTGGGGTGTAACTTTGAGCTCTACCCCGACATCCTCACGTTGTACCGTGGTAAACGGGTTGCTGGTGCCATCGCCGGTGGTGGTGAAAGATCCGGTACGAAAGGGCACTTCGCGACCGACCAGAATGCTTGCTTCCTGATTGTCCAGAGTGAGAATGCTGGGTGTAGAGAGCAGGTTAGCCTCGGAATTGGTGGCCAGCGCCGTAACCACGGCACCAAATGAAATGGCGTTTGCATCGATCTTTGCGGCTGCAAGGGTGGGACTGTTAATTCCGGCCAGCCCGCTCAGTACATCAATCTGACTTTCGTCATCCAGGATGTTTGAGAACAGTGAGCCGATGACACCCTGCAGGGTTGTGCTGACGAACGGCACAGTTTCGCCCGTGGCGTCGGCAGCGGCCATCTCGATGCCGATATCGCTGGTTTTGTCGATGGTGATCTCGACGATCGCAGCCTCGATCAGCACTTGTGAACGGCGCACGTCGAGCTTCTTGATGATGTCCAGCAACTCACTCATGGAGCCCGGGTCGGCGCGAAGGACAATGGCGTTCAGCGATTCATCTGCCTGAATCGTCGTTTCCTGAGCACTGCTCTCTTCGCCGCCGCTTGCTTTACCGCTGATGATCGCGCCGAGAATGGTCGCGAGGTTGGCCGCGTCGGCGTGGCGCAGGGGAATCACCTGGGTGGCATCGGTGGTGGTGGCAGGTTGGTCCAGCTTTTCGACGATCTTGAGAACTTCGGCGATGGGGCGTGGCTTACCGCGAAGTACGAGAGAGTTGTTGCGTTCGTTGGCAATGATCTGAATGCGCTGCGGGCCCGCGGCGTTGCGGCCAATCTGCTCGGGTGCGACCTTCTCGAGAATGGCGACCACGGTGCCGACCCAGGCGTCTTTCAGGGGTACCATGATCACTTCGTCTTCGTCGGAAACGTCGATTTGCTCGATGAGTTTCTTCAGGCGAATGATGTTGTCTGCATGATCGCTGATGATAACTACATTGGGTTGTGCCACAGACGCAATATGACCGTACTGGGGGATCAGCGGGCGAAGAATCTTGACCAGCTCTGCAGAATCCACGTTCTGGGCGGCCACCACCCGGGTGACCAGTTCTTCGGGGGCAACGTCACTGAGGTCGCCGATACCGCCGGGGGTTTGCTTGCCGGTAGCATTCTGCTGAATGCGAATGACGTCTCCGGACGGGATGGCGGTGAAATTGTGCAGCCGCAGGACACTCAGAAACAGAGCGTACACGCCATCGCGGTTCATTGGTGTGTCGGAAACGACGGTCACGCTGCCCTTCAGGCGCGGGTCGATGACAAAGGTCTTGCCAGTGATTTCGGCAACCTGGGAGACGAATTCGTTGATATCGGCATTCTTGGCAGTCATACGCCAGGTGTGTTCTTTGGCCTGATCGGCTGCTGCGCCATGGGTCAGGCCGATGGGCGCCAGACACAGGCAAAACAGGGCGAGTTTGGCGAAGTGTTTCATGAGTTTGGGTTCTGACATTTGATCTGACACTTGTTTGACTCTTTCTTGTTCCTGGGCTCTTTGTTGGGCACGTTAGGGGGGCAGCGCTTATTTCAGCGAAGCGGTTATGAAAAACCGCCGGGAGCCGCGTTGCACTTCAATGCGTGCGGAGCCCTGGGCCATGATGTTGTCCAGTTCGAGTTGGTCCTGTTGTATGTCACCTACCTGCCGGCCGTTGACCGACAGTATGACATCGCCGGGCTGCAGACCCGCCCGGCGCAGATAGGGCGACTGTGCAGCACTACCTGTACTTATGCGATAACCGCCGCTGTCCACAGACTCAATGCCGAGATCGTCCAGCGTACCTTCGGCGTCTTCGCGCAGGCGCTGACGATACTCAAACAGGGTTTCGGCTGTTTGCGCCTCCGCGCCTGCTGCTGCCGAGTCGGCACGGGGACGCTTAGCGCGGCTTCCGGGTGGTTCGGAGGCCTCCGGCTCATCGTATTGCACCAGCTCCAGCTTCGATTCGGGAAACAACAGCGCTTCGCGACTGCCACCCCGGCGCAGCACGATGCGATCGCTATACACTTCCAACAGGGTGGCGTTACCGGGGACTTTTTCACCCACGTGATAGACCTTACCAGGTTTGCCTTTCTGGGCGACGATGGCGCTGGCGCTGTTGGCTTCGCGGGAAACGAATACGCTCTGTAACTCAAGGGGCAGGGTGGTTACTTTTTCGGGTTGGCCGCTGTCCACCTCATCCAGCACCGGCTGCGCGCCGGCTTTGCCGAACAGATTCTTTCCCAGAATCCAGTTGACGTTGCCCTGGTCGCGCGCGGGCGCGTCTGCCTGGATCGAGCGGGTTGAGGAAATAGCGGGTGCTGTGGGCGCCGCGAAAAACGTCCACGTGGTACTGGCCAGGGTATACGCGATCCCTGCCACGATGAGCCAGCGTACGGGCTCTGCACCCTTATTGACTATGGTCTCTAACACTATGCCCCACTATTGACACGTGACACCGTTTTTCTCGTACTTTTCGGCGCCTGCCCCGGAAAAGTGTACGCTACCACACTTATGGTACGACACGTACGCATCATGTTCCTTTATTTCTCTCTCTTTGTGTTAATGTTTTGTATTTCTGCGCCGCCTCAAAGCCAGACGCTAACTTTATGAATTTAAAAGAGTTGCTGTTCAACTTCCACGACTATTGTGTGATCGGGGTCGCTTCCCGGCCACGGTGATCGAAGCAATTTCGTAAAGTGTTTGGTAATACTCACTTTGAAGAACCCAGGGGCGCCGGGTCCGGCGATGATCAGTGGGATATCGCTTTCGCCGGTATAGGCGGTGGCCTGTGCTGCGCCGTCAACGTGCTCAAGGTACGCGCTCATGGCGGGTAATCGCACCTGCCTGGTGAGACCAGACAGAGTGTAGCGGGCGATGCCGCCGCTCCAGTCCAACTGTCCCTGAGCCCCCCTCAGGGTGGGCATGCCGCCGGCATCGGCGTGGGCGAACTGCACGGTGGTAGGTGCTATTTCGAAAATTCCACGCAAATCGATGTCATATTGCGCGAGCCATGGGTTGATGGCGCTGGCGTCGAATACTCCGCTTGCGTGGAATTCGAAGCCCGCGGCGTCAACAACGGCAAAGCCGGTCAACGTGGCTGCAGGATCATTCAGTGACCAGTCGTAAGTGGGTTGCAGGCGCAGCGGCGAAAGGGGCTGGAAGTCCCACATGATCTGGCCTACCGGTCGTCGCTCGATCAGCAACGTGGCGCTGCCCTGCCACAGGGTACCCCGGGCGCTGGTCAGTTCCGCGTAAGCGGTAGTGTCGACCAGGCGCACCAATATGCCAGCGGGAGCAAATACCACTGCGAAAATTGTGAACAGCAGCAGACCGAAGAAAATATACCGTTTCATCAAGCCAGCAATGTTTCGATGGTTCGTTGATAGATTCTGGCCAGCGGAGCAAGTTCCTTGAGGTCGATGCATTCGTCGATTTTGTGAATCGTTGCGTTGGTCGGCCCCAGTTCCACGACTTCGACTCGGTTGCTGCCCGGCTGGCACCAGGGCGAGATGAAACGGCCGTCAGAAGTGCCGCCCGAGGTGGACATTTCCGTGGTCAGGCCGGTTTCAGCGAGAATAGCCGCGCTCACCGCGTCGGTGAGCGGCCCGCGCTCGGTCAGGAATGGTTCTCCGGAGAGGTGCCAGTCAAGGGTGTAGTCCAGGCCATGACGGTCAAATAATTCGGTTATGGCTCGCTGTAGTCCGGTGCTGGTCTGTTCGGTGTTGAAGCGGATGTTGAAAAGCACCTGCAGGGTACCGGGGATGACATTGGTCGCACCTGTTCCGCTGTTGATGTTCGAGCACTGCAGGCTGGTCGGCGGGTAGTATTCATTGCCGTCGTCCCAATGGGTTACGCAAAGCTCCGCCAGTGCGGCGGTGGCCTCGTGGATGGGGTTGCGCGCGTCATCCGGGTAGGCGACGTGGCCCTGTATGCCGGTCACCGTTAGGGTGGCGTTGAGGGAACCGCGTCGACCACAACGCACCACATCACCTACCGCAGCGCTGGAGCTGGGTTCGCCGATAATGCAGTAATCCGGTTGGATACCGCGCTTGTTCAAAGCTTGTACCACCATCTGCGTACCATAGGTTGCATCGCCTTCCTCATCGCTGGTGATGAGGAAACTCAATGTGCCGGTTGGCGGAGTTGCGCCTGTCAACGCATCCTCTACCGCGACGATCATTGCTGCCAGGCTGGACTTCATATCCGCCGCGCCGCGGCCATACAGAACACCATCGATTTCGGAGGGTATGAACGGTGGGGTGCGCCATTGCTCCTGCGGGCCGGATGGTACCACGTCGGTGTGGCCGGCCAGCATCAGATGGCGTCCGCTGCCGGGCCGCACCGCCCACAGGTTGCGGGTGCCGTGTTGGTCGATCTGTTCAATCTGAAATCCCAGTGGCGCCAGCCGTGCCGCCAGAATGTCCTGGCAGCCGGCGTCTTCCGGGGTCACCGATACGCGCTCGATGAGGTTTCTGGTCAGGCTCGCGACCCGCTCGGCAACGCTGGCGGTCTGATCGTTCATGGTGTCTCAGTTGTGCGCGTGCAGCGCTTCGTTCAGCTCAATCGCCTGGCGGTTGGTGCGGCACAGCACCTGACCATTCTGACTGTTGCGGATGAACAGCATGTCCGAGCCGCCGGCCAGTTCACGTGCCTTGACCTTGCGAACTTCTTCGCCGGTTTCGTCAACCAGACTCACCACGGTTCCGGCAGTAATGTACAGGCCGGCTTCGATAGTACAGCGATCGCCCAGGGGGATACCGGTGCCGGCATTCGCGCCAATCAGGCAGTTCTTGCCCAGGGTAATGGTAATGTTGCCGCCGCCGGACAGCGTGCCCATGGTGCTGGCGCTGCCACCCAGGTCGGTGCCTTCATCAATGATGACACCCTGGGAGATGCGGCCTTCCACCATGTTGGGGCCCAATGCGCCGGCGTTGAAATTGACGAAGCCCTCGTGCATTACCGTGGTGCCGTCGCCCAGATATGCACCCAGGCGGATGCGACTGGCGTCCGCGATGCGAACGCCGCCGGGCATGACGTAGTTCACCATTTTGGGGAACTTGTCGATGCTCATGACTTCGAGGTGCTCGCCTTTCACCCGCGCGGCAATCAGCGCATCGCTTAGTTTATCGGCCTCAACGGGTCCGGCGCTGGTCCATGCCAGGTTCGGCAGATGGGCGAATATGCCATCGAGGTTCAGAGTGTTGGGCAGTGTCAGCCGGTGTGAGAGCAGGTGTAGTTTCAGATAAGCCTCAGCTGTCGAGCTGATCGCTTCATCTGCATTCAGGCGTACCACGATCAATGGCTGGTCGTACTCGAGCAGTGGGCTGGGTGTTATGGCCCCGGCTTTGCTGTTGACCTCATCCGGTGTGGCGGTCTGTGTGCCCTCCGCGAACTGTTCCGCGGCGTGAGCGGCTTCGCCGGTGGGACACAGCAATGGTTGAGGAAAAAGGCAATCGAGCGCCTCGCCATTGGAATTGGTGTGGGCGATTCCCACCGCGAATGCGAACACCTCGGACATGTCTGACTCTCGAAAAGGCAAGGGGGCGGTATTCTAGGGCGTGTGTCGTCGATTTTCATCAAAGACACGCCCCGTTGAGGATCTTATTCCTACTTTGCCCGCCTGCACAGTGCAACTGGCCGCACGGTTCAACTCACAGTGGCGGCGAATTCTTTCAGCCGCCGGGCGGCCTCCGCGCATTGCTGCAGTGGCGCCACCCAGGCGACCCGCACGTGATTGGTGCCGGGGCTTGTCGCGGTGGCTTCAGCTTCGTGATGGGCCCGTGCCAAAAATGTACCGGGCATCACCGCTACGTTGTATGCCTGCAGCAGCTCAATCGCGAAGGACTGATCGTCCATGGGCGTGGGCAACCAGTGATAAAAGCCGCCCGCGGGTTGCTGTAGTTCGTATGCGTCGGTAAGTATTTCGCTGACCGTGGAAAATTTTTCCACATACAGCGCCCGATTCGCCTCTACATGGGCCTCATCGTTCCAGGCCAATGCCGATGCGCGCTGATGGTGGGGGCTCATGGCGCAGCCGTGATACGTACGATACTGCAGATAGTTCTCGAGAAGATGGGCATCACCAGCCACGAAGCCGCTGCGTAACCCGGGCAGGTTAGAGCGCTTCGACAAGCTGTGGAACACTGCGCAGCGCGAGTAATCCGGATTACCCATAGCCTCGCTGGCAGACAGCAAACTGACGGGTGGGGTGTCGAAATAAAGCTCTGAATAACATTCGTCAGCAGCGATGATGAAGTCGTATTGGTGCGCCTTTGTGATGAGGAACTGCAGCTGTTGCTCTTCGACGATCTGGCCGGTGGGGTTTCCGGGAGAGCATAGGTATACGAGCTCGGTGTCGCGCCAGACGGAGTCCGCAACCTGCTCGAAATTCTGCTGGTAGTGCAGATCGGGATCATTGTCGATGAAGGTCGGTGTTGCGCCGGCCAGCAGAGCTGCGCCTTCGTAGATCTGATAGAAGGGGTTGGGTACCAGCACGCGGCTGCCGGGCTTGCCGCTGAGCGTGGCCTGAGCAAAGGAAAACAGGGCTTCACGGGTACCGTTCACCGGCAGTACGTTTGTATCGGCGCTCACCGCGGCGTTGAAACGGCGTTGCAGCCACCCGACAATGGCGACGCGTAGTTCATCACTGCCGCGGGTAGCGGGATAGCTGGCCAGATCTTTGGCCAGCGCGGTGGCATCGCTCAGAGTGGCGATGACGAAGTCCGGCGGCGCGTGCTTGGGTTCTCCCAGGGTCAGCGGGATGTAGGTGTAGTCTTCGTTTGGCTGGATGTCCTGGGTCAGGGCGCGCAGGCGCTCGAACGGGTATTTCTGCAGCTGTTCGAGCCGAGTGTTGTAGCTCATCAGATAGCCCGCCCCAGATTGTTGAGCCCCAGCTCGCCGTTCAGGTATTGGCGCATGGTGTTCTCCAGCACATAAGTGGGTTCACCTTCGGCTATGGCCCGACCATCCTCCGTCTGTACCATGAACGTGTCTTCTACGCGTTCGCCGAGGGTGGTGATTTTTGCCGACTGCAGTTGTAACCCCATCTCCACCAGCATCAGGCCAATGGTTGCCAGCAGGCCGGGGCGATCGGAAGCGAGGATGGTCAACACCGAAGCGGCGCCATCGGCGGTGGGTGTCATGGTGACTTCGGTGGGGCGGGGCAACTCGCGTAATTGTCGAGGCAGGCGCCGCTTGGGGCGCTGCACTGAACTGATGGTATCGCCCAGCACCTCCTTGAGCCGGTCCAGAATACGGCCGCGAAGATGCGGGTCGCGCGGGAGGGGCCGGCCTTCGTTGTCCAGCACGGTGTAGGTGTCGAAACAGATGCCGCTGTCCCGGGTGGCAACGGTTGCATCGACCACGTCTAGGTTGAATTTGCTCAATTCCACCACGGTGGCGGCGAACAGGTGTCGCTGGTCTTTGGTGTAAATGAAGATCTGCGTAGCCCCTTCGCCGGATAGATCGCCATGGGTGTCGCGAATCGCAACATAAGGCCCGCTGTTCAGATCGTGCTGCAGCAACTCTGTGCTGATGGCTGCGATCTGCGTAGCTGTGTGACGCAGGAAAAAGTCCTCACCCATATCCTCCCAGAGCTGCCGGTATTGCAGTTCATCGAAATCTCGCTCCGCATTCTCCAGACGATCGAGCGCTTGTTCCTGATAGGCGCGCAGGGTGGCGTCGCGATCTGCGGTGGACTCCAGGCCGCGACGCAGGACCTTACGGGTTTCCGTATACAACTGGCGAAGCAGCGTGGCGCGCCAGCTGTTCCACAGTGTCGGGTTGGTTGCGTTGATGTCTGCGACCGTGAGTGCATAAAGATAATCCAGCCGCATTTCCGATTTTACGTGGGCGGCGAATTCATGCACGACGTCGGGGTCGTAGATGTCCTGGCGTTGCGCGACCGATGACATGAACAGATGCTGCTCCACCAGCCAGCACACCAGTCCGGTGTCGGCGTCGTTGAGTCCATGGCGCCGGCAGAACTGCTCGGCATCCACAGCGCCAAGTTCCGAATGATCGCCACCACGACCCTTGCCGATATCGTGAAACAGACCTGCTGTGTACAGCAGTTCCAGTTTTGGAATGGTGTGTACACAGTGATATGCAACGGGGAAATTTTCCTGGGCTGAACGATAGCGGAAGATGCGCATGTTACGAATCACCTGCATGGTATGCGCATCTACAGTGTA
>CAYMUT010000023.1:0-85567 GCA_964393625.1 uncultured Pseudomonadales bacterium
CAGCAGCGTCAGCTCAGGTCGGTGACGAACATATGGCGCGGGCGCAACGTTGGGCATTGCGACACCTTGATTGAGTGGGAGCTCCAGGGTTGCCGATTTTCGGTTCCGGGGCTGTCAGCATAGAGCGTGTTTATGTGTGCGTGATGCCGTTTTATCAGGCATCTCGCTCCGCAGTGTTTGATTACCGGGTCCGGCTGTTCCTGTAGCTCACCGCTACTGCTCGTGGCAGGCGATGCCACGCCCATCCGCCGATTTCAGCAGTTGCGGCGTATTGGTGCTGCATGCGTCCACGGCAATGGGGCACCTCGGGTGAAAGCGGCATCCAGATGGCGGGTTGCGAACGCTGGGTACCGTTACCTCGCTGCGCCGCTTAACCAGGTGTTATGTTTCCAATCAAATTATAAGCCATTGACTTACTAAGTCATTGACTTATCATTAGTGAATGAAATTTGAATGGGATGAGGCTAAGGATCAGAGCAATGAGCTGAAGCATGGGCTCAACTTCTCCGAGGCCATTGAACTATTCACAAACGATGAAGAATATCTCGAAATCTATGATGCTACCCACTCAGTTGAAGAAGACCGCTTCCTCGCGATCGGAGAAATAAAGCGTGGAATCTCGGTTGTGGTATTTACAGAACGTGATGGTGATGTCATCCGGATAATCGGCGCGCGGTTTGCCACGAAATTCGAGCAAGAGCAATTTCGAGAGTTTAGGAGAAATCTACTATGAGTGAAATTCCAGAAATCACAGCGGAACAATTCAAACGCGCAATTCCTACCAGGGTAAGGAATAGGCTTATTCGCGGGGAATTTTCTTCCGGTAAGGATATCGCCGCACTTCGAAACTTTGTTGGACTTAGCCAAACCGAATTCGCACGAGCAATGGAAATTAGCGTTCATACACTCCGCAATTGGGAGCAAGATAGAAGAAAGCCTGATGGGCCGGCTTTAGCATTGCTAAAGATTGCAGCACGTCACCCGAGAATTATTCGGGAAAATCTCGACACGGCTGCATAGCGGCAAGAAAACATAACATGCTGTTGAAGCCGCTCATTACATTCGCTCGGACCAAGCACCTCCGGCCTAAATGTGAATCACATTTAGGTCCTCAGCGACTTGGCCGCCTAACAGGGTGTTAGGTGGCCCCAATCTCCCATGGAGCTATAGTCAAATCTGGTGTCTGACAAGTTGATCATGCGGCAGCCTTGCCTTCCTCTGTCTGCTCGATTCCATCTTTGAATTTCACGCCTTCAATCACTTTTGCCAAGTGTCTGAAGCCGCGCAGTTTGCGCCAGGAATCTTCTGCGCATACGAATTTGAAGTTCACGCAAAGCTAAGAGTTGGCTAAGTCTATTCTCACAGTTGCCAAGTTCCTCTAAGTCAGGGTCCACGTAGTCGAAAAACTCATCGTGAAGCGGTTGACCTTCTCTAAACAGAGCAAAGGGTTCCGACGCGTTCGCTAGATAAGCGAGAGATTCTTTACACATCCTGCGGAGGGTTTTGGTGCTTTTGACTCCGGTTAATCTTCGGCGAATGCTCTTAAACAGTAAGCGGTCAGCGAACGACGTGTTGACGGTTCTGCAGCATTTGTTGTTGGAGGATGCCATCATCGACGGCCCAGTGCGTAATTTTGCGACTGTGAACACTGATTTTTGCTTAGCGTGAACAGTTGCACCTAAGCCTCGATCAGAGGGGTGCGATTTAACCTAAAGTGTTCACGGTCGGTCAACGGTTGCGAGTTTCTTGCGCATGGACTCGCCCTTCATCTGGATCTTGGTGGCGCCGTGTAACACCCGATCGAGTATGGCGTCGGCGAGCGTGGGATCACCTACCGCTTCATGCCAGTGAGCGATTGGAAGTTGACTGGTGATCAAGGTGGCGCCGCTGCCATGGCGGTCTTCGACGACCTCCAACAGGTCGTTACGTTGCTGCTGATTCAGCACGTCAAACCCCCAGTCACCGATGATGAGCAGCTCGGTTTTGGCCAGCTGCATCAACAGCTTGCCGAAGCTGCCGTCGCCGTGAGCCAGGGTCAGCGTGTCGAACAACCGGCTGGCACGGAAGTAGCGCACCGACTGGTGAGCCTGGCATGCCACGGCCGCATTGAGCGAGAATCCGTCCTGGGCGGCTGTGAAGGGTTTGGTACTTGCAGGTGTGCTCGATAGGGTGTTACGCAGGGTGAGTAGTCTGCTGCCGGCATTAGGCCCGAGAATGACCCGATACTGCAGCGATGCAGCGCCGAACGATGCGGTTGAGCAGGGCGGTGAGTTCGCTGAGCGAAGGGGCCGGCAGGGCATGGAAGAGTGGTTTGCCGTGGCGGAGGGCATACACCCCATCGGGAATGAGCATGTGCAGGTGTACATTGAGGTTTAAGGCTGAGCCGAAGCGCTGAATGAAGGTGACGGCTCCGCTGCGAGCGCCGCAACTGGGGCAGAAGCCGCGGCGCTTACAGGAAAATGCCACCAGCAGTTCATTTCGGCAGCCGGTACACTTTACGCGCACAAACCCGTGCTCCAGCCGGCCGCATTTCAGGTAGTCGTTGAACTCCTGAAACACGAATTTCGGCAGGAAATGACCGCGTTCTCTCAAGTGATCGGTAAACTCAGACAGATGGTGCTCAATGACCTGGTACAGCAGCGTCAGCTCAGGTCGGTGACGAACATATGGCGCGGGCGCAACGTTGGGCTGCGTGATGCCGTTTTATCAGGCATCTCGCTCCGCAGTGTTTGATTACCGGGTCCGGCTGTTCCTGTAGCTCACCGCTACTGCTCGTGGCAGGCGATGCCACGCCCATCCGCCGATTTCAGCAGTTGCGGCGTATTGGTGCTGCATGCGTCCACGGCAATGGGGCACCTCGGGTGAAAGCGGCATCCAGATGGCGGGTTGCGAACGCTGGGTACCTCGCCGACGATGAGTTGTTGTGGCCGCGAGGCTTCGATTTCAGGATTGGCAACGGGTACCGCGGCCATGAGTCCCTGGGTGTAAGGGTGCTGGGGCGCATCGAAAAGCTGTTCGCGACTGGCCACCTCCACCAGCCGGCCCAGATACATGACACCCACGCGATCGCTGATGTGCCTGACTACCGACAGGTCATGGGCGATGAAGAGATAGGTCAGCGCCAGTTCCTGCCGCAGGTCCATCAGCAGGTTGAGGATTTGCGCCTGAATCGATACGTCGAGTGCCGATACCGCTTCGTCGCAGATGAGCAGATCCGGATTCAGCGCCAGGGCGCGCGCGATGCCCACGCGCTGGCGTTGGCCTCCGGAAAACTCGTGGGGGTAACGGTCGGCCATATCAGGCAGCAGGCCCACCAGATCCATCAGTTCGGCTACGCGTTTGTCGAATGCTCGCCTGTCGCCGCGCTGCCCGTGCACCACCAGGGGTTCGCCGATGATATCGCCAATTTTCATTCTTGGGTTCAGTGAGGCGAACGGGTCCTGATAGACCATCTGAATGCGTCGGCGTAGCGGGCGGAGCTTATTCTGGCTCAGGTGAGAGATATCCTGGCCGTCGAATACGATAGATCCGTCGGTGATCGCCAGCATGCGCAATACCGCCAGCGCGGTGGTGGACTTGCCGCAGCCACTTTCGCCGACCAGGCTGAAGGTTTCGCCGCGCGACAAGGCGAACGATACGCCATCTACGGCTTTTATTGTGTCGTTGTTCCGGCCCCAAAGCCCCGACGCCACCGGGAAGTGGACTTTGAGGTCATTCACCTGCAGCAGCGTTGAACTAGTCATCGACAAAGCACGCTTTAAGGTGCCGGTTACTGCTGACACCGTCATTAGCGATGGGCTCGAGTACCGGTTGGTTGCTGTGGCAATGATTGGTCGCCTGTGGACAGCGCGATGCAAAGGCGCAGCCGGCGGGCAGATTTGCCAGGTCAGGTGGTTGACCGTCGATGGTCGCCAGGCGAGTGCCGGCCTGGCCGTCCAGGCTGGGTATGCTGGCCAGCAGGCCGCGGGTATAGGGATGCCGCGGATTCGCGTACAGGGTGGCCGCCTCGGCGGTCTCCACGATTCTGCCTGCATACATCACCGCTACCCGGTCGGCGTAACGCGCCACCACACCGAGATCGTGAGTGATCAATATCAATGCTGCATTGGATTTGTGGGTGAGTTCTTTCAACAGCGCCAGTATCTGCGCCTGCACGGTTACATCTAGGGCGGTTGTGGGTTCGTCGGCAATGATCAGATCAGGCTGACAGGCCAGCGCCATGGCGATCATGACCCGCTGTCGCATACCGCCTGAAAACTGGTGGGGATAGTCATCGAGCCGGCTTGCGGCATCGGGAATCGCTACCTGGGCCAGCAGTTCTGCAGCTTCTGCGTAAGCTTCCGCCCAGGGTACGCTGCGATGCAGCCAGATGGGTTCTGCTACCTGCTTGCCGATGGTCAACGAGGGATTAAGCGATGACATGGGCTCCTGAAAAATCATTGCGATGCGATTGCCGCGTACCTGGCGCAGATTCTGTGCAGACATGGCCGCCAGGTCGGTGCCGTCGAATTGAATGCTGCCGCTGGCGATGCGTCCGGCGTCGCCGAGCAAACCGAGTATGGAAAGTGCGGTGACGCTTTTGCCTGAGCCGCTCTCGCCAACTATGGCCAGGGTTTCACCGGCATCGAGGGTTAGATTCACCGAATCTACGGCCCTGACCAGGCCGCGGTCGGTACTGAATTCAACAGCGAGGTTCCGTATGTCCAGCAGGCCAGGCATCAATCGTCAAAGCCCATGGCTTTCTTCAGTTCGCGATCAATCCATATACGCGCGTAGATTGGCCCCGGGCGTACCGCGCCCGCGCGGGTTTCGCCGTTGTAGTTTTTTACCCACGGCCACCACGCCGAATAACCGTAGCCGGTGGGCAGCCACAGGTAGGGGGCGCGGTCGAGCATCTGTATGGTAATGCCGCGAGCGATACGAATACGTTGTGCTTCATCTCGCTCAGTAAGCATCCGTTTGATCTGCGCGTCGATATCCGGGTCGCTGAACTGTGAAGGATTCCATGTCTGACCCGTCATGAAGCTTTTGCGCAGGGTGGTGGTCGGATTGGTATGTCCGCTGTTCATCAGGTAGCCGGCTTCATGATTGCGGGTGGTCATCATGGACAGGAACGAAGCGTACTCCAGCGGTTTCAGATTCATGGTCACGCCGACCTTGGCAAGATATCCCGCGAGCAGTGGCGCCATGTCCATGTGCTGAGGGCTGCAGCTGCATAGCTGCACGTCGAACTCGAAGCCGTCGGGGAAACCGGCCTCCGCCAGCAGTGCCCTGGCTTTATCCGGGTCGTAGGTGAACAGCTCCTGCACTGAAGCGGGCATTTCTTCCAGCGGCTGATAGTAGTCGCCAAAATCCGGATGTTGCGGATAAGCCATTAATTCGGCGTGCCCGCCGTAGAACTGCTCTACGATTTCCGGCTGATTCACGGCCAGATTGATGGCGCGCCTCACACGCGGGTCGTCAAAGGGTTCCCGGTCAAGCCGCATCACCATAAACGTGCCGCCCATGCCCAGTGAGCGCATCCATTTCAGCTCCGGGGTGGTTTCACGAAGGTGGTCGGCTGCGATCCAGCGAATGCCTTCGAGAATGTCCAATTTCCCCGTGCGTAGAGCTGTTAAGAAGGTGGCTTCGTCTTTGATGATGCGGTAGGTGAAGGAGTCGATGAAGGGTATGGCGTAGTCTTTGCCGTCGACGCGTTCGGTATCCCAGTAGTCGGGGTTTCTGGCATAGGTCTGGGAATTGCTCTGCACGTATCTGGCCAGGCTGAATGGACCAGAACCGGTCAGATTACGCCAGCTTTTCGGGTCCACATCGGCAATCTCCCTGGGAACGATGCCGGAATAGTAGCCATAGCCGAAACGGTAAGCCCATTCGGCATTGAACTGATTGAAATGGAACACAACGGTATAGCGGTCTCGCACCTCCACCTGGTCGATGTGCTCGAAATAGGTGGCGATGCGTTTGGCTGAGCTGTTGATGTAGTCGTAGGTAAACAGCACATCTTCGGCTGTGAATTCCCGTTCGGCCATGACCCCCGCCTTGGCCGGAAACATGATGCCCTTGCGCAAGTGCACGACCAGTGTCAGATCGTCTTCCCAGGTCCAGCGCTCGGCCAGCTCACCCCTTAATGCCGCTTCGGGAATGTAGGCCTCTGCACGGAAGTTGTATTCACCGCCGTTTCTGATTGCCTGAGTCAGGTCTGCGGCGAACAGTTGTTCGCGCACCGCACCGGTATCGTGGTTGAGTTTCCAGCTCCAATCCGCGGGATCCCACGACAGTGGTGACAGGGTGACGTAAACCGTGCCGATATTAAGGTCGCCACCGTACTGAGGGGTTTGCGAATCCAGGAGGTGCTCGTAGTCCTCGGGCGATTGCGGGCCAGAGCAGCCGAAGAACAGCGCCGCGCTGGCAATGATCATTAATCTGCGCATGGTCATCGGCTGCCTCGCATGCGCGGGTCTAACAGGTCGCGCAGCGCATCACCGTAGATGTTGATAGCGTATACCACCACGGTCAGGCACAACCCCGGCGCAAGGGCCAGCCATGGGCCCATATACATATAGGTACGGCCGGTGCCGCTCAACATGCTGCCCCATGTAGGTGCTGGTGGCGGTATGCCGAGCCCGAGGAAAGAAAGGCCGGCTTCGGTGAGAATCACCGCGCCGATGCGCGTGGTAAACAACACGATCACCACCGGCATGATGTTCGGCAGAATGTGCCGCCACAGCACGTGCCAGGTTCTGGCGCCGATGGATTGGGCGGCATGGGTGTAGGTCTCTTCCTTCACCGTGACTACGGCGCCCCGTACGATCCGTGAACCGGCAATGCCGTACAATAGCCCCAGCACGATGATGATCTGTGGAATGCCCGGTCCGACGATGGATACGACGACAATCAGAAGTACCAGATCCGGGAAGGTCATCCAGGCGTCTACCATGCGCTGAATGAGCATGTCGATCTTGCCGCCGAAGTAGCCGGACAGCAAACCGATGACGATTGATATCACCGTGGCCAGCCCCGCCGCCATGAAAGCCACGATCATGGAAATCTGCGCGCCGATGAGCACCCGTGAAAAGACGTCTCTGCCCAGATGATCGGTGCCGAACCAGAAGTCCCATGACGGAGCCTGCAGCCGCTGGCTCATGTCGGTGTCGTTCATTCCATAGGGTGCAAGAACCTCGGCGAAGATGCCGCAGAACAGAAACAGCAGGAAGATAGCGCCGCCGATGGCGCCCAGTGGTTTTTCTCTGACCAATCTGCCAACGAAGGTGATTGCCGGATGCTTTTTGGCGGGCAGCGACGTCTGTGCAGAGAACGTTACTTCGCTCATTGATGCCGCACCTTCGGGTCAAGCAGCCCGTAGGAAAGGTCCACCAGCAGATTGATGAACAGAATGGCGACGCCCACGACCAGGAAGACGCCGGACACGACCGGGTAGTCGCGCTGGAAAACCGCCTCAAGGAGCAGAAGCCCCATGCCCGGCACCACGAAAATCTGCTCCAGTATCACCGCGCCGCCGATAAGCAGCGGCGCCTGAAGGCCGATCAGAGTCACCACGGGAATCAGGCCGTTGCGCAGAGCGTGCCGCACAATAACGAGGCGTTCGCCGAGGCCCTTGGCCCGGGCGGTGCGGATGTAGTCCTGACGCATGACCTCCAGCATCATGGTGCGGGTCATACGCATGGTCACTGCCGACATACCTAACCCCAGAATGATCGCAGGTACCATCATATGTGACAGGTTGGTCAACGGATCTTCAAAAAATGGTGTGTACACCAGATCTGGCGACCAGCGCCACCAGACCGACGGAAACACCATCACTAAAGTGCCCAGCCAGAATGACGGCAAAGCCAGCATGAGCAGTGAAAACGAACGGGCTGTGTAGTCGCCTGCAGTGTCCTGACGCATGGCGGAGTAAATGCCAATCGGTAACGCCACCGACAGGGCAACCAGCATGGCGAGAAAGCCCAGCTCAAAGGTTATGGGCAGCGTGGCGGCCAGCTGTTCGGTGACGGGTACGTTCTGCCACAGAGAACGACCGAGGTCGCCCTGCAGGGCTGAGGTAATCCACACGAAATACTGCATCGCAACGGGCCGGTCCAGACCCAGAGCGGCCTCGATTTTGGCCCGGTCCTGGCCGGTGGCGATGTCGTTCTGAGCCAGCATCAGATCGATGACATCGCCCGGAATAAGGCGTATCGATGCAAATACGATGATGCTGGTAAATATCAGCGTCGGCAGTAGTGCCAGCAATCTGCGAATCAGATAAGCCTGCATGGGTGCGCTTAAGGCCGGTAACTGGACCCGGCTCTACGGCCGAGTTCGGTAGGAATGATGCGCCAGGCGTCTTCAAGAAAGTCCGCCAGCAGCGGCCGGGTTTCACGTGGGTCGATTATTTCCTCCACGCCGAATGCGTGGGCGTTGCGGAACGGTGATGAAATCGCCTGCAGCTTCGCTTCGATTTCCGCGCGCTTGGCCTCCGGGTCGTCGGCTTCTTCAATCTCACGCTTGTAGGCGATGGCGGTGCCGCCCTCGATATGCATGGAGCCACCGTGGGTGGAAGGCCAGGCGTATCTTCGATACAGCCCATCGCTGCGACTGTGCAGTCCGCCCGCTACGCCGTAGAGCTGGCGCACTACGAAGCAGATGTACGGCGTGCGACTGGCGGAGAAGGCTGTCACTACCCTTGCGCCGGCGCGGATGATGCCCAATTCTTCCTGGTGCAGACCCACGGAAAAGCCGGGTTCGTCGGCAAAGTAGATCAGGGGCAGGTGGAAAGTGTCGCATAGATCCAGCAACCGCAGGGTTTTTTCGCCAGCTGCGACATCCATGGAACCGCCGTTGAACTTCGGATTGTTCGCCATCACGCCGCAAGGTATGCCGTTTACCCGTGCGAGCCCGGTCACCCGGGCTTTACCGTAGTACGGGCCAATTTCAAAAAAGCTGTCATGGTCCAGAACCGCTCGCAGAATTTTCATCGGGTCGTAAATCCGACGGCGATTTTCCGGGACGATGGAAAGCAGGGCCTCCTCGCGGCGCTGCGGGTCATCATCACAGGCTGTGCGCGGCGGCATCTCCCATACATTGCTGGGCAGGTACGAGAGGAAGCGCCGCACCTGAGCTATGGCGTCTGCCTCATCTTCTGCCAGGTTCATGATAACGCCGTTGCGGGTCTGCATACGCGCATCGCCCAGCTCTTCCTTGCTGATGGCACGTCCGGTGGCTTGCTCAACGACTTTTGGGCCAGCCACGAACACATGGCTGGTGTCCTTTACCATGATATTGAAATGGCTCAGGCACGCCTGCACGGCTGGCAGACCCGCCACTGAACCCAGCACGGCAGATACCACGGGGATCGAGTCGAGCATATCAGCGGTGCGGCCGCCGCCGGTGGAATTGCCGGGAAGATAGGTCCGGCCGATCTGTTCGAAGGTTTTGACGCTGCCGCCGGTTGCATCGAGCAGATAGACGAAAGGGATCTTCGTGCGCAGCGCCGCCTCTTCGATGTGGTCGCGCTTATTGCCTATGGATGCGTCTGAGGCGCCTCCGCGGATGGTGAAGTCACCGCCGGAAAAAGCGACTTTGCGCCCATCGACTTTACAGGTGCCGATCACGGTGTTGGAGGGCTTCAGGCTGTTCACCTGATCACCGTCCCAGGCGGCAGTACCGGCCAGCGTACCAATTTCCTGAAAGGAATTGGGGTCCGCCAGCAGCTCGATGCGTTCGCGCACAGTCAGCTTGTTGCGGCTGTGCTGAAAAGCGACGCCTTGCGGGCCGCCCATGGCATGAGCCATGGCCTTCTGGCGGTTGAGTTCGTCTACGTCTTTCTGCCAACTCATAGGCCCTCCCCAAGACCCCATTCCCCAAGAGAACTGGCCAAGTATGCCCTGAATTCCAGTATGCTTGCACCACTGTAGATAGCGGCAGGGGGTCGCAGCGTAGCACGCATGCACGCTGGCGAGCAGGGGGAGTGAATCACGAGCCGGGCAAAGTCGAAGGGCAAGAGGTCCCCCTGAGTTTCAAGGAACGGGTGGCCTACAGCCTGTTCAATGGCGCCGACTATCTGATCAAGAACGTCATCGGCAAGTACATGTTCTTTTTCTACACGACAACGTTTGCCATAAACCCATTGTGGCTCGCCCTGTGGCAGCCGATTCTGAAGATCCTCGATGTAGTCACCGACCCGCTGGTCGGCGAATGGTCCGATCGCACCCGCAGCCGCATGGGCAAACGTCGCCCCTGGATTCTGGTGGGTTCCATCACCCTGGGGATTGTGTTTCCCATGAGTTGGATGCCCACCATCGTTATGTTCTGGGATCCCATGCCTACGGTGGTCTCGATCTTCGTCTACTTCATGATTTTCAAGTTCCTCTACTATGTCACCCATACCATGGCGGTGGTGCCTTACTATGCCCTGGGTGCCGAACTATCGACGGACTATCAGGAGCGCACGAAAATCGTCGCCTGGCGTCATTTCATTGGTGTGCCCATGACGGTGCTGGCAACCCTGCCGTTTTTCATTGCCACTCAGCCGGAATGGTTCACCAGTGAGGTCATCGGTGTGGCGGTGGTCATGTGCGGCGTCGGGCTGATCATCATCGTCACCGGCTGTATTGCTGCGTTCGGCACTCGTGAGCGCGTCAGCGTTGTCCCCGAGGACGAATTGAAGCTGCTGGATGCCCTTAAAATCACTGTGACCAACAAGCCGTTCATGTTCCTGGTCGGTACGGTGTTTTTCTACGGCATCGGGCAATATTTTTCCGTCAGCTTCGGTGTCTATCTGATCAACTTCATCATCTTCGACGGTGATAAGTCACAGTTCACGGAACTGTTGATGTATGCCACCGCTGGCGGTGTTGTGGTGAGCATGTTATTGAATCTGCTGGTGCGCCGCCTGGGCCAATACTTCGAAAAGACCTGGCTGCTGAAGCTGGGCATGCTGATGAGCCTGAGCGTACCTGTGGCCGGTCTGGTGGCGTTTCAGCCCAATGAACCGCAGTGGTATTACCTGCTGCACGTGCTGGCCCTGCCTATTGGCAACACCATCATCGAAGTACTGCCGCTGTCGATGGTGGCGGATATCTGCGACATCGACGAGCTCAGGTCGGGGCGTCGCCGTGAAGGGGCGTTTGCCGGCGTATACAACTCCGCGTTCAAATCCGGCTATATGATTGCGCCGGCGCTGAGCATGGTCCTGCTGCACTTCACGGGCTTCGATGGTTCCTTAGTCCAGCAGACCCAGGCCACCAAGGACCTGCTCGAGTTGTTCTTCGTGCTCGGCTGCGGGCTGACCTTTCTGGGCGCCATCGGCTTCAGCCAGTTTATTAACCTGCCCCGGGCAGAGATCGATGCGGCGCAGGGGCGCTTACGCGCCATGCGCGGTGGGGCATCGAATTAAGGGCGTTACCACTCATTCACGTGCATAACGCCTTCCACCGGTGGACGGTAGGCGGGTTTGAAGTCGGTGCCCTTCGTGTACGCTATGGGAATCAATGCCACCTGCATGTGGGTGTCGTACGGTATACCCAGCAGTTCCGCGATTTCCTGTTCGTGCATCACGTGCAGCGTCGTCCATGCCGTGCCAAGCCCTCGCGCCCGGGCCGCCAGCATGAAATTCCATGCTGCGGGGATCACCGAGCCGTACATGGCAGTTTGCGACAGCATGTTGCTGGTTTCCGCTGTGTCGGTGCGCCCGGCAATACAGGGGATCATCAGCACCGGCGCACGGCCCATGTTTTCCGCCAGATAGTCTGCCGACGACGCAGAACGCGACTGGCTGTCGGTGAGCGTCTTGTCGCCGCTGTCCATATGCAGCTTGTGAATGGCCACGGGCATTTCTTTGTACAGTGAAAATGCCTGCCGATAGAGATCGCCTATCCTGGTTTTCTTTTCTTCGTCGGTGACGAATACAAACTGCCAGCCCTGAGCATTGGAGCCCGTTGGTGCCTGTACCGCCATTTCCATGCACTCCTTGATGAGGTCCATGGAGACCGGCCGGTCGAAATCCAGGCGTTTGCGTACCGCCCGGGTCGTCATCAGCAGTTCGTCGTTGCTGAGGTTCAATTGTGGATGTGTCATGAATACTCCTGTTGATTGACTACCATTTTTCGGTCCAGGGCCGTAGCACCACCTCGTACGTCCAGGTGGAGCGGTGCTGCTGGTGCAGCTGCAGATAGACGTCTGCGATACGATCAGGGTCGGCCATGTTGTCCTCTACGCTGGTGCCGGCCAGGCGGTGTGCGCGGCTGCCGTCTTCCTGAGTCCAGCCGATGGCTGCATCGATGGGCACGTGGGCCACGTGAATGCCCTTGGGGCCGAGCTCCCTCGCCATGCTCTGCGCCAGTCCGGATTTACCGTGGGATGCCATGGCGAATGCGCCGCTCAGGGGGAAACCCTTGAGCGCGGCACTGGCGTTGGTGAACAGAATAGTGCCGCGTACGCCGGTGGCGCCGGGTTCATTTTCGAGCATGTATCGGGCTGCTTGCTGGCCGATAAGAAAGGCGCTGAACGAAGAATTCAGCAAGGTCTGCTGCGCCAGCTCGGGGTCCGCTTCGGTGATCTCCTTGCGGAATATGTCTCCGGTTCGCCCATCGATATTGTGCACCACCAGGGTCGGTCGACCAAGGTCTTTGGTGACGGCCTGGAACAGCTGCTCTACGGCTTGAGGATCCTGCGCATCGCAGGGGTAGCGCCGTACGCCGAACTCCTGCTCAAGTGTTTCAAGTACCGGCTTGTCAGGGCGTCGCGCCGCTACGGCCACTTTCATGCCATTGTTTGCAAATAAGCGCGCGCAACTGGCGCTGATACCGGGTCCGCCGCCTACGATCAGGGCAACCTGCGGTGGGGTGGATGCCGAAGTCTCACGGGTCATGGATCTGTTACCTCAGATAGCGAGCCTCCATCCTAGTAGCGCTGGGGTCAAACGTGCAACTTCCGCCTTGATTTGAGGCACAATGGTCCTGGGCGAGGACAACCACGGAAGAGTAATCACATGACTATTCAACTACGCCAGATCGCTCTGGTGGCGCGGGAGCTGGAACCGGTGCTGGAAGATCTGACAGACATTTTCGGCATCAACCGGTGTTATATCGACCCGGGTGTGGGTGTGTTCGGCCTGGAGAATACGCTGATGCCCGTCGGCCGAAACTTTCTGGAGGTCGTCGCGCCGGTGGAAGATAACACCGCGGGTGGCCGCTATCTTGACCGTAGAAACGGAGATGGCGGATATATGGTGATTACCCAGGCCGACTCGAAGCAATCGCAACAGCAGATTCGCCAGAATGCGCTGGATAACGGCGTGCGCGTCGCCCACGAAACCCAGCGTGGCGACTGGAACCTGTGCCAGTTACATCCCGGAGACCTGAAAGCGGCTTTCCTGGAAGTCGAGACAGATGAATACAACGACTTCGAAGGGTACTGGCACCCGGTAGGCGGCACGGGCTGGGAAGACAAGGTCAAGCAGGACGTGACAGTGGATATTGTCGGCGTGGAGCTGCAGTCACCCGACCCGGTCGGTCTGGCTGAGTTGTGGGGCAAAGTCGCCGGTCTGCCTGTAGAGCGGCGTGGTGCAGAACTGGTGATGGAGCTCAACAATGCGGCGATCCGCTTCGTTGAAGAACAGGACGGACGAGGGCCTGGACTGGGTGGGTTAGATATTCAGATTGCCGATCGTCAACACATCCTCGACCGTGCCCGTGATCGCGGTTGCTATGTAGATGACGACCAGGTTTACGTCTGTGGCACACGCTGGTATCTGCATGATGCCTGACATCGCTTAGCTCGGCGGATGCTGGCGCGCTAGTGCGCGGCGTCATCCGCTACGGCGAAACTCAACAGCACGTTGCCGGGCTTCTGGCCGAATGAGCCGTAACCCGAGTTCACGTACAGCCTGCCATTGGCGATGACCGGCCCCGGCCCGTCGATGCTGCCGCCTTTTGCGGGTACTAAGTTGACCGCATCGAAGGTCTGATCTGTGTCATACGACCAGATGATTTCACCGGTTGTTATGTCATAGCCGCGCAGGTGGCCGTACAGGTCCCCGGCAAAAACAACGTCGCCGGACACTGTCGGAGCGGCTGAGTTGGCGGTTATGCAGCGACCCAGGGCGGTGCGCAGTTCGCGCTGATTCAAAGACGGATCAGGTGTGCAGTTGGGACCTGGAGTGGGCGTGCGCCAGTTGATTTTTCCGGTGGCCAGGTCCAGCGCATACATGCCCGGCGACAGGGGTACATCGGGATTGACGTCCTTGATGATGGCGGGGCGGTCGCCGTTGGGAACATAGAGCTGCTTACCGTCTGTGGCCATGCCCCAGTGAATACCGCCCAGAGCGCTGCCTTTGCCGACCCGGGTCTGCCACAGCAGGGCGCCCTGTGTGTCCGGATCCAGGGCGTACACCACTGCTGATTTCTGACCGGCATAAAGTACATCTTTGCCCCCGGGTAATCTCAACAAGATGGGCGACATGCCGAAATCGAAATCGGGTCCGGGATCGTCGCAGGGTGCATAGTCGGGCATGCGGGCACAGCCGCCGTGCCATGCATCATCCGGGGTGCCCTGGAAGGACCAGACCAGCTCACCGGTATCCATGTCCAATGCCAGGATCGCGTCGCTGGTCAAAGTCGCCGGGCGCGAGTAGTTTTCACCGGTACCCACGTAGACCAGGTTGCGCTTGGCATCAATGGTCGGACTTGCCCAGACCGGCGCGCCGGACGGTGCAAACACCGGTTTACCGGCGCTGACACCGACCTTTTCCGCCGGGCGCAGGGTAGCGCGCATCTGCCACAGCGTCTTGCCGGTCTTCAGTTCCACAGCCACTACGCCTCCGGAAGATGTGCAGCAGGTGTGGCTGGGCATGCGCGCCACACCGACTTCCACTGAACTGATGGGAATGAACAGGCGTCCATGGTGAAGTGCCGGTGTGCCTGTTACCGAGTGCAGCGGATGAAACCCGGCTCGGGTCCGCCAGATGATTTTCCCGGTGGCCGCATCGATGGCGTAAACCTCGGTGCTGCGGGCGACTGCCAGCACCGCGTATCGTTCGTCGATTTTTGCCACGACCATTGCGCCGCGCACCGCCGATGTCGTGTCGACCCGCCAGTAGATGCACCCGGTGAACGCATCTAAAGCAGTGACAGAGCCCTCCGCGCCGCCCACATAGACCACGTCGTCGAGCACCGCGGGTTGTGATCGAGCCTGGCTGGCTCCAGGGAATGCGAATGCCCAGGCCAGGCGCAGACTGGCCAGGTCTTTTCGGGTAAGTCCCGCGAGGGGCAGCCGGGCGTGTCCGGAACCGTGCTCATCGCCGCCCCAGCCGGACCAGTACAGGGTGCTGTTCTGATCCACCGGCGCGTGATCCGTCTGACAGAAGGCCGGCTGTGGAATCGTCAGATCTGCCAGGTTTTTGCGGGTAATGCCTTCGGCGAGTGCGCGTTTCTGGTCGGCGGTCAAAGCAGACGCCTGTACACGCATGGAGCCGCTCTCCATGGCGGCCAGCAATGCCAGTGGATTCATGAACGACAGATTGACCCGGGTTGGAACGCGGCCGTCGGTCTGGTTGCCATGGCAGCTTGCGCAATGCTGCTCGAACAGGGCCGCGCCGTTGTCTTTTTCAGCGTGGGTCAGCAATGGCATGAACAAGGTGGCCACGATCACACAGCGTAACTTCATCTGTTTAGTGTCTGCCCCGCAAAAACTGCCGGGCTGCATCGTAGCACAGGCAGCTTTGCTGGCGCGGATGTGCACCTCGGGCCATACTGGTCTTGCTGAAGTTTTTGGAGAAAGCGATATGAAGCCATTGAGCGGGATGAAAGTCCTGGATATGACTCATGTACTGGCAGGTCCTTACTGTACCTACCAGTTGGGCATGCTCGGCGCGGAGATCGTCAAGGTGGAATCGCCGCGTGGCGACATGGTGCGAGGTTGGGGTGGTAGTGAGGCCCAGTTGGATGCCGGACTGGGGTCTGGCTTTGTCGCGCAGAATGCCGGTAAGAAAAGCATCGTCGTCGATATGAAAAGCGAGGATGGCGCTGCGCTGCTGCAACGGCTGGTCGGCGAGTTCGACATCATCGTGCAGAACTACCGGCCGGGCACCATGGTCAGGTACGGTCTGGACTTCGACACGGTCAAAGCCGGCAATCCTGGGGTTGTTTACGCTTCGATATCGGCCATGGGCGCCCACGGGCCGTTGTCCCATCGCCCGGGCTTCGATGATGTGGTGCAGGCCACCAGCGGTTTCATGTCGATCAATGTTCGCGGCGACGGTCCGATCCGCACTGGCGGTCCTGTGCTGGACTACGCCACCGGCATGCATGCGACCTCGGCGATTCTCGCCGCCGTGATGATGCAGAGGGCGACAGGCGAAGCGCAGCACGTGGATATCGCCATGCAGGATGTCACACTGTTGCTGATGAACCGTAACACCCACATCAGTGCAACCACGGGCGAGGCGCCGCCGCCTGCGGGTAACCGGGAAGCGCCCATGCTGGGCCGGTTTGCGGCAAAGCAAGGATACGTGATGCTCGCCGGCTATCTGCCCCACCATTGTCGTTCATTATGCAGGGCCATTGGCCTGGATGAAGAAGCCCAATGGTCCGCGAAGGAGTTTGCGCAGCACGGCGCAGAGCTGGAGCAGCGGGTGGAAGCGAAGCTGCTCACCCGGACGGCAGCCGAGTGGGATGAGATCTTTGCTGCGGCAGGTGTGGTTGGCGGAGGCGTGGCGATGCTTGACGATGTGGCGGCGAGCGACCACATTGCCGAACGCGGCCTGTTCAGCACCCGCGAAAGTGCTGCCGGAGAACAGCGCGTTACCAATGCCGGCTACCGCATCAATGGGGAAATGTATGGGCCCGGGCCGGGAGTGCCTCGTCTGGGCCAGCACACAACTGCGGTGCTGAAGGATGTGGGCCTTGATGATGCGGAGATCGAGCAACTGGCGGCAGCAGGGGTTATCGCGCCCCGGCACGGCCGCTAGTTCGAGTATGCCGCCCCACTTTGTCTGATTCAGAGTTCCGCGACGATATCGACAACCTGCTCCAGCAGCTCAAAGCGTTTCGGTCCGACAGGCCCGGCACTGTCGAGCCCCAGCTTCAGCGTGGTAACGCCAGCTTCTTTGTACTTGTGCAGGCGCTCGGCCACCATCTGCGGTGTGCCCAGGGCCTGAAATTCGGTCACCATGGCGTCGGGAACGCGTTGCGCGGCGTCCTCGCGCCTGCCGTCAAGCCACAGAGATTGAATGGCGCTGGCGTCATCTTCGTAGCCTGCCCGTTTGAAGGCATCGTTGTAGAAGTTTGTGGTGGCTGAGCCCATGCCGCCCATGTTGAAGGCGACTCCCTTTCTGCGCCGTTGGATCATTTCTTCGACGTTGTCGCCGATTTCGACCCTTACGGAAACGCAGAGGTCGAGGTCCTGCAAAGACCGGCCTGCTTCCTTGGCACCTGCTGCAAGAAAATCCATATGCGCTTCGGCATGATCAGGAGAAAATGACGTGCCCAGCCAGCCGTTTGCCGCGGCGCCAGTGAAACGCAGGCTGTTGGGGCCCAGCGTGGCCAGGTAGATGGGAATATCCGTGGGTTCGTGAGCAATTCGAAGGGCCTTGCCTTCACTGTCGGGCAGCGGCAGCTGAAATACTCTGCCCTCATATTGAACCTTTTCGCCGGCGAAGATCATGCGGCAGATCTCCACGGTCTCCTTGAGATGGGAGAGCGGCGCCTTGTAACGCACACCGTGCAGGCCCTCCACCACCTGAGGACCGCTGGCGCCCAGTCCGAGCACGAATCGGCCGCCGGTGAGGTCGTGCAGGGTCAGTGCGGTCATGGCGGTCATGGCCGGCGTACGCGCGGTAGTCTGCATGATGCCGGTGGCCAGCTTGATGCGTTCGGTCTTGTCCGCCAGGTAGGCCAGCGGCGTGACCGCATCGCTCCACCAGGCTTCGGCGCTGAACGCCATATCCACACCGAGCCGCTCGGCGATCTGTACCCACTCGGTAGTCAGGGCAAGGGTGTCGGGTTGGGCGCTGCCGATTTCAATTGCAAGTTTCATTGTTCGCCCTCATGTCGGATTCAGGTCGCAGCATTAGGTCCGCAGGCTTAATGAATTCATAATTTCCGGTTATCTCGGGAAAGGTCTTAGAGCTGCCGTTTATACAGCTTGCCGTCTCTGGAGGGAACTGAACTATATGTGGCTACTGAAATTCAATGTGCGCTGCGTGGAGGCCTGACGCTGGTTTTGTTATGAACAGGATGCGTGTTTCAGATGTGGCCGGATCGAACGAGTGGTTGATACCATGCTCATGAACAAGCACAGACATTGGCCGCTCAGGCAAGTTAAGACGTACAGGTGCGGTAGGTGAGCTGGTTGGGGCCGTCGCCGTGGTGGGGTCGGTGGTTTATCTTGCGAGCCAGATCCGGGTTGCCGCCAGGGTCGCCAAAGCGCAATCCCAGCGGGACGTGTATGAGGAATTCAACACCATCATCGCCCGTTGCTGGGCCGCGCCGGAAGCATCGGACCTGATGTGGCGCGGCATTCACGATCTCTACAGTCTATCGATGCCAGAGCGAGGGACGTTTCACGGTTACGCCGCGCAACTGCTAAATCACTATCTGATGGTGACGCGCATGCATGAATCCGGCTGGCTCTGGCCGACATTTATCCGGAGCTAAACACCCTGAAGGCCCTCGTTGAAGACGAAACCTACGAAGCGGCCCCCATCACAGAGCTGCCCTACTTGGCCCAGGCTACCTAGAGACCGCTGTCTTCAGTGGAACTGCTGTGCGTAAGAGTCCACCGCCGCATAGACCTCAACGGTGCCGTCTTTTTTCAACAGCAGAATTTCATAGGGCGTGAACTGATTGTTGTACTCCATACCGGGGCTGCCCAGAGGCATGGCCGGCACGCTGAGCCCCAGGGCATCGAGCGGAGGATTTTTCAGGAACTGAGTGATGTAGCGCGCGGGCACATGGCCCTCAAATACAAACCCCGCTTTGCTGACTCCCGTGTGACAGGAACCATACCGGACAGGGATTCCCCACTCCCGCTTTAACGCACCCAGCGAGTCGGGGTGATGGCCCGAAGTGGCGATGCCCTGCCCGGCCAGATGATCCATCCACTCAGTGCAGCATCCGCAGGTCGGTGATTTGTAGACATCGAGATGCAGGGCGGCCTCGTCATTCGCCACGGCAAAGGCACAGATGCCAAACCAGAGTCCGCATCCGGCCAGCACCCGTCTGAACAGGCGTTTCATCTCTGTCTCTAAATCCATGTTGATCTCCATCTTTGCACAGAGCCGGTGATCTGGCGCCACTCTATCATCCAGATCCGGAGCGTCGTGCGGGTTCCGGTCATCCATTCTAACGCTAATCCTCCCGGGAGGCTCAGTCAGATTGAACGCTGGTTTTGTATCAACAGAAGCAGTGCTTCAGATATGGCCAGATCGAACGAATGGTTGATACCATGCCCTTGAACAAGCACGGAAGTCAGCCGCTTGGGCGGCCCAGGGCAATGAACGCGATTACTCCATTGATGCTTACCCAGCTCAACGATGAACTCAAATCAGCGAACGATGATCCTGATGTGCGCGTGGTTGATTTGGGCGGAGCATTCTGCTCCGCTGTCGATCTGAAGCAGGCGGCCGCCGGCGAAGGCGGCTCCGTGAAGCTGAGCGATACCCTCAATGCGGCACAGTGTCTCGAGTACGGCCTGGTTAACAAAGCGGTTCCAGCAGGCCAGCTCGAGCGAGCCGTCACCGATTGGGCCGGCAGAATCGCCGCTAATGCGCCGCTGGCAGTGATGGATATGAAACGGCCGCCGGAGTTCGTCGGGAAGTGAGTCATCCCGTCGCAAACCTCAGCGGTAAAGTAGCAATTGTCACGGGCGCGGGTGCCCGGGGCGAAGGCATTGGTAACGGGCGAGCCGCGGCGATACTGCTGGCGCAGGCCGGCGCTCAGGTGGTATGCGTTGATCGGCTCGAAGGGCTGGCGCAGCGAACGACTCAGATGATCAGAGAGCTCGGCGGCGAAGCGGTCGCCTATGCTGCCGATGTCACACAGGATGAAGCGTGTAAGGGTGTTGTAGATTTCGCCTGCAGGACGTACGGCGGTGTGGATATCCTCGACAACAACGTGGGTATCGGCAGCAGCAAGTCGGTGGTGGACGAAGACCCGGCCCACTGGGACAGGATCATGCGCATCAACGTCAATTCCATGTTCCTCATGTCAAAGCACACCATACCGCAGATGCAGAAACGCGGCGGCGGCGCGATCGTAAATGTATCGTCCATTTCCGCACTGCGACCGCGTGGATTAACCGCCTATTCCACCTCAAAAGGCGCGGTGATCGCGCTGACCCGGGCGATGGCCGTGGATCATGCCGCAGCAGGCATTCGCGTAAACTGCGTGGCGCCCGGCCCGGTGTATACGCCTATGGTTGCGGCAGGTGGCATGAGTGAAGAACAGCGTGAGAAACGCAGGATGGCGTCGCCACTGCAGATAGAGGGCACGGGCTGGGATATCGGTAACGCCGTGCTGTTCCTTGTTTCAGATATGTCGCGCTACATAACCGGGCAGACGCTGATCGTGGATGGAGGCACCACGCTGAAAGCGGCTGAGCGATAAAGGCAGGCTGCTGGCGGCAGCCTTCGCGTCAAGAGAGGTGTGTGTAATCGCCCCGAAAAACAGCCGCGTTAATTCCTCATATCTTACACAGGACGTACTCTGTAGTCCTTGTACCGATACCAACCCGGGATAGGCGCGATCTCAGGTTCTTCTACCAACTCGAGTTTATCGAAGCGCCGATAAAGCGTGTCCAATGCAATCTTCGTTTCCATCCGGGCTAGAAATGCGCCAAGACAAAAGTGATTACCTTGGGAAAACGCAAGATGCTTATTCGGATCACGGGCAATATTGAACCGCTCAGGGTCCGCAAAAACAGCTTCATCCCTGTTGGCCGAACCCAGCAGTGGCATCACTGCTGTTCCTTGAGGTACATGCACGCCCCTAAGCTCTATATCTCTGCGTGCGTAGTTCATTTTTGTGCCATGTATCGGACCTGCATAACGAAGCAGTTCTTCAACAGCGGAGCCGAGTAGTCTTGGCTCATTACGCAGTCGTTCCAACTGATCCGGGTGACGCTCGAAGGTGATAATCGAGTTGCTGATTAAGCTGGTGGTGGTCTCAAAGCCTGCGACAATCAAAAGAAAAACCATGCTGACCAATTCATCTTCTGTCAGCCGATCACCATCTTCCTCCGCATGAATCAGTGCTGACAGAATATCGTCACCTGGGTTGGTCCGTTTTCTCTCAACTTGCTCGCGAACGAAGGCAACCGCTTTACGTAAGTCCCAGAACATGGTGCGAGCAATGCGCCACCCAGACATGCCTTCGGAGAGCACCCTTAAACTTTCCTGGAACAGCGGCATATCGCGTTCATCAATGCCCATCATCAAGGAGATCGCCTTGCTCGGCAGCTCGAGAGCAAAGTCTCTCTGGGCGTAGAACTCACCGTTTTCCGCGCACTCGTCAACCAACGCCTTCGCCCACTCGAAGAGGCGTTCTTCCATGACTTCAAGCGAGCGCGGTGCAAAAGCCTTTTGCACGAGTTGTCGAAGACGGCGGTGCTGTGGATCGTCCTCGATAATCATGCTGTTGGCTAACAACTGGATGTTCTTCGGCACTGGGAAAGGTAACTTACTGCCACCCGTAATTGCTGCGCGATCTCGCCCAAAGCGTTCGTTATCTTTGGAGACGGCCAGACAATCTTCGTAGCGGGACACGACGATCAGGTTTATTCCCATCATCTTGACTTTGTGGACCGGCAGCTGTTCTCGCAGATATTTGTAGTAATCCCAACGATGCGCGATGAAGTGTTTGTCGACCAGACTGAGAGGTTTGTTAGGGTCAAGCTTAATCAGCTCTGGGGCTTTTGCGTTCACGGCACTCTCCTGAGGCTCCCGAGAGAATACTCCTGAACCAGGCTCGCGCCAATCGCTTTTGCTCACGCACCGCTTAGGTTGGGTTCTCACTTCAACGTGATCTGACCGCTGTAGGGTATCAGTGTGAGGTGGGGCCACACGCGTATATGCTGCGCAATGCCTGCCTGTTAAGCTGAAACCATACGTCCATTCTGCTGGAGGTGAATTTGCCAGTCTGGTTGTGTCTGTATGTGCTCGGAACGCTACCTCTGGCGTTTGTTTTCGCGGCGGGTCTATCGGGCTGGTTTTTTGACTATCCGCTGGCCCTGGTCACGATGCTGTTCCTGCTGTTCACGGCCCCGGTGGTGTGCCTCTTTTTCAAGTTGGCCGCAGCGCCAACGCTCAACATCGCCGGCCTTTGGACCGGTGTCGTGCTGCTCACCGCGCGGATCATCTGGGGGATCGTAACGGGGGATATCCCGGACGATCCCGACATGCTGATGATGCTGGCAGGATTCGCGGTAGGGCCCGCGATCTGGGCGGCGATCTGGACTGTGTATTTCCGCCGTTATAACGGAGACCGTCGCGATCGTCCGGAGTTTGAATGATGTTACCTGTCTGCATGTAGAAAAAGGGTGTTTATTCGTACTAAGCGCTACTCAACCTGCGGGGCCGCTTCAACCGTGCGCGAGGAGCAAGACTGTATTGGGGTCATTATTCTATTGGTGCTGATGATGGGTCTTGGCTTTCCTGCAACAGCAGATTTCGGTCCGACCTGAATCAACACGATGGTCGGTGTGCCAATCAAAGACATGAGTTATAACTGGAAAACATGACAGAGGTATTGCTCAGTGCAGATGATCGCACCGGCGCTTTAGAGATTGGTGGATTGATCGCAAATGAAAACTACTCGGTACCCGTGGGTCCTAATGCGGAAAGTGAGCAGTGCTGTGTAATTGATATCGCGACTCGACATCTGTCGTTATCCGAAGCACAGAATAGCATGGCCAAGGTTCTGGCTCGTCGTGCGGAGCAACGAGCGCATAAGATGGACGCAGGCTTGCGCGGTAACTGGCCACACGAGGTCGAGGTCCTGCTGCATGAGGGACATAAGGTTGCAATTGTATGTGCGTTTCCCGATGCGGGTCGCCGATGTAAAGATGGCGTTGTTTACATCCATGATCTTCCCGTTCTGGAATCTGTGTTTGGTTCTGATCCGTTAAATCCACAAGTAAGTTCCAAACCGATGGAAGTCCTGGAACACTTTGGGGTGAGTGGCGATGTTGTCGTTTGGGATGCGAATACCAACGAAGAAATGGAGGCGGCGGTAAGGCGTGCAGTAGCTGAAAATCGTATTGTCGTAGGCGCCTCTGGGGCGATAGGTGCATACGCAAAATTGTTTTTACCACAAGCCGCCCAACGCCAGGTTGCTCTCCCCCGACCAATCATGGTTTTGTGTGGCAGTCTAAACGAGCTCAGTCGCGACCAGATTGTCAACATCGGTGAACCACTGCAGCATGTGATTGGGAAGATCACAATTGGTCCCGTAACGGTTGTTGCAACTAATCACATCTCTGATCCGTTAGATGACGAATCAGCGTTAGCGATGGCCAGGTTGTGTGCAGAAAAGATCAAGGATCATTGGGCAGAGTTTAGGGCACTATTGGTTATTGGTGGCGATACTGCTGGAGCAATTGTGGGCGATGAAACGATGGATACGATTGGCTGTGTCGCGCCAGGAATTCCGGTTTCCTGGTTTCGAGACAAGCTGGTTGTGACGAAGGGTGGTGGCATTGGGCAGCCAGAAACAGTAGCGGAGATAGTCAGTAAAACGGTTTATTGAGAAGAGTTCGGTGAGTATGCATAGATGAATGGATTTGATGTAGTCGCAAAGTGTTTGAAGGCGGAAGGCGTAAGGTGGTTAGCCTGTTTCCCAGCGAATCCCTTGATCGAGGCGTGCGCTAAGGTGGAGATCCGTCCTATTGTCTTCCGGCAGGAGCGAGGAGGGATCAATGCGGCCGATGGGTTCAGTCGGCAAACGGCGGGAAAAGAGATTGGCGTATTTGCCGCACAAGATGGTCCGGGTGTGGAGAATTCATTCGGAGGTATCGCGCAAGCCTTTGGTGAAGCTGTACCGCTGCTTTTCCTGCCGCAGGGATATGCGCAAAGCAACTACGATATCACTCCAAATTTTTCGGCGAAACAAAATTACGCACACGTCACGAAGTTTGCGGTGTCGATTGACCAGGTTGGTCAAACATCGCGTGAAATGCGTCGGGCCTTTCATGCGATGAAACATGGGCGTCCGGGCCCCGCGCTTGTAGAAATGCCAAGGGATGTTCTGACACAAGAGGTGAGCGAGGGTGATGCTAAGTACACGCCAACTCGCGCCATGCGTTCTACACCATCCGTGGGTGACATAAAGGATGCCGTGAAAGCGTTGCTGACCGCAAAGCGGCCGGTTATCTGGGCCGGACAAGGTGTACTCTATGCAGAAGCGACAGAACAATTAAGAATGCTGGCCGAACTTGCACAGATACCGGTCATCACGACAATGCAAGGCAAAAGCACTTTTCACGATGATCATCCGCTGGCTTTAGGCTCGGCAAATCGAACGGCGCCCAAGGGTGTATACAAATGGTTAGGAGAATCTGATGTGCTCTTTGCCATTGGCTCGGGTCTCACGCGTACGTCGTTTGGCCTGGATATCCCCGACGGCAAGTTTTTAATTCAAGGCACATCGTCGGCTGAAGATATCAATAAGGATTATCAAATCTCGGTGGGTCTGGTTGGCGATGCGAAACTCATTCTCGAAGCCATGATCGATGAACTTAAGGCTCAAGTTGGTGACGCCGGGCGAGCCGCGAATGCAGATCTGATGGCGGAGATTGCGCGGATAAAGTCAGAGTGGCTGGCGGAATGGCAGCCATACCTGAATGCCGATGAAAGTCCCATCAATCCCTACCGAGTGGTTCATGAGATTAATCAAGTGATTGATCATGAAAAGTCTGTGGTCACCCACGACGCGGGAAATCCGCGGGATCAGATCATGCCATTCTACAAAGCGACCGTGCCCCATAGTTATATCGGTTGGGGTAAGACCACCCACCTTGGTTACGGAATTCCATTGATGATTGGCGCGAAGCTGGCAGATCCCTCCAAATTCTGCATGAATTTTATGGGCGACCTGGCATTTGGTCATACCGCGACAGAAATCGAAACAGCAGTGCGGGCGGAAGTGCCCATCACCACAGTCGTCATCAACAATCAGACTATGGGTGGCTACAATGAAAAGATGCCTGTTGCGATGGAGAAGTTTGGGGCCGGGAATCAATCGGGTGACTATGCGGGTATGGCTCGAGCTATGGGCGCAACCGCACTCAAAGTCGATAAGAGTTCTGAGATTGCATCAGCTTTGCTGAAAGCTCAGAGGGAAAATCTTGAAGGTCGTGTCACCGTCATTGAAATTGCAACCAAACAGTTCGCGAAGTTTTCGCAGTATCCGGATCTTACCGCATGAAAA
Organism: uncultured Pseudomonadales bacterium; assembly: GCA_964393625.1. GTDB lineage: Bacteria > Pseudomonadota > Gammaproteobacteria > Pseudomonadales > Azotimanducaceae > UBA4421. The sequence continues at coordinate 25,425 of CAYMUT010000023.1, forward strand.
TTCTCATGACTGAACCCCTGCAGCCATCTGGTCGAAACCAGTTTGTTGAGAACTCCGGGGTTGAACTCGTTACCCCTGATTCCCTTACGGAAGAGGGTTTGATAGAGGCCGTGCAAGGTGTGCACGGCATTGCGGTTCGATCTGCGAAGATTACGCCCAAAGTCATTGAAGCAGCCTCTGAACTCCGTGCGATCTCTCGGCATGGTGTTGGCTTTGACAATATCGCGGTCGGTGCGCTGACGGAGCGAGGCATCCCTCTTCTGTTGGCCATACATGCAAATGCTGTTTCGGTAGCGGAACATACGATGTACTTCATTCTCTCGTTAGCCAAGCGAGGTCGTTTATATGATCAAGCAGCCCGAGAATCTAATTTTGCATTTCGCAACGCTCCAATCGCGATCGACATTGCGCAGAAAACGCTGACCGTAGTTGGGTTTGGTCGAATTGGCACACGTTTGGCACCTCGGGCTCTGGCTTTCGACATGAAGGTGTATGTCTATGACCCCTATGTTGATGATGCCGTAATTGCTGAAGCGGGCTGCACGCCAATCTCAGATTTGCACAGCGCTCTCCCGAAGACAGACTTTGTAACCGTGCATTGCCCGCTGAACGATGAGACGCGGGGTATTATTGGCGCAGAAGAAATAGCCTTAATGCACGAGGGGAGCTTTGTCATTAACTGCGCGCGAGGCGGTATCGTTAACGAATCCGCGTTGGCATCGGCACTTTCAGACAACCGCATCGCGGGGGCGGGGGTTGATGTTTATGAAGTTGAACCACCCTCTGCGAACCATCCGTTTTTGCGTGATCAAAAAATGTTTCTGAGCCCCCATAGTGCTGGCGTATCTATCGAGGCGGCGACCAGAATGTCCTTCGAGACTGCCGATAATCTGCTCGCCGCGTTGCGTGGTGAGGTACGCACAGAAGCTTTGGCCAATCCCGAAATTTCTTGAGGCTGACTAGCCAGGGGCGTTTGCGCTAGGATTCAGGGGGGAGATGAGGAAAGTCATGAAAACAATAACTGGTTTGCTGACCATATTCTTGATTCTAGGGTGTTCAGAACCTGCAGAACAAACAGGTTGGCAACCGCCTCGAGATGGCCACGGCAATCCGGACCTGAACGGCATTTGGCAGGCGATGGGTAGCGCGCACTATGATCTGGAACCTCATGCTGCACGCATGGGCCCGGTTGTTGAGATGGGTGCCCTGGGTGCGACTCCGGCAGGACTAGGTGTAGTAGAAGGGGGCTCAATTCCCTATCAAGACTGGGCGCTGAAACAGAGAAATGAAAATAGAGCCGATGTCTTAGCTCGAGACCCGGCGATTAAGTGTTTCATGCCAGGAATTCCCAGGGCGACGTATATGCCGTTCCCGTTCCAGATAATCCAAAGTGATAAGACACAGATCTTTGCGTACGAGTTTGCAGGAGCAGCCCGTGTTGTTTATATGGATAGAGCTGATTTTGAACATCCGTTTGAAGCATGGATGGGTCACAGCCGCGGAAGATGGGACGGCGATACGCTGGTGATTCGCGTAGATGCACACGTGCCTGATACATGGCTCGATGGTTCGGGCAACTTCCATAGCGAAGCGCTTGTGGTTGAAGAGCGCTATACGCTAATCAGTGACAACGTGATGCAGTATGAAGCAACGCTCACCGATGAAAATGTCTATGTGGAACCTTGGACAATCTCGTTACCCCTTTATCGGCGCCTCGACCCAGACGCGCAACTTTTGGAGTTCAAGTGCGTCGAGTTTGCAGAGGAACTGATGTACGGGCATCTGGTGAAGAAGCCCGTAGAGGACTAGGCGCATTTATTGGATTGGGGGTCCCCTGACATCAGAACTCAGTCGGATCTGCGCCGTCTCTCGGCGCGCCGGTACCTGAAGATCCCATAAATAGTTTACGCCCGTCAGGGAAGGTCATGTCACGGCCGTTTGCCTTGCACGCTGGCAGGCAACTGCGATCTCTTGACTGATAGCCACGCACTACAATCTCTGTACCTATTGGCAGTGACTTGCGGTTGATCCCAGTGCGCATCAGCGCGTTTGGTGTTCCACCTTCAACCATCCATTCCGTTTTGCCGCCGTCCTCATTCTCAACCTCGATGTGAATCCAGGCATGGGGATTGATCCATCTTGCTCTAGTCACCTTGCCGGTAAGTTCCACCGGTGCGTCCTCGTCGAACTCCGCTGAGAAAGCATGGTGGCTGGTTGCATTTGGAATGGCGGCGAGACAGGAAAGAGCTGCTAGGGTGCGTAGGTGTTTCATTCCTGACCTCCGGAGCTTTGTAAAGCCGCAGCCTCTGCCTCTTGCGCGCGGTGGCCGGCAAGAATGCCTTCCATCGACAAGTTGCCTTCGTGGCATGCGTATTCAAAGATGGGTTCAGCCGAACGCTTGAGGTTAATTTGCGCGGTCCAGGGCGCTGTCCAGGTTGAGGCATCATCGAACGTGAGCACCCAGGCAAGGGTATCTGCGTCTAGAAGTTCATAGCGCTCGGTTAGTTGTAAGTTTTCCGTGGGGAAGCCCATGAAGGTAGAACCGCTAGAGAAATTACGCGTTTCCACGACGAGGGTGTCACCTTCCCAACGACCGCTGGAATCGCCGGTCCATTGCCGAACCGAGGATGGAATATGTGGTCGATTGTTAACAGGGATTACACGTGTTTCGTGAATCATCTCCTGCATGATCGCGACATAGCTGTCGCTTTGCGCGATCTCAAAGTATCCGTTGTATCCCGCAGCGATGAAAGGCACGCCGTAAGTGATACACCGGTCGGAATTGATTCTGTCGGTGTAAGAATCTGCCGGGTGAGCTTCATCGTATGCCTGACGTTCTTCGAGCGCGTCAGCGGCTGCTTTCGTAAGCGGTGGGATTCGGCCATTGACTGGGTCGATGATGAGTGATGTTCGGTTTTCGAATTCGCGTTCTGCGACCCAGAAGTGGTTGTAATTACCTGTTGTCGGATCGTAGGACTCGTGTTCTTCGTCGTCAGCAAGCACCGATTGGAACACGCTGTCGCCGAATGCGGCTTCACCTTCGCCATCAAAGAGTTCGTCATGCTTAGCCTGAAAATCAGCGACTTCTTCGTCTGTCAGCTCAGCTTTGTCAGCAAGTTGTTTGGGTCGTTCCAGGGGCGTAGCGGCATTGTTAGCCCACGTTCCTTGGAAGTTAGGCTTGCCTTCCGGCGTGCGTGGTATTTCAGCGTGTACAACACTTGCGGCCGATGAGACGACAAAGGCCAGTGAAATAAAGAGTTTCATGAATAGACCCTCCGCAGAACTTTCAGCTGAGTATACCTCTAGTTTTAGCGATTACTCTATGGCTAGAGAGGCGTACACATCGGCGATGTGATCATCGTCGTAGCCGAGAATATCCTTCAACACATGAAAGTTGTGTTCGCCCATTTCAGGACCGGCGCGTTCAACTCGCCCCGGTGTTCTTGAGAATTGAAAACGCGTGTTTTCGACAAAGAAGCTACCCGTTGGTGTGTGAGGCACTTCGATGAAATGGTTGCGATGCTGAAACTGCGGATCGGCTTGGGCTTCTCTGGAATTTAATACCAGGTGGGCAGGAATTCCGGCGCTGATTAGCTCTGCCTCCAACACATCGGCATCTTGTTTTTGCGTGGCGGTGGCAACAGCCCCTTCGATCATATCTTGAACGGCGAGGCGTGCTGCTGTGGTCATGCTCTTATCTAGATTAAGATCCAGGACGTCGCAAAGTGCTCGCCATTGATCATCGGAAGTTATCGCAATTGCGATCCAACCCTCTGTGTTGTCTGTTTTCGGACGAACAGGAAAAACGCCATGTGGCGCATATTGCAGATCCCGATTACCTGCGCGGTGCCAAACACGGCCGCTTAAGCTCAGATCAAATATGCCCGGCGCCAGCAGGTGAATAGCGGCTTCCGCTTGCGACAGGTCTACACGTTGCCCCTCGCCTGTTTTGCGTCGGTGTTCGAGAGCAGCCATAAGCGAACTCAGCATAAATCTGGGCGCAACGCCGTCGGTATAAGCAAGGTATGGCCCAGCAGGTGACCGATCTTGCCAACCTGTTAGATCGTAGAAACCGCTTAAAGCCGCGGCCATATTGCCGTACCCCGCAACCTTGGCTCGTGGTCCCGTTTGTCCCATAAGGCAACTTGAGAGCATGATAATGTTCGGGTTCACACCTTTAAGCGATTCATAATCTAACCCCCAACCCGCCATTGCTTTTGGTGAAAACGATTCCGTGACGACGTCTGCCCATTTCACTAGATCGAGCAAAACCTGACGGCCTACCTCATTGGAAGGGTCAACCGTGAAGGACAACTTGTCTGTATTGAAGTTTGAGTACGGAACACTGGTTTCAATACCTGGCTCGCCGTTCTTGAAGACAGGTGTGCCGCGGGCCGGTTCCAAGCGAACGCTGGATTCCACTTTGATCACGGTGGCGCCGTAGTTGGCCAGCACCCGTGTGAAGAATGGGCCGGCGATTACCCACATAAAATCGAGGACCTTAAGTCCCTCCAGGGGTCTCTCTGGATTATCATGAACAGAAAGTACTGTGGCTGGTGCATTAAAGGCAGTGCCGGATATAGAACCTAACTCGGGTGCTGCGCCAGGAGGATTGATTGGAGTTGCTGACAGTTTAGCGAATGCGCCGGGGGCCACGACCGGGCCGCTGTTCGTTTCAACTTCTGTCCAGTATTCACGCGCTTTGAAATGCTCTTCGGTCATAAGGCCCGCAATGTCATAGGTAGGCGCGATATAAAGGCCTCGTTTGTTACCCTCCTCGAACAGTTCTTTCTGCGTTTTCGATAGCGTCAAGCCCTCTACCTTCTTGCAAAGCTCGAAGTAAGCATCTGGCGGCTTCTGTTCTGACATCATGGCCATCAGTTCTTGCCCCCATTGTGTATCTACATCCTCCTGGGTGCAGTGGCCCTCTTCCATACACCAGGTGAGAATCCGCCGGTTGGGTTCATCAAACGATGGACCGAATAACAGGGTGATCGCGACATAGCCATCTTTGCATGGCCAGGTCATTTTGACCGGGAACAGGGCTTTTAAGCCGCCGGCGACTCGCTCGACTTCGTAGCCTGCGTTGTTGGGGTGCGCGAGATTTGCAGCGAGCGCAGCCTGAGCACTCGAGACTTGTGCGGAGATGTCTATTAGCTGACCCCGGCCGGAACGACTACGCTCCCACAGCGCAATCAGGGTGGCGCCGGCAGCGTCTGCCCCAGCATGGGCGAAGGACTGAGGAATGCTGATGCGAACCGGAGCACGGTCGGAATCACCAGAGAGGTAGTGAGCGCCACTGGCTGCCCAGACGGTCAGGTCCGACGCTGGCCAATCAGACTTAGGACCTGTGGCGCCGAATGGCGTAATTGCAGTAACAACGAGTCCCGGATTAATCAATTCAAGTTCTTGATAGGTGACACCAAGTTCGTTCTGCCTGGACGCAGAGTAATTGTGTACCAGCACGTCAGCATCTCGAATGAGATTCATGAGCTCGTCGCGTTGCCGTCGAATGTCGAGTACCAGGCTTTCTTTACCGCGTCCGTATGCCTGCCACCATGTGCTTTCGCCGTTGTGTAACGGTTCGAGTGTGCGCAATGTTGACCCCTCAGCAGGTTCGACGGTGATTACCTCACAATCGAGGTGGGCAAGGATGTAGGTACAGAAATAGCCTTGGTGGTCGGAAAGGTCGAGTACTTTAGTGCCCGTGTACATTAAACCGATTCCTTTTTCTGGTAGATACCCGAAAATCATTGTCCCAGGATTCGGTGCCCGGGTTCCACTGATCTAGCTCTTGATCTACATCGCCGTTAGCTTGTGGTATCCAAGCGACTGGAAATGTGAGGCGCTGGCCGCCCTTTTCGAAATGCATCGTGTTGTTGCCAGTTCGTTTACAGTCTGGCATGTGAATATCCCATTCACCCAGCCGAAAGTCGAATGGACTTTTGATCTCGATTTCGCATGACATAGCATAGGTTGAAATCCCGAAACTAAGGATGGTGATCATCATTTTTTTGCTTAGGTTCCTCTCGGCCGAAAGATGGTCGTGTGGCGCAGTTGTGCCAGCACGGGTAGAACATATAGACGCCCCCTCTTGACTCGAGGGCTGCCTTCGATGATGTGCGCTGTCACGGTTCGCCGTTTGACAAGCAGACGGGTGAGGTACTGGATTTTCATTCTGCGGGCGGTGTTCGCGCAGCTTATCCTGTCAGATTGATCACTGCCCGTAACCGGCAGGTCGCAGCAACTCTCTGTCAGCCTCACGAAGTGGGGATTGACGAATTCGGAGCCGACCACATTGCCGTGTCGGGGTTCGCCACGTTCACCGTCAGCTTATGACCTGATTGTCGCTCTGTTGAACATAGGGGCATGCTAATCCTTGTCGAGCTTAGCCAGATAAGTTGACGATCATTTGCGTTCACCTACACCGTCATTGGCGCATATAATCAGGGGTTCAAAGCGCCGTCCGAAGTGGCCTGTGATAGCGCAAAAATACACCACTAGAGTTGATTGTTTGACACATCAGCTTCAACAAGAGCAAATAATGCGGATCGCCCAACGGTGTGCAGAGGTGGCGTGCTGCTTTTCTCGATGCACTGGGTATACCCCATGGTATGCCCCATTAAGGAAGCGTTACCAAACGAGCCGCAGCCCGATTGCCGTTTTTCTGGTGTTATTCAGTTGTGCTTTTGTCAGTCAGGCTGAGGGCGGTAGCAATCAGCAGGCGAGCGCCGTTAATGATCAAGCACCGCAAACTCTGCAAGGCAGGGTTGCATATGTAGAGCTTGAGGGCGGTTACTATCAACTTGTCTCTGACGAAGGAATTAAACTCAGGCCGGTTAACTTTAACAACTGGCCCGGTTGCCATAAGCATGGAATGCTCGTAAGTGGCGTATTCAAGTATAGATCTGCAGGACGCAGTTTTTATATGGATAACGCGAGTCCCGTAGAGCTGTTGGAACTGACCTGCGAAGAAGCGGTCGAGCCAGCAAAATAAACGGTCGCTTGCTCATGCTATGGAGGAGACATGAAAAAAAATCTGTCTATAGGTCTAATCATGCTCGGCGCCGTTCTGGCGCTGGTGTTATCGGCAGGCGCCGCTGCTTCTGACGAAAAGCGTTACAAAATCAAGTACAAGGGTGGTAAGGCAGAGGCCGCAGAAACCCTTGTAAAACAACTCAGAGCGAAAAAAATGAAGCGAAGGGGCCGGGCCAGCCGACGTCTTCTTGCGGCAGATTTGGACAGTCAGCAGTTAGCAATACTGAGAAAATCCGATCTTGTTGAGTCCGTTGAACTGGATCCTCTCCGCTATCCAATGGTTGAGACGGTACCTTACGGGGTGGTTATGGTGCAGGCGAGTCAACTGCTGTCAGACACCGCGGTCCCCCGTAAGATTTGCATTATCGACAGCGGTTACGATGCTTCCCATGAAGATCTGCCTGGCTTGACCAGCAATCGAGTTGAGGGCCACAGTCAGATACCTGGCGAAGTCTGGAGCGAGGATGGGAACGGCCATGGCACCCATGTCGCGGGCACCATAGCGGCACTGAGCGGCAACGATACTGGAGTAGTCGGGGTGCACTCTGCGTCCTCCCTGTCTCTACACATCATTAAGGTATTTGATAACACGGGTCAGTGGATCCCCGCCGCATCGGACCTCATCGATGCAGTGGACCGGTGTGTGGCTGCCGGTAGTCATGTTATCTCGATGAGCCTTGGCGGCGGCGGTGCGAGCGTCGACGAAAGGCAGGCATTCGAAGACGCTGCTGCCGCCGGCGTGGTCCTTGTGGCCGCGGCAGGCAATAGCGGCAATTCCTCATATTCGTATCCCGCAAGCTACGACTCTGTTATCTCTGTTGCAGCGATCGATTCAAACCAGAATCTGGCCAGCTTCTCGCAAAGAAACGATCAGGTCGAGCTGGCCGCTCCTGGAGTAGCGGTAAGGTCCACCGTCCCACGAAATGCGTACGCTGATTATAGCGGCACTTCAATGGCCACCCCCCACGTATCCGCCGTAGCTGCGCTGCTCTGGGGGCTTAATCCAGGCTGTACATCTCAGCAGATTCGCAATCACCTTGGCTTGGCGGCGAAGGATCTGGGGAACCCTGGACGTGATCCCCAATTTGGTTACGGGCTCATCCAGCTTCAAGATGCCGATGCGAATGTTCAACAAATTGGCTGCGCCGCTCCGCCGCCGCCAACTAAGTTTGAGCTCGATAACGGACAGATTGTGACAGGTCTGTCTGGCGCGACCGGCGACACCTTTGATTTCCAGATTCTGGTAGAAGAGGGTGCAAGTGAATTATTCGTCTATATCGACGGTGCAAGTGGAGATGCGGACCTGTACCTGCGCGAGGCAAGCGCGCCTACGCTCAGTGTTTGGGATTGTCGACCATGGTTAGTGGGCAGCAATGAACAATGCAGTGTCCCTGTGCCAGCGCCCGGACTCTATCACGGCATGGTACATGCCTATTCGAGCTACTCGGGCCTGAACTTGACCGCGACCTGGGATACGACCAGCGAACCACCGCCCAACGCGGCGCCAACAGCAGTGATCCGGGCTTCAGCGCAAACGGGCTCTGCGCCACTCACGGTAGAGTTTGATTCGAGTGAAAGCACCGATGACCAGGGCATTGTTGATCGCCGTTGGAATCTGGGAGATGGTACGGAAATCTCAGGACCTGTTGCGGTCACCCATACCTATACCAGTCCCGGCAGCTATGTGGCGGAGTTGACCGTATTCGATGAGCAGGGCGAAAGTGCCTCTGATCAGGTGGCAATCACCGTTAATCAGAACATAGCTCCGACCGCCCGTTTCACGGCTTCTGGCGATATGACCGCCGAAACAAGTGTCAGCTTCGATGCATCTGCATCCACCGACCCAGATGGTGAGATTGTCAGTTGGACCTGGAACTTCGGTGATGGTGCCAGTGGCAGCGGATCCTCTGCGGCTCACGTTTATGCCGTCGCGGGGAGCTATGATGTGTCTCTGACGGTTACTGATGATCTTGGTGCGAGCAACGCGCTGACGCAAACACTGGTTATTGCACAACCGCCGGAACCACCCGCGACAGTGATCGAAGTCAGCACCTCGTTAAACCGCAGAGGCACGAAAATGATCGTTCTCTGGACTGGTGCTACGACTAATAGGGTCGATATTTACAAGAATGGAACAAGGATCAAGCGTACACGCAACGATGGTCGTTGGGCCGATCGAAATCCTGTATCTGGCGCCACGTACGTCGTTTGCAACAAAAAGAGTGTCACCGAGTGTTCTGGGCCGCTTCCCTGAGGTCCACAACCGGGTGATTCTGGCGCTTTTGGCGTGTACAGATTTGGTATACATGCCGGGTCGCGTTGGGCTATATTCGTTGACAGGCCGTTCGCCCAAAAAAATTCCTGGGAGGATGGGGGCGGCGGCTATCAGCTTGAATTTTCCTTTGGGAGGGGGGAAATATATGAAAATCAATAAGTTACTGAAATTTTCGGCAGTGCTGACGATTGTCTTTGCTGCCAATCCGGTGCTTGCCGAAGAGCTAATAGAAGAAGTAGTGGTCGTTGCGAAGTCGATCAAGGCGAGTCAGATGGCTGCGATCGAGGCCAAACGCAACGCGGACAATGTCGCGGACATCATTTCCGCCGATGCCATCGGCCGCTTTCCGGATCAGAACCTGGCCGATGCCCTGGGCAGAGTCCCGGGCATTGCCATTGAACGCGATCAGGGTCAGGCGCGCTATGTGAGCTTTCGCGGCTCTCCGAAACGCTACACCACGACTGCTTTCAACGGAATTGACGTACCGGGTGTGGAAAACGGCCGGGTACCCAGGTTCGATGCCTACCCTGCCGTAATCACCGGCCAGGTCGTGGCAAACAAGGCCATTACGGCGGAGATGCCGGGCGAGTCGATATCCGGGTTCATCAACGTCAAGACCTTCAGACCGTCGGATGTCGATGGCTGGTCCGTCTCGGCAGAATTGGGCGCGGGAGAACAGGATCTGGGTGAAGGCGACATCCGCCGCGCCAATGCGCGGGTGTCCTACTCCAACGACAAATTTGGATTTCTGATCTACGGATCACAGAACGAGCGAGAGCAGGTCACCGACAACCGTGAGATGGAATACACGGGTACTCGCAACAATCTGGTACCGCTGGAACTCGACTTCAGAAGCTATTTTGTCGATCGCCGGGATGAAGCCTATGGCGGCTCGCTGGAATACTACATGAACAACGGCGGCAGAATTTATCTGGATGTACTCACCACCGAATTCACCGACGAGGAAGAGCGCAATCAATGGGAGTTCTTTCTCGATGATGCGCCGGCAAACAGCGGTACGGTGCCGGGTGCTACAGTAAGGCGCCTGCTGCAGGATGGTGAATACCGCAACGAAACAGACGTCACCACCCTGGGAACCGATTTCAGCATTGGTGCGTGGGACATCGAAGCGAGTTACAGCGTTATCGAAACCGTATTCGACACCTACCTGCCCATTCCGTTTCTGATCGGGAGTGTCTCCAACGTGTCTTACGATCTTGCCGATGCCGAGCAACCGACCCTGACGTTCGATGGAGATCTGCAGGACATCAGCTATTTCCTGCCGCTGCAGCTTGACGCAATCGGCAATCTTGAGACTGATGCAGATCAGTTCAACATCAAGGTTACCCGGTCTAACGGGTGGGGCGAGCTTAAATTCGGCTTCAAGTACGACGACAGGGAATCCGATGGCGGTGGCGCGGCGCTATCCATCGTTAACAACGGCATTTTGCCCATCCCCGTCGAAGCGTGGTTCGACCAACCCTGGCCTACGGACTTCAAGAATACAATCGGCGGTTACAGCGCAGATAACTCGGCGATCCGCGCAGCCATGGAAGCAAATGGCACGAGACGCGCATCATTTCCCGATGATGAACTGATTGAGCTGGAAGAAACCATCATGGCCGCGTACGTCATGCAAACCATCGATCGGGACTGGGGCAACATCATTCTGGGCTTGAGAATAGAAGATACCGACTACGAAACCGAGGGTTCACGACTGGTGGGTACAACACTGGAGCCACTCAAAGTTTCCAAAGACTACACGAATGTGTTGCCGAGCGCCCACGTCAACTGGGACTTCCGCGACGATCAGAAACTGCGATTTTCGTTCTCGACGGGCATCAGCCGTCCAACCTACATCGAGGCCCGAGCGGCAGCCTCCATTGATCCGATTGGCCAGAGCATTGCGGGTGGCAACCCGGACCTCGAGGAAGAGACCTCCTGGGGCGTGGATGTGGCCTATGAATGGTACTTCGCAGACGCCAGCATTCTCGCCTTCACGGCCTTTCATCGCTCCATCGACAACGTCATCAGCCAATCCAACGAAAGGGTGCTAGGCAGCATTTATTCGGATCTTGCGGCTCCGGGAGAATTGTGGAATTTGTCGGCATTCGGCAACGGCAAAGATGGCCAGCTGCAGGGGCTGGAAATCTCCTTCAGCGGCAGACTGGACAATTACATCGAGGGCTTCTGGTCCGGTTTTGGCTTTGATGCGAACCTCACAGTGATTGATTCAGAATACACCACTCCTGATGGCGTTGAATTCGACCTTCCCGGGCAATCGGACACTTCATACAACGTCTCGCTGTTCTACGAGAACTATGGCCTGACCGCACGGCTCAGCTATCGCTATCGTGACGAATGGCTTGATGAAACCGAAGCAGGCCAACTTGGTACGCCAGTCGGGATTCTCTGGGACGAGCAGAAACGTCTGGATCTGTCCATCCGTTACGACCTGGAGAATCTAACCGGCTACAAGGCGTCGATCTTCCTCGACTTCAACAACCTGACGGATGAAACCGATATACGCTTTACCGGGCGTTCGTGGAATCCCAACCAGGTTGAAGCATATGGGCGTCGATACGTTGCCGGAGTGCGGTTCAACCTGTAGCAACAACGGGCACGCGAGCAGCACAAACCGGGAACGGTGGTGCGGCTCGCAGCCCAACCGCGATGGCCTGCTCCAGGCGTTCATCCACTGGAACGACTTGTCGGCATGATGAGCTGGAATCGCTGTGTGTTGCTACGATGCCTGGTCGGTACGCGTATCAGGGGTATCTGCGCGACTGTTAAAGTCGTCGCTGCCGATCTGTGTGCTGATTGCATTGCCCGGCGCGACCATGAATTCATCCAGCGGGGTGCCGGTTGCGTTGGCGACCCGGTTCATCATTTGAAACAGAGCGATCACCGCAACTGCATCCACTACCGAATTTATGCCCATCGCCTCAATGGCCTCCGCTCGTACCTCAGCGGCTGTGTTTCCCTGGTTGAGGGTAACTGCATCGCATAATCGAACCAGCAGACCGCCGTGCTCTACACCGCCGTCAATATCAGAGCGGCCGGCGACGAGATCAAGAGAGATTTCCTGTTGAGCAACCTTGCCACTCTGACCGAGCAGCACCGCATGGCTGGCGGTTCAGTAAAAGCACTCATTGACGGCAGAGGTTCGTGAGCCAATCAGTTCCATTTGCGGCCGACTGAGCTTGTGGGCGAAATCACTCGATAACGCGCCGCCCTTTACATAGTGCCCATCGATCAAAACCCATTGCATGCGCCTTTCATCCGGCACCAGGCTCAATGCCTTGCGGACATTAGGCACCTCGGCCTCGACATCAGGCTTCCAGGAACCATCGACTATCGGCGCGGTAGGTACCCAATGGGTGCTGACTGCCGCCTCTGCAGGGGCTTCTTGTGAGGCTTTGCCGGATTTCGCAGGTGGAAGTTCAATCCTTGGCAGCGACAATCCATCGGCGAACAAATCTACCAGGCTCGCCTGTGCCACCAGCCCGACAATTTCGACGTATTCCCCTGCGCTGACTTGCTCGGGGACGACGGATGTATACCAGGAGTGCGTCAACGACCCGACGTGATTCACCAGACGCCAGATAATATCGACAATGGCTGCAGACAATGGGTGGCCGCTGGGAATCAGACCCTCCACAGTGGACGGCCCCGCCCAGGGTGGTAAATCGTCCCCATCTCGAGCGCGCCGCGTCTCCTCAATGATCGCCTTGCGCTGTGCGGATGAAAACCATGTACCCGGGGAAACCCAATGCTCTACCGCAGCAGCTTGCGATTGGAGTATCTCGTCGCGAATCGGTAGCTCTGTATCGTAGAGCAAGTGCAAGTCAATCATGAGTCCGAGTGTACTAGTTAATTGCTCTGTTGGGTCAAGGTTTTTGTTGGCCTTCTTCGCACTCTTCCTCGTAGTAGAAAACGGCCTCCAACGTCACACCAAATGCATCGGAAATTCTGAAGGCTACTTCCAGAGATGGCGAGTATCTGCTTTTTTCAATGGCGATGATTGTTTGGCGGGTTACTCCAACTGCCTCTGCTAGAGTCTGTTGAGACATCTCGTTCGCCTCAAATCGCAATCGCCTTATGTTGTTGCGAATCCGCTTGGGCAACTTAAAAGCCTCTCCGATGGAAATACAGTTGCACGACTAGATTCGTCACCTCTGCCAAAACGAAAAACAACAGCAAAACGTGGAACATGCCGCTAGGGGTAATCAACACGGTGGCATAATCCAACCAGTCTGCAAGCAATATGTGTCCCATCAAAAAGCAAAGGCAGCCACACAAAAACCAATAGGAATAGCGGTAAGAAGTCTTCTCAATGAGTTTGTCTCGTTCATCCTCCAATTGAGATTTATTTCGTAACGCCAGAAATCCCTGAATGCTGGCCTCGAAAGCAACGACCCAAACAATAAGAACGATGATTTCAACCAACCCGGGAACAGCCGGGTTTGACGGTAGCGTTGCAAAAGCGCCATACAGGTACCAGCCAAATATGAGCACCGTCACGCCAAGCGAGGCGATCAGAGCTTTCTCTTTATATGACAAATCCATTTCGACTCTGTGTAATAAATACCATACATAAAGTAAAATATTTTTTACACTAATTCAAGGGTTTCATAGCTTGATTTCAAGTCTGCCGAGACCGCACGTTGCCTGAGTCCCGGGCGCTAAGCGGCTAAAGCTGGCTAGATGGCATTGAGATTGAGCCACAGGTGGTGATAACCACGCAGCATTGTTGAGTGCGTTGGCTCATTTTCCGCATTCAAGGCATGACTTACTGATGCATACCGTCCCAGCATACCGACCACAGCTTGCTTTGCCTCCATGCGCGCGAGCGGCGCGCCGATACAGAAGTGGATGCCATGCCCAAAGGTATGATGATCACTTCTTGGCCTGTCTAACCGAAATGAATCGGGATCTTCGTAGTGATCTGCATCTCTGTTTGCCGAACCCAGTACGTTGTAAATGGTGTCACCCTTCATGACCTTCTGCCCATGAAACTCCGCATCACTGAGGGCAACACGACTGATCCAATGTACGGGTGGCTTGAAGCGCAAACACTCCTCGATGGCATTTTCGATCTTTTCTGGATTCACTCGAAGTTCATCCCAGATCGAAGGGTTATCCGCAACGTAGTACAATAAGTTGCTTAAGAGATTGGTCGTTGTCTCGTTTCCCGCGATCAGAAGAAGCTGACAGTAGCCGACGATGACATCTTCACTGAGCGCCTCTCCATCGAGCTCAGCTGCTACTACCTTACTGATCAGGTCGTCTTCTGGGTTGTCTCGACGTTTCGGTATCTCGTCACGGAAGAAATCCATCATCTCGACGATATCCGGCATGCGTTCTTCGATAGATTTCACCGTCCCGGTCCCCGTCAAACTATCAGACCAACGCTTGAAATCATCCTTTCGCTCAAACGGAATTCCCATAAAGTGAGCAATCAAGGCGACCGGGAGCGGTATCGTCAGGGCCTCGGCAATATCTACGGGCTTTGCAGGGTCAATATCATCCAAAAGTTCTTTGACTACTGCTTCCAGATCAGACTCGATTTCCTTCATAACACGAGAGGTAAACGAGCGATTAACGATTGCACGTAAGCCGGTGTGTCTCGGCGGGTCGTCGTGCAGCAACGGCAAAGTCATTGTCGATGCTGTTCGAGCATCACCTAATCCTGATGAAAAACTGGCAGGATCCTTCAGAACCGTTCGTACATCGTCATATCGCGACAATACCCAACCTTGGATGTCTTCAGCCCACCAGATCGGTAGTTCCTTCCGCCATTTTGCGTAAATTGGATATGGGTTCTCGGTAAATTCCAGATCCTGAAAATTCATTGCGCCTACCTTGATTTGCTCTTTAATCCTGGGGCCAAAGTGGTTCCGGAACTTCAAAACCCAGCGGCGTACCCCACTGATTCTTATAGGACACTTCGTGTACCGGGCGCCGCGGTGCCACACCCCAGCGTCCGGTGGGATAGCCCATCGGCACAAGACAAGCGAACTGCCAACCTTGGTCAGCGGGAACGCCCAAGATCTCATAGAGCTGATCTCGTTCCATCATGATTAAACTTGTAATTGTGCTACCGATGCCTTCGGCCCGCGCTGCGAGCATTGCGTTCCAGACACCAGGAAAGATCGAACCACCGTCACCACCTTGGCTGAAGGCTGCAAGAAACAGCGGATAACCTTCGAAATTCTCTCCCATATAACTGGCAGAACGATGCATCTTCAAAAGCTCAACGTTTTGGGGTGCGTCTGGGTCCTTGTTGGCTGCTTTTAGTGCTTCGCCGTATATCGTTGCAAACATGCGTTCCATGCATTCTCGATACACCGGACCGAGCCTGGCAATAACCTCTTGCTCATCAATGAGCATGAATCGCCAGCCCTGCGCATTGCCTCCTGTAGGTGCACGTATCGCCGCATCAAGGATTCGGGCTTGAGTCGCTTCCGGTATGGCATCAGGTTTCACTCGGCGCATCGCGCGGGTGGTATATAAAGCTTCGTAGATGTCCATGATTATTTTTCCAGTCGTGAAAAAGGCGAATCGGGAAATTGTATTTTGACGGGATCGCCGAGTAGTGTGGTTGCGAGATGCACTAAGAAGCTACCCACCCCGGCAGCGCCTTGCATATAGCCGGTTTGAGTCTGAATAAAATCAGGCTGTGTACGATGCTCCGCTTGAGGCCAGCAATAAGTGCCGTCGTTATGTTCTGCGCGCCGCACCAGCTCGTTCGCGACGCGAACGGCTAAATCCTTATAGAACTCGTCCCGAGTGACCCGAAACATGTTCACCGCATGGTCACCAATTCCTGCATCACAACAACACTGGCTGATATTGTTCCAAAAACCGCGACCACGTTCTTCAGGTGCTCCAAGAGAGACCAGGCCATCGTCCAGACCCCGTCCCCATAATTGCCATGCGTCATCTTTCGTGAGCTCACTCAAGAGATAAAACAAGCGTGCTGTACCCGCAGGGCCATGACACTCACCCAGGTAAAAACGGTTGGGCTTACCATCATTGAGAATGTGAGGCACTAAATGCCCACCACCTGGGATACCTTCCGCCATTGCCTGCACATGCTCAGCGCCCAGGAGCGCGGCGTCCATATACTTCTGCTCACCGCTTGCTTCAAACATGCGCGCCATGAAGTAGGAGACTCCTGCGGTCCCATGAGCGAAGTTGGGTGCATCGAAAGCCCATGGGATATCCGGCATCAGCTGCCATCGCAGTCCGCCTTCTGCAGGTTCTGCGACCTCGAGCAATCGATCCGCCGCGAGCCGACACCAGTCGAGGGCCTGATCATGAATACCTTGGTCATGGGCATACAACCAATAAGTTGCTGCGCCAGCCGCGCCTTCAGCCATATCGAAAATCTCGCGCACACCCTCATGGCCAGTGAGCTTGGCGTAAGGCATTTCCTGGATCCAGCCAATGCCTGCACCTATGTTGTCTGCTGAGTCCCGTTGGTTTTGCACACACGTTGTAGCAGCTTCGCGAAATCGTTTTTCGCCCGAGAGCTTTGCCAATTCATTCAGCACAAACATATAACCAACCCAACCTCCCATTGCTGCACAGGTCGGTGTTTGATCGGGTAGCTGTTTAAGAATTTCATCGCCGGCTTGTACAGCAACGGCCAGGTACTCATTTTCTCGTGTTGCCTGGAACAGCTCGAGATAGAACAGCACGATTCCTGCGGAACCGGCGTAGAGCGTATAGACCTGCTTGTCAGGCCGTTCCGCCGCAAGTCCCCAGGCACGTCCAACATCCGTCTTCTGGGTAAAGGTATCGATCCAGCGTTCGGTCCCGAGCGCCACATCCAGCAGTTCATCAGTTTGCATAATCATGGCTACTAATCATCCAGAAATATCCTTTGATTTGTCATGTTGGCTGCTAAGTCCTGACCACGCCGTGCCAACACCGATTTGCGCATGGGGTAATACAGTAAAGACAGAAGCGACCACACAGCCAACACCCAAATCACCGTCGGCTCCAGATCAAGCGCCAAAAAGTACACACCAACGGCTGTTGCGAACTGAGAAAATGCAAACAAGATCCACAGATACGCGCGTTTCATGTGAAAGATTGAAGCTTGATAGCGCTCAGGGTAGGCATCAGGAATCTTCATAACAGCCCAGTACACAAAGAAGGCGGGTAGATTTGCAGCGATGGATGCCGCTCGAGCGATTTCGCCTATCTGCATGTCTGCTACCAACGGCAGGATGCCGACCACTGACATAATGGTGAGGATGATCCATGGTGCACCAAAACGATTAAGCTGCCCGATCCAAGCAGGCAGTAACCCGTCCCAGCTGGCGAGCATGAAGGTGCGGGGTAACTGCATAAACTGAGAATTCAGCGTGGTGATAATCGCCAACCCCGCGCCGAAGACCAGAAAGTAGGTTATCGCCCAACTCGGCATGAACCGTGCGCCCGCAACAGTGAGCGGCTGGTCTATCATTTCCTGCCATTGGATCGTACCGACACTTGCCAGTGCGACAAACGCATAAAGCACAGCAACGGCCACAGTCGCTGCCGTCATAACCAGGGGGATTGTCCTTCGTGGGTCTTTCATTTCCCCGCTCAACCCCACCACCATATAGGCCCCGCTAGTTGCAAATTTCAGCAAGAAAACAGCCGTGATGAAGCCGACAATACCTGCTGGGTACATGGGCGAAAGCAGCGAGTATTCAATCTTCGGCGCGGCAAAACCTGCATAAAGCGCTAGTGCAGACACCATGAGGAGTACCAGTATCATCTGCAGTCGGGCTGCCATAGAGAGCCCAAGCAGATTGCCGACAAACAAGAGCACAACTACCAAGATGCCCCATTGGTTCACACTCAGGACTGGAAACAAGGGATTGAGATAAAGCCCGAATGAACTGCCATAGAGGGCAAAGGAGACACTGGCTAGCAGCGTCAGCGCAATGACCAGTGACCCCATCCAGCCGCCACATAATCGTGACGTCCAGGCATAGTAGGCGCCGACTGCGGGTAGCGTGGTCCCCGCCATCATAATTAACGCTGTGACAATCAACACCAGGATAGCGGATGCCAAGTAAGCAACCACCACCCCAGGCCCGGTCATGCCTATCGCCACCCCTGTCAGAGCCACAACACCGGCACCAATAATTTGTCCAACCGCGATAAAAAAGACGTCGCGGACGGTTAACACCCGATTGAGCTGCAAGACCTCCCCCACCTTACTGAGAAGGCAAGTATTGGGGGCTTTGGTTATCGACGCAAGGCATGTCGTCTGGCGAGAAGAGAGCGATTGAGGAGCATTCTTTAATATAGCCGTTCGATCAATTGATGACTTTGGCCTCAAATCAGCCGGTCAGCGCGAGTCGCAGTAATTCCGCAGAAACCCGCGAACCGTGGATACTTTCACCTCAACGACTAAACCGCGTTAATTCATCCGATCCTGCAACCTCTGAAAAAAATTTGCCCCACTGCATCCAAACCCTGTCTTCGTTGCACCTTTATGAATAGAGACTGTTGATGCTTTCGAAACCGGGTGAGGTCAACGGGATGCGATTTACGGAGGAGAACGTGAAATGGAAGATTTAGGTACAGGCGCCGGGTTGGCTGCGCTGGGATTCTGGCTATTCATTGCCTGCATAATCGTAGCGGGGGTATGGAGCACCAATCGCAAGCGTGAGTCTGAGCATGAAACACTGCGTCGCCTCATAGAAAGCGGCCAGGACCCCGACGAGCAACTGGTCGACAAGCTCCTGCACAGTACTGCCAATGATCAGGAAACAATCCGTGACCTGCGCGTGGGCGCGGTCATAACCCTTTTTCTGGCGCCCGGCATGATTGCCCTGGGCTGGGGTCTATCGTCCCTGACAGGGGAACTCATGGGTGTCATGATGGGTGTCAGTGGCCTGCTCGTTTTCATCAGCGCCGGCCTCTATGCGGCCGCCAGCCTGGTTGCTCGACGTGCTGATGCAGAATCAACCGGTAATCACTGACAGGACGAATCGTTGGCAGAGAACCCGACTGCGTTGACCCAGGCTCACGAGGCACTGGTGGTTGCCCTTGCAAAGACGGGAGATCGTCAGGCCTTTACCGAGCTGGTACGACGCAGGCAGAGCTGGGTGCGTAATTTCATGCGCCGCTGTTGTGGCGATCCGACGCTCGCCGACGATCTTTCCCAACAGACATTCCTGCAGGCCTGGAAGGATATCGGCCGGTTGAAGAACCCGCGCACATTCCAGGGCTGGTTCAAGCGCCTGGCACTGAACGTGTGGCTGCAGCACGAGCGCAGAAACGACCTCCTCGATGACGCGGCCATCGATGTGGAAGCGAGTCCCGCGGCACCAGCCAGCCACATCCTGGCGACAGATCTCGATCGTGCGCTCACCCGGTTATCCGGCGACGTCCGGGTGTGCCTGGTCCTGAACTATCACGAAGGCTACACCCATCAGGAGATCGCTGAGGCGCTGGAAATGCCGTTAGGCACTGTCAAATCCCACATTAGCCGTGGCGGTAAACGTCTACAGGAATTGTTGATGGCATACGACCACAAGCCCCATGCGACTGCCGAGGAGCGCACAATATGACCGATACCAACCAACAGATGGATCTGCACACCATGTTTGCGCAGGCCGATAGTGACTTGCGTGATGCGGAATTCACCGCAGAAGTCATCGAGCAGACTGACAGGTCCAGGGTGCGGCGTGTTGCCCTCAGATTGACGACCATGCTGCTCCTGGTCTTTGTGGCCATACCACTGCAGGACGTTGCGCATCTGCTGGCCGAGTACCTGGTCGTACCGCTCTTTCCGGTCGACGATGATCTGCTGAGACTTGCGTTTGCGCCTCTGAACAGCGTTGGTGCCGTCCTGTCCGGGGTACTGCTCTTGCTGAGATTGGTCTACCGCAGGATCTTCTTCTCCTGATTGTCCGCAGCGCCGGATTCACATAAGTTCGACTCTTACCTGGAAAGAATGGTTACCCCGCTGATACCCGGTGCGCCATACACGTGGGTGTAAGCGACCTTGGGGTCATCAGGCACCTGGCGCGGCCCGGCTGATCCGCGCAGTTGCAGCACATTCTCATATACCTGGCGCAACCCTGACGCGCCGATGGGCTCTCCATTGGCAATGCAACCACCATCGGTATTGATGGGCAGGCGACCGTTGATCTCGGTTTCGCCCCGCTCGATCATGAACTCCTGTTCACCGTCTTCGCAGAAGCCGTTTTCCGACATGTGCATGATCTCGGCACCCGATTCGGTGTCCTGCAGCTGGGCCACATCGACGTCTTCAGGGCCAATGCCGGCAAGCTCAAAAGCGGCTTTTGCCGCATCGACGGTTGGTCCGACGTCTTCTTCCTTTGGCAGCCATGAGGCTTTCACTTCGAAGCTGCCAAAACGGCGTGAACGCATTACCGCCGCGTTCAGGTAGATCGGCGTTTTGGTGTACTTGTGAGCCTGGTCGGCACGGCACAGGATCAACGCCACACCGCCTTCGCCGGGTGAACAGAACATATATTGCGTGAGCGGATAGGCGAGCATCTGCGATTGCAGCACTTGGTCTTCGGTAAATGGCTGTTTACGCCAGGCCATGGGGTTCATCGAGCCGTTGCGGGTGGCTTTAGCGGCAACCCGGGCCAGGGTCTGATGGGAAATGCCGTGTTTCTGCATATATCGATTGATCTTAATCGCGAAGAACTGCGGATTGATCGCCATGCCGCTGCCGCCATACCAGTCCAGGCCGCCATCGACTTCGTGGGTGGGCTTGTCGCTGGCGAAAGCGCCGCGGGGGTGTTTGTCGAAGCCGATGGCGATGCCGATATCAGACATGCCGGCTTTGATGGTGTTGTAGGCCGTCGAAAGTGCTGTGCCGCCGGTGGCGCAGCCGTTCATGACATTGACGAACTGCAGACCCGTCAGGCCCAGCATCGACACCATTGTGTCGGGGTTGCCTGCGGAGTGACTTCCGCCAACGGCAAATTGCAGATCCTGCCAGGTGATGCCGGCATCTTTGCAGGCTTCACGTACTGCGTGGGCACCCTGCTCCATGCCCGAGACCCCCTCGTGGCGGCCGAAAGGGTGCATGCCGATACCAACAATTGCTACGTCGCGATTCATGATGGTTCTCCTTAAGTTATTCGGTGGGTCTGAACGCGAAGGTCACGACGTCTCGGCCTTGTTCGTCTTGAAACAGGGTTTCCAGGGTCAAGGCCAGCGGCATACCTTCTTTGAGCTTTGCCGGCTCCGATTCGGTCAGGCGCGCTTCCACGATCACCTCGGGTAATTCGACATAGCCCACGCCGAAGGGTTTGAAAGATTTCGAATCATTATCGCCCAGATAGGGTGGGGTTTTCGGTGGGAACCCCTGAACCGTCCAGGCCCACAGGGTTCCAGCAGTGCCCAGGCGGGTTTTTTCCATATCGGTGGCCGCGCACTTCGGGCAGCCGGCTGAAATCGGAAAAGTGTAATTCCCGCAGGCCTTGCACTTGCCGCCGAGCAGCTGTGGCTCTCCGGATGAAATGTCGAGTACAAACGTGTTGATAGATACCTGCTGTGTCATTTGCTTCCCTTCGGCCCTCCTGCCTGGCTGGTCTGCGAAGAACCCGTCTATAAACGATTACTGATACGGGTTACATTATCACGGTGTCAAGAATACGATTTTTAGGGTGAACAATGCCAGGCCGACGGCGACACCAGCTATGAGTAGTACTGCCAGTGCAACGTTGACCGGGGCTACCGATGATTATCCCGGGCTCGGTGTAGCGAGCTACAGCCTGGCGCTGCTGTTCATCGCCTACATTTTCTCCTTTATCGATCGCTCCATTCTTGCCCTGCTTGTAGGGCCGATTCGCGAAGACTTCGGAATTTCTGACTTTGAGTACAGTCTGCTCCAGGGGCTGGCTTTTTCGCTGCTCTACACTATTGCCGGCCTACCACTCGGGCGGTTGGCAGATCGGTATTCGCGCAAACTGATTATTTCAGGTTCGGTGTTTTTCTGGAGTCTGGCCACTTGCGCTTGTGGCATCACGAAAAACTTCGGGCAACTGTTTGTAGCGCGTATGGGCGTGGGTGCCGGTGAAGCGGGTCTCGCGCCGCCCGCATACTCGCTCATTCTCGACAGCTTCAGGCCGCGGCATGTCGGCTATGCCATGTCAGTCTACAAGCTGGGTGTGAAGGTCGGTGCGGGTCTGGCGTTCGTGGTGGGCGGCGTGCTGTACGACTTTTTCGTTGGCTTCGGCCCGATGACGTTGCCGCTGGTCGGCGAAATCAAACCCTGGCAGGCAACGATGATTACGGTCGGAGCGCCCGGTCTGGCGCTCAGTCTGTTGCTCTTTACGATCATCGAGCCCGCGAGAAAAGACAAAGTCAGTGTTGCCGAAGAGAGCCTGCCGATCGCCACGGTTGCCCGCTTCATCTGGCAGCGCAAACGGGTATACCTGACCCTGTTCCTGGGTTCTTCGTTCATGGCCATGGCTGGTTACGGCGCCAGCGCCTGGTACCCGGAACTTCTGACGCGCCATTATGGGCTGTCGAAGTCAGAAGCCGGCACTCACTACGGCGTGATTGTGCTGGTGGCGGGAAGCCTCGGCGTGATGCTTGCGGCGTGGATGGCCGAAAAGCTGCGCAGACGCGGCTATACCGATGCCTACGTACGTACGATATTCATCACTTCGCTGATTGGCGCGCCGATCATGGCCATCGCACCGTTGAGCGGGTCGGCGACGTGGAATCTGGCGCTGTTGTGGCCGGGTACCATTATCGCGGGCTCGTATCTGGGTGTAATGGCGGTATCGTTTGTGGTGATCACGCCTAATGAAATGCGCGGGCAGATTACCGCTGTCTACATATTTGTGACGAACATACTGGGCATGGCGGTGGGGACGAGCATTCTCGCAGCGTTCACCGACTTCCTGTACCAGGACGATGCGTTATTGCACTATTCCCTGGCAACTGCTTGTGGATTGTTTTACCCAATGGCCGCGCTGTGTTTCTGGTTCTGTCTGCCGGAGTACCGTAAGGCCATGGAGGAAGCCGGGAACTGGCAGGTTGAATAGCCGTAGATGGCCAGGCCGCTGGTTATATCAACGGGCTTTCGCAAGTCGATAACAGCTGTTTGAGCCGCTACTTTCTTTTCAACCAGCCGCGTTGGTTTCCATGCCGCGCGAACATAAGGAGCGCAATGGCGATCACGCCGGTAGTCAGAGGCATCACCAGCCCACCGCTACCGAACACACCCAGACCATCGGCAATAACAAAGGAATGTGTCATCTGCACCACCAGGCCGAGTAGCGAGATCAAAAACAACGCCATGGCCCAGCTTTTGCGCAGAAGCAGTGCAACGCATCCTGTAGCGCCGCCCAATACCGCAACGCCGAACGCCGCGGTCGCCCACGCGGGTATCGCCTCATAGAACATTCGCTGGGCGTCAGGCAGCGTGCTGGTATCCATGCCGAGCTGGGCAAAAAAAGCAGCTACACCCATCAGGTTCCAGATCAGTGCGATAGCGCTGATCCACCAGAACCATTTTGGCGGCACGATGAGCGGTACTTTCATCGGATCAGTAGAGTCGAAGGGCATGGTCATGGCAGTGCCTCAGCTGGTGATACTTGCGAAAACGTCTACCGATTCCCGGCCCATCTTTGCAGCGGGCGAGTTGATCTGGGCGTCCATGTCGGGGTAGCCGAACGACAGGCCGCACAGAATCGCGTTCTCTTCGGGAATGGGCAGCATGGCTTTGACCGGGCCAGGGTAGGTAGCGAGAGCCCCCTGGGGACATGAGGCGATTCCCCGTTCCAGGAAAAGCAGCATGATGGTCTGCAGGAAAATGCCGATATCCAGCGCATTGGCACGGTGCATGGTTTGCGGATATGAAATAAACGCAGCATGGGGTGCGCCGAAAAATTCATAGTTTTTCATCGACAGGTTCAGCCGCGCTTGCTTGTCGTCTTTGTCGATGCCCACAGCGCCAAAGTACTGATAAGCGCACTCACGCTGCCGTTCCTTATAGCGGCCTTTGAGGCCTGACCCGCCGGGGGGGAAGGCGGGGTCCGGCTTAATGCCCGCTTTGATCTGAGCAAAGATCGCTTCCTGCAAGCGCTGGCGTGCGTCGCCCGAAACGATATCGATGCGCCACGGCTGGGTGTTGCTGTTCGACGGCGCCAGCCGTGCGAGATCCAGCACTTCGCGCATCACGCCTTCGGCAACTGGCTCGTCTTTGAATGCACGGATCGTGCGCTGGGTCTGAATTGCTTCAGTGACGCTCATTGATTAAAACCCTGTTTACACGCGTTAGTCGACAAGCCAGTGGCTCTTTTTCTTGATCAATGCGGTGCGCTCGACTTCGGCTACCAGTTCTCTGTTCTGATTCACGCCCCAGTGTTTGAACACCACGATGCCGGCGTCTTCCCGGTCGCTGTCTCGTTTTTCCAGTACCCGGGAGTAGGCGTACAGGGTATCGCCGTGGAAGACCATGGTCTTAAGCTGGATGTTGTGAAGGCCCAGTTCGGCCAGTGCGTTTTCTACCGTGTCCTGCGAGGCAAGGCCCAGCACCAGAGAGAAGTTTACGCCGCCGTAGCAAAGGATCTTACCCAGGGGCGACTTCGACATCTGGTCTTCGTTGAAGTGGCCCTGGGCTGTGTTCATCACCATGTTGGTGATGTTGACGTTCTCCAGGTTGGTCATGGTTTTGCCGCGGGCGTGACGAATGGTCTGCCCGACTTCGAAATCTTCGAAGTAGTTGTCGTTGCTGGTGAGTCTTGCAATGGCCTGCTGATCCATTATTCGCCTCCCTTTTTGATTTTTGCGCCACCCATCTGGCCCTTCCAGATGGCGAGGTTGGAGCGGCGGAACTCGATGACCTTGTTGCCGTGCTGGTTGAAGCCTTCGTTAAACCAGGTGACTACGCCGCGGCCCTCGGAAGATTCAGATTCGCGCTTGGCTTCGGTGACAGAGACTGCGGTAAGGGTGTCGCCGGGGTATACCGGCTCCAGGTATTTGAGGTCGTATACACCGAGAAACGGTCCGCCCAGCCCTTCGGAGCAGATTTCGACGCTCAACCCCAGAATCACGTTAAACACCAGTTGCGGGTTAACCACGATGTCCGGGTGGCCGTGAGCCTTGGCATACTCGCGGTTGAAATAGAGAGGGTTGTAGGCCAGCGTCAGATGGGAGAACTGAACCGTATCTGCCTCGGTGATGGTGCGCCCCCAGTGGTGGTGGATGGTCTCGCCGACCTCGAAATCATGGAAACCCTGGCCGCGCTTGCGCAACACGGCGGATTCCAGCATTTCTTCAAATTCGTTCATGGATTCTCTCCCTGGCGTTGAGCACTATATTGGTTGATCACCAAATATGTGCAAAATTATGTCACTGACCAGTGTTATGTATCAAGCAAGAAGTTACCATTCGGAACAAAGGATGTAACCAGGAGTATGAACTCATGAAGTTGTACACGTACGCACATGCGCCAAACCCGCGACGAGTTAAAATCTTCGCTGCGGAAAAGCGCATCGACCTGGAAATGGTGGAGTGCGACATGGCGAAACGCGAGCATAAGTCCGACGCCTTCCTGGAAAAAAACCCCAGCGGCAAGATTCCCGTGCTGGAACTGGATGACGGGCGCTGTCTGGCGGAATCCGTGGCAATCTGCCGGTATCTGGAGGCCGTGCAGCCGGAGCCGAATCTGTTTGGCCGTGACGCGTTCGAGCAGGCCTACATAGAGTCCCGTAACCGGCAGCTCGAGTTCGAGCTGTGGTCGCAGATCGGCACGTCCTGGGTGAACGGGCCCATCGTCGGCGCCATGGGTCTTTTTGAGCAGATTGCCGCGGCCAAACAGGCGAGCGACAAGAACGTGAATCGATATTATGAGCGGCTCAATCGGGAGTTTGCGCAGACCGATTATGCGGCTGGGGATCGATTCACGATTGCCGATATCACGCTGGTTAGCGCAATCGATTTTGCGGCGCAACTGGTCGACCTGAAGCCCGATGAATCTCTGCAGGCGCTATGGCGTTGGCATGAGCTGGTTTCGAGCCGCGAGAGCATGGCTGCGTGATCTGCGCCAGGCCGGGCTGACGCAGGATGAACGACGCAGGATGAACAAAGAGGGGAAGAATGAGTAACAGTTTCGATGCGATCATCATCGGCGCAGGCATCTCCGGTATGTACCAGTTGCACAAGCTGCGCGGGCTGGGCATGCAGGTGCAGGTATTTGAAGCCGGCGATGGGGTCGGCGGCACCTGGTACTGGAACCGCTATCCCGGCGCGCGATTCGATTCGGAGAGCTACAGCTACCAGTATTCTTTCTCAGAGCAACTGCTGGACGACTGGAACTGGAGTGAGCACTTTGCAGCCCAGCCCGAGACCTTGCGTTACGTCAATTTCGTGGCTGATCGGCTGGATCTGAGAAAGGACATCCGTTTTAACTGCTACGTCGAAGCCGCCCATTACGACGACGAAGCAAACCTCTGGTCGGTGCGCCTTGCCAGCGGAGAAACCGCCCTGGCACGCTTTCTGATCACGGCCATCGGGCCGTTGTCGGTACCCACCATGCCGAATATCGAAGGGGTCGATGACTTTCAGGGCGAGGCGTACCACACGGGCGAATGGCCGCATCATCCGGTGAAATTTGAGGGTAAACGGGTCGCGGTCATCGGCACCGGTGCGACGGGTGTTCAGCTCATTCAAGAGGTCGCCAAGACTGCGCAGACCCTCAGCGTTTTGCAACGCAACCCGAACTGGTGCGCGCCGCTGCACAACGCTCCCATTGCCGACGAGGAGCAGCCGGCAGTCCATGCCCGCTACGATGAAGTGTTCGAAATCTGCCGCAATTCCCACGGCGCGTTCATGCATGCTTCGGACCCGCGCAATGCGGTTGATGTGAGCGCGGAGGAACGCAATGCGTTCTTCGAAAAACTCTACGGTGAGCCCGGCTTCGGCATCTGGATGGGCAATTTCCGCGATCTTTTTATCGATGAGAAAGCCAACGCGATGATTTCCGAGTTCGTCGCCGACAAGATTCGTGAACGGGTCAATGACCCGGAAGTCGCTGAGAAGCTGATTCCCGTCAACCATGGCTTCGGCACCCGCCGGGTGCCCATGGAAACCAGCTACTACGAAGTTTACAACCAGGACAACGTGCGTCTGGTGGACCTGCGTGAAACACCCATCGAGCGCATTACCGCTTCAGGCATAGACACCACAGCTGAGTCCTGCGACTTCGATATGATCATCTACGCTACCGGATTCGACGCCGTGGTCGGCGGTTTCAACCGCATGGATATTCGTGGGGCGGGTGGCGTGACGTTGCAACAAGTATGGCAGCAGGGCCCGCGCACGCATCTGGGCATGCAGCTGCATAGCTTTCCCAACATGTTCACTCTGGTTGGGCCGCACAACGCGGCGTCGTTCTGCAATATACCCCGCTGTATTGAGCAGAACGTCGAGTGGGTAACCGATTTGATTGCCTACATGCGAGAGCACAATCTGGAGCGCGTGGAGCCCACCGCAGAAGCTGTAGAGCAGTGGACGGCACATGTTTATGACAGCGCCCGGCGCCTGCTGCTGACCCAGGTGGATTCCTGGTTCAACGGCATCAACAGCAACATCCCCGGCCGTCAGGCGCGCAATTTCCTGCTCTATGCCGGCGGCGCGCCGTTGTACCGGGAAAAGTGCGACGAAGTCGCCGCCAGTGGCTACCAGGGCATGACCTTCGCCTAGGGTGAGGGAGTACCGCGAATTTTTCCGAGGAGTTTTGGCTCGATGAAAACAAAAACGCTAACCAATTTGATTCTGCCTGCCTGCCTGGCCTTGGCTACGTGTGCGGTCAGCGCCCAGACATTAACGGAACATGAGGCCATGGCACGCCAGATGTTCGCGGACGTGATCGCCATAGACACGTCGGTGACCGGACGGGAAACCCCGCGCATGGCCAGTTATCTGGCGCAACGGTTTCGTGACGCCGGGTTTGCCGATGAAAATGTCACCGAGGTGCCGATCGAAGACGATATCGTAGCGTTACTGGTGCGTTATCCCGGCCGTGACAGGTTGCTCAAGGGCATCGGCCTGCTGGCCCATATGGATGTAGTTACAGCGTTCCGCAAAGACTGGGAACTGGACCCTTTCACGCTGACCGAGCGCGGCGGCTATTTCATCGGGCGTGGCACGGCGGACAACAAAGCGGGTGTGGTCGGGCTGGCCACGACATTCATCAAGCTCAAACAACAGGGCTACGTACCCGAGCGCGACCTGGTGCTGATGCTTACCGCCGATGAAGAAACCGGCATGCTCTCGGCGCGGCATTTCGCCAACGAACTGCGCGACACCCTCAATATCGAATACGCCATCAATGCCGACGCGCTGTCCGGCGTGCTCGCGCCGGATGGCACGCCCCTTGGTTATTACATCCAGGGTGCGGAAAAAACCTATCAGTCGTGGCGCTTTACCGTACGCAATCCGGGTGGACACAGCTCAGCGCCGCGGGATGACAACGCGATCTATCAGCTGGCTGAAGCGCTGTTGAAAGTCAGGGCATTCAAATTCCCCGTCATGCTGAATGAAATCTCCGTGGGCATGCTCGAGGCTGCCGCCGCAGTTTCTGACCAGCCCACGGTCAGTGCTATCGAAGCGCTGATTGCAGATCCCTCGGATGTAGCAGCCGCTGACGTCGTCGGCCGCCATCCGCTGCTGTCCACCGTCATACGCACAACCTGTGTGGCGACCATGCTGGAGGGCGGTCATGCGGAGAACGCGCTGCCGCAATCTGCCTCAGCAACCGTGAACTGCCGGATCATGCCAGGCGTGCACCCGGAAGAGATCTACGAAACCCTGGCCCGGGTAATCGATGACGGCGAAGTGGAAATGACGCCCCTGCAGGCCGGTGGCATGGCCCCGGCATCGCCCATGCGTGAAGACATTGTTGCGGCTGTTGGTGAAGCTATTCAGGAATATCAGGGCGTGCGCCTGATTCCGTTTATGGCCAGTTATGGAACGGACGGTAAGGAATATCGTTCGGTGGGTATCCCTGTGTACGGCTCTTCCGGCAGCTTCATGAATCCCCAGGAGGCTTATGCTCACGGGCTCAATGAAAAGATTCCAGTCAAGACCTTCTACGCATCGCTTGGGTACTGGGAGCGGCTGATGAAAATTCTTGCCGCGAATCCGCCGCGCTAGCGATGCGACTGCTTAAAGACCAAACGGCCATAGTTACCGGTGCGGCGGTCGGACTCGGGCGGGCCTATGCCCGAGCGCTGGCAGGGGCCGGGGTAAACCTCGCGCTTTGTGATGTCCGCGATGAGTTGAGCGACGTTGTCGATGAGCTCAAAGCCCTGGGCGTGCAGGCGGTGGGCTGGCAGGGTGATGTGGCTGACCCGAGTCACGTCCGAGCGGTTGTTGATGGCGCCCGTGAAGCCTTCGGCAGGGTAGACATCCTGATCAACAATGCCGGCGTCTGGGCCGGCAGTCGAGCAACTGACAGCCTCGAAAAGTCCGTCGATGACTATGGCAGTGTTGTCGGCACCAATCTCAAGGGTCAGTTCCTGTTTGGCAGGGCGGTGATGCCCATTCTCATCGAACAGGGTACCGGTGGCGAGATCGTGAATATCGCCACCGATCATATGGTGACCTGCGGTACACCGTGGCAGGTGTGCCCCAGGCTGGAGACCTGCCCGTGGGCGCAATCACCCAGACCCACGGGTGGTGGGGACACCATGGACCTGTATGACGCCGCCAAGTGGGGGCTTAATGGCCTGCTTTATGCGTGGGCCAAGGCATTGGCCCCACACGGCATTCGCGTTAATCAATTCTGCATGGGTGCGACGGACACGTTCATGATCCGCGGATTCTACAATTCTGCTCCTCCACCCGACGAAGTAGCTACGTGGATGCGGGCCGAAGACAATGCGCGCGTGCTGATTGAGCTGTTGCAGGAGGGCTGCGGTGGGCGCAATGCGCAGAACATCAATTTCTGTGTGGGCCGACCGGTGGCTTTGGAGGCGCCTCTGCAGCAGATCTATGTTCAGCCGCACCAGATTGAGGTCACCGTCAAATGAGCGCGCCCGTGGCTATTGTGAGCGGCGCGGCACGCGGTCTTGGACTGGCGTTTGCCCATCGGCTGGCCCGCGAAGGATATGCGGTTTTGCCGTTCGATGTCGACTCGACGGTGACCGGACTGCCCAATGGGCTGGTGGCAGATGTCAGCCGTCAGGCAGACGTGGAGTCGGTGATTGCCAGGGCCGCCGAACTGGGTCCTGTAGAGGTCGTCCTCAACAATGCGGGCACCTGGCGGCGCACCCCGGTGGATTCAAGCTGGGAAGATGCGCTGGCGGATTGGGACTACATCATGGACACCAATCTGTTGGGTGTGCTGATGCTGTCAAGGGCGGCAACGCCTCATCTGATCGCCCATGGGCGAGGCCACATCGTCAACATTTCCACCTACTACGTTCTCCCGGCGAAGTCGTCTGGCACGAATCAACCGGACACGGACCTCTATAACGCATCCAAGTGGGCGCTCAACGGCTTCACGGACGCCTGGTCCAAGACGCTGTCTGCGCACAACATATGCGTCAACGGCATGTGCATGGGCGCGGTAGATACGCCGATGTTGCGTGGTTTCTTCCGCGACGGCGAACTGCCTCCAGGGCTTGCCGAGAACACTCTGAACGCCGCCGATATCGCCCAGCAGCTGATCGATATCATGGCGAGCGGGCGAACGGGAGAAAACTTCGGCGCGTGGGTCGGCGAGCCGGTGACACTCGGGGAGCAACCCGCCGCCCACGGTAAGATCACCGGCTGATTGCTAGCCAGTGGTTACCGGTAGCGACCAGCAGGCATGCATTTCTCCCGGCTTTAGCGAGGTCAACGCCGGCTGCGACCCGGCAACCAGGTCGATACGCTCGAGGGTTTCGATGAGCGCCATCGATATCGCCACGGCCGTGTCACGGATCAGCGCGTAGCGCGAGCGCGGTCGGTCTTCGGGTACCGCCGGGTACCTGGAAGGTCTGCCCAGACCAAATGCGATACCCGAGGCTAGCCCGTCCGCTCGATATTGGCCGCGCGGTTCCCGTTGCGCCAGGTCGCGCCGGTCGACGATGAATGAGTACGGGTCTGAAAAAACCCGTGGATCACGGTTCGCAGCACCTGCTGCGCAAATGAGCAGCGCGCCTTTGGGGATCAATTTGCCGAATCGCTCCACTTCATGGCGCGCGAAGCGCTCAGTGCAGAGTATCGGCGTTGAATGGCGCAGGGTTTCCAGCCAGGCGAGTTTCATCAATCGCGCATCGCCGCTGGCCTGCTCGTATGCTGCCCTGTTCGTCAGCAGCACAAACCAGAGATTAGCCAGGCCACCGAACAGCGTTTCGAAGTCGTATTCGAGCAGTGTGGCGACCCGGTCATCGCTGCCGAGCAGCTTACGCAGTGATTCGATGGCGTGCCTGCCCTGCAGCTGTAAGTCCGGGTCCCAGCCGGTGCCGCGCTTTGCCTGCCAGATCAGGTGTGCAAATTTTTGCTGATCCGCTTCGGCTACCTCGAACAGCTCACCCGTCAGCCGTATGACAAGCGGACCAATAATGTCGGTAACAAGGTCACCGCCAGTGAACCCCGCAGCCAGTTCATGGACCCGTTCAGCTACCCCGTTGTCGAATACAGACGCTTCCCTGTTAAGGAAATCCAGCTGTTGGCCGACGTTCTGCCCGAGGTCGTCGAGCCCGTACCTCCATGCATTTGAGCGGGATTCGAAATTGCCCTCGTCCACGAAAATGGACGTGACATCGTTGTACCGGGTGACCCAGTAACTGTTCGACATCCAGTTCCGGTAGAACGGGTAATGCTCCCGCAGCACCTCAAACAGAGGATAGGGGTTGCGCCGGTGCTCGTCGCTGATCAACTGCTGAGGTTTGATTTTGTCCGTGCTTTCGCCAACGCGCTCGCGCTGATGGACTTCATATGTTCGAAAGCCGCTGCCGTTGCTGTGATGGGTCTGGATGACGACGCCGTTGCGTCCGGCGACTCCTGTATTCTGCTCGGCCATCTTTATTCCCGGTCGAACTCGAGCCATAGTGCGCGCACCGACACAATTCCCATGGGCGCCGGCGAGACACCGTCGATGTCTCTGGGCATGAGATCCTCCCGAATGCACACGTTTTTCATGACCTTCGACAGAATTTGCGAGCCGCCGACTGTTTCCTGGTGGGAGATCCACGCGCCAGGACAAAGATGTGGCCCCACGCCGAACGCCATGTGATTACACATGCCGTCCTTGCGGAATCCGCTGCGCAGGAGCTTGCCGGTGTAGAGATCGTCACGGAAAATGTTGAACGACTCGGGGTCTTTGAAAACGCGCTCATCGTGATTGGCGGAGAAATCCACCATCTGCATCAGCGAACCTGCGGGGATTTTCACGCCGTGCATTTCTATATCAAAGGTATTGTGCCGTGGCTGCCCGCCAATGGATGAAGAGTGGCGCAACATCTCATGAAACGCTCTGTCCCAGTTCTCTGGATCGGCCAGCACGGCATGGAACTGATCCGGGTGCCGCAGCATGAGGCACCACAGATTCATGATGGCGCCGCGAGTGGTTTCTCCGCCTCCCCCGACAATCAGGACGATGTTCGAGGTGATCTCTTCTGTGGAGAGATAGTCGCCGTCGATCCTGGTCTCGCAGAGTTTGGTGATGATGTCTTTGCCGGTAGGGTTGCCGGCTTCGTCGTAAAGAAAGGTGGGCGTTTTGCGCCGTTCTTCAACGATGCCGGCGACATAATCTTCCAGATGCTGGCGCGCTTCGAGGCCCTGCTTGTGGGTCGCTGAGCCGCCCAGTCCGCTCATCATCGAGTTGTACCAGTAGTAGAAGTCAGCCCGGGCCTCGCTGGGGAAGCCAAGTACCTCGCATACCACGCGAATAGGAAACTCATCGGCAAATGCTTTGCCGAGCTCGATTGTGCGCCGGGTTCCCGCGTCGACGACATATTCCGAATCCTCTGCGGCAAGCGCATCCCAATGCTCGATCATCTCCCGCGCCAGGCGTTCGATGGCGGGAACCCTGAGCTTCAGAGATTTTCCGACAAGGTGCTGCCCGTAGAGGTTACGCCGGCGCCGGTGCTCGATTCCTGAAAGCTCCAGTTGGGTGTTGCCCAGTACGCCGCTGGAGCTGCCTTTCGGAATGGTATTGAACCCCTCATCGTCGAAATAGCATTCGGTGATGTCGTCGTAGCGGGTTACCCAGTAGGTGTTATGCAGCTTATCGTGATAGACCGGATAGTGGTCTCGCAATATGCGGTAATAAGGGTACGGATTGCGGAAGAATTCAGGCGTGTCGAAGATGCGCGGATCAATCAGGGGAGTGCCATCTGCAGCGGTACCCATGTCGACTGCTTTGCCGACCGGCATGAGTGGGAAAGGCTCGCTTTCGCGCTGCGCCTCCCGGGCCAGATCCTCGAATATCGAAGCCATGCGCCGCCTATCCTGATGTTGTACGCTTGCCTGCTACTCTACTGATTGCCCCTGGAGGCCGCAAACCATGACCTATGTGATTGGCTCCGCCTGCATCGATGTAATGGATCAGTCCTGCATAGAGGTTTGCCCTGTCGACTGCATCCATGGTGATGATAGCGATCGCATGTGTTTTATCGACGCTGATGTATGCACCGACTGCGCGGTCTGCGAGGCGGCATGTCCGGTTGGCGCCATATTCAAAGACATGGATCTGCCGGCGCAAGAGGCAGAGTATCTGGCCATCAATCAGAACTGGTTCACCACCAGGGATGCCGCCCGTCGGCGCGTCGACGAGCTGGTGCAGGAAGCATAACGGCGACCTCAGGGTCGGCGACCATTAACTCCTAAGGCGGCACCGGGGTGTTGTGTTAGGGTGCATTCCGGTGGTGCATAGATACGCCAGTCAGGTGTCCAAAAAGGTGCGCAAGATCTACATTTTTGCTTTTCACTCGGAATAGAATAGTCTTGAACTGGAAAGCAGTTTCAGAGAGCTAGTGAGGAAAGGAATGTCGCGCACTAAGTGGGTAATGGGGCTTTGTCTTTTGTTGGCCACCGCTGTTTCGATCTTTACAGCTTATGATGATGAGGTCATACCACTACCATCTGCCGGCATCAGCTCTGCGCAATCGACGTCAGACCTCAACGCCCTTTTACATCGCGGCGATACCCTCCCATCACCATCTGGCGGACCACATCAGCGTAAAGTACCCGCAAATGCAAACACCGTGGCGTCGGAAGTGGCCAGGGAATACGCACAATCGGTTATAACACCGCTGACACAGGCCATTGATCGCGCTAAACGAGACTCCGGCCAGACCCAGACACTAGATGAGGCGAAAGCACAAGAGCTGCGAA
This sequence comes from uncultured Pseudomonadales bacterium, assembly GCA_964393625.1. Classification (GTDB taxonomy): domain Bacteria; phylum Pseudomonadota; class Gammaproteobacteria; order Pseudomonadales; family Azotimanducaceae; genus UBA4421. The sequence goes on from CAYMUT010000023.1 coordinate 60,076, forward strand.
GTCTGGAAGAGAAATACAATGCTGAAAAACCGGCAAGAGTTTCTCTGAATGGTGCCGGAAATCTAAGTGCCGTATACACGACGCTCAGGGTTCCAGGTCTCGCGCTGGACGAAGCCAATACGAACGTCGCGATTGATACTCTGGTTACGGAAAACTCAGAATTCTTCGGCCTGGACGCAAGTGTTGACATAGAAAAACGTCTCCTTTCCAAGTGCGATGCATATATCTGCACAACCCGGGTCAGCAAGTCATTCAACGGGCTTCCCGCCTGGGATCACGACGTCGTTATCACGAACAACAACGATCAGGTAGTGGCTGCCATTGGAGAGTTTTCGGAACCTGTCGTCGATTTCGCTCAATCCATACCCGCGCCCAACAAACAAGCGCTAGCGCGTGACCTCAACGTAAAGATGGAGAAACCCGCCGGGACCAGCGTGGAGATATCAGACCTACAGCGGGGTATCGCTCGAGAGGGCGGAGAGGACTTTCTGGGTTACCGTTATGTAGCCGAGTTCAATGCAGCTGAGCGGTACGAAGTGGTGGTTAATGCGGAGACACAACAGATCGCTCGAACGCTACCACTTACGTACGAAGTCGCCGTGCCTGCTCAGGGCACAGACCTGGATGGTGAAATACTAGCTTTCGAAGCCGATCAGGTAGCCACCACCTACTCGATGATCGATACCCGCTTTCCGGTAGGCCAGCAGACCCAAATCTATAGCGCCCCGAATTCCACATTGGAGCAACCATTACAAGGTGCTCAGATCGTTACATCCTCCAGCGCGACAAGCGGATGGGACCCTGCCGCAGTTTCAGCACTGGGAAATGCACAGCGGCTGGTTGACTACTTCAGGGATGAACATGGCTATGCAGCAGTCAATGAAAATGGAAGAGACATCACCATTTTGGTCAATGGTAACTACAGCAACGCCTTTGCTTATGGCGATGACAGGTTTGCATTTGGTGCTGGCGATGGAGTGGCGGAGCGCAACTGGGCCGCGTCACTGGATGTCATGGCGCATGAGATCACTCATGGCGTAATCGTGAGCACGTCGAATTTAGAGTACCGCAATCAATCAGGCGCGCTGAATGAATCATTCGCAGATTTCTTCGGGGCTGCCTTGGACCCTGATGACTGGCTGGTTGGGGAGGATATTCTTGTCGAGCCGGGCACCTTTTTGCGAAGCCTCGCGAATCCGAATGCGGGAGGTCAGCCCAGCCACTTCGCTGATTTCGTCTATACAGCCGATGACTACGGCGGAGTCCATATCAACAGCGGCATCCCGAATAGAGCGCTGTATCTGCTCGCTGCTGGATTGAGTTTGGAAGGTCTGGGCACCAGCGTCGGTCGAAGCACGGCTGAAACGCTTGCGTTCGCAACTCTACGGGCACTCGACAGAAACGCAACGTTTAACGATGCAGCTCTGATGATGCAATCCCTTGCTGAATCCTTATTCGGCGCCGCTTCGCCACAAGCTAACGCTGTTGTTGAAGCATGGAGTCAAGTGGGCATCCCCGCGGATGCAGCGGACATCACAAACTCGCCAATAATGCCCCAGGTTGATGGCGCAAACTGGGTGGCCGCATTGATTCCGGAACTCGGCCAGACTTCGATTCCACTCCCCGATCGTACTTATACGCTGACCCTGCAAAACTACTTGAATTCACCACCAGCGGCTGACGGTGAAACCGGATTCTTTCTCCCCACTACAACCGAGACGTTAGCGTTCAAGCGCCCATCTATGGTGACCTTTGCCAATGGTAGCTCCGTTGTTTTCTTCAAAGGCAGCAGCGGCGTATACTACCTGTTGAGCTCGGCCGGAGATGAAGAACCCCTTGTTCTGGACGAGAGTTTGACGATATCGGAGTTAACCGTCACTCAAGATTCCGCAACGCTGATTCTCACGGTTGAAGAATCTCCAACGATATTCGCCTACAACCTAGACACTGCAGCCCTCACTGAGTATCCGGTCACCGGACCAAGCTTCACTGAGGGTGCCGCGCAGAGACTTGTTGAGTTTGTCGGATCTGTCAGGTCAGATCCAACCTCCCGCAGGCTCATCTTCGATTACGTAACATGTGCGGAAATAGACTTAACACAATGCGGTAATCCATCTGCAGTGAAGTACTGGTCGATAGGCGTGTTGGATCTAATCAGCGGAGAAATCTCATACCCATTCCAGGCTCAAGCTAAGAATATTGATTTGGGTTATCCGAGCTTCGCCAGCGTCACTGATCAATTCGTTGTATTCGAATTGTTCGACCGAGAAGCGTCTACACCGACTGGCGTCAACTCGTACCTGGTAGTGTACGACTTAGCGACCGGTGCTTTGCAAAGCGTGAGTGATGACTATGACCATCCGCTTTCAAATACACTCGAGTCTCCGTCTTTTACGGCAGATGATTCTGGTTTGGTGTTTGGGTATTGGGCAGACTACTTCGCAACAGGTGAGCCCCTCTCAGCTGTTGTTCATTTACCGTTGCAAGATTACGTGCCTGTGGTAGACGACCTCACACTGCTGCACCCCGAGTTTGCTTACTTGCCCTACTCAACACCTTCGGTTGCGTTAGACAATCTGCCCTCGCTGACGACCAATGCATCGTCATTCGCTACAGGGCTTTTGGATCCAGGCACCATCTTCAGCGACGAGCTCTGTGCCAGCAATAGCGGCGCTTTTCCGATCAATATTGGAGTTATTGCTACTACCTCTCAAGGTCTATCCTGGACGGGCGCCAACAATATACTTGCGGCGGGAGATCAGATCTGCGGCACGATTTCGCTTGATACCAGCCCCTTGAACACACCAACGTTCAGCGTAACCTTTTCCATACAGCACGATGGTGCAAACAGCCCATTACCTATAACGATAAGCGGCTCGCTGGACGTTGATTCGGACAACGACGGTATACCTAATTCTGCAGATTCGGATGATGACAACGATGGGATCTCGGACCTTGACGAAGTTGCCATTGGTACCGACCCTCTGATCTACGATTCGGATGGCGACGGGCTCAATGACGGTCAGGAGGTCAGCGCGGGCACAGATCCGCTCGATCCGGACACAGATGGTGACTCTCTCCCAGATGGTCAGGAGGTCAGCGCGGGCACAGATCCGCTCAATCCGGATACAGACGGTGACTCTGTCCCAGATGGCCAGGAGGTTGAGTTGGGACTGAACCCGCTGGATCCATCTGACTGTCCTGAAGAGTTCTGTCCGAGAGGCAGTCTGCTGCTCAAGATCATTCCTTTATTGAGCGAAGAGCCAGCACAGTAGAAATACCAGCCTGCGTTCGCCGCCCTACGCAAGACGGCTGGAATCCGCGGGCTCGCAGGAGAAAGCAGCCAGAAGCTCATTGCAGCAGATACAGATCATTCTTAAGAGGATGAGTTCGTCCTTGAATCGAGGAGCTTGTCGCAGTAGCCGCACGGCGACACAGCCCCTATCAAACAGTTGCACATCGATTTATGCGTATGTATAGTTCGCCTCCCACTTTCGAGGGGCCCGTGCGTGCGTTGGATTCAGCTGCATCAAGGGCTGAAAGCGGAAAGAGTCGTTTGCGGAACTATTGGAAGTCTCAATCCTAGCGGAGCCCGACATATAAGGGGTAAAGCGGTTGGAGAGGGGCCTTTTAGCCTCCGGAAAGCGCGGAATTCACAACTGAAGTTGGTGGAATTTACAACTGAAGTTGGAAGTTGAAGGTCCGGTTCTTTAACAATGTTATCCAGTCCGAATTAGCCGGAAACGGCGAGGTTCGGGTGGCTGTGCAACTGACAGGTTTGGAGTAATAGGTGCAGAACCAGCGTATTCGAATTCGCCTGAAGGCTTTCGATCACCGTTTAATTGACGTATCCACCCAGGAAATCGTGGATACCGCCAAGCGCACCGGTGCTCAGGTCAAGGGGCCCATTCCCCTGCCTACCCGCAAAGAGCGTTTCACCGTACTGATTTCACCCCACGTCAACAAAGACGCCCGGGACCAGTACGAAATCCGTACCCACAAGCGGCTGCTGGATATCGTTGAGCCCACCGAAAAGACCGTAGACGCGCTGATGAAGCTCGATCTGGCGGCGGGGGTCGAAGTTCAGATCAGTTTGAACTGATTTTGACAGAATTTGTGGCGGCGTAGTTCCTGTTAGTACCTGAATGAAATGAACGACAGCCGCTGACCGGGCAGCTATAGATGTCGCCCGGTAGAAGTAAAAAGGTTCCGATAGGGAGCCGGTGTAAGGCGTAGGCCTTTATAAGCACACATCTTTCGCCTCTTTAGAGAGTTCGAAGGAGTGGGCTTTTTACGCGTTATTTTGATGTGTCAGCTGGCGCATCGCGGTTATACAGGAAGAGACCAATGGCAATTGGACTGGTAGGTAGAAAATCGGGTATGACCCGCGTCTTCACGGATGATGGGGAATCTGTTGCGGTCACGGTCATCGAAGCCGAGCCCAACCGAATTACCCAGATCAAAACCGGTGATACGGACGGCTACAGTGCCGTGCAGGTCACCGCGGGCGAAGTGAAGCAGAACCGGGTGTCCAAGCCTGAAGCTGGTCATTTCGCCAAGGCCAATACCGGTGCTGGCCGTGGTCTGTGGGAATTCGCCAGCGAAGACCTCGAAGAATTGGCTGTTGGCGGTGAGTTGACGGTAGGGCAGTTTGAAACCGGGCAGAAAGTCGATGTTCGCGGCGTATCTAAAGGGAAGGGCTACGCGGGCACCATCAAGCGCTGGAACTTCCGTGGCCAGGACAACACCCACGGTAACTCGATTTCTCACCGTGCCCCGGGTTCGATTGGCCAGTGCCAGACCCCGGGTCGCGTATTTAAAGGTAAGAAAATGTCCGGTCACATGGGTGCAGTGAAAACCACCACCCAGAACCTCGAAGTGATCCGGGTAGATGCTGACAAAAACCTGCTGCTGGTAAAGGGTGCGGTTCCCGGCCCTGCGGGTGGTGACGTTTACATCCGTCCTTCCGTGAAGACCAGAAAAGGGGAGGCTAACTGATGAATCTCGATCTGGCGGCAAACGGAGGCAGCGTCGAAGTATCTGACGCAGCTTTCGGACGCGAATTCAACGAAGCATTGGTACACCAGGTGGTCGTTGCCCATATGGCCGGCGCACGCCAGGGCACCCGCGCGCAGAAAACGCGCTCTGATGTGCGCGGCGGCGGTCGCAAACCATGGCGTCAGAAGGGCACCGGTCGTGCACGTTCAGGCACCATCCGTTCACCGATCTGGCGCAGTGGCGGCGTAACTTTCGCAGCACGTCCCCAGGATCATTCCCAGAAGGTGAATCGCAAGATGTACCGCGGGGCCCTGCAGTGCATCGTATCCGAGCTGATTCGCCAGGACCGCCTGGTAGCCGTTGAGTCCTTCAATGTAGACGCTCCCAAGACCAAAGCCCTCCTCAACCAACTCAAATCCCTCGATCTCGCCAGCACACTCATCGTTACCGAAGAGGTAGATGAGAATCTTTATCTGGCTGCGCGCAATCTGAAGGGCGTAGACGTGCGCGATGTGCAGGCCGTTGATCCGGTCAGTCTCATCAGTCATGACAAGGTGCTCATAACTGTCAGCGCGCTGAAAAAACTAGAAGAGGCGCTGGCATGAATCCGGAACGAGTTTACACCGTGCTGCGTGAGCCGCACGTCTCTGAAAAAGTGACCATCCTTGGCGATAAGGCTAATCAGTACGCTTTCAAAGTTGCTGTGGACGCCACCAAGGCCGAGATCCGCGAAGCGGTAGAGACCATTTTCAAGGTCACCGTTGAAAAAGTCACTACTGCCAATGTCAAAGGCAAGGTCAAGCGCAACGCCCGTGGCGTTACGCGCAAGAAGAACTGGAAGAAGGCCTATATCACCGTGGCAGCCGGTCAAGAGATCGACTACATGGTGACGGAATAGGTCAGGCGCATAGGTAATAGGTAAGTAAGATGGCTGTTGTCAAAGCAAAACCAACTTCTCCGGGGCGCCGCTTCGTAGTCAAGGTTGTCGATAAGTCGCTGCACAAGGGTGCGCCCTACAAGTCGCTGCTGGAGGCCCAGGGCAAAACCGGTGGGCGCAATAATGCAGGTCGTATCACCACCCGGCATCGTGGCGGTGGGCACAAGCACCACTACCGCATCATCGACTGGAAGCGGAACAAAGATGGTATCCCTGCGGTTGTTGAACGCCTGGAATACGACCCGAACAGAACCGCGAACATCGCTCTGCTGAAGTACAGAGACGGCGAGCGTCGTTACATCATCGCACCGAGAGGCGTAGCTGCTGGCGATGAACTGATGAGCGGTGCAAGCTCACCGATCCGCGCGGGCAATACCATGGCTCTGCGCAACATCCCTGTAGGTTCAGTCATCCATTGTGTCGAGTTGAAGCCCGGCAAAGGCGCGCAGATGGTGCGCAGCGCCGGTGGTTCATGTCAGCTGGTTGCCCGTGAAGGCGGTTACGCCACTCTGCGTATGCGTTCCGGCGAAATGCGCCGCGTTCTGGCCGAGTGCCGCGCGACCCTGGGTGAAGTCGGTAACAGTGAGCACAACCTGCGCTCGTTGGGTAAGGCCGGCGCCAGTCGCTGGCGCGGTAAGCGCCCCACTGTCAGGGGTGTGGCGATGAACCCGGTCGATCACCCGCATGGTGGTGGTGAAGGTAAGACCTCCGGTGGCCGCCACCCGGTATCGCCCTGGGGTTTACCTACCAAGGGTTACAAGACGCGTAAGAACAAGCGTACCGACAAGCTCATCGTGCGTCGCCGCGGTAAGCGCTAATCAGGTTCAGGAGAAAGTTAAGTGCCAAGATCACTTTACAAAGGTCCCTTCATCGATACCCATCTGATGAAGAAGGTAGAGACCGCAGCGGCCGCCGGCGAGCGTCGGCCCATCAAGACCTGGTCGCGCCGCAGCATGGTCTTACCGGAAATGGTTGGTCTCACCATCGCCATTTACAACGGACGTCAGCACGTGCCTGTGCTGATCAACGAAGACATGGTCGGGCACAAACTGGGTGAATTTGCGCCCACGCGCACGTACCGCGGACACGCGGCAGATAAGAAAGCGAAGCGCTAGGAAAGATTGAGGAAGTAACGATGCAAGTCAGTGCAAAGGCCCGTCGGCTGCGAATTTCGGCACAGAAGGCACGTCTGGTGGCAGACCAGGTGCGTGGCAAGCCGGTAGCCGATGCCCTCGACATCCTGAACTTCAGCACTAAGAAAAGTGCGGTGCTGGTTCGTAAAGCATTGGAATCCGCCATTGCCAATGCGGAAAACAACGAAGGCGCAGATATCGACGAGCTGAAAATTTCAGAGATCTATGTCGATGAAGGCCTGACCATGAAGCGCATCCGGCCCCGGGCTAAAGGTCGCGCCGACAGAATTTTCAAGAGAACCAGTCATATCACCGTGACTGTTTCCGACAGCTAATAAGTTGAGATAACTATGGGTCAGAAAGTACATCCAACTGGTATTCGACTAGGCATCGTCAAAGACCACTCCTCTGTGTGGTATGCCGACAAGAAGAGCTACTCGAACTACCTGCTCAATGATCTGGAAGTGCGCGATTATCTGCGCAAGCGCCTGGCGGATGCATCCGTCAGCCGCATCGAGATTCAGCGCCCGGCGCAAACCGCCCGTATCACCATTCACACTGCGCGACCCGGCATTGTGATCGGCAAGAAGGGCGAAGACGTTGAGCGTCTGCGCGGCGAGCTGTCCAGGAAAATGGGCATGCCGGTGCACGTCAACATCGAAGAGATCCGTAAGCCGGAACTGGATGCACAACTGGTAGCGCAAAACGTTGCCCAGCAGCTTGAGCGCCGGGTGCAGTTCCGCCGCGCCATGCGTCGGGTAATCCAGAATGCCATGCGCCTGGGTGCCGAAGGCATCAAGGTGCGCGTTGCCGGCCGCCTGGGTGGCGCCGAGATCGCGCGCTCCGAGGTGTATCACGAAGGTCGTGTGCCGCTGCACACCCTGCGTGCGGACATCGACTACGCAACCGCCGAGGCGCTGACAACCTATGGCATTCTGGGTATCAAGGTGTGGATTTTCAAAGGTGAGGTGATCGGGCAGGCGGAAGAAACCGCGCAGCAGGCCTGAGCCGGGTGATCGAGCAATAACATGTTACAGCCGAAGAGAACGAAATTTAGAAAGATGCACAAAGGCCGCAACCGCGGTCTGGCAGAGCGCGGCGGCAAGGTCAGCTTTGGTGAGTATGGCCTGAAAGCGGTCGGTCGTGGTCGTATGACCGCGCGTCAGATCGAAGCGGGTCGTCGTGCCATGACCCGCCACGTCAAGCGGGGCGGCAAGATCTGGATCCGGGTATTCCCCGACAAACCCATCACAAAGAAGCCTCTGGAAGTACGTCAGGGTAAAGGTAAGGGTAATGTGGAGTACTGGGTTGCGTTGATTCAGCCGGGTCGCGTTCTATATGAGATGGAAGGTGTGCCAGAGGATATCGCGCGTGAAGCATTTGATCTGGCGGCGGCGAAACTGCCATTCAAAACGCAATTTGTTAAACGGACGGCAATGTAATGACAGCGCAAGAACTTAGAGACAAGTCGGTAGACGAGTTGGGCGAAGAGTTGCTGCGTCTGCGCAAAGAGGAGTTTTCCCTGCGCATGCAGTTTGCCTCCGGTCAGCTGGGCCAGACTCATCTGGTGGGCGAAGCCCGACGCGATATTGCCCGGGTCAAGACGGTGATGAAGGAGAAGGCCAATGGCTGAAGCAGAAGTGCAGGCTGAAGCACAGCAGAGCAATGCCCGCGCGGTCACCGGCGTGGTGGTCAGTAATCGTATGGACAAGACCATCACCGTGCTGATCGAACGCCGCGTCAAGCACCCGGTTTACGGCAAGTTCGTGCGCAAATCCAGCAAGGTGCACGCGCATGACGAAGACAATAGTTGCCAGGTTGGCGACACCGTTACGGTAGTGGAGTGTCGGCCGCTGTCTAAAACCAAGACGTGGATGCTGCGCAGCATCGACGAGCGAGCAGGCGGAGTCTAACAGGCCATGATTCAGACAGAGAGCATGCTCGAAATCGCCGACAACAGTGGCGCGCGCAAGGTGCAGTGCATCAAGGTGTTGGGCGGTTCCAAACGTCGGTACGCCGGCATTGGCGATATCATCAAGGTGACCGTGAAGGAAGCAATTCCGCGTGGTCGCGTACGCAAGGGCCAGGTAATGAACGCTGTAGTGGTTCGTACGCGCAAGGGCGTGCGCCGCCCTGACGGTTCTCTGATCAAGTTTGATCAGAATGCCGCGGTACTGCTCAACCCGCAGAATCAACCGGTGGGCACGCGTATCTTCGGGCCGGTTACCCGTGAGCTGCGCACCGAGAATTTCATGCGCATCGTATCGCTGGCGCCTGAGGTCATTTAAAGAGACGCACCATGTTGAAGATAAAGAAAGACGACGAAGTTGTAGTGCTCGCCGGGCGCGATAAAGGCCGCCGCGGTGAAGTGCTCAAGGTCATGAAAGACGGCCGCCTGCTGGTGTCTGGTATCAATATGATCAAGAAGCACACGCGCCCTAATCCCAATATTGGCGAGCAGGGTGGCATCAAGAGCAAAGAAGCGCCGATCCAGGCTTCTAACGTCGCGATCTGGAATCACGAAGACAACCGGGCTGATCGGGTTGGAATCAGAGTCGAAGACGGCAGGAAAGTGCGTGTCTTCAAATCCAATGGCAAGCCCATCGAGGACTAGGCATGTCTAACTTGCATCAAACATATGTCAATGAAATTCGCCCGCAGCTCAAAGAAGAGCTCGACCTGGCGAACATCATGGCAGTGCCGCGTATCGAAAAAGTTACGATCAACATGGGTGTTGGCGACGCCGTTGCCGACCGCAAAGTGATGGAGTCGGCGATTGCCGACATGACCGCCATCGCCGGCCAGCAGCCTATCGTTTGTAACGCGCGCAAGTCTGAAGCGGGCTTCAAAATCCGTGAAGGCTGGCCCATCGGTTGCAAAGTGACCCTGCGCAGTGGGCGTATGTACGACTTCATCGAGCGCCTTGTGAGCATTGCTATTCCTCGTATCCGTGATTTTCGTGGTCTCAACCCGAAGTCTTTCGACGGCCGCGGCAATTTCGCCATGGGCGTGACGGAGCAGATCGTGTTCCCCGAGATTGATTACGACAAGATCGACAAGATCCGTGGGCTCGATATCTGTGTAACCACTTCCGCGACCAGCAACGAGCATGCGCTGGCGCTTTTGAAGGCATTCAAGTTCCCATTCCGCGGGTAGTTGAAGGCCTAACGGACAAAGCAAAGAGTACTTTTTATGGCCAAGACATCGATGATCGAAAGGGAGAAGAAGCGCGCCAAGCTTCGCGTCAAGTACGCTGCCAAGCGTGCCGCCCTGAAGGCAACCATTGCCGATCGCAATCTGTCGGATGACGAGCGCTGGGAAGCACAGCTCAAGCTGCAGGCGCTGCCCCGTGACGCCAGCCCCGTGCGTGAGCAACGCCGCTGCGGTGTTACCGGCAGACCCCACGCCGTTTACCGCAAGTTCGGGTTGGCACGTAACAAACTGCGTGAAGCAGCGATGCGCGGTGACGTGCCCGGTCTTGTCAAGGCCAGCTGGTAAGAGGTCAGGTAACTTAATATGACGATGCAGGATCCCATAGCAGACCTCCTTACGCGCGTGCGTAACGCGCAGATGGCGGGTCACACGAGCGTTGCCGTGCCCAACTCCAAGCTCAAGCGCAGCGTTCTGAAAGTGCTGCTCGATGAAGGTTTTATCAACGGCTACGAAGCTGACGATGAACAGAAGTCGACCATCACGGTTGAATTGAAGTACCACGGCGGTGTGCCGGTGATCGAAGAGATCAAGCGCATCAGCCGGCCGGGTCTGCGGATCTACAAGGAGTGCGATGCACTGCCCCAGGTTCGCGGTGGTTTAGGTATCGCGGTCGTGAGCACCAATAAGGGTGTCATGACCGACAAGCGCGCGCGTGCCCAGGGTGTGGGCGGCGAAGTGCTGTGTACGGTATTTTAGGAGTAGACAATGTCTAGAGTGGCTAATGCCCCCGTTGTTCTGCCATCTGGCGTCGAGGTGAAGCTCAGCGGTCAGGATCTGGCGGTGAAGGGCTCGAAGGGCGAAATGTCCATGAGCATTCACAGTGAGGTTGCTGTCAATGAACAAGACGGCGCACTGAGATTCGCAGCAAAAAGTGCCAGCCGTCAGGCAGCCGCTCTGGCAGGCACCATGCGCGCGGTTGCGCAGAACATGGTGACCGGCGTATCTGACGGGTTCGAGCGCCGTCTGGAGCTGCAGGGCGTTGGTTATCGTGCGCAGACGCAGGGTAAGAATCTGACCCTGCAACTGGGCTTTTCACACCCTGTCGAGTATGCGCTGCCCGAAGGGGTCGAAGCGCAGACGCCGAGTCAGACGGAAATCGTCATCACCGGCATCGATAAGCAGAAGGTCGGTCAGGTTTGTGCAGAAATCAGAGCATTCCGCCCCCCCGAGCCGTACAAGGGTAAGGGTGTTCGCTATCAGGGCGAATATGTGCGGCGTAAGGAAGCCAAGAAGAAGTAATCATGAACGTTAAGAAAGCAAGTAGACATCGTCGAGCCCGCCGCGGACGCATGAAGATGCGTGAGATGGGCGCAACCCGTCTTACGGTTACGCGCACCCCGCGTCACATCTATGCCCAGGTGCTCTCTGCAGACGGCAATACAGTGCTGGCTCAGGCGTCGACCCTGGACAAGGACCTGCGTGATGGATCTACCGGCAATGTGGATGCCGCGGCGAAAGTCGGCGCCCTGGTCGCTGACCGTGCCAAGCAGGCAGGCGTTACGGAAGTCGCCTTTGATCGTTCTGGGTACAAGTACCATGGCCGCGTAAAGGCATTAGCCGATGCCGCGCGCGAAGCAGGTTTGGAGTTTTAAATGGCATATACGGACGAAGTTCGCGAAGAAGGACTGGTCGAGAAACTGGTTCAGGTCAATCGTGTTGCCAAAGTAGTAAAGGGCGGCCGTATATTCGGATTTACCGCATTGACCGTGGTTGGCGACGGCAATGGCAGGGTCGGCTTTGGCCGAGGCAAAGCCCGCGAGGTGCCTCTGGCGATTCAGAAGGCCATGGAAGCGGCACGTCGCAACATGATTGACGTGGAACTGAACGGCGGCACCCTGTGGTACCCGACTACCGGTCGCCACGCAGCTTCCAAGGTTTACATGCAGCCGGCATCTGAAGGTACCGGCGTCATCGCGGGTGGCACCATGCGTGCGCTGCTGGAAGCCGCAGGCGTACATAACGTACTGGCGAAGTGCTACGGCTCGACCAATCCGGTCAACGTGATCAACGCAACCTTCAAAGCGCTGAAGGCGATGAAGTCGCCTCAGCAGGTGGCCGAAAAGCGCGGTAAGCCGGTTGAAGATATCGTCGCTTAACGTTTAAGGCTGTTGACTCATGAGTGACAAGACATTGAAAGTGACATTGACCAAGAGCCCCATCGGGCGTCTGAAGAAACACAAAGCATGCGTTGCCGGCCTGGGCCTGCGCCGCATCGGCCACACGGTTGAGGTGGAAGATACCCCTGCCGTGCGCGGAATGATCAACCGCGTGTACTACATGGTACGCGTGGAAGGAGAGGCGTAATGCGAATGAACGATCTGCACCCGGGCGCGGGTAGCAAGAAAGCCAAGCGCCGCGTGGGTCGCGGCCCCGGATCCGGCTGGGGCAAAACTGCTGCGCGTGGTCAGAAGGGCCAGAAGGCGCGTTCCGGCGGCGGTGTACGTCCCGGGTTCGAAGGCGGTCAGCTGCCTCTGCAGATGCGCATACCGAAGTTCGGCTTCCGCTCTCGTGTAGGTATGATCACCGCGGAAGTGCGCACCAGCGAACTGGCCAAGGTGGAAGGTGATGAAATCACCCTTGACTCATTGAAGGCAGCCAACGTTGTACGTCGCGACATGCTCCGCGCGCGGGTCATTCTCAGTGGGAGCGTGAGCCGTGCGCTCAAAGTTACCGACGCAGACGTGAAAGTCACCAAAGGCGCCAAAGCAGCTATTGAAGGCGCTGGCGGCTCGATAGCCGAAGCACAATAAGCGCAATAGAAGAAGCATTATGTCAAGCACACCCCAGGACATGGCGAACCAACTGGCAGGCAACCAGGCAGGCATGGCGGAACTCCGCAGCCGTCTGCTGTTTGTGCTGTTCGCCTTACTGGTTTACCGGGTCGGTACACACATTCCCGTGCCGGGCATAGACCCGAACCAGCTGGCGGCATTGTTCAACCAGAATCAGGGCGGCATTCTCGAGCTGTTTAACATGTTTTCGGGCGGAGCCTGGGAGCGCATGAGTATTCTGGCGCTGGGTGTGATTCCGTACATTACCGCCAGCATCATCATGAACCTGCTGACCATGATGTACCCGACGTTTCAGCAGTGGCGTAAAGAAGGTGATGCCGGCCGTCGCCGCATTACCAAGGTCACCCGCTATCTGACTCTGGGAATCGCCAGTGTTCAGTCAGTGTCACTGACGGTAACCCTGGCGAATCAGGGCCTGGCCTTTGATGCGAACTTTACGTTCTACTTCGTGTCGACGCTGACGTTGATTACCGGCTCCATTTTCATGATGTGGCTGGGTGAGCAGATCACCGAGCGCGGTATAGGCAACGGTATCTCTCTGCTGATTTTTGCCGGTATCGTGTCCGGCTTTCCTGCGGCCCTGGGTCAGGTGTTCGAGGCTGCTCGTCAGAATCAGATCAACATCATCGCGCTGTTGCTCATAACGGCGATCGCTGTTGGTGTTGTGTGGTTTATCGTGCGGGTAGAACGTGGTCAGCGACGGATCACGGTGAACTATGCCAAACGGCAGCAGGGGCGTCGCGTATATCAGGCCCAGAGCAGCCATCTGCCGCTGAAGATCAACATGGCAGGTGTGATTCCGGCGATTTTCGCGTCCAGCCTGCTGCTGGCGCCTGCATCCATGGCAACATGGTTCGGCACCAATCCGGGCATGGCGTGGATGCAGGAAGTATCACTGGTTCTGTCTCCGGGGCAGCCGCTGTACATTCTGCTGTTTGCCGCCGGCATTATATTTTTCAGCTTCTTCTACACCGCCATCATGTTCGATCCGAAGGACGTGGCGGATAACCTGAAGCGCCAGGGCGCCTATGTACCCGGCATTCGTCCCGGTCAGCAGACCGCGCGTTACATCGACGACGTCATTACCCGGCTTACGGTATTTGGCGCGCTGTATGTCACGCTGGTTTGTCTGATGCCGGAATTCATGATCGTAGCTTTCGACATTACCTTCCAGTTGGGTGGTACGGCGTTGCTGATTGTGGTGGTGGTCGCTATGGACTTCATGTCCCAGATACAGTCCCACCTTATGTCCAGCAACTACGCCAAGCTGATGGAGAAGTCGAATCTGCAGAGCTACGGTCGTTCGCGGGGCGGATAGTTTTAAGGATCTGATTGGTAAAACCTATGAAAGTTAGAGCATCGGTCAAAAAAATCTGTAGGAATTGCAAGATCATCAAGCGCAAAGGCGTTGTGCGTGTGATCTGCAGTGCGGAACCCCGACATAAGCAGCGTCAGGGCTAAGCGGAACACTTAACGGAGCGTATCCATGGCACGTATTGCCGGCATAAACATTCCAGATAACAAGCACGCGAGAATTTCTCTGACGTACATCTTCGGCGTTGGCCGTACCACGGCGGAAAAGATCTGTGCAGGCGCGGGCGTCGACCCGGCGCAGAAGATCGGCGAACTGGACGAGACAAATCTCGATGCCATTCGTAGCGAAGTGGCCAAGCTGACGGTAGAAGGCGACCTGCGCAGAGAGACCTCGATGAACATCAAGCGATTGATGGATCTGGGTTGTTATCGCGGCATGCGTCATCGCCGGCATCTGCCCGTGCATGGGCAACGTACGCGCACCAACGCACGCACCCGTAAGGGTCCGCGTCGTCCGATTCGCAAGTAAGCGCGCAATAGCGAAATACAGGAAGAAAACAGATGGCAGAGCGTAAGAAAGCCAAAAGAGTTGTGATGGATGGAGTCGCGCATATTCACGCGTCGTTCAACAATACCATCATTTCCATCAGTGACCGCCAGGGTAATACCCTTTGCTGGGCCACCGCGGGTGGTTCCGGTTTCCGTGGTTCCCGCAAGAGCACGCCCTTTGCGGCCCAGGTAGCTGCTGAGCGTGCCAGCAACGCAGCGCTGGAATTTGGCATGAAGAACGTAGACGTTTTTGTCAAAGGCCCGGGGCCGGGTCGTGAGTCTGCAGTACGCGCACTCAACGCCGCAGGCCTGAAGATCAACAGCATTTCCGACGTGACGCCGATCCCGCACAACGGGTGCCGTCCGCCGAAACGACGTCGCGTTTAAGCGCGCAGAGAAAGAGGTAAGTTATGGCCCGATATCTTGGCCCAAAACTCAAACTGAGCCGCCGCGAAGGTACCGACCTGTTCTTGAAGAGCGGTGTCCGTCCTATCGATTCCAAGTGCAAGATCGATCATGCGCCTGGTCAGCATGGTGTGCGTCGTGGCCGTCTGTCTGACTACGCCGTGCAGTTGCGCGAGAAGCAGAAAGTACGCCGTATCTACGGTGTGCTGGAAAAGCAGTTCCGCAACTACTACAAGAAGGCCGATCGTCAGAAGGGCGCTACGGGTGAAAATCTGCTCAAGCTGCTGGAGTCGCGCCTCGATAACGTAGTTTACCGCATGGGCTTTGGTTCCACGCGCGCCGAATCGCGCCAGTTGGTTTCACACAAAGCCATCGCGGTTAACGGGCAGGTCGTAAACATCGCGTCATATCAGGTGCGGCCTGATGATGTTGTTGCGGTTGTAGAAAAGGCGCGTGGGCAGTTGCGCATTTCTGCGGCACTGCAGCTGGCCAGCCAGCGTGGCGCAGTGGATTGGGTCGATGTCGATTCAGACAAGTTTGAAGGGGTTTTCAAGCGCCTTCCCGATCGGGAGGAGTTACCTGTGGAAATCAATGAAAACCTCATTGTGGAGCTTTACTCGAAGTAATCCGTCAATAAGACAGACCGTTACCGAAAGTTAGTTACGAAGCGCATCCGGCGCACTCTAGGAGACAAAATATATGTCACAGTTGGTGAACGAGTTCCTGACCCCAAGAAACATTGATATCCAGTCCGACTCCCCAACGCGGGCTAAGGTTACGCTGGAGCCTTTGGAGCGTGGGTTCGGTCATACCCTGGGCAATACCCTGCGCCGAATTCTGCTGTCATCCATGCCGGGTTGCGCCATTACCGAAGTACAGATCGATGGCGTGCTGCATGAGTACAGTACCCTGGAAGGTGTGCAGGAAGATGTCATTGACATCCTGCTGAACCTCAAGGGTATTGCCGTGGCCCTGCATGATCAGGACGAAGCGATCATTTCGCTGGCCAAAGAAGGTGGCGGGCAGGTTACTGCCGGCGACTTCCAGCTGACCCAGGATGTTGAGATTTCCAATCCTGATCACGTCGTGTGTTCATTGAATGACAGCGGTGCGATCCGTATCGAAGCTCGGGTAACCCGCGGCCGCGGCTACGTGCCGGTAGATTCGATCAGCGAAGAAGACGACAGTCGCCCGATTGGCGTGTTGCGCCTGGATGCTTCATACAGCCCCCTGCGTCGCGTCGCATACAGTGTAGAAAGCACCCGTGTAGAGCAGCGTACCGACCTGGACAAGCTGATTCTCGATCTGGAAACCAACGGCACCATCGATCCGGAAGAGGCGATCCGCCGAGCGGCAACTATTCTGCAGCATCAGCTGGCGGTATTCGTTGACCTGGAAAGCGAAGCAGAGCCACAGCAGGAAGAAGCCCAGGACGAGATCGACCCGATTCTGATCCGCCCGGTGGACGATCTGGAGCTGACCGTACGTTCGGCAAACTGTTTGAAGGCTGAGAACATCTACTACATTGGCGACCTCATTCAGCGCACCGAAGTGGAACTGCTGAAAACGCCGAACCTTGGTAAGAAGTCGCTCACCGAAATCAAAGACGTGCTCGCCTCTCGCGGTCTGTCGCTGGGCATGCGTATAGAAAACTGGCCACCGGCAAGCCTGCAGGGCGGCCGTGTAGCGTAAAGAGCATTAGGTAGGAAAGAAAAATGCGTCATCGTAAGAGTGGCAGACAGCTGAATCGCAACTCGTCGCACCGCCAGGCCATGTTCCGCAACATGGCCTCGTCGCTGATCGAGCATGAGATCATTAAGACAACCTTGCCCAAGGCCAAGGAACTGCGCCGTGTTGCTGAGCCGCTGATTACCCTGGCGAAAGAAGACTCTGTGGCCAATCGCCGTCTGGCGTTTTCCCGCACGCGTGACAAAGCCGCTGTCGGCAAACTGTTCACCGAACTGGGTCCGCGTTACGAAGGTCGGCCTGGCGGCTATACACGTATTCTCAAGTGTGGCCATCGTCCTGGTGATGCTGCGCCAATGGCGTTCATCGAGCTGGTCGATCGTCCGGTTGTAGATCTGGATGACGACGATCTGGAATACTTCGAAGAAGCGGAAGAGGTTGTAGAGGAAACCGAGGCTGAAGCGTCTGAAGAGGAGATCGAAGACGCGGAAATCGTGGAAGACGAAGCCTCCACGGACGAACCCGAAGAAGACAACAAAAGCTAAAACTGCAATCGGCCGGTCGTCATCATGGCCGCCTGCGCACGTTTTGTTCCTACCCCGCGCACGCTGATGGGCCCGGGCCCGTCCGACGTGCACCCACGCGTGCTGGTGGCTATGGCCGGTATCAAGGGCCTGATGCGTGAGGCATTTCAGACCTCCAACAATCTGACGCTGCCGATCTCCGCACCAGGTTCCGCTGGTATGGAAGCGGCGTTTGCCAACATCCTTGAGCCTGGCAGATCGACATAGGCTATTCCGGCACTCAGAAGTGTCTGTCTTGCCCGCCGGGAAAATGTGCAGTCGTGTGTCAGCGCGCTGCAGCAGTGCCTGTAGCAGCCTCCAGGGGATTGTAGGCATACAGTCGGTCCATCGTGCGGCTGCCGGCGGCCCGTATCGCACGGTTTCGCATCCACGCCTTAACGCCGGAAAGGTGAAACACCGTCGCATTGCGCCTGGAGCCGTTCTGTATGCCGGCGGTTCGTGGCTTGCGCAGCGACTCATAGCGTTGTAGCGCGGGCGCAACGGCATCGCCATCCACCAGGCAGCGAGCCAACACGGCCGCGTCTTCGATCGCCATGGCCGCGCCCTGGGCCATGAACGGCAGCGTTGGGTGGCAGGCGTCGCCCAGCAAGGTAATCCGGCCATTGCGCCACTGCGTCATCGGTTCGCGATCATGTAGCGCCCATTTGAACAGCGAGGTCGGGTCCATGTTGTCGATCAGTTGTTGGATATCGTTGTGCCAGCCGGCAAAGTCAGCCTTCAGTTCGGCATGATCGCCGGTTTCGGTCCAAGACTCGATTTCCCAACCTGCTTTCTCTACGACACAGACACAGTTGATCAATTCGCCCCTGCGCACATAGTAGTGAACAAAATGTTTGTGCGGTCCCCACCATGCGGTGGACATTGGGCGGATCAGATCGTTTGGCAGCCGCGCGGCGGGGACCACGGCTCGCCAGGCAATGTTGCCGGTAAAGCGAGGTTGCTGGTCTCCCCACAGCGCAGCTCGCACCGCTGAATGAATGCCATCGGCACCGATGAGTACATCGCCGTGGCGCTCGCTTGAATCCACCCTGAAGGAAACGCCTTGATCAGTTTGGCTGATGCCACTCACCCGGCTGCTTGTGTGCAGGCCTATGTTTGGCTGCTGGCGAGCGGCGACTACCAGCAGGGACAGCAGATCGCCCCTGTGAACGTGGTAGTACGGCGCGCCGTATCGTTCACGGACACTGTTGCCCAGTTGGTTTTCCGCAATCACCTTGCCGTTGCGCCAGTTGCGGAATTGCGTGGCTTCGGGCAGAAAGGCGCATCCGTTCAAGGCGGCTTCCAGACCGAGCGCGTGGAGAACTCTGGAGCAGTTTGGTGACAGTTGTAACCCAGCGCCGATCTCGCCGAATTCGGCTGCCTGTTCGAACACATCTACTTGGAACCCCTGCTGTGCAAGGCACAGTGCAGTAGTGAGCCCGCCGATACCGCCGCCAGCTATCAGTACCCTGAGATTGCGCATGGTCAGATCAACATCCTCCGACGGCTCGATGTGTGGACCTGGCCATCCTACCATCGATACCCGTGCAGGGCCTGAGTCGGGTAGCAGAATATGAGGGTATAGCTCTCATCGGTGATGTCGAGGATATCCCAGTGCTGTTGGGGTATGCTGGTGCTCAGATCGACAGCGTGTACGCGATCGTAGAATCGAGGCTTTGTTGTCTATCGGGTCGACTACCATGCGGCTCGCAGCTTCCAGTTCAGGTCCTGCGCCAGGCTCGGAAGAAACGCTTAACGTGTCGTCGGTTAAATCGGCGGGTGTGTGCTGCCCAGAGGCCGTTACCGTTGGCCAGGAGTGCTTGTGTCATGAATATGGCATTGCTGCTACTTTAGCTTCAGATTAACGGAGGCTGCCTTGAAGTCACTACGGGGTTGCCAGCGAAACCACTTAGTTTTGCCGACGACGACAGAGGTTCAATGGAGCGACGCAACATCCCGACAAAACGATGGTGTGCAACCGCATTGGTGCTAGCGAGTGCATTGTTCAGCGTATCTGCCACCGCTGTGGAGCTCACGTTGAAGCCCAGCCGGCCCGGCATCCACGTCATTGAACCCGGTCCCTGGCACTCAAAGATCACGCCTGCGGCACTGGCCACCCTGCCCGGTTTACTGGACCAGGCTCAGATCAAACACCTGCAGGGTTTTTTCGTGAGCCTCGGCGATCTGGATGACACGATGCTCGCAGCGCTACCAGCCTATGGCGAGTGGCAGGTGCCGGTGCTGGCGGATCGCAAGGAATTTCTTGCCCGGGCCAGGGCGCAACTGTCGCGGGGACTGATAGAGCCTCATTTCCCCCGGATCGGTGATAAATGCCCCGGGTTCGTTCTGCTGAGCGGGGAAATGCTGGTTGGTCCGGGGTATTACAAGCGTTGGGAACGTCCGGCACATAGAGTGCCGGACTCGGCCCGGCTGCGTAACGGGGAGTTGTTTGTTGCCTATCCCCGAGGGGCATGTCGGCCGCCGAACTCAGGGTTGTAGAATCGGCTTGAGAAATCGCCCGGTGTGCGACTTCTTTGCCTTGGCAACCTGCTCCGGTGTGCCGGTGGCGACAATGGTGCCGCCGCCAGAACCGCCTTCCGGCCCCAGGTCGATGATCCAGTCCGCTGTCTTGATGACATCGAGATTGTGCTCGATCACCACAATGGTGTTGCCGTCGTCGCGCAGTCGGTGCAGTACGTGAAGTAACTGGGCGATGTCGTGGAAGTGCAGTCCCGTGGTGGGTTCATCGAGAATATACAGGGTCTTGCCGGTATCGCGCTTCGACAGCTCACGTGAGAGTTTGACGCGCTGGGCCTCGCCGCCGGAGAGCGTGGTGGCCGACTGGCCCAGCCGAATGTAGGAGAGTCCCACGTCCATCAACGTCTGCAGCTTGCGGGCCAGCATGGGTACCGCGTCGAAAAACTCCCGGGCATCCTCCACGGTCATATCCAGCACTTCGTGTATGTTCTTGCCTTTGTAGCGAACCTCCAGTGTTTCGCGGTTGTATCGTTTACCCTTGCATACATCGCAGGGTACGTAGATGTCCGGCAGAAAGTGCATCTCAACTTTGATGACGCCATCACCCTGACAAGCCTCACAACGCCCGCCTTTGACATTAAAGCTGAAGCGGCCGGGTTTGTACCCGCGGGTGCGTGCCTCAGGCACCTGGGCGAACAACTCGCGAATCGGAGTGAACAGGCCGGTGTAGGTGGCGGGGTTGGAGCGGGGTGTACGGCCAATGGGGCTCTGGTCGATGTCGACGACTTTGTCGAGATTCGACATGCCTTCAATCTCTTGGTAGGGCGCCGGTTTGAGAGATTCGGCCTTGTTCAGCTGGGTAGCAGCGAGCGGATAAAGCGTCTGGTTGATCAACGTGGATTTGCCTGAACCGGATACCCCGGTCACACAGGTGAACAGTCCGCACGGTATCGACAGGGAGACACTCTGCAGATTGTTGCCAGTAGCGCCGGTCAGCGTGACCAGCTGTTCTGAGTCGACAGCATTGCGCTGCTTCGGTATGGGTATGGCCTTCTTGCCTGACAGGTACTGGCCGGTTATGGACGACTTCTTTGCCACAATATCGTCCAGCGTGCCGCTGGCTACGACCTTGCCGCCGTGCACGCCGGCGCCTGGTCCTATGTCGATGAGGTAATCTGCCGAGCGAATCGCTTCTTCGTCGTGTTCCACCACCAGCACCGTATTGCCGAGATCGCGCAGGTGTTCCAGGGTGCGCAGCAGGCGTTCATTATCCCGCTGGTGCAGGCCGATGGAGGGTTCGTCGAGAATGTACATCACACCCACCAGTCCGGCACCGATCTGACTCGCCAGACGGATGCGTTGCGCCTCCCCGCCAGAAAGAGTTTCAGCACTGCGATCCAGAGTCAGGTAGTTAAGGCCCACATCAACTAGAAACTGCAGCCGCGCCTGTATCTCTTTGAAAATCTTTTCGGCGATGGCGGCGCGCTGACCGGTCAGCTTCAGCGCTTTAAAATGGGCCAGGGTCTGCTCTACGGAGCCGTGGGTGATTTCCGGCAGGTTGGAGTCACCGATGAACACGTTGCGGGACTCCTGACGTAGCCGCGTGCCTTCACATTTGGGGCAATCCGCCATGCGCAGGAACTTCTGCAGGTTCTCGCGAACCATGTTCGAATCGGTTTCGCGATAGCGCCGCTCCATATTGGGGATGACCCCCTCGAAACGGTGGCGCCGCTGGATGACGTCGCCCCGGTCGTTGCTGTAGCTGAAGTCGATGCGGGTCTGGCCACTGCCGAACAGAATGACCTGCTGCTGTTTTTTGGTCAGCTTTTTGAAGGGGGTCTCCACATCGAACTTGTAGTGTGCGGCCAGCGACGCGAGCATGTGGAAGTAATAGACATTGCGCCTGTCCCAGCCTCGTATGGCGCCTTCCGCCAGATTCAGGTCGGTATCGGTGATTACCAGGTGCGGGTCGAAGAATGTGGTCGCACCCAGGCCATCGCAGGATTCACACGCACCGGCCGGATTGTTGAAACTGAACATGCGCGGCTCCAGTTCGGAAATACTGTAGCCGCATTTGGGACAGGCAAAGCGTGCCGAGAAAGTCAGCGGCTCCGCGTTTTCGTCGTCCATGTTGCAGACCAGGGCAACGCCGTCGCTCAGTTGCAGGGCGGTTTCGAAGCTCTCCGCCAGGCGCTGCTGAATATCGTCGCGCACCCGCAGTCGATCGACTACCGCCTCGATGGTGTGTTTTTTGTTCTTGTCCAGATCAGGGGTGGCGTCCAGGTCAACCACAATGCCGTCAATGCGTGCTCGTATGAAGCCGTTGCTGCGCAACTCCTGGAACACATGCAGGTGCTCACCTTTTCGCTCGCTGATGACTGGCGCCAGAACCATGATGCGTTCACCCTCATCCTTGGTCATGACCTGATCCACCATCTGGCTGACGGTCTGTGCCGCCAGCGGCAGACTGTGATCCGGACAGCGCGGCTCGCCGACCCGGGCGAACAGCAGGCGCAGGTAGTCATAGATTTCTGTAATCGTGCCGACAGTGGATCGGGGATTGTGCGAAGTGGACTTCTGCTCGATGGAGATCGCCGGCGACAGACCTTCAATGTGGTCGACGTCGGGCTTCTCCATCATGGAAAGAAACTGTCGTGCGTAGGCGGATAGCGATTCGACGTAGCGCCGCTGGCCTTCGGCGTAGAGTGTATCGAACGCTAGCGAAGATTTTCCGGAGCCGGACAGCCCGGTCACGATGATCAGTTGATCACGGGGAATATCCAGATTGATGTTGCGCAGGTTGTGCGTGCGTGCCCCGCGTACCGAGATTGTGTCCAACGTCTGGCCTTATTTAGAGCAAGGTGAGAGAAAGCCGTCCAAGTTAGCGTGATCGTATTTTCCGAGCAAGAATTATTGAGTGTTTTTGCCGGGCGGCAGATCGGCGGAAGTCTTACAGCCAAATGGTCAACTTAAGTTTTCCGATAAGTGACCAATCCATTACACTAAGGCCAGTGCAAGAAAGAGAGTAGGACTATGGCTCGGGGAATCAACAAAGTCATTCTGATTGGCAATCTGGGGCGCGACCCTGAGACCCGTTATGCCCAGAACGGCAACGCGGTAACCAAATTCAGTGTGGCGACATCGGAATCATGGCGCGACCGCACCAGTGGTGAACAGCAGGAGCGCACCGAATGGCACGACGTGGTCTGTTTTGCGCGCCTTGCGGAAATCGCCGGCGAATATCTGCGTAAGGGTTCCAAGGTGTATATCGAAGGCAGCCTGCGCACCAGCAATTGGGAGCAGGATGGCCAGAAGCGCTACCGCACAGAAGTGCATGCGCGTGAACTGCAGATGCTCGATAGTCGCGGCGGCGCCGGCATGGGGGCACCGGCTGGTGCGCCTACCGGCTTTGAATCATCGCCGCCGATGCAGCAGCAGGCGTCGGCGCCCATGGTGGATAATGCGCCCACGCTGTCTGATGACACCAACTTTGAAGACGACATTCCGTTTTAAAGCTGCGCGCGGACAGACGATTGTTGTCTGATGCAAAAGCCCCGTCTCCGGGGCCTGTTGCGTTCAGCCCCAGATAAACACCAGCAGTACGGTGCCCAGTGCCAGGCGGTAGATCACATACGGCAGCATGCCCGTGCGCTCGACCAGTGCTATGAAATAGTGAATGCATAGGTAGGCCGATACCCCGGCAATCAGCGCGGCGCTGACCAGATGGGTAAACACGCGGTCCAGATTGGCGTCCGCCAGATCTAGTGTGAGTAGTAGCTGCGCGCCGGCGATGGTCGGTATGGCCAGCAGGAACGAGAATCTCGCCGCGCTGGTGCGGCTGATACCCAGCAGCAGGGCGGCGGTAATGGTCACGCCGGAACGCGATGTGCCGGGAATCAGGGCGAGTACCTGGGCCAGGCCCACCAGCAGGGCGTGATGCCATTGCAGGTCCTGCTGTTCGCCGGGTTTACGGTCCGCCACCCAAAGCAGCAGTGCAAAGCCGATGGTGGTGGCGGCGATTATCGGTACAGTGCGCAGGTTGTCTTCTACTAAGTCCTTGCCGAGGAAGCCGGCGATCGCTACGGGTAAGCTCGCCATCGCGAGTTTCAGCACCATGTCGAGGTCTGGGCCGTAACGGCGGGTTGCCGGCCACTGCAAGGTGGCCACTGCCATGCGGGTAAGCTCCACGCGAAAATACATGAGCACGGCGATAAGCGTGCCGAAATGCACGCCCACATCGAATGCCAGGCCTTGATCCGGCCAATCCGTCAATTGTGCGGGCAGAACCAGGTGGGCTGAGCTTGAGATAGGCAGAAACTCGGTCAGCCCCTGTATGAGGCTGAGCATGATGACTTGCAGCCTGTCCATGGGTCAGGGTGCGATCAGGTCCAGCTTGTCAGCGAAGTAGCTGAGCACGTCGTCCAATGCCTGTTGGGCCGGTTCGCCGCCCTTGATCAAGTCCAGGGTCAGCACTGAATGCCCTTTGCCGGGTAGTTCCACCAGGCGGATGCGCTGCGCATCGTCGTTGAAAGCATCGCCGATTGCCTTGAATTTGGTCGCCGTACACATAGGGTCGCCCTTGAAGCGCAACGCCATCATCGGGCCGTGCTCATCCAGTCGGATGCGCGCCTGGGCTATTTCCTCGTCAGACATGTGTAACGCGCGTTGACGGTTGAGGGGCATTGATGGTTGCGATGCGACACCGGCCAGAACGTTCTCGTCCGCCATCAGCGATATTGCGAAGTTCCCGGTCAGGCACATGCCGATTACGCCCACGGCATCAACCTGATGTTCGAGGCGCAGATCCCGGCACAGTGCTTTAAGCCAGTCGACCACCGGGCTTGAGCGGTTACTCTCGAACAGTTTGAACTCGCGACGCATACAGAACACCCGCACCATATTGCCGAGCAGGGAGATGCGTCCCAGTGGCCCGAACAGATGCGGCAGCACCACGCGAAACCCCCGCTCGACAAATCTGTCGGCCAGACTGAGGGTTTCCGGACCGATGCCGGGCAGTTCCTGAATGATCACCACACAGGCGCCGCCTGCCCCTTTTGTGTAGACATCGTGGGCAACATTTTCGCCACTGGTCAGCGGCGCAGTGAAAGTACGTTTCTCGTAACCGTTCAGCATGGAACCATCCCGTAGTGCGATCGGATTATAGGGTACTGGAGAGCGGTATGCTCGTGCGGTGGTTGGTGGAGCATTTGAGATTTCTCCAGTGGGCCCCTAAAGTGGACGCATGTCGAATGCCTCAATCGAATTACCGCTGTTTCCTTTGCGCACCGTGCTGTTCCCGGATGGCGTTCTGCCGCTGCGCATCTTCGAGCCTCGTTATGTAGACATGATCAGCCGTTGCATGCGCGAACAGAGCGGTTTCGGTGTGGTGTTGATCCGGCAGGGCACTGAAGCCAGGCGGGATCC
>CAYMUT010000024.1:0-51377 GCA_964393625.1 uncultured Pseudomonadales bacterium
GGGATACACGTTGAGCGACAGTAATTTCCCGAACACGTGCACGGCGAGAAATTCCTGCCCGAACTCTACGGGCGCAGAAGTGGTTTCTTTCGATGAGTATGCTTTGATGTCGTTACTCGAACCTGTGGGCGGGTAACTGGAAGAGGGGATAATCGAATCCACAGAAGAAGAGAGGTTGTTAAAAGGTTCCGGCGGTTAGAAACCGCCGGAACTCAAGTTTTGCGCTGTCCCCTTGACGGGGAAGCTAATGGTCTCAACTGCTCGGCTGCGCTTTGTGCCCGACCTTGTAGGGTGGGGCACAAGACAAATCAAACGCGCAGCTTCGCAAGTGACCTATTCGCCTTATCCTTACATTTCTCCCATATCCATATTGCGGTTGTCGAACAGGTTGCCACTGTTGGTCAGGCAAGGTACGCCAGCTGCTTCCAATCCACCCTCGCCGGTAGCTGGAATCTTGGGCATAGAGACGCCATCTCCACTGCGCATATCATCAGAGCGAGGTGCACCCCAATCCAAGTTATCCATAGCACCCGTCTGACCCTTGAACAGTGGCAGGGCGGGCGCATCAAACGGTGGCTTCATGCAAGCAACCCGGTCATCCGTCAGCGCCAGCATAAAGTCAACCAGAGCATCCTGTTCCTCTTCGGTGAGATCCAGGGATTTTATGTTGGCGTCCAGATTACTGCCTTTCTGTTTCTTGGCATGCCCCGTGTTTTTTGCGCGAGGCTTGCCCAGGATCCCGGACCCCGTCGTATCGCCATTATTGGACGTATCGAAGATCGGGTTGGCCTTGTGATCGCGTCCATCGCTTGCGATCCGGAAGTCGCCTCGACGGTTTCCGCCCCTGTCGTAGAACTGCACAACCTCCTTCAGGCTCTTGTAACCACCATTATGGAAATAAGGCGCTGTGAGCCCAATATTGCGCAAGGTTGGTGTCTTGAACGCACCATCCACGGCAACACGTTGCCGGCCCGCCGCCCATCGGCCCTTGGGCTCGAATGTGTCGCTGACCGGACCGTGTTCACCAGGTTCGGACGTTTCACAACTGACCGAAGTCGTAAGCTTCTTGCGCGCGCGCTTAGTAGTCATATAGTCGTCGAAGCCCCTGACGTCTTCACCAAACCGAACTTCCATCGTGCAGGGGTTTACGGTGATAGAGTCGGGAACATCTTCGCCCGCTAGTTGCCGTACATACTGGCGCGTGAAAGACAGTGAGTTGCCGAAGGCGTCAAAGCCGCCCAGCCCTACGTCATGTATCGTTGGCGTCACGCCTATGTTGTAGAAGCCGGCGTCATACAGGGCCGCAGGGGTATCTGCCCCATCCTTGTCCTTAGCCATGGTCATGCGCTCTATTGACTCCTCTCCAGTTCCGGTGAGGTACAGCGTTGTCGCCCGAGAAAAGGCCGCCGTTGAGTGGCAGGCGATACAGTTACCTTTGCCATTGAAAACCGCCAGACCCAGCGCCTCGCTCGGAGACAAGCTTGCCGTACCATCAAAAAACTGATCAACGGGCGAATCATCCGATATGAGCTCGGCCTCCCACAACATGATTGCAATGCCCCAGAACATTGTGAAATTCTGGTGCATCTGGGAGTGGCCTGAGCCGGTTACAAGCATAGGCGAGCCACTGCTGTTGTCTATCGTAAAGAGCCCGGCCGCGTCCCACCAACTCGAGTCAAAAGCTTCCATGATCAGCTGACGATAGGTCTTGTTCAACCCTAAAGCATTGGCTGCGTCGACGTACGTTCCTAAAGCGCTGTCCGTCTCGGAGACGTCCTGTGCACTGAGCGCTCTCATGTCCAGTAACTTTTCAGCGACGTGAAGGAAATTGCGGTTTGAACAGCTCATTTCTGCGTCACTGAGGATTGGGCCAACTGCCTGAGATGCCAAACTGGCGTTTTTCAACCGCATTTTATGGAGCTCAGCGCCCCCCATGCTTGTCGAACGAATCAGGCGCGCGAGTTTATTGCGGGGCCCCCAGATATCTACACCGTTGATGACATTGTTTGCTCGCCCGTCCCAGAAACTTCTGTGGTTAAAGATCGCGTTGATGTTCGTCGGTGTATTTCTTCCCGTGGTATGGCGAAACGAGAACGACCCGTCGCCGAACGTCATAGGATTAGAGGCCATGCAATCGTCTTGCATGGGCATGTCGGTCCCTGTGGAGTGTGCCATAAACTCCCCAGCATGAGTGCCTTGGGAACCTACCACATCATTTGTGGTCGCAATAATGTCAGAATTTCGATCTTTGATATTGCTGAGTTGGTGAAACGGAAAATCCTCAGAGTGCAACTTAGTGTTTGGACCCACAGGGTTACCGGCGGCGGTAAGGCTGTTACCTCTCTTCGACCAGAGGGTTTTATTAGAGCCCTTCTTTGTCAGCTTCTTTGTGCCCCATCCCTGGTGCCCTCTAAGGTCAAGCTCCCCCGGGTTAACTTGGTTTTGGATACGGTTATCTGCGCCTGCCGCGAAATGGCAGCTAGCGCAAGCCTGGCCGTCGGAACCGGCGTTGATGTCAAAAAACAACGCTTTACCCAGCGCAATGGCTGCTTGGTTGTCTTTGACGATACCGGAAAGATCTGGCAGCGAAACCGTCTCACCCTTGAGCGAGCCGATCTCCGTCGGCTCAACAAGGGGAGCCTCCTCCTCCGCGATCGCAAGCTGGGCCGAAATGATGCCCAGAATGAATATCGGCAACGTTATAATCGCCTTCTTTAATTGTTTAGTTAACATAGTAATAAGCCCCCACTTATCAAACTTCTTGTCGTTAAACTTATTGTGTCGATCCAATCCCGGTACTGTGTGTCACCAACAGATCGCAGGGTTACATTCGCCTCAGATCGGCAGGACTGACGTCCCGATTTAATCGATCTGAGCCATTCGTGTTTCCGACCGTAGCTTCGTAAATCTACTTTGTAAAGAATCTTCTGTTAATCTTTGTTAGCTGAATGTAAGTCTTCAGTGCAGCATCGACACCAAGGCACCATTACTACAAGGCTGGAGTAAGAACTCGTAGAAACCGGCATTGCCGGGCATATGGTCCCTAAGCCGCTTCCGATGAAGTCAGACAACTGCGAACCGAGTCCGCAGCATTGCTCGAAGCTCTGGTTGAAGCGATCTTGCGCCAAACCGGATTCTGCTTGAAAACTACTATCTGCCAAGGGAGCATAATGCACTTTCGATACAGGGCGCGCTGATGGCACAATCCAACTACCAGTACCAACCCAAATGCGTAGACGAAATTGTCGTCCGACCATTTGCCTTTGAATTCCCCGGCGACCTCGACCCCATCTGGGCCCCGGACAATGTATCCCGCTCGCTGCTTTTCAACGGGATCTCAATGACCATGCCTTATCTCGAGCCGTACCTGGTAAAAACCATGCGTGAGGCTATGGAACAAGTGGATGACCCACAGCTGCTTGAAGACATGCGGGGCTTTATTGGCCAGGAAGCCTGTCACTATGCGTGCCACCGCAAGCTCAATGAATTGCTGAAAGCCAACGGCTACCCGGAACTGGCCGAAGTGGAAGAGAAGATGTCCCGCTCGTATGCCCGATTGTCAGGACGAAGCCTGCGTACCAGGCTTGCCTACAGCGCCGGGTTCGAATGTATGACCAACGGCTTCACCACCTGGTTCATCAATGCGCGTCAGAAGTTGTTTGGGGGTACCTGTCCCCACGTGGCTTCGTTCTGGCTGATGCACATGGTGGAAGAGACTGAACACAAGACCGTGGCGTATGACGCCTACATGAGTTGCTGCGGTGATTTCTGGCCGCGTTTCTTCGGTGTGTTCCACGGTTCCTTCCATCTGCTGGGTTATGGGATTCTCGGAATGTGGGTCGGTCTGAAGAAGAACCGCGAACTCACTTCACCGAGGCGTTCGTGGGAAACTCTGAGGCTGTTAGCGTCCATGACCTGGCATGTCGGTCCGTTCATGCTGCGTGCGTTGCTGCCTGGCCATAATCCGCGGCGGGACGTGGACCCGCAATGGATGCGCGACTGGGTCGCCGGCTACGCGAACCTGCCCGAGGGCGCGCTGGTGCCACTGCTCGACACGAGCCATCCGGACATACCGGTACCTGTTTTCAAAAAGGAGACTTCAGATAATGGATAGACTGCAACGCATCATGCTCGCAAATGGGCTGCTGGTAATGCTGGTGGCAATGCTCGCCGGTTTTATGTTGATGTTTTCACTGCTGGGCGGCTTTGAGCTGTGGCCGGGTAACGTGTTGGAGTTTTCGGTGTACGGTACAGCCGAAGGCTGGGTCCGCGCGCATTCCGGGGGCGTTACCAACGGGCTCATGGTCATTGCAATCGGCCTGGCGCTGCCCAAGCTGAATCTGAGCGAGACGTGGCAGAAGTTCACCGCCTGGGGTTTCATCTATGTAGCGTGGTCATTTACGGTCTTTTACTGGTTTGGCAATGCGGCGGGCAATCGCGCGCTGTCGATTGGCGACAACGCACTGGGTGCGTCTGATGTTTTCGGGGTGATTGGTTTTCTGCCCGGGCTACCCGCGGTGATCATCGTAGTCGTTCTGCTTGCGGTCGGCGCGAAAGCTGTGCTGACCGAAAAATGAATGATGCGCATGACCTGCAGCGACGGCGAACTGATGTCGCTTGTGAACATGATGCTGCAGGGAGTAATGTAAGGGCTGGCACCATACGGGGCCCCAGGGCCATCGACGATCAACCATATCGAGGGGGAACCATGCAACGATCAATCATGTCCGGCTCCATTGCAATCTGCGCAGGGCTATTGTTGGCCGGCTCAGTCTATGGCGGCGTAAATGAAGACGCGGCTTTCGCGCGTGATGATCGCCCGGAGTCCGATTATCAGCAGCACGAAGCGCGAAAGGCCCGTGAAGTACTGGCCTTCACCGGTATCAGCAGCGGCATGACCGTTGTCGAAGTCGAAGCAGGGGATGGCGTGTATACCGAAATATTCGCCAGGACCGTCGGCGAGGGCGGCACGGTGCACATGCAGAACCCTATGCTGTTCGACGGCTTTTTCGGCGATGCCATCAAGGCCCGCGTGGCGGACAACAGACTGCCCAACGTCAAGCTGATGCGCACCGCTTTTGATGATCTGCCGGTGGCGGATGCAAGTGTCGATGTGGTGACCTGGTTCCTGGGGCCGCATGAGTTGTGGTACTACCCGGAGGGTCAGGAGAAAGGCGTTCTCGGCGATCCAGATAAAGCCTTTGCGGAAATTGCCCGGGTGCTGAAGAGTGGCGGACACTTTGTCGCTCTCGACCACAAGGCAGCACCCGGCTCGTCGGCTGAAACGGGGGGCACAACGCATCGCCTTGACCCTGGGATAGTGATTGAGCGCGCTGCTGCGGTTGGGTTGAGGCTGGCCGATGAGAGTGACGTACTGGCCAACCCGGATGACGAGCTTACCAAGAACGTGTTTGATCCCAGCGTGCGCCGCAAAACCGATCGGTTTCTGTTGAAGTTTGCGA
Source organism: uncultured Pseudomonadales bacterium (assembly GCA_964393625.1). Taxonomy (GTDB): domain Bacteria; phylum Pseudomonadota; class Gammaproteobacteria; order Pseudomonadales; family Azotimanducaceae; genus UBA4421. The sequence goes on from CAYMUT010000024.1 coordinate 5,463, forward strand.
AGGAGTAATCCGGTTTCGTAGTATCGACTTCTCTGATAAGGGATTATTAGGGGGCCTCGTGTCGCTGGAGTTTGAACCGCATACCACCAGATACCATCCAGGGAACGCGCTTTGTCTGGCCCGGGTCGCGAAATACGCTTATGAAAAGCTGCATGACGGCAGTCCGGATGAGGACAGGATCTGTCACTTACTGAAGCGCCATGACGCGGCTTTCAAGGCGGTCCATGGGTTTAATGCCAACAGTGCTCAGGGACTGGTGATAGAGCATGAGCAGAGCATAATCGCTGGCTTCTGCGGCTCCGACGAATTCGGCGACTGGCTCGATAACCTCAATGTGCTGTCTGTGGATTTTGGTTTCGGCGAGGTCCACAAAGGCTTTCTGAATGCCCTTATGGACATCTGGCCAGCCATGAAGTCCCGAATTTGCGCGATCCAGCGCAAGGGTCGGGACTCGCAGCGTCTGCCGATCTGGTTGACGGGGCACAGTCTGGGCGGCGCCATGGCGACCCTGGCCGCGGCGCAAATGATCGACGAAGATTCGCCGTTCTACGGTGTTTATACGTTCGGTCAGCCGCGTGTGGGTAATCGTGAATTTGCCCGAACCTACAATGATGAGGCGGCGTCTCGTTCCTTCCGCTTTCAGAACAACAACGACATAGTAACCCGCATACCTGCCCGGGTGATGGGTTACTGCCACGTGGGCAAATTCGTGTATATCACGGAAGATCAGAAAAAGCTCTCCAGCGACGCCGGCTTCTGGTTCCGCTTCCTCGACCGCGTGCGCGGAGCGGTGGATGACCTGGGCGATATGAACTTCGACGGTGTCAAAGACCACGCCATGGCGGACTATCTCAAGGCCATCGAAGACTGGGGCGATAGAGAACCGCAAGGCGGTTTCTGACGGCTTGTCGAGGTCGGCTCACGTCTGCGGTGCTTTGCGAATGTTGACGGCGTCGTTGTACGATGCCGACGATTCGACAGGGGAGAGTATCCCGATGCACCTTGCTGAATTCGCCAGTATGCTGCTGCTGGCCATTGGGCTGTACGTCATTCCCGGCTCGGCTGCGGCCATGGACAACGAGTCCGAGTCCGTGCGCCCCAACATTCTGCTCATTGTGGCGGAAGACATGAGCAGCCGTGTGGGGGCGTTCGGCGACCTGCTGGCACAAACCCCAGCCATCGATGTACTGGCTGCGCAAGGCATCCGCTTCACCAACGCGTTTACCGTCTCGGGTGTATGTGCGCCTAATCGCTCCGCGCTGATTACCGGTGTATATCCCCAGTCCATGGGTACTCAGCAGATGCGTACGGTCAACATGAATTATCTGGCGGTGCCTCCTCCGCAAGTTAAAGCGTTTCCCGAACTGTTGCGGGCCGCCGGCTACGCCACCGCCAACACCGTCAAGACGGATTATCAGTTCGGCGAACCGTTCACCATCTGGGATGCCAATATCGGCAACTACGGCACTGCGGAAGATCTCGCTCTGTGGCGGCAGCTGCCGGACGGTCAACCCTGGTTCGCCATGATCAATCTGATGAACAGCCATGAAAGTCGGCTCGTCTCCGAGTCTACGGTAGGTAAGGGCCGCTGGAAGGATTTCGTGGGCGGGGTGCGCAGGTTCCGTGCAGACAACGTCCGGCGGGTAACTGATGCGGCAGAGGTCGTGGCACCGCCGTACTACCCTGATACCCCTGAGGTGCGTGCCAGCATCGCGCAGCACTATGACAACATTCACTTCATCGACAGCCAGGTCGGGCTGGCGCTGGCCAATCTGCAGGCAGATGGACTGGCAGATGACACCGTTGTGATCTTTACCACTGATCACGGCGATGGACTGCCCCGTGCAAAACGGTCTGTCTATGACAGTGGGTTGAGCGTGCCGCTGGTGGTGCGCTACCCGGATGGTCGCGGCAGCGGCGCGGTGGAGCGCCGTCTGGTTTCCTTCGTCGATCTGGCGCCGAGTATTCTTGGTCTGGCCGGCGTGCCGGTGCCCGCTTTCGTTCAGGGTCGAGATTTCCTGGGGGCTGATGCCGTACCGCGAGACTACGTCTTTGCTGGCCGCGATCGCATGGATCTGGTGCCAGACCGCGTGCGTGCGGTACGCGACCGGCGGTTCAAGTACATGCGCAATTACATGCAGGATCTGCCTTACTTTCGTCCGCTCACGTTCCGCGACATGTTTCCCATCATGCGTGTGCTGTGGGAAGGACATGAACAGGGAACTTTGAATGCCGTGCAGAATGCCTATTTCGTTGCACCCCGCCCGGCGGAGGAGCTTTACGATACCACGGCAGACCCTTTCGAAATCCACAATCTGGCGGATGATGCCGATTATGGCGAGGTGCTGGAGCGGATGCGCGGTGCGATGGCCGGGTGGATGGCTCGAGTCGGCGATTGGAGCAGCGTACCTGAGCAACAGATGATCGAACGCATGTGGCCGGGCGGACAGCAGCCTCACACCGGGGAGCCTCAGGGTGAATGGCTTGCAGGCGGCGACCGCCAGGTGGTTTTGCGCAGCGCCACGCAGGGAGCGTCCATCGGCTATCGGATGGTGACGGATCGCGACGGGTCTGAGCAATGGGCGCTTTACAGCGGTCCGGTAAGCCTGCCGCAGGGCGTTGCTCTGGAAGCGAAGGCGATTCGCTACGGCTATGCAGAGAGCGCGGTAGTTCGCCTCACAGACCAGGAGATACAGTAGCGTCCGACTGACGATGAACTTCTGTATTCAGCTTCCCAGGCGGTACCTCAACCCCGCGAACATTGATCTGCCCGGCGTGGCGTAACTTATCGACTCTTCATAGTCCTCATCAAGCAGGTTTGCCAGTCGCACATAAACCTGCAGAGCATCGGTAACCCTGAAAGACGCCTTGAGATTCATCAGCACGTAGCTGTCGAGTTCGGTGCGCTGGGAGACGAAGCCATTGGTAAAGAAGTTGCGGAAGTCGTTGTCCAGCATTGCTCCGTTGTAAACGGCACTGCCTGCGACCTGCAGACGGCCGTTCAGCAGGCGCCGTGCGATGCTGGCACTGGCCATGTGGCGGGGTCTGCGGACTTCTTCGCCGCCAGGTTCGTCGGCGTCGGTGTAGGTGTAGGTGGCATTGATCGAAGTGCTTGCGCCCGGCTGCCAGCTCATGGACAGCTCTGCGCCGCTGCGCTTGCTTTGTCCTGAGGCATTTAAAACGGATGGGAACAAGGCCTGAATCTCATCGGTCAGGTCAGCGTTGAAATAACTGATGTCGATGAGCAATGAGTTATTCAGCAACGCTTGCTCAACGCCCGCATCCCAGCCGGTGGACTGCTCAGGCTGCAACGATGGGTTGCCTACGAATGAACCCGGTACGAATCCGAACTGTTCGAAGAACGTGGGATTCGTCACGGCTCTTCCGTAACTTGCGTGCAGACGCGTGCCGCTGTCGGTCAGGAGATAAGATACGTCGATTGCATAGGTGGTGCTATCGTCAAAGTCATCATTGTTGTCCTGTCGCAGATTGGCATTGATGAAGAGCGCGTCGTTGATCTCGATGCGGTGTTCGAGGCCGAAACCCAGCAGATCGCGCTCCTGCCTGGTTGCCTGGCTGGGGTCGAGCGGTACGGTGTTTCTGAATGATTCTTGCTCCCAGTGAGCATAGCCAGTGGTGCGTTGCTGCAGATTGTTGCTGCTGGGCCAGCTCCAACTGGTGTCCAGACGGATTTCGTCGCGCTCGGCTTCGCTGCCCCAGGAGCGGCCCCTGATCTGGGTGTCTGTGGTTGCCATTGACAGCCGGGTTATGGAACGACCTTCGGCCAGGCTCGCAGTGCCCACTGCGCCCAGGGTGAAATCTTCGGTGTTGGAATACGAGCCATCGTCTATGGCGAGGCCTTGCCTGGGACCGCCGCTGAAGTCGAAGCCGTCGGTGTCGGTGTGTTTTTCCGTATGGCGCCCTGATAGCTCAAAGGTAAGGTTGTCGCTGGCATCGAATTGGACCTTGCCGCTCAGCGTGCGGTTCTGGTCTTCGTCGTCTTCGCCGCCGACCAACGAGTCATCATTAGAGAGATCAAACTCCGACTGTCGCTGCACGTAGGTCAGGCGGCCCCGCAGCATGTCGTTGCCTGCAGCAATCGAAACGGCTCCGTGGCGGGTTTCATCAGCACCGGCTTCCAGCTCGGTACGCAGCTCGAATCCCTGTTCTGGAGCTCTGGTCAGAATGTTTACCACGCCGCCCAGCGCGTTGGAGCCGTACAGGCCACTCTGCGGGCCACGCAAAACTTCGATCCGTTCCACCTCTGCGCTCAGCAACGATGACAGATCGAATTCGCCGGAGCCTGCGGATGATAGGTCGATGCCGTCGATGAGTATCACGGAGTGGTTGTTTTCTGCTCCGCGGATGCGCAACTGGGTGTTGCCGCCGTAGCCCCCGGTGCGGTTGACTGCAACGCCGGGCACGAAGCGGAACAGGTCCGCGGCGTATTCGTAGCCGAGATTGTCGATCTGGGTTTCATCCAACAAAGTAACGGCACGGCCGGTCTTGTGGGTCTGTGTCGGTTGTCGTGAAGCAACCACTACAATTTCTTCCAATTTTTTGGCGTTGGTATTGCCGGGTTCAGCCGCTTGGGCGATCGCTGGGGTGCAGCCAAGCACAGCCAGCAGTACGGATCTGAATACGCAGGCCGGGGCCGGTGAGTTTTTCAGGTACATAGTACTCTCCGTCAGCCGCTGTTCCTCGAGCGGGGTAGCAGGTTTGCGGTACGGATCGGTCTACGGACTCATGGGCTGCAGAACCGGTTGAGGTTCCGCCGGGTTACCCGCCTTCCCATGCTCAACGCACAGTGGCTCGATTGGGCACCCTTCACGCCAATTACCGTTGCGAGGCCAGTATCAGAGTCTCACTGATTTCCCGGACATCCGCCCCAATGCACGCCTTCGCCGGTGTGCTCATGGAGCAGACCTTGAAAGGCTGGGGCATGGTAGGTCGTGCATGGCGTTTGAGCAATGACTTGTTTGTGCGGGGAATACCAGCAACTGCAGAAACCCGGTCTAGCTTTCGACCAGTCTCTGCGCGGCGGCGAATTCCTCGGGGTACCAGCCGCTGTTGTTCTGTACCGCGGCAGACCAGTCGCGCCACATGTCGCCGTCCGGTGGCTCGCTGCGATATTGATCCAGCGCGAGTTTCCAGAAATCCGCCAGCACCGCCTGGCGGATGACGTTGGAGTAGTTGTGGCCTGCCATGTGGGCCAGACGGTGATGCCAGAATACGATATCGCCGGCGCTGCCATGACATTCCACCGGCGTGGTGCTTTCGTTGAGGGCGTCGACCTCGGCGAGGTACTCCGGCGTGTGCCAGATACCTTTGAACGACGGCAGATGATCGTAATACGGAACACGGGGCTGGTCGTAGCGCAGAACATAAGTCGGATACAGCCGTTGGTGTGACCCGGGCCAGACCTTGAATGCGCCGCCGTCAGGTGGTGTGTCACTGATCAGCCCAACCACGCCAAGCTGAAACGCATGACCATCCGTGTGACATGCGTCCGGCTCGCGCGGCCGGTCACCGTAAGGCAGTGTGCAGTAGATGCCCCGTGCGCCTTCGTTACCCAGCGCCGGATCAGTCGGGCCGCCGGGCCATGCTGCTCCCTGGCTGCCCATCGGCGTGCCGTCGGGTAACGCCTGCCGCATCTCGCCGCCCAGCAGTTGCTCGGCCATGGCGCAGATCTGCTCGCTGTAGATCAATTTGATTACGTCTTCGCTGACCCCCAGCGAACGATTCAACCAGCGGTAGCCGTCACGGAAGTGCAGCGGGTCATGCGCGTGATCGGCGTCAGGGATCGGCCCTACATGAGTCCGGGGATCATCGCGGCGCAGCTGGACATCGTCTGGCAGCGCCGCCCACATGGCATCGCGCACCCGGCTGCATAGTTCGAAATCCATTGCGCCGGGCACGATCAGATATCCGTTGGTTTTAAAAAAGCCGATCTGTTCTGCGGTCAGAGCCATGTTTCACCGGAGTGTTGTAGGTGTGGGGTATCAGAATCCCTCAAACATATCGCAAATCGGTTGCGCAGCCCATATGCTGGGCAGATTCCGAGGACGTTAACTGAGGTGGGCGAATGAAACACGGATCGATGATCTGGCTGATTGTGCTGCTGGCGGGCGTTCAGTCTGCGGGCGCTGCACAGCAGCAGGCAACCTGGCAAACGCTGTTCGACGGTACCTCGATGTCGCAGTGGCGCGGCTATGGGCAATCCCGGATGCCTGATGGGTGGCGCATTGAGAACGGCGCCATGTGCGCCTGCAAGCCCGCCCGGGGCATGGACATCGCATCCCGCGAGTCGTACGAAAACTTCGTGCTCGAGCTTGAATTCAAGATCGACCAGGGCAGCAACAGCGGCATCATGTGGCATGTGGATGAAAGCGCCGGCGGGTACCCATGGCTGACCGGGCCGGAATATCAGCTGCTTGATGACCGCGGCGCTGATGGTGCCGAGGCAGTGCACCTTACCGGGGCGAACTACGATGTGCAGCCGCCCCGGGCAGATGTTTTCAGCGGGGCCGGCGATTGGCAGACAGTGCGTATCGAGGTTAACGGCGCTGCGGTGACGCACTGGCTGAATGGTGCGAAGATCCTCGCCTATGAAAAAGGCAGTGATGCCTGGCAGTCACGTGTGGCGGGGTCTAAATGGGCCGCTGTCGATACCTATGGCACCACTGACAGCGGACACCTGGCGCTACAGGGTGATCATGGCGTGGTGTGGTTCCGCAATATACGTATAAAGCGGTTACCCTGAAGATCGTGGCGGCGACTTTAGCCCGAGGTCGTTCAGCAGCGCGTGCAGGTGTGTCATGGCTTCAGGGGTGGGCCCGGGATAGTCACCGGCAATGGGTACATTGCCTTGATAACCGAGATCCTGCATGCCTGCCGGACTGGTAACATAAGCGCCCACCACGAGTTGGCGAAACACGGAAAAAAAGGCCGTTGGTCGTTGCAGGCTGTCGGGAACCGGGCGCTGGGTGAAGGCGATCTCATCGACGATGTGTAACTGTTGCGCATGAGCAAGCTGCCCGAAGGGCTTGCCGAATCGTCTTTTGGATTCCGCGTCGATCCATGCCAGGCCGGGTTCGATGATCTGGCGATGGCCTTGTTGGGTCGGGTAGGGTGCGCTTACCCATTCGTCGATGACGTCGACCACGCCAACTTCCGAGGCCGATTGCCCGGCATCGTCTCGGGGAATGATGATGTCTGCTAATGCGACACTCAAAGCGAGTTGGTGGTCGTTCATGAGTCGAGGCCAGGGTGCCGTGGCGGGCGTGATCAGATCGGGGTCGGTGCCGTAACCGGATGCGCTCACCGGCTTCAGGTTCAGCTCGGGCCAGGGCGCATAGTCGGTTTTGTTGTCGGCGGCTGAGGTCGGAGGCAATACTGCGGAAATAGTCGTGGCGCCGGCCAGGGTGCTCATCCACTTCAGTGATTCCCGGCGACTCAATCTGCGCAGGTAGGGTTGTTCGCTGCTCATAGTGCGCCGCTCTCCATCTGCCCCGCCAGCCAGTTGGCGTTGCGCATGGCCAGGGTCATGAGGGTCAGGGTGCAGTTTTTATGCGGGTTTGATGCGAATACCCCACCATCCATAATGAAGAGATTGGCACAATCCCAGGTCTGTCCGTGATGGTTGGTGACAGAATCTACCGGCGAGGCCCCCATCCGAGTGGTGCCGACTTCGTGAATGATCTCACCGCCTTTCTTGAGCATTTCGTCAGGAGTACGTTTCTCGGTGAGCAGACGTCCACCGGCGGTGTTAACGATCTGCTCGACGCTATCGTAACCGTGCAGCGCCTGGTTGAGTTCCTGCTCGGACCATTGCCAATGGAATTTCGCCACGGGTATGCCCCATTTGTCCCTGACCTTGTCGTCGAGCTCCATGAAACAGTTCTCGCTGGGCAGCATTTCTCCGCGTAGCGAAAAGCCCAGGAAGCTGCCGTACAGACGCCGCAGATCTTGTTTCAGCTGTGCGCCATAGCCGTTGGCATACTGGCCCATGCTGATACCTGGTGGGCTGAAGCCGCCGCCGAATTCGAAGTGATAACCTCTGGCGAAACTCAGTTCGCCACGGGCTTGAGCCTCGTGGCCCCACCAGGGTATGAATAGATGGTTGGACGTATTGCCGTCTTCGTTATAGCGGGGACGGTCTTCCAGGCCCGGAAACTGCGCCAGAAAGCTCACGCCGGTGGAGTCCATCAGGTTCTTGCCAACCTGGCCGCTGCTGTTGGCAAGGCCGTCGGGGAACGCTTCGGTTTTTGAGTTCAACAGTATACGGGCTGTTTCACAGGCGCTGGCGGCTAGCACCACGATGCGCCCGTCTAACGATACGTCGGCGCCTGTGGTGCGATCGACGAACGTCACGCCGGTGACCTTGCGGTCATCGTCTACCGATACAGACTTCACCATGGCGTCGGTTACGATCTTCAACCTGCCGGTATTGCGCGCCATGGGCAGCAGGGAGGTCGTGGTCTGGAATGCCGCACCTATGGAACAGCCGCGCCCGCAGGCAGTGGCGTAGAAGCATGCCTGGCGATCGTCAATGGGACGGGTGAGCACTGCTCTGTGCATGGGCACAACAGCAATGCCGAGTTTGCCGGCGGCAGCCTGAATCAGTAGCTCGGGTACCCTTGGCGCCGGCGGCGGCTGCAGAATGCCCGGGGAGCTATCGGGTATGTCGTCGATGCCCGGATTGTCGCCGCATACGCCGACGATCTGCTCGGTCTTTTCATACCACGAATGCAGATCGTCATAGTCGATGGGCCAGTCGGCGCCCAGACCGTCTCGTGAGTAGCCTTTGAAGTCGTGGTGGGAAAAACGCAGCGAGAAGCGCCCCCAGTGATTGGTTCGGCCGCCCAGCATGCGTGCCCGCCACCAGAGAAATTCAGTTCCTTCGGCGGTGGTGTAGGGTTCGCCGGGAACGTCCCAGCCGCCGTCCACCGTCGCATCGTAAAAGCCGAAGTCCTTGTCCGGGGTGCCGGTGCCGCGCAATGGGGCTTCGTGTGCGGCCTGGAACATGGGTGTTTCTGTGTACGGGTCATAGTCCCGGCCCGCCTCGAGCATCAGTACGCGCTGGCCGCGGCGGGTAAGCTCATAAGCCGCCATACCGCCACCGGCACCGGAGCCAACCACAATGACGTCGTAGTCAAATCCCTGGTAGCGGTTCATGGCCCGGCTCGCACGCCGAGCGCCACGCCGTCCAGCCCCGGATCGGCTGCTCCGCGTAGTCCTTCCGCCGTGCGCTCAATGGCATGCACCGCCGCGATACCGAATGACGAAGGCGCGCGAATGACTTCATAACCGGCCTGCCGCAAGGGCGCCACAGTGTATTCGGGAATACGGTTGGTGATGTCGATGGCGTTGCTGGTGGCGGAGAAGCGCGGCGCAGACACCGCGTCGAGTACCGGCATGTCGAAGTCGATCATGTTCAGCAGCGTCTGCAGCACACCCATGGCGATCTGCGTGCCGCCCGGTGCGCCCAGCACGATCCTGGGTCTGCCGTTGTCGAATACCATGGTTGGGCACAGTGAGCTGAAGCGGCTCTTGCCGGGCGCGATGGAGCCGGCACGGCCCGGCCGGGGATCGAAAACGCCCATGCAGCCGTTGTACATGAACCCCAACCCTGGCGTGATGGCGCCCGATGGCATGCCCAGTGAGTGGGTCATGGTGACGCAATTGCCGTCGCCATCCATTACTGCGACGTGGGTGGTGTCTTGCGGCTCCTCCGGTTTGAAGCGCTCCACATGCATGCGCTCGCCGGCCTGGATGCGGGCCGCGATGCCCCCGGCGTACTCCTTGCCCGTCAACCGCTCCAGGGGTACGTCAACGAAGTTCGGGTCGCCGACGTGGACTTCCTTGTCGGCGGTGGCCGCGCGCATGGCCTCGCAGACGATACGTAAATAGTCGGTGGAATTGTGGCCCAGCGCGGCGAGATCGAAGTGCTCCAGTATGTTGAGCATTTCCAGCAGCATGATGCCGCCGCCAGGTGGATGATTGGTGGCAACGTGCAGGCCGCGATATTCGCCCTGCAGGGGGCTGGTGCGGGTCGTCTTGTAGGTGGCCAGATCCTCTGCGGTCAGCAGACCGCCGTTGGCGGCCATGTCTGCAGCAATCTCTTCGGCGATTTCCCCCTGGTAGAAAATCTGGTGGCCGTGCCGGGCGATGCGCTCAAGAGTATTGGCCAGGTCGGGGTTTTTGATGTGGTCCCCCATAGATTTCAAAGCGCCGTCCGAACGGAAGTACATTGCCCGACCGGTTGCCGTGAGGCCGAGCCTTTCGGTGACTTCTGCCCGCCCCAGAATCGCACCGGAGGTCCACCAGGCATGCACCTGGGGTCTGATCGCAAATCCTTGCCGGGCCCAATGAATAGCCGGCGCACACACGTCGGCCCAATCCAATGTGCCGAACTCGGCGATCGCCTCTCCGTAGGCCATGAGGCTGCCCGGGGTGGTCACCGCCTGATAACCGAGGTCGTTGACGTTGTCGGTGACAACGAAGCCGAAACCATCGCGGGTTTCAGCTTGCAACCGATCGAGCCACATGTCAGGCGTCGCGGCCAGCGGTGTTTTGCCGTGGAAATCGATGCAGGTGTGTACGCCTTTGCCGGGCATGTAGATCTGGCAATTGCCGAACCCGGCGATACCCGTCATCTGGGGGTCGACTACGCCCTGCACCAGCGCTGCGGTCATGGCGGCGTCAACCGCGTTGCCGCCCTGCATGAGCACGCGCGCGCCGGCTTCGGCTGCTTCCGGTTGCGCGGCTACGATCATTGCGTTGGCAGGCTTGGGGCTCATGAGCAACATTCTAGTTGAACAGTTGTTTCAAACAACTCATTGTAAGTTATAGGAAAAGCGTATTTTCTGTTTTCCAACCTGTTGATTGATCCAGTAAACCAGGGAGGCCCCATGTCCGATGACAACGGTACCGTACAAACATCCATGCACGGCCACATCATGCAGATCCACACAGACCGCGAAGACAAGATGAACGGTTTCACGCCGGAGATGTTCGAGCAGCTCTCTGCTGCCATGACGCAGCTGGAGAATGACGATGATGCCTGGGTCGGTGTGCTTACTTTTGCCGGCAGACATACCACCGCGGGTCTTGATCTGCCGAAGTTTGCAGGGTCGATGCAGGATGGTTCGTCCGATACGGTTCAGGATGACCGGGTAGATGCGTTTGCGATTCGCCGGCGCTGCACCAAGCCCGTAATCATGGCGGTGCAAGGGGTCTGCTATACCATCGGCATAGAAATGATGCTCGGCACTGACATAGTGGTTGCGGCGGACGATGCGCGGTTCTGCCAGCTTGAACCCAAGCGTGGGCTGGCGGTATTTGGTGGCGCCCATGTGCGCTATGTTCAGCGTGCCGGGTGGGGTAACGCCATGTATCACCTTTTGCGTGCGGATGAATTTGACGCGGCGCGTGCATTGCAGCTGGGTATGGTGCAGGAAGTCGTAGCCCCGGGTCAGCAGGTCGAGCGGGCCATGCAACTGGCGCAGCAAATCTGCGAGTGCGCACCGCTGGCGGTCGCAGAGATCAAGCGGGCGGCGGCAGTATTCGTTGCAGAGGGTGAAGCCGCCGGTTTTGCCGAGATACCGGCAATGCGCTCGGCCACCGCCAACTCTGAGGACTTCGCCGAAGGCATTGCCTCGTTCCGCGAGAAGCGTCAGGCGCGTTTCGTCGGCAAGTAGTGACGGTACACGCATTACGGGCTCGGTCGAGCCCGATTGGAGCCGACAGCCAAATAGCGGTATAAGATTCCTTGATGGGGAGATTGAAGCTGAGATTGATGCCAAGGGGGATCTGATGACCAACGATAAGGTGCCGACTACCGCGACCTGGGATGACCGTTTTGCCGCGGCACGTGAGACGTTTTCACGATTTGTTCCCGGTGCGGAGCCTGATCGAGTGCTGGCCTCCATGGAGCGCAGAATGGGCGCTCTGGGCACTTACGCATTCACCGCCGTCGGTGAAATGTGGAACCGTCCCCAGCTCAGCCGGCGCGACCGCAGCCTGATGATCATCTCGGTACTGGCGGCGCAGAGCCGGGATGAAGAACTGGAGCTGCACACCGGTATCGGGCTGCAGCACGGGCTCACCCGCACCGAGATTGAAGAACTCAACCTGCACATCGCAGCGTATGCCGGTTTCCCGGCCGCAATGGCGGCCAGCCGACGCATGGATGCAGCGTTCCGTAATGCCGAAGGCGTGGAGCGCATTGAAGACCGTGAACCGGCGGAGCACCTGGGCGATGAAGAGCGTTTGGCTCGGGCCGCAGACGTTCGTGCCACCCTTACAGGGGGCAACGCCGCGGCCGACCCCGAAGCAGATATGGCGGTGTTACGCGATTATCTTGGCGATCTCGGCGACTGGGCCATGAAATGGGCGTTCGGTGAAATCTGGTCGCGTCCTCAGTTGTCGAGGCGTGATCGCTCACTGGTAGTGATTGCAATACTGACCGCTCTCGGTCAGGAAGCGGAACTGGCATTTCACGTGCCTGCGGGGCTGAATCACGGTCTGACCCGGGAAGAAATCGAGGAGATCATGACCCACCTGTGCCTGTATGCAGGTTTTCCCAGGGCGGTTGACGGTATGCGCGCGGCTCGTGAGGCATTTGCCAGGATAGATGATGTATAGCGCCGCAGTGAACGAGACGGTGTGTTCGGCGTGCCGCTTTAATCGTTCGAGGATTAAGGGGCGACGGAAACGTTCTGGGGCAACGACCCTCTGGAGTATCTGCTGCGCTCGATACCTGTACGCGAGCATATGGATATTGTGCGCGTTAGGCGGTTCTCGCCTGTATGCGGACCCGATAACTTGGCAACGGATCACCCAGGCTGATGCCGAACCCGGCAGCTGGCTGACCCACGGCCGCACGTACGGCGAGCAGCGCTTCAGTCCGCTGGATCAGATCAGTACGGCCAACATCGACAAGCTTGGCCTTGCCTGGTCATTTGCAACTGGCACCAAGCGTGGCATTGAGGCGACGCCTCTGGTCGCTGATGGCGTCATATACATCACTACCTCCTGGAGCCGGGTGCATGCACTGGATGCGAAAACCGGCAGGTTACTGTGGTCGCATGATCCGAAGGTACCGGGCAGTGCCGGGCGTAAACCCTGCTGCGATGTGGTTAACCGCGGCGCTGCTTTGTGGGGCGACAAGCTGTACTTCGGCACTATCGATGGACGCCTGGTGGCGCTCAATCGAAGCGACGGCAGCCTCGCCTGGGAAACGGTAACTGTCGATCAGAGCAAGAGTTACAGCATTACCGGCGCGCCCCGGGTGGTGAAGGGTAAGGTGATCATCGGCAATGGCGGTGCGGATCTGGGTGTGCGTGGGTACTTCTCTGCGTACGATGCCGAAACAGGCGACATGGTCTGGCGCTTCTATACGGTGCCGGGAGATCCGTCATTGCCCTTCGAGCATCCTGAACTGGAGATGGCGGCGCAGACCTGGTCGAAAAATTCCCTGTGGGAAACCGGCCTGGGCGGCACGGTGTGGGATTCCATGGCATACGATGCGGAACTTGACCTGTTGTATGTGGGTGTAGGCAACAGCACCCCGTATAATCGCGAAGTGCGCAGTCCCGGCGGCGGCGACAACCTGTTCCTGACCAGCATTCTCGCGGTCGACCCGGACGACGGTCGCCTTGCCTGGCATTATCAGACCACTCCCGCGGAGAACTGGGATTACACGGCGACCCAGCACATGGTGCTCGCCGACCTGACCCTCGACGGTAAGCCACGCAAGGTGCTGATGCAGGCACCGAAGAACGGCTTCTTTTATGTGCTCGATCGCGCCACCGGCGAGTTGCTCTCGGCTGACAACTATGTGCCGGTGACCTGGGCTTCTGGCATCGATATGAAAACCGGACGCCCCATTGAAACGGGTGCGGACTGGCATGGCTCACAGGTCAGCGTACGGCCGGGTCCGGGCGGCGGTCACAACTGGCAGCCCATGTCATTTCATCCCGGCACGGGTCTGGTCTATATTCCCGTCGATCTGAATCAGTACACTTTCATGGCCGACAAGGCTTTCAAGTTCGAGCCTGGCTGGTGGAATACTGGTGAAGACTTTCCCTCACTGGTGAAAGCCCTGGCCGAGCTGCCTTCGCTGGTGGTCAATCCGCCCTCCCGGCTGCTGGCCTGGGACCCGGTGCGGCACCAGCCAGCCTGGCAGGTGGATCATGCGGCATTCAAATCCGCCGGCGTGCTGTCCACCGCGGGTGGTCTGGTTTTGCAGGGTACCGGCGGAGAGTTCGTGGCCTACGCGGCAGACAGTGGCGAACGTCTGTGGGCGTCCCGGGTCGGCGTTGGCATCATGGCGCCGCCGATCAGCTACGCCGTAGATGGTGAGCAGTACGTCGCCGTGATGGCCGGTCTGGGTGGCGGCAGTCTGGCGATCACTCCGGTGGCAATCGAAAACGACGGCAGATTGCTGGTGTACAAGCTTGGCGGCAAGACGCCCATGCCTGCCTATCAGCCCAAGCGGTACGCTGAGGTGTACCTGCCGCAGATGACCTTTGATCAGGAAACGGTTCGTGAGGGTCGTGACCTGTACTCCCGATATTGCCTGTTGTGTCATGGTATCGACGCGGTCAGTGGCGGTGTGTTACCGGATTTGAGATACGCCGGCAAAGAGGCCCATGAAGCCTGGGAAGCCATCGTCATCGGTGGCCTGTATCAGGCAAAGGGCATGGCCAGTTTTGCGGATCTGATCAATATGGACGAGGCTCAGAAAATCCATGCATTCGTGGTGAGCGAGGCCCGTAAAATTGCTGACTGAACCTGTTTGGCGGTGAGTGTGATCCAGTTGAACTGTAGAAACCTTCTGTGGCCGGCTGTTTGGCTGGCGTTATGCCTTTCGTCCGGGTGTTCCGAACCGTCCACGGAGTCTGTGGTTGCTGATGTAGCGCAGGCGCCCGCTGCCAGCGCCGCATCCCTCGCCCAGTTTCGAGACCTTGACGACATACGCGGGGCGGGTGAACTGCGGGTCGCGCATCAGCGCTGGTCCGGCTTCGATACGCTGCCCGGCGAAGGTGTTGGTGTTGCCGAGTACGAGCGGCTGGTTGTCGCCTACGCGCGGGCCCTGGGTGTGGAAATCCGCTGGGTCGAGGTGGATTCCTTCGGCCAGCTTCTATCCCATGTCGAGGGTGGGTTGGCCGACGTGTCTATCGGCAACATAACCGTCACGCCGACCAGGCAACAACGGCTGGCGTTCAGTCTGCCGTTGTCGGTGAGTGAAGACTGGCTGGTGGGGCGGCAGGAAGGATCGCGCCTTGGGGTACCTGCGGTGTCCAGCTACGTACAAACTGCCCGCGATGAATCTCTGTCGGTAGACGAACTGTTACCGGACTGGCAGGCCGATGAGGTATTCGAGGCGATCGACAGTGGCCGCATTGACCGCAGTATCGTAGATGCGGTGGCGGCGCGCCAGTTGATTGACCAATACCCGCATATCCGGGTGCTGGAACGTTTTCGCGCTAAGCCTCTCGCCTGGGCCCTGCACCGCGACGCAGACCAACTGAAACAAGACCTCGACGGTTTCATTGTCGAGCGACACCTGCAGGCAAGGGATGCTGAGCTGGCGCTCAGAGATCTCGAGCAGATTCGGCAGTACGGTCGTTTGCGCATGATTACAGTAACAGGCCCACACACATACTTCCTGTACAAGGGCGAGCTCATGGGGTTCGATCTGGAGCTTCTGCAACAGTTCGCCGAGTCACGGTCGATATCCCTGGAGGTCGTGGTGGCTGATGACCGCGAGCATGCCCGGTCTCTGTTGTATCAAGGCGCGGGCGATGTCATCGCTGCGGCGGTTACCGACACCGCAAGGCGTAGAGATGCCGGCTGGGTATTCAGCGACCGCTATCTGAAAATCGACGAGCTGCTGGTAGGGCAGGCTGATCTGCAGCCGGTACATGTAAATCCATCGACAAGTCACTGGGACACCGCCCAGGCGTTGGCGCTGAATGCAGTGCCCGAGCCGGACAAGAGCACCGATGAGCTCGTGCAACTGGTTGCCCGGGGCAGCCTGCCGGCAACCATTGTTGACGAACACCTGCTGGACGTCGCACGCGCCGGCGGCGCGACCTTCGCGCAGATGCAAACTCTGAAGGACGCCAGTGAAATTGCCTGGGTTTTACGCGCCGATCAGCAGCAGTTGGTGCGCGCGCTGAACGAGTTCATCGGGGCGAGCTATCGGGGCCTGCAGTACAACCTGCTGCGGGCCAAGTACTTTGGTAATGAGCGTCGCATCAAGCGCCGTGAAATCCATCGGCTGGTTGATACGACGCTGTCGCCGTTTGATGAACAGCTCCGGAATCTGGCTGGCACTCACGGTTTCGATTGGCGCCTGCTGGTTGCTCAGACCTACCAGGAGAGCGAGTTCGATCCGAGTCAGACGTCTTTTGCCGGTGCGCGTGGGCTGATGCAGGTGATGCCGCGCACCGCACGACAGCTTGAGGTTGACCCCGAACAGCTGTGGGAACCGTCAATAGGGTTAGATGCGGGCGTTCGCTATCTGGCCTGGTGTCTGCAGCGCTTCGAGGAAGAGCTGCCCTTGTCGGAGCGCACCTGGTTCGCTCTGGCTGCGTATAATGCCGGGCCGGGCCACGTCCGCGATGCGCGCAAGCTTGCGCGCCAGCTTGGCTTGTCTGCCGATGCCTGGTTCGGTCATGTGGAGCAGGCGATGTTGAAGCTTTCCGAACGACGTTATGCTGCCGCAGCCGCCCATGGCTATGTGCGTGGCATCGAGCCGGTCAACTATGTCAGAGAAATCCGACAACGCTATCAGGCTTATCTCGACCACCTCAGACAGTTTGAATGATCGGTTGTCAGAGTGCGGGTACGGAACAAGTTGCGCAATCTCATGACGGCGCTGAGCTGTTCCGCGCCAATTGTGCGAGCTGCCATGGCACCGATGCCCGGGGTGACGGGCCCATGGCGAAAATGCTGGTAGGTGCGGTGCCTGATTTGACGGTACGGCAGTTCGACAACAAGCTGCAAGTCATTCAGGTGATCGACGGGCGCGGTATGCGCGCCGCCCATGGTACTGCCGACATGCCGGTGTGGGGCTGGGCACTGCGCGAGGCGGAGCGTTCGGAAACCGCGGTTCAGGCTCGCCTGGAGGCACTGGCGCAATACGTTATGACATTGCACGAGTAGCGTGTGTCAGCGACGCACCGTTTATTTGAGTAGTGGTGCTAACTGCTCGGCAAACAGTCCTGTAGCCGGAGACAGCAGATCTCCCTTGCGTCTGGCAATGGCCAGTTTGCGGGTGATCGTTAAGCCCTGCACCTCGATCTGCCGCACCAGTCCCTGTCCCGCGACGCCCATCTGCGAGACGAAGGCGAGACTGCCGGTAGTGGCCACCATGCGCAGAATCGCCGGAATCGAACGCAATTCCATGACCACGTTGATCTCGACGCCGGCTTCGCGCAGGCTGGCGTCGACGATCTGCCGAATGGCGCTGCCGCCTTCGAACCCAACGAAGTTCTGGCCGTCCAGGTGGTCGACAGGCACTTCATTGGATACGGCCAGGGGGTTATCCGGGGCGGCTACGAGCACGATCCGGTCGTCGATCAGGTCGCTGATCTCCAGCCCGGCGGTGCGCACCGGTTGCGTGACCAGTCCGAGTTCCAGGCGTCCGTCCGCCACATCGGCGGCGATCTCGCTGCTGCTGGCTTCCTTGACCTGGAAGTGCACCAGGGGGAATTCCCGCTGGAAGGCGGCTATGGCCCCCGGCAGCACAAAGGACACCGCGGTGGCGCCGCCGCCGATGCGTACGGTGCCGCCCTGCATGTTTCTGTGGCTGGCGACTTCGGTTTTCAGGGCGTCGTAGCGGGTAATGAGTGCCCGGGCTTCGCGTTCCACAAGTTTACCGATTTCAGTGAGCCGGGCGCCGCTGCGACTACGGCTGAGCAGTTCAGCGCCGAATTGCTGTTCCAGTTGCTGGATGCGACGGGTCAGTGCCGGCTGGGTGAGTCCGAGCCGGTTTGCGGCCTCGGTGATGGCGCCGGCGTCGGCAACGGCGACGAGGGAGCGGAGGAAATCCAGGTCCATAGGTTTGGCTTATTGAAGATGCGTAGGATGGTGCCAAGTATTATATAACAAAATTGCATGACAAATATGCAAACTATCCATTTTACGCATGAAAGGGCCTCTGCTACATTTCAACCAGTCCCATATTCTTTTGAACACTAGAGGTACCAAATGCTTGAAGCTTACCGTGCTCATGCAGCTGAGCGTGCTGCTCAGGGAATTCCTCCGCTGCCCCTGTCGGCGGAACAGGTTACTGATCTGATCGAACTGCTGAAAGCGCCGCCGGCCGGCGAGGAAGAATTCCTCATGGATCTGTTGACCGAGCGTGTACCGCCGGGTGTGGATGATGCCGCCTACGTGAAAGCAGCCTTCCTGGCTGACGTCGCCAAAGGCGAAGCCAGCAGCCCGCTGATCGACCAGCGCAGAGCCGTGGACATACTCGGCACCATGCTGGGCGGCTATAACATCATGCCGCTGGTAGGACTGCTGGACGACGCCGACCTGGCGGAAATCGCCGCGGAAGAATTGAAGGGCACGCTGCTGATGTTTGACGCTTTCCACGATGTCGCGGAAAAGGCGAAAAACGGCAATGCCCATGCTCAGGCAGTCATGCAGTCCTGGGCGGATGCAGAGTGGTTCAAGGCGCGAGATCCATTGCCGGAATCTCTCAGTGTTGCGGTTTTCAAAGTCACCGGTGAAACCAATACCGATGATCTGTCTCCGGCTCAGGACGCCTGGTCGCGCCCGGACATTCCCTTGCACTCCCTGGCCATGCTCAAGAATCCCAGAGAAGGCATCACCAATGCCATCGAACAGATCGAGGCGCTGAAGAACAAAGGTCATGCGGTCGCTTACGTGGGCGACGTAGTTGGCACCGGTTCTTCACGCAAGAGTGCCACTAACTCTGTGCTGTGGACCATGGGTGACGATATCCCCCACGTGCCTAACAAGCGCCAGGGCGGTGTCGTGCTGGGCGGCAAGATCGCGCCGATTTTCTTCAATACGCTGGAAGACTCGGGTGCGTTGCCCATCGAGTGCCCGGTCGAAAAGGTCGCCATGGGCGATGTGGTAGTGGTGAAGCCTTATGCAGGCAAAATCGAGAATGAAGACGGTGAGGTGATCTCAGAATTCTCTCTCAAGACCGACGTGATTCTCGACGAAGTGCAGGCCGGTGGGCGCATACCTTTGATCATTGGAAGAAGTCTCACCGAGCGCGCCCGTGAAGCACTGGGTCTCGGGCCGACGGATGCGTTCCGACGCCCTGAAGATCCGACCCGGAGTGAAGCCGGTTTCAGCCTGGCGCAGAAGATAGTTGGTCGTGCCTGCGGTCTGCCGGATGGTCAGGGCGTGCGCCCCGGCACATACTGCGAACCGCGCATGGGCACCGTAGGTTCGCAGGACACCACCGGCCCCATGACCCGTGATGAGCTCAAGGAACTGGCCTGCCTGGGCTTCTCCGCCGACCTCGTCATGCAGAGCTTCTGCCACACCGCCGCGTATCCCAAGCCGGTGGATATCGAAACTCAACATACTCTGCCGGACTTCATCCAGAATCGAGGGGGCGTGTCGCTGCGCCCCGGTGACGGCATCATTCACAGCTGGTTGAACCGTATGTTGCTGCCTGATCAGGTGGGCACGGGCGGTGACTCGCACACACGTTTTCCGCTGGGTATCTCCTTTCCGGCAGGCTCCGGTCTGGTGGCGTTTGGCGCCGCTCTAGGCGTGATCCCGCTGGATATGCCTGAATCTGTACTGGTGAAGTTCACTGGTGAGATGCAACCGGGCATTACCCTGCGCGATCTTGTCAACGCGATTCCATACGCGGCCATTCAGCGCGGCCTGCTGACCATCGAGAAGCAGGGTAAGAAGAACGTATACAACGGCCGTATTCTCGAGATCCAGGGTCTGGAAGAGCTCACCGTTGAGCAGGCGTTCGAACTGTCCGATGCATCCGCGGAGCGCTCCGCCGGTGGTTGTACCATCAATCTTTCAGAAGATTCCGTTGCTGAGTACCTGCGCTCCAATGTGGTCATGCTGCGCTGGATGATCGCCAATGGTTACGCAGACGTGCGCACGCTGGAACGCCGCGCCCGGGCCATGGAAGAGTGGCTGGAAAATCCTCAGCTGCTGCGCGGCGATGACGATGCGCAATATGCCGAGGTCATCGAGATTGATATGTCGCAGATCAAGGAGCCGCTGCTGGCGTGCCCCAACGATCCAGACAACATCAAGCCGCTGTCTGAAGTGGCGGGTACGGAAATTCACGAGGTGTTCATCGGCTCGTGCATGACCAACATCGGGCACTTCCGTGCGGCGGGTAAACTTCTGCAGGCGGCTGACGAGGTCATACCTACCCGGTTGTGGATCGTGCCGCCCACTAAAATGGATGAACACCAGCTCATGGAGGAGGGTTACTACAACATTTATGCACAAGCCGGCGCTCGCACTGAAATGCCGGGTTGCAGCTTGTGTATGGGTAATCAGGCGCGCATCCGCGCCGGGTCCACCTGCGTGTCGACCTCGACGCGGAATTTCCCCAACCGTCTTGGGCAGGGCGCTGATGTATTCTTAGCTTCCGCGGAGCTGGCGGCGGTTTCTTCCATCATGGGTAGATTACCTACGCCTGAAGAATATCTGTCTTACGCCACGCAGATCGATTCCATGGCAGCCGAAGTCTACAACTACCTGAATTTCGATCAGGTGCCGGAGTTTCTGCAGGCTGCTGAAGAAGGACGATCACTGGCCAGGGAAATCGTCGTTCAGGGCTGAGTTGCTCGAGAGCCTGTTCACGCCGTTATCGGGTACGCTGCCAGATGGCCAGACCATCCGGCAGCGCCTCTTGCGCTCGCCACCCCGACAGCGCGGAATCTGCTGCGCAAACTATCCAGTCTTCATGATCAGCAACCTGTGAGCGCACGCCATGGTGGCGCAATAAGTACGCCTGTTGGACAGGTAACGGGCTGCAGTAGTATGCCGTTTCCGATCCCGTCCGCGTGGCAAATTCGGCGACACGCAGGGTCGATTGCAGTTCATCGGCGTCTTGGCCGAGGCTACCGAAATGCCAGATGAACCTGGCGGTACCCAGCGTCATCAGCAATGTGGCCATCGACCAGATCACTGCGCGGGGCCAGGCTGGCAGGCGCGGACGGACGAGCAGTGCGAAACCGATTGCGAAAAACGGCAGGCTTGGCAGCAGATAGTGGCTGTACTGCCGCGGGCTGATCAGCAGCGGCAGTGACCCGCACAATCCTATCGCCATCATTGCGAATGCTTCGCGGCGCAGACTGATGGAACTTGTCGACATCCAGGCCATCAGCGTCAGCCCCGCGGCAATGCCCAATTGAACACTGAGCTGGCCGAGTTGATAGAGACGGCCATGATCGATCAGGCGTTCACCGCTGAGGCTGGCAAAGACCTGACCTTCCAAGTAGCGCGCGATACTCTCTGCCGCCGGTGAAGCCCACAGCGCCAATGCGAGTGCTGTGAATACCGACAGAGCCAGCGCCGAGTGTTTGCAGGCCTTCGCCAGACTGCGCTCGACGATCAGCGCCAGAACGCCGGGTGCAGCCAGAGGAAAAACCGCGGCAGGACCTTTCACCAGCGCGGCGGCAAAACACACTGCGCCCACCAGCAGATTGGCCCACCCTCGTGATCGACCAAGCCACGCCAGCCATACCGCGGCCAGCGCCAGAATGGTTACCAGGGACTCCAGGGTGTTGTTTTTCAGTGCTCGCGTAGCCACCGGCATGAGCAGCAGTATCAACACGGGCCACCAGACGGTGTGAGCATCGTCTACTGTGTGCCACAAGCTTGCCGTGAGACCAATTACGCACAGGGTGAGCATGGCGCACCATAGATTTTCCACCCAGAAAGCGTTCCCCCACAGGGCGAACCACTGGCCCTGCAGCCAGATTCCCAGTGGAGGATGATCGTGAAACGAAGCAAGTGCGGCGTCGAAGTAAGGCAGATACCAGAAACTGCCCTCACCGGCAGCCAGCAGACGCGCGATGCCCGCATACACCGCACCGTCGAGGCCTATGGATAGCGTTGCCAGGTCTGCCGCCAGATACAACCAGGCACCCGCGAGCAACGCTGCCAGCAGAGCGGCGTCGTGGTTTAAGTCATTCTTCAACGGCTGGGGCGAATCGCTCGGCGCGCTCGTCGGCAAAGGTAGGCGCCAGTTCTGTGTGCGGGTCTCCGGCAATGCGCGAACCCCGCAATACTCGGGGAAAGCTCGTGTCGTATGGGCAGGCACGATGCATCAGACAACGATTGTCCCACACCGCTACATCGCCCACCGCCCAGTTGTGCTTGTAGATCCGTGGCGCCTGGCAGGCATCGTTCAGCAGTTTGTCGAGCAGCGCCGCTGAATCTTCGCCGCTCATGCCGGGAATGCCGAACGCGTGGCGTCCGGTGTATATGGATTTGCGTCCGGTTTCCGGATGGGTTTTGATAACAGGGCGCAGCGGCATGCCTTTGTCATGCAGGCCGTAACCGGCGCCGGTAGCATGGCTGTACCCGGCCTGCTCCTGTGAGTAGTACAGCGAATGATAGGCCGAAAGCTGTTCGACTTCGGCACGGGTGGCTTCATCCAGTGCATCCCAGGCTGCGCGCATGTCGGCGAATTCCGTTTCTCCACCTTCCGGCGGTACCACGACCGCCGCGAGCATCGCGGCTTTAGAGGCCAGCGGCATGTAGGTACTGTCTGTGTGCCACCCTTCGTTGCCCCGCAGAATCTGAAACTGATATTCGTCGGGCTCCGCTACGGATCCGTCGGGCTTGGTATTGGCGATAGCGAAGGTCGAAGCACCCTGCTGTCTGGGTGAGAGTTGCTCCGGCTCGCCGAAGCGGTCGGCGAAACGGCCCTGGGCCGCTTCATCGAGGTGCTGAGCCGGAAATATCAGCAACCCATACTCGAGGAATGCACCGTGAATCTGTTCCCATGTGGCATCATCGAGGGTGGCCAGGTCGACGTCGGTTAATACCGCGCCAAGGGTTGCGTCGATTGGTGTGATTTCCATTGCAGGCCCTCCCGCCCGTTGGAGTCACCCACAATATAAACGAGAACCGGGCTTCTCGTCTAAAAGCTCGGTTATGAGTGACCACCCCCGCGGGCGATCTCGTAGACACCACCGCTGCCGAGGCTGTCGATTTCGTACTGCAGAATACCTCGAGTGGCGTCCACCCCCCGGCTTTCTTTCAGCGCCTGTACCAGCATGACAATCGTGGCTTCCTGTGCATCGGCGGGGTCTACGCCGTTGGCGGCCGCTTGGTCGTTGATCTGCGCGATGGCTTCGTTGGCGATACCGTATTTGCTGGTCATTATCTGTTCCGTTTAGTCAGCCGCATAAACTGCCCGTATTCGGGCTTCCCTACACTACGTAATTCTACGCAGCGCTCCTGGTGAGGTGATTAGGATACGGAGAATAAAGTACTATGTTGCATCGAGGAAGTTCCAGGGGGGAGCACATGGCTCATCGAATGAGCGGCAGGGCCGCGATCTGTGGTCTGGGTATGACGGAGTTCGGGCGCGTTTACCGCAGTGCGACTAATCTGGCCACCGAGGCGGTACTGCTGGCGCTGGCCGATGCCGGACTGGAGAAGTCCCAGCTTGACGGACTGCTGATCAGCACGGGCACCACCCAGGGTGTAAACATCGGTCTGCATAGCAAACTTGGCCTGAGCGAACTGAATGTGCTGACCTTTATGCAGGGGTATGGCTCTACTGCCGGGCAGATGATTCAGTACGCCGCCATGGCGGTTGAGAATGGCATGGCCGACTACATCTGCTGCGTGTTCGCTGATGACCCGTTGCAAGAAGGCAAACGCACCGGCGATGCCTATGCCGGTAACCGCCGCCGTGATGCGATGACCAGTCTGTACCCTATCTATGGCTTCGGCGGCGCGATTCCAATGTACGCCATGGGCGCTCAGCGGCACATGGATACCTACGGCACAACCCAGGAGCATCTCGGCCAGATCGCCATTTCCCAACGTCAGTGGGCCGCGTTCAATGAGCAGGCGACTAAGCGTGAGCCATTGGACATGGAAGCTTACCATGCGTCGCCGTGGGTGGTTGATCCGTTCCATGTGCTCGATTGCTGTTTAGTGTCCAATGGTGGTGTAGCCGTCATCGTGACCAGTGCAGAGCGGGCCCGGGATGCGGCGCAACCGCCGGTGTACCTTCGTGGCTTTGCCCAGCAGCACAAGCACGACACCGGCAGGGCAGATCTGGATCCGCTGTTGTACGGTCCGGGCAAGAAATCCGGTGAGAAAGCGCTGGCCATGGCAGGCGCCAGCCTGTCGGATATCACCCAGTGTCAGATCTACGACTGTTACACCTACACCGTACTGGTCACCCTGGAAGACTACGGGTTCTGCGCCAAGGGCGAAGGCGGGCCGTTTGTCGCAGACGGCAGGCTCGGCCCGGGCGGCGCGCTGCCCACCAATACCGGCGGTGGTGAGCTTTCATCGTTTTACATGTGGGGTATGACGCCGCTGACGGAAGGGGTGATCCAGGGCCGGGGGCATGGCGGCGAGCGCCAGGTCGACAACGGCCTCATTCTGGTTACCGGCAATGGCGGCGTGTTGAACTATCACTCCACGTTGCTGTTGTCGCCTGAAGCTGCCTGAAGAACTAAGGATAAGCATGATGAGTGAATCGAACTGGATCCCGGAACCATCCGATGAGACCAGGCCTTTTTTTGACGGCGCTGCCCAGGGCAGGCTGCGCCTGCAGGCGTGTACGAATTGCGGGCGCTGGAGTTATCCGCTGATGACTCTATGCGGAGAATGCGGCAGCGGTGAGATCGAGTGGCGTGATACTTGCGGGCGCGGCACGGTCTTTTCCCATGCACGCCTGATGCGGCCTTATCATCCCCGGCATCAGGATCGTCTGCCTCTGGTGCTGGCCCAGGTCGACATCGAAGAAGGCCTGCGTCTGATGACCAACATCATCGACATTGATCCTGCGCAAGTACGGGTGGGCCAGGCGGTGGAAGTCGCTTTCGAAACTTTTGAAGATGGCGGTATTCTGCCGGTGTTCAAAATCGCGGGGCAGTAACATGATCAACATCGACACGGGCACCGATGAATTGTTGTGCCATATCGAGCGGCGGGTTGGCGTCATTACGCTCAACAAGCCGCAAAAGAAAAACGCACTGGGCGATATATTGACGCCAGCCCTGCGCAGCACCCTCGTGGCAATGGAGCAGGATGAGCGGGTCGGTTGTGTAATGATCACCGGCGCGGGTGATGCATTCTGTTCGGGCGGCGACGTAGGCGGCATGGGTGGCGGGTCGAGTGCGCCAAGGTCAAAGCAGGATCGCATTGAAGAACTGGTCCATAAGCAAGTAACCCTGACGCTGCGCCTGCACGAGTTGGACAAACTCACCATTGCCGCTCTTCCGGGCGCCGCCGCCGGCGCAGGGTTATCGATTGCGCTGGCTTGTGACCTGCGGGTCGCTTCCGCCAATGCTTTTGTGACCACTGCGTTCAAGAACATCGGATTGTCCGGTGATTACGGCGCCAGCTGGTTCTTGCCCCGGCTGATTGGCCTTGCCAAAGCGAAAGAGCTGTTCTATACGGCGCGTCGCGTCGGTGCGGAAGAAGGGGCGCGGCTTGGAATCTTCAACGAAGTTTTTCCCCAGGAGGGCTTTCGCGAAGACGCATTCGCGTATGCTGCGGCAATTGCCAACGGCCCCACCAGAACCCTTGGGCGTATGAAGGTCAACCTCAATCGGGGTATGGATCAGAGCCTGCGCGACTCGCTGATACTGGAAGCCGAGCATCTCATCGCCGGTGGCGGCGACAGCGAGTCGAAAGAGGCGATCTCGGCATTTCTGGCGAAACGCACGCCGATTTTCCACAATCAGGCAGACGAAGAGGAATGAGCGCGCGGGCTGGGCAGTGTTGCTTGGCGCAATTGCCCTGGTGATCTGCCGACCTTTGACGGTGCTCACCTGGGTGCACAGTGGCCGGTATTCAAGCAGGGTCGAGCTTAGTCGTCAGTTGTTAGGGAGGCGCCCTTGCCTCCCAGAGCATCGTCTATCAGCTCGCGCCACACGGGGTAAGTGGCGAATGCCTCGTCACTCCATACCGCGTCGAGGCGCTTGCGCTCTTCGTCTTCGGGCGCACCGAGCTCCATTACCCGATACAGATAGGTGAACGCTGATGCACGGTAGTTGGCGTAGCAGTGCACCAGGGTCTTGCGGGTGCCGCGGGCGTCCATGATGTCGAAGAACAGCTGCAGATCCCGTTGAGTGGGCGCATCCCAGATCACCGGGATGTTCACGTAAGCGATACCCTGCTCGGAAATCATGAAGCCTTCATCTTCGTTGTAGTCTTTGTCCGCGGGGCCGAGATTGATCACCAGTTCGAAGCCAGCCTCGGCGACCGCGTCGATGTGTTCGCGTTGCACCTGACCGGCACTGCTCAACGACTCGTCGATGAAGTGATAGTTGAGAATGTCTTCAAGCTCGATCGCGAACAGGTGCTGCGTGGGCAACAAAGTCAGCGTCAGAGCCAGCCACACTGAAGCGCTGCGCATAACTGAATCTCCATTAATTTAGCGGACTTTATCCTATGGAGAGGAGCGTCATAATGACAGAAGAACCTGACATTCAGGCGATCGGCGCCCAGGCCCATCTGCATCATGCCTACTTTCTGGTTTTGCAGCTGATGATATCCACCGGCAAAGGGCCTGAGGTAATGGGCGATTGGATGTTCCGTCTGGTCCGGCGCCAGCATCTGGACAAGTTTCTGTCGAGCTTCGACAAGCCGGGTCTGTCCCATTTGCCCGTTGCCTGCACCAAGTATCAAGTGTTGTCCAACGGTATTGGCGACGCGGCGTCTGCTGATGTCGAAGGTGATGAAGCCGTGGTGGTGCAGGCTGGTGTGCGGGTACTGCGAAGCCTGGAAGATGAGGAGCGGGTATCGTGCTCGCCTGCTGGGCCGGGCTCGGGTCAGGCGCAATGCGCGCCCGGCGGTCGCTCAAGGACCTTTCCTGGGAAATTCAGGGCGATAGTGTGACCTGGCGCATAAGCCAGGTCACCCGTTGAAAACCCGGACGGCGGATTTTGCCTATACTTGAAATGAGAAATGCGGTACGGATTTGTGCAGGAAGCAGTCGTTCCAAGGGAGTGGTCCACCTACTTAAGATCACAGTCGCTGCAGCTGCTGGGTTTCTGTGTGGCTGTGATGCTGGTGTCGTGGTTCGCTTCCAGTCTGGGGATCACACAGAATCGGGTGGTCGCGCTGTGGCCTGCGGCTGGTCTGACTCTGTGGGGTGTGTGGCGTTATGGCTGGGTAGCCGTACCTCTCATATTTGTCGGCAACATTACCGAAGGGTGGCTGACCGACTTCAATAACTGGTATGCCAGTCTTGCCAACGCCGTGGCGGCTGGCATGGGCGGCGCAATATTGCGTCACACTTTGCGATTGCAGCCCGATACCAGGATACAGGACTTCTTCTGGATCATATTGGCCGGCGTCATAGTGCTGTCCGGTGCTGCGGCTGTATCCGGAGGTTATTACTACGGTTCCCTGATAGCATCATCTGCCCCGGAGATCACCGTGATGGTATTGCGCTGGTTCCTGTCGGATGTGGCGGGGGTGTTGGTTCTGGCGCCGCTGCTGTTCGCCTGGAGTGACCCGAGCGTCAGGAAGTCTCGCGATGACTTGTGGTCAATGGAAGTATGGCTTGCGGTGCTCTCGGCGCTCGTGGTGTACATCGTGTCGTTAACGGCGGCACCGATTCTCTCCCAGAGCGCCAAGACGTTACTGGTGATCGGGCCGGTTCTGTTATGGCTGGCGTCCCGCAAGGAGACCTTTCGCTTCATGCTCGCAGTGACCATCATCGGCAATACCAGTTTGACACTGTCCGCGCAGCTGTTGTATCTCGATGATCAGGTGCTGCTCGAAACTCAGCTTTTCATAGTAATGTTCCTGGCAGCGGCATACCTGCTGCATGCTACGGTCAGTTATCAGACTTTGCTGGTAGGGCAATTGGCACAACATGGCCGCGAACTGGAGGAACGGGTACGTGAGCGTACTGTCGAGCTAGAAAACGCCAAGGCCAAGGCGGAAGCGGCAGACCGGTTCAAGTCTGAATTTCTCGCCAATACCAGTCATGAGGTGAGAACGCCCCTCAACGCGATTCTCGGCATGGCGGAATTTCTGAGTCAGAGCGAACTCAGCAGAGAACAGCGCATGCAGACCAACACCGTTCTGAGCGCGGGCAAGAGCCTGATGTCAGTGCTCAACGACATCATCGATCTGTCTAAGGTGGAGGCGGGCAGGTTGGAAATCGCCCCGGTGCCAATGCGGTTGCGCCTGATGATCGAAGACATGCGGAGCCTGTGGGAGCCCATTGCGGAAGAAAAGGGTGTGGTATTTGGTGCTGCCGTTGCAGACCAGTTGCCCGATCATTTCATGATGGATGAGCACCGCGTCAAACAGTGTCTTTCCAACATGCTTGCCAATGCCATCAAGTTTACCGATAAGGGTAGCGTTAAGCTGACTGTCAGCGGAATGGCCGAACAGTCTGGATCGTACAGATTGGATTTTGCAGTGTCCGACTCGGGTATTGGTATCAGTGATGAAGCGGCCAAGCATCTGTTCCTGCCATTCGATCAGCTGGACACGGCGATTGCGCGCCGCTATGGCGGAGCCGGCCTCGGGCTGGCGATCAGCCGGCAGCTGGCACAGCTGATGAATGGCGATCTCAGCATGCAGAGCACGCTCGGCGAGGGAAGCACGTTTAAGGTCACTGTGCGCGTACCCCTGGTTGGCGAGCAGGATCGGCGATGCGACGGCGTCGGAGATTACAGGGCGAACGAAGTCGAGCTCATGGGCATGCGCGTGCTGGTGGTGGAAGATAATCCTGTCAACCTGATGGTGGTCAAAGGCCATCTGAAGAAACTCGAACTGGATTTTGACCATGCCGGCAACGGCATTGAGTGCATGACCAAACTGGCCACGAACACATACGATTTCGTGCTGCTTGATGTACACATGCCGGTGATGGATGGCATCGAAGCGATCAGGCGTATTCGCGCCAGCGGGGAAACATGGCATGATGTGCCGGTTATCGCGCTGACCGCCGATGCCATGAGTAGTGATCGGGCCCGGCTGCTCGGTCTGGGTATGGACGGCTACGCCAGTAAACCCATAAATAGAACTGATCTGGTCAGAGAGATTCAGAGCGTACTGCGAGAAAAACGCGTCCTCTGACCGGCCCGGAACAATATCCAGGGGGAAGATTTACCGTGACGCAGTTGCTGTCTGAACTTGCGTTTGCCCGCGGACCATCCATGAAGAACCGGTTCATGGTGGCGCCGCTGACCAATACCCAGAGCCGTGAAGACGGTGTGCTTACCGATGAGGAATTCCGCTGGCTCACCATGCGCGCGCAACAGGCTGGCTTCGACGGCGTCGAACTGCATGGTGCCCACGGCTACATACTCTGTCAGTTCTTCAGCGATGAGATCAACTTCAGAAATGACGAATACGGCGGCAGTGTAGACAACCGCTGGCGCATTCTCGATGAGATCATCGGCGGGGTAAGGTCCCGTTGCCGCGGCGACTTCATGCTGGGCGTGCGTCTATCGCCGGAGCGCTTCGGCATGCGCCTGGCGGAAGTCAAATCGATGGCCCTGCGGCTGATGGAAAGGGGGCAGCTCGACTTTCTGGATATGTCGCTGTGGGATGTGTTCAAAGAGCCGGAAGAAGACGAGCACAATGGCCGCAGCCTGTTGAGTCACTTCACCGAGCTCCCCAGGGGTAACACGCGCCTGGGCGTGGCCGGGAAAATCCGCACGCCGGCTGAAGCGGAGTGGACAATCAATGAGGGTGTTGATTGGGTCATGCTGGGTCGGGCGGCGATCCTGCACCACGACTTTCCGAACCGCTACGAGAGTGATCCTGGCTTTGCACCTGTAGAAACGCCGGTGACGCGCAGCTACCTGGAGTCAGAAGGCCTGTCGGAAAACTTCGTCAACTACATGAGTTCCTGGACCGGTTTTGTCGAAGGCTGACAAAACCGGACGCTAGCTGCGCCCTTCGGCAAGCCTGCGCAGATTGTCCTCATGGGTCGCGCGGTCGACCTTGTACCCTGAGATGACCGCGATCATGGCCATCCACAGCACCAGAATGGACGGCACGTAGTAGGCGCCCAGACGCCATACCGCTTCTGCAGAAACCTGGTCGACGGTCGCACCCGCAGGAAACTGTGCAACGTACAGTACGAACGAGGCCAGGATCAGGCCGAAGCCCTGCACGCTCTTGCGTATGAACGTCACCGTCGAGAAAAACACGCCCTCGGAGCGACGACCGGTTTTCAGCTCACTCTGCTCCACCAGGTCGGCGATCATGGATGATGACAGAATCTGATAGCAGATGATCAGGCCGACATCGATCACACCGGTGATGAATACGAACCAGAACACGAATGGCGTGCCGTTCTCGGGCAGCAGCCCGAGTACGCGCAGCAGGATCGGCATGGGTGCGCCGAGAAAGGCCACCAGACCGATGATGATGGCACCCTTCTTTTTGCCGAGTTTTCGCGAAACCACTGGCGCCATTGCAGACCCCATGACGGCGGCAAGAAACACGCCGGTGGTGATGATGCCGGTCTGAATTGACGTGAATTCCCAGAAATAGGTATAGAAGTAAAATGCCAGCGCAGCGGCCAGCCCGGTGGCGACAGCGCCGAGTAATGAGGCTATGAACAGCGCGATGAATGACCTGTTTGAAAGGGTTTCGAATATCTCTCTGAAGATCAGCTTAGGCGTCATTGCCCGGGCTGGCGGCGGCTGCTTGAGGTGGGGGATCCGCTTGTGGGTACCTGCTGCGGAAACCAGGATCGACACTAAAATCAGCGCGGAACCCACGATGCCCAGAATCTCATAGCTGTCGCGATTAAAGCGGCCGTCGGCGATCGTTGCGGTAGCAAGGGCGGGAAATATGAAAAAGAACATCATCACCGTCATCGAGTTGCCGCCGGTCCAGCCGAAGTAATAGCGGAAGCTGAGCAGAGAGCTGCGCTCGTCGTAGTGGTCCGTCAATTCCGGCGCCAACGCGGAGCTGGGTGTTTCGTATAGGGTAATGAAGGTACGAATGGAGACCGCCATCACCAGCAGGTACCAGAACAATCCGGTCTGGGACCAGCCGGTGGGTGGATTCCACATCAGAAAGTAGCTGAGCGCCACCGGCAGTGCGGCGATGTACATGAAAGGGTGGCGGCGCCCCCAGCGCGAGCGGAGATTGTCGGACCAGTAGCCGATGACCGGGTCGCTGATGGCGTCGAAAACCAGGGCAGTCGTTATGGCGATACCGACCAGGCGCGCGTCGAGGCCGATGACTTGACTGTAGAAGAGCAACAGAAAATAGTCGAAGCCGTTGTTTTTGACGCCATAGGCGACCGAGCCGAACCCATATGCAGACTTGAGGCGAAGAGTCAGCGGCGGCGCTGGGAGCGCTTGTGCACTCTGCGTGGATGATTCGGACAATTTGTCTCTCAGATACAGCTCATTCCCCGATAGCAATGTGCATGAGGAGAGGCCTTGATGCAAGGCTGGGGCGTCCGGACTTCTGCGGAATTACTCCACGCGGGTTAGCGCCTCATCGACTATGCGAAATGTACCGCCCGCGTCGCGGGCGGTGAATAATCGCCGTACGCCGTGAATGCACAGAGTGGCGTTGGCGCGCAGCGACTTGGCCACGGTTATGCTGGCGCCGGCGGCGGCCTGCAGGTCGGCGTCGATTGCGGCAAGACGAGCTTGCGCTTGTTCAGTTTTCTGCTCGAGCATGGTCAGCGTGTTTGAGAGCTTCACGCAGGTTTCGTCTGCTGCTGCACTTGCCTCGCCGGCCAGTGCGCACTTCAATTTAGCGAACAGGGTTTCGACTTTATCTTTCTGCGTCGCCAGATCTCGCAGCTCTGATTCCAGGGAGTCGCGTGCCTCGTGTGGTGGTGTTCTCAACCCAGCGCTGACCAGGGTTTCGACGCTTGCATTACTGCCGATGCGGTTGGCCGCGATGCCCGTACGCCCGTGGCAGCGACCGCCGAAGATCCGGCCCTGGCCGCCGGTCTGACCGACCAGTACCTGGCCTGCGGTTTCGGTGACGCTGTGGGCGATGTATTCCTTGGCGATGATGTTGCCGCCAGCTTCAAGCCATGCGCCGCTGACGTACTTCGCCTGGATGTTTCCCGCTGCTTTCAGATGAACGCCTTCCGGAATCGGGCCGGCGTCGTGGGGCGCCGGGTTGACGATACCTATACCCACGGTGATATCGCCGCCGGCCTCGATGATCGCATGCTCCACCATACCTTTCACGGTGACATCGCCGCTCGCATGGATCTCCACACCGGCGGAAACATCTCCGGTGATGTAAACGGATCCATCGAAGCGAATGTCTCCGGAGCGAGTGTCAGCGGAAGGGAATTTAATGACTTCGTCAATGCGCACGCCATTTGACATGACTACCGGGTGGCCCTTGGTTTCGGCGACCAGCAGATTCTCGTCATCTGCATCTATGCCGACGCCAGTCAGATCCCGGGCGAAGGGGGTTTGTTTCCCGGGCTTTGCGGCAATGATTTTGCCATGTACATCGATGCCGTCAGTGCCGGGTGTGGCCGGGTGCAAGCGCATGAGGTGGGCGCCTGGGTCAACCACGATGAATTCGCTGATGTCGAACTGGTCGACGTTGCCATCGTCGCCTGCTGTTGGTGCATGGTGAATAACACCCTTTACCAGTGATTCGAAGGTGCTGTCGGTGCCGTGTTCGGCAGGTCTGCCACAGGCGATGGCTATACCGTTACGGCTGGGACCTTTGATGAGTTCGTCAATGACTTTGCTGTCGATACAGGTCGGGTCGATGTTCGAGTTCTGTAACATCTGCTCGATGACGCTCGAAGAAAGCGGCGCTCCGCCGAAAGCAGGCGCAGTGCTGGCCAGCAGGGTCATTGCGTCGGCGCTGACTTCAAGCTCGACGGCTGCGTCCTTCCTGCGTCCCAGCGGAAATGTTCCCCGTTCATCTTCGGCAATTCGATGGAGCAGCTGCTGCAGCGCATCTGGTGCGAAGTACAGCTCGCTGAAACCCTGCCGGGCGATCAGTTCGCGAAGATAGGTCAGGTCGATTACCGTCAGATCCTGGGCATCATCTAGCACAGCCGACAATCTCTGCGTTGCTTCGTCGAACTGGAGCGTTACGCTGACGGGCACGCCCTGGGGTTCGGCATGCTCGGACTCTTCTGCTGATGACGTGAGATTCTGTTTGGTCATGTGTCGGTCACGCCAGCCGGCGTCTCCACACTTATGGTGGTTTAGAAGAGTTAATTTTAGACGAAATAGCCCAGCTTGCCCGGCAGGGCATGCTGGAGCGTCAAGCACTTGATGTTGCCGGGGCGATCTACAGGATCACTTCGGTGGCAAAGTACAGAACCGACGGGGCTAACAGGCACCCGAAACCCGTATAGAATGTAGCTGTCATGGCACCATAGGGTACGAGCCGCGCGTCCGTTGCGGCGAGGCCGGCGGCGACGCCGGACGTTGTACCCATCAGACCGCCATAGATCAGCGCGGCGTGGGGTGTGGTCAGGCCGATTCTGGATGCCACGAGCGGCGTCGAAATCATGACCAGAATCGACTTGGTGAGACCGGCAGCCACGCTCAGGGCGATGATGTCCGAGGACGCTCCGAGGGCTGTTCCGGTGACCGGGCCGACGATATAAGTTGCCGCGCCTGCACCGATGGTGGTGACGGCGATCGGGTCAGTGTAGCCGAATGCGACGGCGATGACTGCTCCCGCTATGAACGACAGCACGACGCCAAGCACCACCGAGAGCGCCCCTACCCAACCGGCACGGGCGAGTGTTTTCAGGTCCGCACCAAATGCTGTCGCCACGATGGCAAAGTCGCGGAACATCGCGCCGCCGAGCACTCCGACTCCGGCGAACAGTGAAATGTCAGCAAGGCCCTTGCTGCCACCAGTCAACAGGCCGCCCAGGTAAGCGAGCACCAGGCCCAGGGTTATGGCGATGGCGGAACCATGAATCTGCCCGCGGGTGAAACGCCTGGATGCCCAGTTGGAGATCGCCATGATCGCGCCGACAAAGACGAAAGCAAAGATGAGGCCATTGCGTACGAATAACTCTGAGAACTGCTCAAGCACCGGACTCATCCTTTTCGGGGTCATTACCGAAACGGGCGAGCACAGGGATCATCAGGAAACTCACGGCTACCGCGACTACCCCCGCGATGATGGCCATCCAGCCGCTGGAGATGGCGCCGATCACATTCTGTTTGGCTGCCATGGCAATGACGATGGGAATATACATGGCGCTCCAGAAGGTAATGCCGCTGGCCGTTGGTGGGCCCAGCGTCAGCCGCTCATCGCGAAGATTCGACAGCAGAATCAGCATCAGCATGGCGATACCGACGCCGCCGACATTGGCGTCGACGCCGAGCAGGTAGCCCAGCAGATCGCCGAGCAAAACCCCGGTCAGGTAACAGCCCGCTAACAGTGTGACGCCGTAGATGACCATGCGCCCCCCTTATCCCGAATGAATAGGTAAATTACCACGATACAGGTAATTCAGCAGTCAAATGTTGGTTGTGTGCTGCCCGATCCGGCTCAGTGCGCCACGGAGAAGTCGGTTGTCTGATATACCGCGCGCATTTTGTGTATGGTGGGCCGCCGTGAACAGGCAGGACTGGCTGAAAATTGAAAATCAAAAATGGAGCCGCGTGGATTCAGTGTCTGAATTAATCCCCGGCAAGAACGACCTGTGGTTGCTGCCGCTTGGCGGTTGCGGCGAGATCGGCATGAACATGAACCTGTACGGCCATGATGGGCAGTGGCTCATGGTCGACTGTGGCATAACATTCGCTGGCCCGGGGGAATCGGCCCCCCACGTGCAGATGCCGGACCCGGATTTCATCGTGGCCCGCCGTGATCAGCTTTGTGCGCTGCTCATCACCCATGCCCATGAAGACCACATAGGGGCGGTGGCTCATCTGTGGCCGCTACTGCGCTGCCCGTTATATGCCACGCCGTTCGCCGCAGCCATATTGCGCCGCAAACTGGCGGAAGTGGGGCTGCTCGATGAACTGCCGCTGATCGAGGTGCACTCCGGGTCGCGTCAGCAGCATGGTGTTTTTGACGTGGAATGGCTGGACCTTACCCATTCCACACCCCAGTCTCAGGGGCTGATGATACGCACGTCTGCGGGTGCAATCATGCATACCGGCGACTGGAAACTCGACCCGGATCCGGTGGTGGGTCCAGACTACGCGAAGCAGCGTCTGCGCGCCCTGGGTGAGCAGGGCGTGCTGGGCATGGTTTGTGATTCAACAAATGCGACCACGCCGGGCCACTCGGTCAGTGAGGGTGATCTTTACGAAAATCTGTGCGAGGTAATCGCCGGCGCCCGGGGCCGCGTTATTGCCGCGTGCTTCGGCAGCAATGTTGCGCGCCTGGCGACCCTCGCGCGGGTCGCGGTAGCGACTGGCCGATATGCGGGGCTGCTTGGTCGAAGCCTGCGTAACTACCATGCGGCTGCTCGTGAAGCGCATCTGTGGCGCGCTGATCTCAACCTGGTTGACGCTACACATCTGGGCTATCTGCCGCGACACGAAGTTCTGGCCATTGCCACGGGTAGTCAGGGTGAACCAAGGGCTGCTCTGACCAGGCTTGCAGCGGGTAATCATCGCGATCTGGAACTGGAACCGGGTGATACGGTAGTGATGAGTTCCCGGACTATTCCCGGTAATGAAGATGTCATCGAACGCCTGGTGGAGCGCATTGAAGGCCGGGGCGTGATGGTACTGCAGGATGCGCATGTGAATGCGCCCATTCACGCTTCTGGTCACCCGTGTGTGGAAGAGCTGCGTCAGATGTACCAGTGGGTACGTCCCGCCGTTGCGGTTCCGGTGCACGGTGAGGCCGTGCACATGCAGGCCAACGCCGAGATTGCTGCGGAAGCTGGCGTTCCCCACTCGCTGACCGGGATCAACGGTGACCTGTTCATGTTCGCGCCGGTGCGCGGCATGCGTCGCGGTGTGGCGCAGGTAGGTCGGCTGGGCCTCGGTCAGCGAGGTCTGGTGCGGCTGGGCTGAGGGTCGTTCATTCGGCCCAGATGATACCGTTTGCGTTCATGTCGCTTATTTCGTCGGCGCTGAAGCCTGATTCGGCCAACAGTTCCTCATTGTGCTGCCCGGCCAGCGGTGGTCCGGCGAGACCGCGCGTCGACCCGTCGAATTGCACCAGTGGACCGTGCCTGGTGTAAGGGCCCAGTCGCGGGTGCACCGCCTTTGCAACAAAACCCATTGCCTGGGTCTGATCATCCTGGGGCCAGAAAAGCGCAGGGGTGTGGCCATCCGCCCGCACGCAGGCGATACCTTTCGCGCTCAGCATGTCCTGCCAGGCATCGGCCGTGCGCTGGGCCAAAAGGTCCGCCAGCGCGGCGGAGGCAGTTTTGTCGTTGGCATTGAGAATTGCGGCAGTGGGCGGCTCGACACCGGATTCGCGCAACGCGGTGATGAACTCAGCACGCTCCTTTTCCGTCGGTATGGCGAGAAAAACCCACTGTCCGTCGAGGCACTCATAGAGCCGATAAAGGGCGCCGAAACCATGCATGAGCTCATCGGGCATGGCCCGGGAGGGTTTGCCGGGATAGTTCAGGAAGTCGTCGGCGTTGGCGTATGCGTTGGCGCCGAACATGTCTACCAGCACAAGCTGTCCCTCGCCGGTACGTTGCCGGGCGGCCAGGCCCAGCATTGCCGCACTCGCGACTACCAGCCCGGTATTCGGGTCGGGGTTGAGTTCGTTTGCGCGCATGAGGCGACTGGTCCAGGTGCGCAGTTCGGTGAAATCCTGCAGTGATTCCGGCAGTCGATCTCCCATCTGGTAAACCACGCCGCCCATGGCCGCACCGGGAATGGGGTGGGTGCTGGGGCGTTGCGCGCCAGGGCCATCAGGGCCGTAGCCATTGGCCTGAAGGTATACGAGTGCGGGATTTGCTTCGCGAAGCTGGTCGTAACCGAAGCCGAGTTTTTCCGGGACGCCGGGGCGATAGTTGTGAATGAGAACGTCGGCCTGGGAGATCAAGCGTTGCACAGCCTGTTTGCCCTGTTCGGTTTTCAGGTTGAGTGAAATGCTGCGTTTGCCGACATTGACCCTGCTTGCGCCGAGTCCATCGAGCATGCTGCGAAACGGATCGCCACCGATCTGTTCGACCTTGATCACGTCGGCGCCCATGTCAGCTAGAAATGACGCGCCTATGGGTGCGGCAATAATGGTCGCCAGCTCGATTACCCGGATGCCGGATAATGGCAGGGGGCCGTCGGGCTCGCCTGGAGTCGATGGCCGCGGGGTGGATCGCCAGCGAGTTCGGAGTTCTTCGATATCAGCGGCTGCTCGACCCGGTTCGGCCGGCGTGGCGCTCAGGCGCGCCAGAGGGCCGAGCTGCACGCCGTCTTCGCCCATGGGTATCACATGGCCATTGGCGGTGACATCAGGGTCCTGCAGCGCCTGTTGGGTGGTCTGATAGGTGGTGGCGACGATGCCGCCGTCTGCGATGAAGTTCGCCATCCATTCGCTCGAAGCCTGCTCCTGGACGCGTCTCAACATGCGCTCGCGAAATGCTTCCTGACTCTCTTCCGGGCGTAACAGCATCTGTTTTGCGTCGAACGCGGGATCCGCCAGTACATCGATCAGATCTGTAGCAATGAGAAAGTTGTCGAACAGGTGGGGCAACAGGTTGCCGAACTGCATCCAGCGGCCGTCACCCGCCTGGGCGGGGTGATAGTACAGGCTCGGCGGCGGTGGCGTATCTGTGATGCTCATGGCCGGCACTATTGTGGCGAATTGCTCGGGAAACTGCTGCCCGATCATGGCGCCCATTTCATAGGGCAGCATACCCTGCAGAAGACTGGTTTCCACACGTCTGCCGATGCCGGTCTGTTCGCGGCGCAACAAAGCCGCTAATGTGCCGGCCACAGCAGATTGCGCAGCGGCATGAACGCCGACCTGCACCGCGGACATTACCGGGCCGGGCCGGTCGACGATGCCGGTAAACTGGCGCATGCGGCCCGCGTAAGCGGCGACGAGGTGTTCGTATCCAGGTAGTTCGGCGAGCGGGCCGCGGCTGCCGAAACCGGTAATCTGACAATGAACCAGATGCGGGTGGTGTCGATGGAGTGTTTCGAAACTCAGTCCGGCGTTGCGCAGGGCGTTGCCGCGCCAGTTGGTCAGCAGGACATCGGCGCCGGCCATCAGTGCTGAGAGTTCCGCAAGATCGCCTTGTTGATCTAGATCCAGGGTGTGGGACACCTTGCCCCGGGCCCACATGGGAGCCGCAGGTAGATTTGCGACACACCCGGTTTCAGTGCGGTCGATGCGCAGAACTTCGGCACCAAAATCGGCCATGATCATACCGGCCATACCGATTGCCGGGCCTTCGCCGAGTTCGATGATGCGCAGATCGGTCAGCGCGTTGGTCATGCTGATCCGCCCCAATTCTTTTCAAGAATCAGGGAGTCTGCGCAATTTGAGGCTTTCGGGCAATGGCCGTTGAACGACCGCGCGTTACCCGGGGTGGCAGTCCTTGCAGCGCCGCAGCGCCTCCAGCAGGTGCTGCTGCTGAAAAGGTTTCTGCAGAAACGCCACACTGTCGCGAAGTGCAAAATCCGATAGCGCATCGTCGGCGTCATAGCCGCTCATGATGATCACAGGCAGGTCTGGCTGCAGCTTGCGCAGCTGTGTGGCGATATCGGTACCCCGGCCGTCGCCCAGGGTCAGGTCGATCAGGGCAAGTTCGTATTCCTGCAGGTCCAGATCGGGCAGTTGCGCTGCGAATTCCTCAGCGCCGCTCATGGCCGTGAGAGACCGGCCTGTCTCCCCCAGCAACTGTTTCGTCAGTTCGCGAACCAGAGCTTCATCTTCAATGAGTAGCACGCGGGTGTCAGATAATGGCGATTCCACCGGGTGATCCGTTTCGGTGGGTTTGCTTATGCGTTCGGAGGATGCGGGCAAAAGGATGCGGAACGTGCTTCCTGCTCCGGGTGCCGAGCTCACGCTGATGCACCCGTCATGAGCTCTCAGTATGCCGAGCACCGCCGCCAGGCCGAGCCCTGAGCCACGCTGGCGGGTGGAGTAGAACGGGTCAAAGATGCGTTTCCGGGTTGCTTCGTCCATGCCCTCGCCGTTGTCGGCAAGTTCGATCCAGTTGTAAAGTCCGGGTGTAAGCGGTTCGGTCATCGCGGCGTCTGGTGGATTGCCGGTGACTTTCTCCGACCCTATTGTCAGTCGCACCTCGGTTGCCCCGGCGTCAGCGGCATTGGTCAACAGGTTCATGAGCACCTGGCGTATCTGGGTTGCATCGACGTTGACCGGGAAAACTGTTTCCTTCGGCGGGACAAGTACCAGGTTGCCACCGGGCAGCAGGTCAATACCCCATCGCTGGGCCAGTTCTTCGGCCAGTTCGCGCAGGTCGATGTTGCTGGTGACAAAGGACGCACGGCCGGCGTAAGCGAGCATCTGTTGTGCCAGGGCCTGGGCGCGGGTCCCGGCCTGCATGATAGAGGCGAGACTTTCCTGGGTATCCGGCTCTCCTTGTGGGGCGCTCAGTTGCATCAATTCAGTATGGCCAAGTATGACCGTGAGCAGGTTGTTGAAGTCGTGGGCTACGCCGCCTGCCAGAATGCCGAGGCTTTCGAGCCGTTCGGCGCGGGCGGAGCGCTCTTCAAGCTGTGAGTGTTGATTGGTCTGGTAGGCAAGCGCAGCGACTGCTGCCACGGAGCTGGCGAAGGTCGTGTCTTCTGCGCTCCAGTTGCGTGCCTCTTGCTGATCCCTGAACGCCATTATGCCAACCATGTGTCCGCTGACCATGATGGCGCTTGCCATTATTCCTGGATCATTAAACGGCGTGTCCGACGGGTTGCTCACGACACCGAATTGTTCGATGTCATGTAGCAGCGACTTGTAGGGCTCAGCCGGGAATTCTGCTGGTTCGCCATGATGCGGATCGACGTGGTGGAGGCTCGACAGTTCGTCATCGTAGAGCCAGATAGTTGTGCTTTGAATCGCAAGCTCCTGGCTGGCGGTGGAACATATGCGCGTGTACATATTATCGATGCGTCGCTCAATCAGCTCTGGTGCTCGCAGCAGCTCCTGCATAATTCGATCGCGATCGGCCAATATGCCTTCCCGACGGGCCACTGCGCGCGTAGCATGCAGCCGCTGTTCATGGGCTACCAGCCCGACAAACAGGCCGAAGAAGTAGAACCAGTCCCAGTTGGCCAACTCCTCGATTTTGTGAAACTGCACCAGCGCCAGCCAGGCTGCCAGGGCAATCCCGGCGAAGGTAAAGAACCAGGCTCGGGAAAGAACGGTCAGGCTCATGCCGAGGGTCAACGCGATGAAGTTTGTTGTGTTTTTCGGCTCGGGGTAGAGGGCGAAGTGTACGATGGTGTTGATTGCGACAACGCTGGCCAGGATGGCTATGGCCTTGTGTGCGTTGAACGAGATTCGGGAACGGTGCCAGGCGATGCCGACCACGGCGCAGAGAATCGCCGACAGGCCGGCGACGGGGACCATGAGCCAGCGGTCGGGGCCTGCTAACACGAACGGATGTGTGACACTGAGCACGGCATACATAACCGCCAGAATGGTCGCCACAGGCACCACGGAATCGGCCGCTGCATTTGCGATTGCTCGTTGGTTCAGATCAGTGTAGGTCGTTCTCATTTGGTCGGTGGGGCGAATGTTGCTGTTCAATTATTAGGCTAGCAGAGTAGCGGAACCGCGCACAGCGAGGGTGGTTTCCATTCATGCACAAAAAAGGGCGGCTTGCGCCGCCCGCCAAAACTGCCACTTGTGGTGGCAGGGGTACTAACCTGAGTGATTAAAATCGCATGCCGAGACTGAGCCCGAACGCCACCGGATCGATTTCTACCGTGCCCACGTCGAGGGTGCCGACGTCCGCAACGTTCTTGACCTTGGCATCGGCTTCGATATCAATGTATCTCACCACAGCGTTGACGAATATGTTCTCACCGATGTCGAAGTCCACCCCGATCTGGGCCGCCAGACCGATTGAAGCGTCAAGCTCCAGATCCGTACCCGCCAGGGGTCCGGTGGTGTCTTCCTGGAAGAAAATCGTGTAGTTCACACCCAGGCCTACATAGGGACGGATTTTGCCATCCGGAATGAAGTGGTACTGGGCTGAAACCGTGGGTGGTAGATGTTTTGTGTCGCCCACCCGAGGGCCGCCGTCGATGCTTATGTCATGAGAGAACGGAATGGCTGCCAGTACCTCGACCGCCCAGTTGTTCGCCATGAAGTATGTGATGTCGAAAGTCAGCTGCGACGCGTCATCCACTTCCACCAGATCATTATTGTCAGACTTTGGGTTCACATTGTGCCCGCCGACGCGCACCAGCCAATCCCCGGCTTGTGCCCATGCCGCATTGCTTAGGCCCAGCATGAATACTGCTGTCATCAGCTTAATCAGTCTCATTTCTTCAGCTCTCCTTTTTGTTGTTAGCTCAGTTTGGGTTGTAACATTGAGGCTAGCTTATGGTGGCTTGCTGACGGGTCGGTTGATTGAAATCAAAACTGTTCCAAGCGCGGATCGAATTGATTCTGATCAAGGGGCGTGGGCGATATTCATGGTCCAGTGATATTCCTGCAACCTGTTATCACTAATCAGCGTGAACCTTATGAAAGTCGTGAATCAATCATCAAATGTGCATCAATACACAACTGAGATGAACGTGGCCTGGAATTTCGACTATGAAGGCGCGGTGGCGAAAGTCGAAGATCTATACAGCCGAGCCAAAGAGAATCAGTGGAACGCGTCTGACCTGGACTGGGATACACCGATCGACCCCAGCAATCCGATTGTATCTTCGAGCAACTCCGACTATGCGCGTATGCCGTTTTTCCAGCGCCTGTCAGATCAACAACGCGAGACCTTCACCGCGCATTCAGCCGCCCAGTTGCTCTCTCAGTTTCTACATGGCGAACAGGGTGCAACCCTGACAGCCGCTGCTTTGACCCATGGCGTGCCGGACATGAAGGCGAAACTCTATGCCGCTACTCAGACTATGGACGAGGCGCGTCACGTGGAAGTCTACGATCGATATATCAAGAAAATCGCGATTCACTATCCGGTCGTACCCTGGCTTAAGGATCTCATCGACACCACGCTGCGGACCAACGATTTCTGCAAGGTGATGATCGGCATGAACATGATTGTCGAGGGGCTGGCGCTGGGTGCGTTCAACAACATGTACCGGCAGACCGATGAGCCGTTGCTCAAGTCCGTGACCTTCAATGTGCTGCGCGACGAATCCCGTCACGTGTCGTTTGGTCACATTTATCTTGCGCCCATGGTAGCAGCCATGCATCAGGATGATCGTGAAGACCTGGCGCAGTTCGCCTTCGATGCAGTCAAGATTCTCGTCGCAGGCCAGGCCGCCCCGTGGGATGCAGGGTTCATACAGGTTCTCAAGACCAGTGGCATCGATCCGGAAGACTTCGCCGCCGGACTGAAAGAAGCCAAGGAAATGGGCATCACCAGAGAACTGCCGCCGGGCCAGGTCCATTCGCTGAAGGACCTGATGCTACCCTCGCTGGTGCGCGCGGGTCTGGTCACTGCGCGGACTAAGGAGATGTTCGAAGGCATTGGCATCAAGATCAACGCCGACCTCACCGTGCTGGAGGCCATGGAGGATCGCGAGGGCACCATGAACGTGATCAACGAGCAGGCGGCGACGTATTGATCGGTGTCGATCGAGTTCAATATGGCTGATGGCGTTCAGATGAGTTGGTCGGATTTAGATGGTGCCGGGGTGTTTCAGGCCCTGCCCGAGCCTGCGTTGGTGTTTGATGTGCACGGGCAGGTCATTGCGGGCAACCCCCTCGCCGCTGAACTGTTTGAGGTTGAATACCCCTTTCCGCAGATCAGCGTGACTGAACTGCTGGGGCAGCCCGAACGAGCACGCCTGGACCCGGTGGCCTGGATGCGCAAATGGGCAGATACCCCGGATGCACCGGAACTGGACTATGTCTATCTGACCTGCAAGACCGCGAGCGGTAGGGCCAAGCAACTCAGTGTACGGGTCGCCCGTCTGGGTAACGATGCCGACACCTGTTACCTGGTCACCATGCACGATGTGACGAGCTGGGAAGAGCGGCTGCGTGAGGAACGGGAAGCCCATCGCGTTGCCGCACGCGTGCTGGCCATCTCCGCAGACGCGGTTGTGGTCGTGGAAGAAGATGGTGAGATTACCTACGCCAACACCAGTGCCGATGAGTTGTTCGGCTATGCGGGTGGCCTCCGGGGCATGAAGCTCGACCAACTGTTGCCGGAGCGGTTCCATACACAGCATCACCAGTTCATGCAGCGGTTCGCCGAAGATACCAGCCCTGCGCGTCTGATGGGACAGCGTGCACCGGTTACGGCGCTTACCGCTAGCGGTGAAGAGGTGCCGGTGGAAGCTGCGATTACTCGAATAACCAGCGGCTCTCGCCGGGTGTACAGCGCGCAATTGCGCGACCTGCGTCAGCGTAGGGCTTAACGTGATGCCCACGGTGACCTTTGTCGAGCAGGACGGCACGGAGCACGAGGTCAACGCGCCGGAAGGCGAGTCATTGATGCAGGCGGCGGTCAACGAGCTGATACCAGGTATTGAGGGAGACTGCGGCGGCTTGTGCGCCTGCGGGACCTGTCATGTTTACGTGCCGGAAGAATGGGCCGCCGCATGCGGCGCTGCGGATGAACTGGAACAAGGAATACTGGCGTTTGCCTACGCAGTAGACGACCGCAGCAGATTGTGCTGCCAGATACACATGAAGGAGGCACTGGTCGGATTGGTCGTCCACCTGCCGGATCGGCAGTATTAAGGTGGCGTATTGAGCCCGGAGGTGCTTAGGTAGAACCCCTGATTTCGTAATTTCCCCGGGTAGAGGAAAGTGCGTCCGGATGTTTCGTTGTGGGCGGAATTTCTTCATTCATGGAGACAGGGGTTAGCAATGCTGCGAGTTGCAGATGGGAAGATTGCGAACGCATACGGCAGTGGTGCGATAGCGAGCCGTGAACCCGGTAGATGTGCAAGCTGCCCGACCCGGGTAGCCTGTATTGCCGCACATCTTGACGGCGCCAAGCGCGAGCTGCTGCCCGAATATTTCCACCCCGCGGAGCCGTACCAGGCGGGCGATTACATCTATCGTGCCGGCGATGCCGCCGATGCCCAGTATCACGTGCGCTCGGGCATGTTCAAGACCTATGCAATCAATCCCGAGGGCGACGAGTACGTCACGGGCATATACCTGCCGGGTGATGTTCTGGGCCAGAGTCAGGAACACGGCCAGCATGCGGATTCAGCGGTGGCATTAGAAACTGCTTCTGTTTGCGTGTTGTCTGAGCAGTCCATCGGGCAGTGCACCGAGCCTGAAATCAGCCTCATGCTGCTGCGCCAGATTGGTGAGCAAGCATTGCGCGGTACCCTACATCAGCTCAATCTCAAACAGACTTCTGCCCAAGCGCGATTTGCGGGATTCTGCCTGTTGTTTTCCCGTAGTCTGGCCGCTCTGGGCCGCTGTGGCTCGCACCTGCCGACGCCCATGAGCCGTACCGATATTGCGAGCTATCTGGGCATGACCCTGGAAAGCCTGTCCCGGGTGATTTCCAAGCTGAATCAGATGGGTGTGATAC
The DNA here is from genome assembly GCA_964393625.1 of uncultured Pseudomonadales bacterium. Taxonomy (GTDB): domain Bacteria; phylum Pseudomonadota; class Gammaproteobacteria; order Pseudomonadales; family Azotimanducaceae; genus UBA4421. The sequence goes on from CAYMUT010000024.1 coordinate 50,236, forward strand.
GGGCCACCCGTAATCATATCGAAATTCTGCAGCCTGAGACTCTTCAGGCCCTGGGCCTGCACGTTAGCTGACATTGCTGGTGGCGCGTTGAGCGCCGGGCATTGTGTTTCCTGCACCTGGCAGCCCTGTCGATGATACGATGGGGCGAGATCAGCAGGAGAATTAGATTGCAGCTAACTGATGAGGGATTGTGGCGCACCCGAGCCTACATCAACGGTCAATGGATCGATGCAGATGACGGCGCCAATACCGCTGTCTTAAACCCAGCCAACAATGCCGAGATCGCACAGGTTGCGCGCTGCGGCAGCGGCGAGACTGCCCGGGCGATTGACGCGGCGGCGGTGGCTCAGCCGGAGTGGCGGGCGCGTCCGGCCAAGGAACGCGCTGCTCTGCTGCGCCGCATGTTCGAGCTGATGATGGCTCATCAGGAAGACCTGGCGCGCATCATGACCCTGGAACAGGGCAAGCCGCTCGCCGAATCGCGAGGGGAAATTGCTTATGGGGCGAACTTCCTCGAGTGGTTCGCGGAAGAGGCAAAGCGGGTGTATGGCGATACCATCCCCGGGCCGGCGCCGGATCGGCGCATCGTCGTGGTCAAGGAGCCGGTTGGTGTAGTGGGTTGCATAACGCCGTGGAACTTCCCCAACGCCATGCTGACCCGCAAGATCGGCCCGGCGCTGGCGACAGGTTGTACGGTTGTGTGTAAGCCGGCCACCGCGACGCCGCTATCGGCGCTTGCGATTGGAGAGTTGGCTGACCGCGCCGGCGTGCCACCCGGTGTGATCAACATCCTGGCTGGCAAGACCGGCGAGATCGGCGGTGAAATTACCTCCAATCCGCTGGTGCGTAAGGTGACGTTTACGGGTAGCACGGAAGTGGGCAAGGCGCTGATCAGAGCCTGCGCGGGAACGGTTAAGCGCACCTCTATGGAGCTTGGCGGAAATGCGCCGTTCCTGGTGTTCGATGATTGCGATATCGATGCCGCGGTGGAAGGTGCGATTGCATCGAAGTTCAGAAATGCCGGGCAGACCTGCGTTTGCTCCAACCGTCTGCTGGTGCAGAGTTCTGTTTACGATGAGTTTGCCGAAAAGCTTGCCCTGAAAACCGCTGCCCTGAAGGTCGGTGACGGCCTGCAGGAGGGC
>CAYMUT010000024.1:51387-72132 GCA_964393625.1 uncultured Pseudomonadales bacterium
GATGAACAGGCTGCTGACGACGTAATGGGCATGGTCGATGATGCGGTCGGTCAGGGCGGCAGGATCATAGCGGGTGGCGCGCGCTCTGATCTGGGTGCTGCGTTCGTCGAGCCCACGGTCATCACCGAAGTCACCCCGCAGATGCGGGTGTTTCGTGAAGAAATATTCGGGCCCGTGGCGCCCCTTGTTCGATTCGATTCTGAAGAAGAGGGTATTCGCCTGGCCAACGATACGGAGTTCGGTCTGGCGGCCTACTTCTATGCGCGTGATGTGGGGCGCATCTGGCGGGTGTCGGAAGGGCTCGAGTACGGCATCGTGGGCATCAACGAAGGCATTATTTCCAATGAGATGGCGCCGTTTGGCGGTATGAAGGAATCCGGCAATGGTCGCGAGGGCTCAAAGTATGGATGCGATGAATATCTCGAGATCAAGTATCTGTGTATGGGTGGTATCTGATTGTGCGGGCGATGCAGATGCTAGTCGTAGACATCGTTAACATATGCGATGTACCCGCCTGGCAGTTCACGTAGACGGCGGAACGGGTCGGAACTACGTCCTGCGACTCAGACGAAACAGACTGGTGGTGCGCAATGCTTGCTCCATGGGTGGAAAATCCGCAATGATATCCGGGTAGGAATCAGCGTACTTGGCACGCCACGCTTCTATCACCTGGGCCTGTCCATGGGTGACCGGCGTGGCGGTCAGGCCGTAGAGTTTGCCCTGCATCTGCATTCGCACCGGACCCCCGGAACCAATTCCCCGGGTCCAGCCGCTGCTCTTCTCACCCAATACGTACAGGTCTTCATCAATCTGCACCATCCAGATGATGACCGTGCGCCCGATAGGGCCGTCGTTGACCTGCAGGTGTATTTCGTCAATGGAGGAGGTGTCTCCCCAGGCAGCGGGGGCTTGTGCCGCGGTACCGCCAATAGTGAACCCCGGCATGGGGCCTATTGGCGCCGCGAACGCAGCAATGACAAATAGAACAACGAATACCGCGGCGGCGACTTTCAGGATTTTCATATCTGGCACCATGCTGTTGGCGAACCTGAGTATATATCAGGCGCAGTCCCTTACCCAGCCGCCGGGCACAACCTCGAGGAGCCAGCGCATGTGTATGCCCTGCAGCGCGCGCGTTGACTATTCGAACAGCTCGCGCTGGGCGCGGCGCATAAAAACCAGGCCGATGACAGCGTTGAACAGAATGAAGAAATTGTGCTGGACGAGCCCGAAAGCGGACATTTCGGCGGGATATTCGTCAAACAGTGTCACCCACATGGTAACCGCGACCGCACGGAACGGACCGGGAACCGAGGCGCCAAAGAAGATCACCGGCAGAATGCCCAGCATCTGCAGATAACCGATTTCCACGCCGAACAGCGCCAGTGCTTCAGAATAAATGAAAACCGCCGCCAGCAGCGCAGGCGAGCGCAGGACTAGAATCGTCAGATACTGGCCCAGCTTGGCCTGTTTGAAGGCATGCACGATGTGCGCTTCACGCCAGGTCAGGTTCGGCAGAATGTGCCCGCGGAAATACAGAAAGGCGACCGCAAACACAGCCACGATAATCATGCCGACCCAGGGCAGTGCGTGGAATACGTCAGGCAGTGAATCCCACTGCAGTGACAGGCCTATGTTCGCCCAGGCGCATAGATACAACAGCTCACAGACCATTATGAACAACATCGATGAGCCCAGCTTCCAGCCGGGCACGCCTTCGCGCCGGTTCAGGTACAGGGCCATTGCCCCTTTGCCAACCTGTTCGTTGAGAATTGACAGAATATAGGTGCTGGCTCGAACCGGTAGAATGTCGCTGTAGGCCACCTTGGCGTCAAACCAGTTGATGACCCGCCATACGATCAGCGAGTCGATGGCGAAGAAAAACAGTGAATAGGGAATCATCAGAGCAAGCCAGGCCAGCCAGTTGACGCTTGCGAATACGCTGGCCAGGTAGGCCACGACGCTCAACCCCTGAGCCGCTGCAGGCCCGGCGATGCGGGTGTAAAGGAAAGCGAAACAGGCCAGGGTAATCAGCCACGGGATCAGCCTCTTGATCAGGCTGGGTTTGGGGCGAGGGGCGAATTCTGAGCCCGGCTCATTCTGTGACGTATCTTGTTGTTGTGTGCTCAAGGATGACCCTCCGGTTAGGCCTGATCGCAATTCCCGCGGGATGTTACATGATTTGACGGGCTTCAACCCGGTGTTCTGCTCTGAGAATTCCATACCTGACTCGAACGATTCCATGCAGTCGGAATTGCCGTCGAATTTTTCATGGCACGGAGCCTGCACCCGGGCAGGGCTATCGGTAATTACGTATGTCAGGAGATTGATACGGGTTTCATATTTGATGCCGGGTTTTTGTGTGGAGGCGAGGCATGGTTGAAACCGTTACAGACGGATTCCGCTCAGCGGGCATCAGTTATCAGAAATTGCTGGATGAAGACAGTCATCCGGTGCCGGATATTTTCCGGGTGGAGTCTCCCATGCCGCCGGGACCCACCATTGTTCCCGCCGAGCAATACTACTCAAGAGAATTTCACGACCTCGAAGTAGAGAGAGTGTGGAAGCGCGTGTGGCAGATGGCCTGCCATGAAGACGACATTGCGGAAGTTGGCGACTATCTGAAATACGATATCGCGCACCTTTCATTTCTGGTGGTGCGCACCGGTGAAGAGGAATTCAAAGCCTTTCGCAATACCTGCCTGCACAGAGGCCGGCTGCTGAAATCCCATGGCGGTAAACGGGCCCGGGAGTTCCGCTGTTCCTTTCATGGGTGGGCATGGCATACCGACGGGTCGTTGAAGGAAGTGCCCTGTCACTGGGATTTCCCCACGGTGACAGAACAGCAATACGGTCTGCCTGAAGCAAGAGTAGGGCGCTGGGGCGGCTTCGTATTCATCAATCCTGATCCGGATTGCGAGTCGTTGGAGGATTTCCTTGGAGACCTGAGCGATCAGTTCCCAAATCTGCCGTACGAACGCCGCACCAAGATCGCCCACGTGGCCAAGACTCTGCGCTGCAACTGGAAGATCGCCCAGGAGGCGTTCAGCGAGGCATACCATGTCATTGCCACGCATCCGACCATTCTCGGCAGCATCGGTGATGCGAATACACAGTACGATGTGTTCGGTAACTACTGCCGGGCGATCTCCCCCAACCACACGGTCAGCCCTCATGTGGAACAAACCTTCGAGCCTCTGGAAGATGCGCGTATGTTCACCAAGCTGCGCCATGCCCTGACCGGCCATGTTTACGAAAAGATGAGCGATGGTCTGGTGCACGTCACCGACGGCAGGGGCCAGGTGAGCATCTTCACGGCGGATGCCGTGTGGGTAGAAGGGCCCATGACCCATGCCGACCCGAACATGTGCGACTGGGTCGGTGGCGCACAGCTGCCCGGCCAGGAAACCGTCCCCTTGGCGCCGGTACCGGAAGTACCCGACGGCATGAACCTGCGCCAGGTCATGGCTGCACCGATTCGCGAAATGCATCGGCAGGCGCTGGGCGATGTGATGGACAACGTGAGCGATGCGGAACTGCTGGACTCGATCTATCTGACGGTGTTCCCCAACTTCCACCCCTGGGGCGTGTTTCACCGCATCGTGTATCGCTTCCGGCCCAATGGTGACAACCCGGAAGAGTGCATCATGGAGTGCATGTACTTAGCGCCCACGCCGCAAGGCGAACCACGGGGACCGGCGGCGCCGATTCACCACCTTGGCCCTGATGATGACTGGGTCGAGGCGCCGGAACTGGGTATGCTGGCCAAGGTATTCAATCAGGACGTGGTCAACATGCCCCAGGTGCAGAAGGGTCTGAAGAACATGGTCAAGCCCGAGGTCATTTTTGCGGACTACGGCGAGACCAAGCCGCGGCACTTCCACATGATTCTGGATCGGTGGATCGCCAAGCCCTGATCGGTGAGGGCTAGTATAAATAGCGCACGCCGATTGGGTAGCCCCGTTGTTTGCGCATGCGGTAGTAGCTCGCATGGTAAACACAGCGGTTATCGATGAGGCACATTTCGCCGGTACCTTCCGCTGCGGTCCAGGACTGGTGCAGCAGCAACTGATCCAGCAGTGGCCGAATGCGCTGGTTGTTGAACAGATCGACACGGGCCTGACCGGCCTTGAACGGTTGGTCTTCCTGGTTCGACTGCAGCCGTATCACTTCATAGGGCACAATCAGCGTCGATGACTTTCTTGGGTGGCACTGGTCCTTGTCGAACGGGTCGCGAAGAAACAGTGATATGCGGTTGCCGAAGCCGGCTACACGGTCAAGATGAAACCCCATATTCGGGAAGATGTTGCGCTGACCCACGGTGCGATACTCATCGGCGAGATAGGCATTTTCGAAGATCACGGCACCATACTCGGCCAACAGCGCACGGGGTTGTTGCGCCAGCTTGAGATCCGCATCGTACAACTGGTATTGCGTGGGCTCGTCGAAGCGCAGACGAATGCCGAAATCATCGAACATGCCCTCGCTGCGGATCTGCCCGGGCGGCACGGCAAAGTGTTTTGCGGTGCGGGCGACGTAGTCCGGAATCAGTATTTCTGCGTGGGGCTCGGCGCCGCTTACGTTAATTGCCTGCACGTCGTATCGCCGTTCTTGTGGGTTGCGCCAGATATTTTCTGGCCAGTTCCTTCACGCCGGCCTGCAGGTCTGCGGCGATGGCCAGGGTATCCTGCTGCATGGATTGCAGATCAGGCCTGGCGATGGAAAAAGTCTGTGGTTCGAGGTTGTACCCAGTGGTGAAGTGATCGTCGGTATAGGAAACGGTGACATGCCAGGGGTTGTGTATCTTGCGCTGCACTTTGAGCTTGAGAGCGAACTCACTGATCAGTTTCGGGTAAATGGGCGATTGTGCGTAAAACCATACCTGCGGCCCTCGGCGCAGCCTGCCTTCCTCGAGCATGTGGCCTTCGCAGGACCAGTATGTCGGGGTGACACCGAGCTGATTGAAGGCGAATACCAGGTTGGCGATGCGCGGCTCGATGGGATAGCGCGCGGCCTCACTGGACATGGCGATCAGTACATGGTCGCAGTCCGGCGCGCATGCGCAGGTGCAGGTAGGCGAAGCGTGGCGCGCGCAGGGCGCACGGCAACCGGCGCAGGGCCGTGCTTCGATCCGCTCGGGTTGCTGCAGCAGGGCCTGCAGGTCATGCTTCAATAGTGCCCGATGATCGCGATCAATGCTGGATCGCTGCAGTTTCATGGGCGTGAGAATCCGTACTTCATCACTTAGGTCTAGACCAGGCAGCGGCGCTTGCAAGTGCATAATGTGACCCAGCCGGGGTTTCTGCCGGCGAGGGCTCAACAACGCCGTTCGATGCGCTGCAGCAGTCCGGTAATGGCCAGTTCCACTGCGTCTTCTCTGAAGCTGTTGCGCGGCTCGTGCAGTTCGAAGCACTGGCTCTCTACCCACGCAGGGTTGCGTGATGCCCAGGCGATCCACAGCGTACCCACCGGTACGCCCGTGCCGTCGCCCTCAGGTCCGGCGAGCCCGGTGGTGGCAATGCTGAAATCCGCGTCGGTTCGGGCCAGAACACCCTCGGCCATGCGGCGCGCGACGTCTTCGTGTACCGCGCCGCGCCGGGCGAGTAGTTCGGCGGGTACGCCGAGCAGGTTCGTTTTAGCTGACAATCGATAGGTGACCAGGCCTGCCTCGAACCACATGGAACAGCCGGCCAGGTTGGTCAGTGCGCCGGCCAGTAACCCGCCGGTGCAGGACTCGGCGACGGCGAGCCGCTGCTCGTGTTCGGTAAGCCACTGCGCCAGAGCGGTGGCCGAAACGTCGTGGGCGCTCATCGGCCAAGCCTACCATGGCCCGGTTCTTATTGGCGCTGAATTGCAGTATCTTGATGGCTTGTGTGGAAAATCCGGGGGAGACTATGGCGCCTGTTCCAAATGGGGGGACTATCGCGGTTACCGGCAGTGCCGGTTTCATCGGCGGATGGGTGGTGCGCAGACTGCTTGATCGTGGCTATCGAGTGCGGGCCTGTGTGCGTGATACCGAAGATGACAGCAAGGTCGGTTTTCTCAAACAGATGCCGGGCTTTCGATCCGGCCGCATGACTCTGCACGCTGCCGACCTGGATGATGCCGGGTGTTTCGATGAGATCTTCGCCGGCTGTCATGGGGTGTGCCACGTATCGCATGTCAGCGACTATGTCGATCAGGATTATGTGCGTCGGGTCTGTGAACACATCATCACAAGCATCAACAACTCCGGCACCGTGAACCGGGTAATCGTCACCTCCAGCATTGCGGCGATCCTTACCGAGGGCGATCTGCAGGAACTGGTGCGCCGACCGGTGTTGTACGAAGACCGTTATCCTGACGAGCAGAACCCCAAGCGAATACCCGAACGTGGCCATGGCTACGCCATGGGTAAGCTGCTGGCTCAGCGGGTATTTTCCGATGCTGCTGAACAGCATGGCGGGTGGGATGCCATTACCTGTTGTCCGGCAGATAACGTGGGGCCCATTCAGTCGGCCCACCAGAAGAACATGGGCCCCTGGCAGCACCTCATCGAAGGGATGCTGCTGGGTGAATACCCGCAGACCCAGGCCTACCGGCCCTGGATGACCGTGGATGTGCGCGACGATGCCGCCTGTCACGTAGGGCTGTTGGAAAGTAGTTCGGTCAACAATGGTGAGCGCTATATTGCCTGGTCTACAGATACCCGCGATGTGGCGGATATCTGCGCCAGCATCGACCGCCTGTTGCCTGAATTACGTCACGAGACGCGGCCACCGGTGGATGACTTTGCGGATCACATCAAGGCCCGGGAAGCGAAATACCGTGCGATCTGGGCGGGCTGCGAACTGCGTAACGAACGCATGCGCGCGGTAACCGGCATAGAGTTCCGGCCGCTGGACGATTCTATACGCGACTGCGTGGAGTCACTGATTGCGGTGGCGGGCATAGAACCGATCAGGCGCGCAGAGGCTTCATGAACACCATCAACACAGTGACCGGGCCCATCGAGCCTGAGGCTCTGGGCTTCACCCTGATGCACGAACACGTCATGGTTTCGGCCAGCGGCCTGTTCCGCCATTACCCCGATCTGCTAGGGCCATCACGAGAAGAACGTGCCATTGGCACACTCAAGAAAGCCAAGGCCAACGGTATCGACACCATGGTCGATGCGACCACTTTCGATCTGGGGCGCGAACCTGAACTGTTGCGGGAGGTCTCAGCAGCGTCAGGCGTCAATCTGGTCAACGTTACCGGCTGGTGGCTCGATGTGCCGCGATTCATGTGGGGTGTGGGCGCCAATCAGATGGCAAACGAGTTCATCCGCGATATCGAGGAGGGGTTCCGCGGCACCGACATCAAGGCCGGGATTCTCAAGTGTGCGGCAGACTTCGAGGGGGTCACGGCGCCGCTGGAGACCATGGCCCGGGCCGTGGCCCGGGCGCACGTGGCCACGGGTCTGCCGATCATGGTTCACTCGTACCCAACGGGTCAGGTAGCGCGGCGGCAGATCGCCATATTCATGGAAGAGGGCGTCGACCTGACGCGTGTAAAGATCGACCACAGCAACGACACCACTGACACTGAATATTTGAAATGGATACTCGATCAGGGCTGTTATCTGGGTCTGGACCGCTACCCGGGGCGCTTTGTCAGTCCGGAAATGCGCACCATTACGCTCAAGCGTCTGATTGACGATGGCTACGGAGACCGGCTGTGCCCATCGCATGACTGCATCTGCCTGCACATCCATAACGAGCAACCGGACGGCACCATTCCGGCTATGCACGACTTTCAGAAACACAATCCGGATCAATATCTGTATATGCAGCGCCATGTGATTCCGCATCTGCAATCTCTGGGTGTGGCCGACGCAGATATCAATAAGTTATTCATAGACAATCCGCGCAATTTCTTTGCGGGGACTTGAAGGGTCAACAGGAGGCTGAAGGTGAGATCAGTATTGGCAGGCTGGGTGTTGGGTGCGGTGATGGCAGTCATCGCCACATCGGCGACCGCGAACTGGCAGGAACTGGTAACCGACCGGACTGCTTCGGTGAACGACAAGGTCGTCGCCTGGCGTCATCATCTGCACGCCAACCCTGAGCTGGGTAACCGCGAATTCAAAACCGCGGCGTATATCGCCGAGCATCTGCGCGCCCTGGGTTTTGACAGTGTCGAGACTGGCGTCGCGCATACCGGCGTTGTGGGCATTCTGCGGGGTGGTAAGCCCGGGCCGACGGTGGCATTGCGCGCCGATATGGATGGCCTGCCGGTCACCGAAAAGACCGGACTGCCGTTTGCGTCCAGGGTCACCACGCAGTGGCGTGGCGTGGAAACCGGCGTCATGCACGCCTGCGGGCACGATGCGCACATGGCGATTCTCATGGGTGCGGCACAGGTGCTGTCCGGCATGCGCGAGCAGATCCCCGGTACCGTGAAGTTCATTTTTCAACCGGCTGAAGAAGGCGCGCCTGCCGGTGAAGAAGGCGGCGCTGACCTTATGATCAAGGAGGGCGTGCTCGGTGGCGAATACGCGCCACGTGCCATATTCGGACTGCACGTTTTTCCTGCGCCGGCGGGCGCCATCATGTATAAGCCCGAAGGCATGCTGGCCGCTTCTGATGGCCTGCAGATCAAGGTCAAGGGCGTACAGACCCATGGCTCCATGCCCTGGGGCGGGGTCGATCCCATTGCCGTGACAGCGCAGATCATCAATGGCCTGCAGAATATCGTCAGCCGGCAGGTGGATATCTCCAATGCGCCTGCAGTAGTGACCATTGGGTCTATCAACGGCGGCAACCGCGGCAACATCATTCCGGAAGAAGTGGAAATGACCGGGACCATCCGCACATTCGACCCGGAAATGCGTAAGGATGTACATGCGCGTATCGAAAAAACCGTGCGCCTGATCGCCGAGGCGTCCGGTGCCGAGGCCCAGGTGAATATCGGGCATGGTTATCCCGTTACCTTCAACGACCCGGAGCTGACCGCGCAGATGAGCGGCGTGCTCGATCGCGTAGCGGTTGGCGGCAAGGCGATACAGGTCAAGCCAATCATGGGCGCAGAAGACTTTTCCTATTTCGCCAATGAGATTCCAGGGCTGTTCATTGGCCTTGGCGTAGCGAAAGACGGAGTTGCGCCAACGGACAGCGCGTCGAACCATTCACCGTATTTTTATGTGAATGACAAAGCCTTGCCGGTAGGCGTAGAGGCGTTGAGCAGCCTGGCGCTGACCTGGCTGCATCAGTCCCAGGATCAGTAGCGCGCTATTTTTTGAATGGTGCTTCGGCGCCGGCTGGCAGTTCCACGTCAAAGCCGTTCAGGGTCATGGACACCATGGTGTAAAAGCCGCTCAATGAGATCAGTTCAGCTACGCCGACCTCGCCGAACTGTTCCACCGCTGCTGCATACGTCTGTTCGCTGAGCTCTTTGGTCTGGATCAGTTCGTTGGCCATTGCGTAGGCTGCCTTGTCGCCCGCATCGGACAACTGCGGTGTCTTGCCGACTTTGATTGCCTGAATGACGTCTTCCGGCACGCCGGCTTCCCGGGCCATGGGTTCGTGGGCCCACCATTCAAATTGCGCCTGCCAGGACTGTCCGGTGACCAGAATCACCAGTTCGATATAGCGGCGGTCAACGCTGGTATTGAAGCGGAAGAACCCACCCAGACCGACGAGGCGGTGACCCAGTTCCGGACTGCGCAGCCAGATGTCGAACGGCCCGCCAATGTGGCCGTCTTTGGGTTTAACCGGTCGCGACGTGACGATTTTGTCGAATACTTCGCGCTGGTCGTCGGTGAGTTCTTCGTAGGTTTTTCGCGTGAGTCGGCTCATTCTTCTTGCATCTCCTTTGTCCGCCACCTTCTTTATCTGCACACAGCATTCTTCGCAGGCATAACGGCCACCAAATTGTGTAATTTTTTGTCCGGGAATGTTTTGCTGGCGCGGCGTCACTATACCTTGCGGGAAGCAGGTTTCGTACTCATGCGTTGCAGCTATGCCCGGAAATAGGGTAAAGCCGCTGGAAATCAGCGGTATTGTGGTTGGCAGCTTGTTCCCGCGCTTTAAGAATTCCGTTCACGTCGGTGTGGTGATCGCAAGACCAAACGGGCCGGGTCGCTTTTACCTTTTGAATTCTGTATATTGCGTGCATGTTTCGCATGATGACAGTCATCGAACACATATAAAAACTTCCGAAACCAGATGGTTCGCCTCGTCGAACGATCCGGAAAAAAACAGGGGAATCTATCGGAAGACGCGGCAATAGCCGCCTGTGCAATCATAACGCCCATACATCAGCACCTGGCGCAAGCCACGTGCGCGTTATCCGAGCACACCAGTATCCAATCAATAATTACGTAGATCATACGAGCGAGGCACACTTGCAATTTCAACGCACCAAAATCAATCAAGCAGTAGTTACGGCAATCGCAGCGACTATGTCAGCTGGCGCTGCCGCAGAAGAGACTAGAGCGATCGAAGAGATAGTGGTTACAGCAACGAAGCGCTCACAACCCATGCAGGATATTCCTGTTGCGGTTCAGGCGCTAACCGAAGAGACGCTGGAAGATCTCGGCATAGACAACTTTGAGGACTACCTCATTGCAATGCCTTCGATCACCGCCGGTGGCAGTGGCCCGGGACAGAACACCATCTATATTCGCGGATTGGCGTCGACCACACCCAACCTCACCACCGCTGGTGTCGCGGGCCTGGCCCCTAACGTTGCGTTTTATCTGGATGAGCAACCTTTGTCACAGCCCGGTCGTAACCTCGACGTGTACGCTGCTGATCTGAATCGTATTGAGGTGCTGTCCGGTCCACAGGGCACGCTCTTTGGTGCCAGTTCCCAGGCCGGTAACGTTAGATTGATTACCAACAAACCTGATACAACGGATTCATACGGTAAGATTTCACTGGACGGCTCTTTCACCAAAGACGGCGATCCCAGCAATAAGGTAGAAGGCGTTTTTAACTGGGCGGTTTCTGATCAGTTTGCACTACGCGCCGTACTCTATCGAGATAATCAAGGTGGTTTCATCGACAGCGTCGCAGGTACCCGCGACGTCAGCGAAAGTGCACGTTTCAGGCCTGCCGGTACCGTTCGCGCAAATGGTGTTGCGGTTGGCCCTACACGTGGAGGCTTCCAGGCAGGTGCAGATCTAAGCGGTGTCACTTTCTTGGAAGCGAATTCGATCGTCGACGACGATATCAACGAAACGACCTACCAGGGCGGTAGGCTGAGCGCGCTTTGGGATATCAACGAAGATTGGTCAGCTAACGTTTCGTTTATGTCTCAGGAGCTCGAGTCTGATGGCGTTTTCTTCAGCGATCCAGCTTTAGGTGACTACGAAATCCAACGATTTACCGAAGATGAGATCGAAGACGAATTCACAAATACGAGCTGGACCATCAATGGTCGCATCGGGCAGCTGGAAGTTCTGTACACAGGCGCCTACACCGATCGCGATACCGATCAGATTGTCGACTACGCAGACTATCTGTTCGTGGGCCAGTATCTGCCGTATTACATCTGTGATGGCTCCGTTACCTACCCTGGCGCAGCTGCACCCAGCGGCGTGTGTCAGGCACCGGATCTTTTTGTAAACTCGAGATCTGAACTCGAGGCCACGTCGCACGAGTTTCGCATCAGTACGCCATTGGAGCACTCGCTGCGTTTCACGGGTGGCGTTTTCTTCAGTGATCTCGAACTCAAAGAACTAAACGACTTTACTTACCCTGGCTCTGTTGCAGCGGCACCGTTCGGCCCCTTCAAGGACAACTTCGCCTTTGCAACCGGTTATCGATCATCCAACGCAGCATTCCCTGCGGGGGTTATCTTCCGCAACGACGTGCGTCGTACCGATGAGCAAAAGGGCGTGTTTGGCGAACTGTCATACGACTTGAGTGAGCAATTCTCCGTCACTGTCGGGGCTCGATGGTATGACATCGAAGTGGATCTAGATGGTTCTGCAAACAGCTCCTTCTGTAATTCATTCAGCGCGGCAGATGTAAACGCATTTGGTACGGACATAAGCGACCTCTACAACGGTGACGGGCAGTTCACGTTCCACGGCAGCTGTGATCCGGCCAATCACATAACCTACACTCAAGACGACATCGACGATCCTGCCACACCCGCAGCGGTCGTCGGCGCACTCAGGGCGCCTGATGCCGCTGAGCTCGACGGTGTGATCGGCAAAGTCAGTCTGTCCTGGACACCTAATGACGATTCGCTCTATTACTTCACCTGGTCTGAAGGGTTCAGGCCTGGTCTGCTTAATCGACCAGGTGGCGCTCAAGGCCCGAATGGCTATACCGTGCCATACGATCTCGAATCTGACGAAGTCGTCAACCTCGAAATCGGTTGGAAGTTGGATCTCGCTGACCGGACGTTGCGCTTGAACGGTAGCGTCTTCTATGCCGATATCGAAGACTTACAGACGACTATTTTTGATCCCTCGATCGTGAATCTGTTTTTCTCTGACAATGCAGCGGACGCAGAGATTCTAGGTCTCGAAGCAGACTTTATCTGGGCTGCGACAGACAACCTTACGGTCATGGGTGCGGTTTCATTGCTGGATACAGAAATCACTTCAGTGAATACGCCGACAAGCGATGTGGTGAAAGGGGATGAGCTGGCGTTTGCCCCGGATTTCCAGGGTAACCTGCGAGTGCGCTATGACTGGTATCTCGATTCAGGCATCGAAATGCACATCATGCCTTCGATCATCTGGTCATCGGAATCACAAAGCGATGTGATTACGATCAACAATTCAGAAGTAGATAGCTGGTCGATGATGAATCTAACGATCGGTGCCGCCAAGGATAACTGGACGGCAACACTTTACGTGGATAATTTATTCGACGAAGAAGTTGAGATCTCCAGAAACTTCATCAATGATCGCGAGCGGGTAAGCTATGCTCGGCCGCAGACCGTTGGGCTGTGTGTCTCCTTCGACTTCTGACCCTGACAAATTACCCAAATCAAAACTTGCGGCGGGCTATATGCCCGCCGCAATTGGATTGCTTGGTCCGATCATCGAAACGGACCCTTCCCACGAAGAAGCGCTTTACCTGATGGCGGTTGTGCAACGTTACGGTAAGAACTTCGACACCGCCCTGACCCTCCTGGAAAGACTCAAGTACATCGCGCCCCTGCATGGCCGGGCACACCAGGAAGAAGGTCATGTGTACCGCGATATGGCTCAACCCGACCGTGCATTGGTATGTTATCAGCGCGCGATACGATTGAATCCGGCGCTTGTTTCGAGTCTTCAAAACCAGCAGAAAATTTTCGCATCAAGAGGCCAGGAGCGTTCGGCGATCTCCCTGCAGGCCCAGGTTGATCGGCTACAGAAACTTCCCAAGCCGCTACTGGCAGCAATGGAGTTGAATGCCCAGGGCAAACTGCTAAAAGCAGAAGAGCTGTGTCGCACATTTCTCAAAAAGAACCCGACACATATCGAAGGCATGCGCATCCTTGCGGAAATCGGAGCGAAGCTTGGCGTTTTAGATGATGCTGACTTTCTGCTTGAGAGTGCCTTAGAGTTTGATCCGTCGAATGCACAAGTGCATATGGACTATGTGCAGATACTGCGCAAACGTCAGAAATTCGAGGCCGCTCTCGAAGAGTCTAAGAAGCTACTTGCTCGCAATCCTAACAACGCCCAGTTTAAGTCGATTTACGCGATCGAAAGTATGCAAACAGGTGATTTTGATACTGCCCTCAAAGAACTCGATGAGGTGCTCGCGGCGGTTGGCGACGACGCGCCAACCCTGACAACAAAAGGGCATGCGTTAAAGACCTGTGGGCGTGCCGGCGAAGCGATCGCGTCTTATCGCCAAGCGATGATGACACACCCGGAGCACGGCGAAGCGTACTACTCTCTTGCAAACCTGAAAACATACGAGTTTGAAGATTCCGAACTCGCGCAGATGCAGAAACAAGAGCAGAACGCGGATCTGGGCTACATGGATCGTGTCTATCTTTATTTCGCATTAGCCAAAGCGCATGAAGACCGGCAGGACTATGAAACTGCTTTTGCGTACTACGAGCGTGGAAACTACCTGAAGAAAGTTCAGAGCCGCTACGATGCCGATAGAATGCGCGAAGAGTTTGACGCGATGCAGGCAAATTGCACTCACGCTTTTTTCGAAGCTCGCAAAGGATTTGGCGACAACTCACCTGATCCCATCTTCGTGCTGGGGTTACCCCGCGCCGGATCAACACTTATCGAGCAAATTCTCTCATCGCATAGTCAAATCGATGGTACGCTTGAACTGCCGAATATCCTTGCGCTGTCTCAGCGACTTCGGCGTCGCAGTGGTTACCCGGAAGGATTAGGTGATCTCACATCAGAGGAATGTCGCGAGTTTGGCCGCGCCTTTATAGAAGACACGCGAATTCACCGTAACCACGCACCATTCTTCATCGACAAAATGCCAAATAACTTTCGGCATATCGGGCTGATCAAGATCATCTTGCCGAACGCGAAAATCATTGACGCTCGGCGAGATCCGATGTCTTGTTGTTTTAGTGGCTACAAGCAGCTTTTCGCTGAAGGTCAGGAGTTTACTTACGGTCTGGAAGATGTCGGTCGCTACTACAGCGACTACGTAGAGCTGATGGATCACTGGAATGACGTGCTGCCCGGGTTTGTGCTGCACGTGCAACATGAGGATGTGGTGAACGACCTTGAAGGTCAGGTGCGGCGTATGCTCGATTTTCTGGGTCTGCCATTTGAAAAGGCCTGCTTAAGCTATTACGAGACAGAGCGTAACGTTCGTACGCCAAGCTCCGAACAAGTCCGCCAACCCATTTTCAGAGACGGCCTGGACCAGTGGCGAAACTTTGATCCATGGCTGCAGCCACTAAAAGATGCGCTTGGGACACACCTGGAGCCCGTAAGCACTGAAGAATAACCCGTGAAGAACCGTAACCGCCTGGAATCGCTCACCCTGATGAGCTGAAGTGCTCTTTAGATCAGCCGGAACTTCAAGCACATAGTCCATCCTCATGTAATATCATGCTGGAATCAGGGGGGACAATGGCAACAGAAATACTATCGAAAAAGACCATATTCGCGCACGGCGCTCTGGGACTGCCGCTTGCGGTGATAGGTTATCCACTTGCCATCTGGATACCGGCGCATTACTCCGGCGGGCTCGGCATCAGCCTGGCCGCAGTAGGTACGATTCTCATGCTGGCGCGGTTGACCGACGTGATCACCGACCCGCTCATGGGCGAGATCTCCGATCGCTGGCACACCCGTATCGGGCGGCGCCGCCCCTGGTTGCTGATCGGCACCCCGGTCATGTCCATAGGCGTTTACAACCTCTTCCTGCCAGACCCGGGTGTCGGAATTTTGTACTTTCTATTCTGGCTCACCGTGTTTTTCGTGGGCAGCACGATGATCGGACTGCCTCATCGGGCCTGGGGCGCAGAACTTTCACCGGACTATCATCAGCGCAGCCGGGTTACCGCGGCCCGGGAAATCTACGTGCTGGTCGGCCTGATGGTCGCCGCGTCGGTGCCGATGATCGTGGAGATCAGAGCCGACGGCGGCAGCAGTGTTCTCCAGGTGTTCACCACCTTGTGGAGCGACGCGATCGGCGCGTTCTCCGGCGACTTCCGTGACAAGACGATCGTCGACCGCGCCACGCTCACCGGGCCGGTGCTGGCAGGTCTGGCCTGGAGCATCATCTTGTTTCTGCCGCTCTGCGCCGCGGTGGTTCTGATATTCGTCAAGGAGCCGCCGCCCACCGCTGGTGAGTCGCGCCCCAAGTTCCGAGAAGGCCTGAAACTGGTCATGAAGAACGGGCCGATGTTGCGCGTTCTGCTGATCGTACTGCTCGTGCACTTCGGCGAATCGTTCCGCAATGCGGTATCGCTTTTCTTCATCAGAGACATTGTCGGCGTACCCACCATTGGTGCTGCATATTTTTTCTATTTTGTCGCCGGCCTGGGGGCGATTCCTTTCTGGCTGGCGCTTGGCCGGCGCATCGGAAAACACCGAGCATTCATGTGCACGCTGATCACCGTGGCGTTCGTCAGTGGCGCCAACCTGTTCCTCGGCTACGGCGATTACTCTGTGTTTTTCCTTCTGTTTGTGGTGAAGGGTTTCTGTTTTGGCGGGTTGCAGTTTCTGCCCATCGCCATGCTCGCTGATGTGGTAGACGTCGACGCGGCACGGTCAGGCGGCCGTCGCGCCGGGACATATTTCGCTTTTCTCGGTTTCACCGAAAAGCTCGCCATTGCATTCGGCACAGGCGTATCACTCAATATCGTCGGCCTGCTTGGATTTGATCCTTCTGGAGGCGTTGCTGCGAGTACTGATATAGGAGTGCTGGCGTTGCGCCTCGTCTACTGCCTGGGCCCGATCGTCTTTTACGGCCTGGCACTGAAGCTGATCTGGTCATACCCGTTGACGCCAGCTCGCCACGCGCGATTGCGTGAACGACTGGAACGTCGGGCGGCGCGGCTTGGCAGCGAACAGGCAGTTTCTCAGGAGCCATAGCTGTGGCGAGCTGGCGCTAGTCTGAGTGTTACAGGGGAGGAGTCTATAGTGCGACAGGTGATATCGGCGGTATTGTTGTGGATGGCGGCGGCTCCGGCCGATGCTGACGGCGCCGCCTGGCAGATGGCTCGCACAGCGTGGGGAGACCCTGACCTCAGCGGTATATGGTCCAACGAAACCCTCACGCCGTTTGAGCGGCGTGAGGGTGACCCTGAGTTCATATCGCCGGAAGCAGCGCAAGCGGCACGCGAGCGAATTCAGCGGGCGCGGGCAGCTGACGCCAGGCCAAGGGAATCTGTTACCGCGCCGCCGGTAGGCGGCAATGTCGGCGGTTATAACCTGGTCTGGATCGATGCGGGTAGTGATGTTGTGAGCACTGGCCGCTCATCTTTAGTGACTTCCCATGGCGGTATCGTGCCGGTTCGAGCAGAAGCGCTGGCAGCCAAGAAGCGGGCGGAGCAACTGGCCACCCGAGACATGGAGCACATGAGTCCGTGGGATCGCTGCATTACCCGGGGCATGCCGGCGGGTATGTTCCAGGCGGGCTACAACAACTACTACCGCATTGAACAACGCCCTGAAGCGGTGTTGATTTACTACGAGATGATCCATGAGGCGCGCATCATTCCCATGGAACCTCACGCCCGTCTCGGTGGCGGTCTGCAGTTCTGGAATGGTGAACCCAGGGGTTACTGGGAAGGTGACACCCTGGTGGTTGAGTCCCGTGCGTTCAAGCCGGGGTGGATCGCCACATCGTTCTCCCAGGGACGCATCAAGGGCATCGCTCACACGTCCGATCTGCGCCTTGAAGAGCGTTTCACCCGGGTGAATGAGGACACCATCATCTGGCAGGCGACCATCACCGACCCTGAGGTCTACACAGACACCTGGACGGTGGAAATGCCGATGGTCAATCGACGTGGCAGCAGGATCTTTGAATATGCCTGCCATGAAGGCAATCAGGCAGTAGGAAATATCCTGCGCGGCGCTCGCGTGCAGGAACGCGGCGGTTTGATCATTCCACGAGCTGAGGGCTTTTCGAAGCTGGTGCCCGCTGACTCGCTCATCGAGAAGCTCGCTGGTGGGTTTCAATTTACCGAGGGCCCCGTCTGGTGGCGCGGTAAGCTGTTTTTCAGCGATATCCCGGGCGACACGGTTTACAGCTGGTCCGCCGAGGACGGTGTGCAATCGTTCATTCAACCGGTTTTCCTGCCGGAACTTAAGACGGGTGGCGTTGGTGGGTCGAACGGCCTCAGTGTTGATCCTGCCGGTCGACTGGTTCTGGCGGAGCACGGTAACCGTCGCCTGGCAATGTTGCATGAGACTGGTGCGCGAGTAGCGATTGCGGAAACGTACGATTCTCGGCGGTTGAACAGCCCCAACGACATGATCTGGCATTCGTCGGGTGCGTTGTTTTTCACCGATCCTCCATACGGTTTGCCGGGGCTGGAGCGCAGCGATGCGGCCGAGCAGGGTCACAACGGCGTTTATCGTCTGGATGCGGACGGCACGGTCAGTCTGCTGGCCACTCAGACTCGCCCCAACGGTATTGGCCTGTCGCCGGATGAGCAGACCCTGTATGTAGCTAACTCCGATCAGGCGCCGTACAAGGTCTGGTACGCCTACGATGTACAGGCGGATCTGACCTTGTCGAACAAGCGCGTATTCCACGACGCTAACGCCAGTCCCGAAGAGGGTGTGCCGGATGGCCTGGCTGTTGATGAGCAGGGCAACGTCTTTGCTACTGGCCCAGGCGGCGTCTGGGTGTTTGCTGCAGATGGTGCTTTGCTGGGTACGATAGCCCCACCGGAGCGACCGGCCAATGTGGGATTTGGCGAGGATGGCCGTACTTTGTTTATGACCGCGCGAACGGGCTTGTACCGGATCAGACTGGCCAGTATGGGTCTTGTCCGGTGAGTGCGCGACCAATCGCCCTGGGCGCGACTGCCATCTTTTGTATGGCCATCGGTTGTGTCCGGGCTGGTGACGGTGCTGCTGTGTCGCCGTCTGACGCCGTGATGCCATTCGATGCTGCCAGCATCAAACGCGGCCGTCAGCTTTATGCCATGCACTGCCTGACCTGTCACGGTACCGAGGGGCGCGGCGATACCGAAATGCGTGAGTTTCTCAAGACTGCTCCGGCAGATCTCACAGACGATGTGTGGAGCTATGGGGGTGACAATGGAGCGGTATTCCATATCATCAGCGTGGGCAATACGGAGCGGGATATGCCTGGTTTTGCCGACAAGCTTACTGAACAGCGCATATGGCAGATCGTCGCATACATAAGATATCTGGGAGGGAGGCGACCGTGAGCACAGGTGACTCGAATGAGGGCGATACCATTGACCGACGCAATTTTCTGAAGAAGGCGGCGGTTGGCGCGGGACTTGCCGGAGCTGCAACAGGCAGTTTTGCTGCCTCGGCCCGGGCTGATGACAAGCGGATTGACCCACCCGTCACGCGTAGCGATGCGCACCTGCAGTTTCAGGATGCGCCGATCAAGGAGTTTGCTTTTCCCGCGCAGGGCGCCGAGCTTTTCGCGAAGGTGTGTAAGGAGGAGGGGCTGGCGGCACTGTTCTGTTGTCCGGGCAACTATTCCATTGTGAGTGCCATGGCCAATGCCGGTATTCCGACCTATGGCGGCCGTACCGAAGGACCCATGTGCTCTGCGGCAGACGCTTTTATCCGCGTTACTGGTGAGGTAGCGGCGGCGTCCGGTACCGAGGGCCCGGGGTTTACCAATATGATCTGTGCCATTGCCGCAGCTAACTCAGCGCGCTCGCCGCTGCTGGTGCTGGCCAGCAATATGTCTGTTGCCGGTGATGATACCGAACGCGGTATTCAGCGCGGCTATCAGCAGCCGACCACCGAGGGTATCAAGAAATACGGCAAGCGCATCATCGACAAGAACCGTGTCACGGAGTATGCAGGTTACGCGTTCCGTCAGCTCAAGACGGCTGTTCCCGGACCGGTGCATCTGGATTTTGTCGAGGAATCGGCCGGGCGCGCCTCACGGGTCGACAGCGATCTAGACCTGGAAAACCACTGGGACAAATCCCGCTACCGCACCGAATCGACGCCGCACCCGGATCCGCAGGACATAGATCGCCTGATCGACCTTTTGAAGAAGTCGAAAAGACCCATGATTGTTGCGAACATGGGAGTCTTCTACAGCAAAGCATGGGATGCGCTGCGCCGGGTTGCCGAACGGGGCAGCATTCCGGTTTGCGAGGCAGGGCCCATGCGCGGGCATTTCGGCGATGATCACCGCCTTTCGGCGAGCACCGCGCCCAATGCCATCGGCAGCGTTGATCTTGCGATTCTGGTAGGCCAGTACTGCATGCCGGCGATGGGTGAGTATCCGTTCGACATCGACTGCAAATACGTTCGTATTGATCCGGAGCCAGGCGATGTGGGGCGTAACCTGCCCATCGACCTGGGCATTATCGCCAACGAACGGGCGGCGCTGGAGGTGCTGGCCGACACCATGCCGCGCATGCGCTTCGATGCCTGGGTAGCGGAGGTTGCTAAAGCCCGGGAAGATTTTGAAGCGGAAAATGACGCGCATTACCGCAAGGGGCTGAGCTATACGGATGCAGTGCATCCGGCGGTCATCGCCACGGAGTTGAACCGGTTTCTGTATCACGGGGAAATCCCTAAAGATCAGGTTACCGTGGTCTCGGGCGGTTTTGGCATTGGCAGGTATACCCGGCGCCGCTTGCGCGCCTATCGCCCCGGGCAGATCTGCAACGGCGCCTATCAGTATGGCTCTATCGGTCCCGATGTGGGCTATGCATTCGGTGCGGGAGTTGCGTGTGACCTGGGCGTCGGTCCGCAGCAACCCTATCAGGGCACACCGGTGGTTGCTGTGACCGGCGATGCCGGATTCGGTTATTCGGGCTTCGAGATCGAGACCCTGGCCAAGTACCGTATTCCCGCAATCGTGGTGGTGTACAACAACAACGCGTGGGGTACCTGGAGTGGCTACGCCGGTCAGCCTCGCGTCGCACATGTGCACCAGTTTCAGGAAAACGTTCAGTACCACAAGATCGCCGAGGCCCTTGGCGGTTATGGAGAGTCGGTTCGCGCGCCGGCAGAACTGCGGCCGGCACTGGATCGGGCCTGGCAGGTGGCAGTCAATGAACGATTGCCCAGCGTGATCAACTGCCACGCGAAGAAGGAGTTCTGGCTCGGTGGTAGCGAATGGGGTCCGGGTATGCTTGGCAAGATCGAGCCCC
>CAYMUT010000024.1:72142-79431 GCA_964393625.1 uncultured Pseudomonadales bacterium
CTGCATGTCGTACAACCACTGATTGTCATGCGTAGAACAGAGATTCTGTGGGCGGCGCTGGCCATGCTGGTATTGTCAGCATGTCATCGCGCCGAGCCTGGTGCCGCGCCGAGCTGGTCTGCCTGGTCAAGCTACGCGGGCAGCAACGACTCCGCGCAGTTCTCATCGCTGAAGCAGATAAACCGGGAAAATGTTGCCGAGCTCGAGGTGGCCTGGACGTTTGATGCCGGCACTACGCCTCACCGGCTCTCTCCCCTTGTGATTGACGGTACGATCTTTGTGGCGACCCGTGGCGGGGTTTCGGCTTTGCATGCGGCGACGGGTGAGGAACGCTGGCACGCGGCGGATGCCATTGCCCAGTATCTGCGGGGCCTCGCCTATTGGCAGAATGAGGCTGGCACCGAGCGGTGGCTGATGCTGGTCAAGGGTCATGAGTTGCGTGCGCTGAATGCTGATACCGGAGCTCCGATTGCAGATTTTGCCGGTGATGGAAAGATTGACCTACGCGAAAATCTAGGGCGCGATCCCCAGAGCATTACCCGGGTTGCCACGATGACGCCGGGCCGCGTGTTTGAGAATCTGTTTGTCGTCGGCTCGGCGGTGGGCGATGAAACGTACGGCGGCGCGCCAGGAGATATCCGTGCCTTTGATGTGCGTACCGGGGAGTTGGTCTGGAAATTTCATACCATTCCTCATCCCGGGGAATTCGGCTATGACTCCTGGCCGAAGGACGCATGGAAGTCCATCGGCGCCGCTAATGCCTGGTCGACCATGGCGCTGGATGAGGCTCGGGGAATCATTTTTGTACCCACCGGTGCGCCGTCATACCATTTCTATGGCGCCAATCGACCCGGCGATAATCTGTTTGCTAACTCTCTGATCGCCCTGGATGTCCGGACGGGAGAACGGCTTTGGCATTTTCAGGCAGTGCATCACGATATCTGGGACTACGACCTGGCGATGGGACCCAAGCTGCTGACGGTTGCCCGCAACGGCGAGCTCATCGATGCGGTGGTCATTGCCGGCAAGCACGGCTACCTGTATGTGTTCGATCGGGAGACCGGCGAAGCCGTATACCCCATCGAGGAACGGCCGGTACCTGCCTCAGATGTGCCGGGCGAGGTAGCTTCACCGACACAGCCGTTTCCGACAGGCTTGCCGTCCTTTGCCAACCTGCAGTTGTCTGCTGACGAGCTGAGCCCGCATGCCGATGCGGAAGAAGTTGCTGCGTTGGCTGGACGCATAGGCATCGCCCGCAACGAAGGCCTGTATACGCCGCCATCGTTTCGCGGCAGTGTTAATGCGCCGGGTTCCCGCGGTGGTGCACAGCATGGAAATGGCGCGGTAGATCCTGCCAGCGGCATGTTTTACATGGCCGTCATCAATTCTCCCACCATTCCCAAACTGGAGGATCGCAAGGATTTCTTCGCCGAACACTATGAGCAGGCGAGTGCTGCGGAAATCTATCTGACCAGCTGCGCGGCTTGTCATGGCGTGCTCGGTCAAGGCCAGCCGCCGCTGTTTCCTTCGTTACAGGGAATCAGTGAACGGATGAATCGTGCGCAGTTCGCCGATGTGCTGAAACAGGGAAAAGGGCGCATGGCGGCATTTCCCAATATGCCGGCAGAGCAGGTGAGCGGGCTGTGGAGCCATATTGGCGAGATACGTGGGTCTGCAGAGGCCGCGATGGAAGTACCATCGAGGGATGCCACGCCCGGTGCGAATGCAGCCGAGCACCGGTACCGTAGCGGTTACCACCATTTTTTCACAAGCGACGGTCTGCTGGGACCATTGCCCTGGTCGAGTCTGCTTGCCTACGATCTCAACAATGGCCGCATCGTCTGGGAAGAACCCTATGGCGATGTAGTTGGCCTCGCGGCGCGCGGCGTCACCGCTACCGGGTCGTTGTTCCCGACCAACAGTCTGGCCGCCACCGCGGGTGGACTGCTCTTTTCGGTGACCAACGATCAACGCATTCGGGCCTGGAACCGGGATACCGGCGAGGTGTTATGGAGTGCCGCGCTACCTGCGGATCCAGGCGGTATCCCGGCGATCTATGAGGTTGATGGCCGGCAATATGTGGTGGCTGCCGCGACCAGAGATGATCGCAGCACCGGTGGACGCTATGAATTCGCCTACATCGCCTATGCCCTGCCGGAGACCGTAGATTGAGCGATCCGGCGGAGATTGTCGCAGGGCGGTTACGCCACTATGCCGATCGTGGGGTACTGCAGGGTTTGCGGCACGAAGACCGACGGCGTGGTGGTCGATCCTGTTATTCTTTCCGTTGGCTGTTGAATAATCAGTTCACCCTGCGCGTGAGCGCAGCGAAGCAGTCGATAACTCTAGAGGATGCATTACCGGGCATTTGTTATCCCAGTTTTCTCGATCGGGAAGTGCGCAGATTTCTGGTAGAGCGTGCTGGCGACGATCTTCCTGATCACCGGCGGATCGATGCGGAAAATGTCGGCTTACGAATGGTTAACCGCAACTCCAGCGCATCTTTGTTCTTCGAGGTGCGCGACGGCGATTGGGCTCAGGCGCTGCGGACCGTGCTCGGCGTTGTCAATGAGCTGTTCGCATACCTGCAACTGCACCATATTGACTATCTTCACCGGGAGTTTGGATTGCCGGAGGAGTGAAGCCGCGGCGTCAGAGCCGCGGCTGATTGCCAAACACCACACAACCGCTGGCGCCGAACATGCCGCCTACGCCGAGACATACCGACACTTCCGTGCCCTCGACTTGAGCCGGGGCGACGCCGCGCACCTGTCGTACGCTCTCCTGTAGCGCATACATGCCGTACATGCCGGAGTGCATGTAAGACAGGCCGCCGCCGTTGGTGTTGGTGGGCAAGCTGCCGCCCGGTGCGGTGTTGCGTTCCCAGATGAAATCCGCCGCCTCGCCTCGCTGGCAGAAGCCCAGGTCTTCGAGTCCGTACAGGGGCAGATGCGCGAATGCATCATATATCATGAGATGGTCGACATCAGCGTGTGCGATTCCAGCATCTGCGAATGCCCGCTGCCCGGCGATCCGAAATGCCCGGGAGCTCGTCAGGTCCTCCATCTGGGTTACCAAGGGTGTTTCGACGCTCTCGCCGGTTCCCCATATGTGCACGGGTTTGTTAGGGAAGTCGCCTGCTCTGTCCTGAGTAGTGAGAATCAGAGCGCCGCCCCCGTCGGTGACCAGGCAGCACTCCAGTAAGTGGAAGGGATACGCAATCATCTTCGAGTTGAGCACGTCCTCCACGGTGATTGGATCGTGGAAGCTGGCGCGGGGATTCATGCCTGCCCATTCCCGCTGTACCACGGCGACCATGGCAAGCTGTTCGTGGCTCATGCCGTAGTCATTCATGTACCGCAGTACCGGCAGGGTAAAGGTTGAAGGCGCTCCGGCAGTGCCGAACGGGGCTTCGAACTGTCCTGCCAGTGACGCGGGCTCCTGTGACCAGCCCGACGTCCCTACCCGGGAGCGGCCGCTCTCGCCGTGGGTGATGAGCACTGTTTTGCACAAACCGGCCTGTAACGCGGCGACGGCGTGGCGCACGTGTATCATGAACGAGCAACCGCCAACCGCGGTACCGTCCACCCATTGGGGCGTAATGCCCAGATAGTAAGCCAGGTCCGTGGGGCGATCTCCGGCCGTGGCCAGGCCATCGATGTCCTTCGCGGTAATGCCAGCGTCGGCCATGGCGTTCAACGCGGCGTCGGCGTGCAGCATGATCTGGCTGGCATCGGGAATGACGCCCAGTTCTGTGGTTTCAGCCGCACCCACTACTGCTACGCCCGTCATGACTGCACCCCCTGTACTGGCGCAAACAGCGGCAGTGTAATTTCGTCACTCACGTCCTCGAACCGTACCTTTAATGGCATATCGAGTAGCAGCGCCTCAGGCGTCTGATCGCAGCCGACGATATTGGATGCCATGCGCGGCCCTTCGTCGAGTTGCACGATGGCGATGGAGTGGGGCTCGCTCCAGGCTGGGTGGGGGCGGTGGTTGATGACATAACTGGCCAGCGTGCCGTGTCCACTTGCCGCGAAAACACTCACCGAGCGGGAACTGCAGGAGGGGCAGAACGGGCGCGGCGGGAAGTACACATTGTCGCAACTGTCGCATCGCTGCAGCCGCAGTTCTCCGGCTTTGCAACCGTCCCAGAAATGCTGGGTTTCCGGTGTTGGTTTAGGCAGCGGTCTTGCTACGTCGGTCATTGTGTTTCCTCCCTTTGTGCGAAATCCAGAGTGACTTTGAGTGCATCTTCATCGCGCTCGTGAGCGAGCAGCATGGCACGGTCGATCTCTTCCAGATCCAGCCGATGGCTGACCATTTCTGTAACGTCAATTTCGCCTCGAGCGATCCAGTCGAGCGCTTTGTGAAACGATGAAAGATCTTCTTCGGCCTGGGCACCCACCACAGAGTACATCTGCAGTTGTTTCATGAAGAACTTCATGTAGTTGAATGGCACGTCTTCGCTGCCCTCGGGCAAGCCGAAAAAAACCACATTGCCGCGGGGCCGCGCGATGTCGATGGCGTGCCGAATAGTCTCGGAGCGGCCCACCGCTTCTATGACGATATGAGCGCCGCGACCGTCGCTGAGATCCATCACCGCTTCACGAACCGCCTTGCCTTCCTGATCACCCTGCACCGCAGCGTCTGCTCCGAATGTGGAGGATTGCGCCAGACGTGCGGGAGAAAGGTCGGCAACCACTACGTTTTCCGCGCCCAGGTGTTTGGCCTGCCAGGCAAAGAACTGTCCCGCCGAGCCCTGCCCGAGTACGGCGACGGTTTTGCCGGTGTAGTCGAAGTTTCCGCGTCGCAGGGCGTAAATGGTTGTGCCGAACTGCTGAGCCATCAACAGATCTTGCACCGGGCCTTGGTATTCGGGCAGGCGCAGACACCAGTGCCCGGGCAATGTCTGATAATCGGCAAAGCAGCGCTGAAAGCCGACCCCGGGCACCGTGAGTACCTTGTCGCCTGCTTTGAGCCCGTCGTAGCGTGACTCGATGACTTCGCCGATGCCCTCATGGCCCGGCCAGCCGGGTTCGGCGGGCAGCGAGATCGGGTATGTGCCGTAGTAAACCTGATGCAGATCTGAGCCGCAGATTGCCGCCATCTGGTTTTTGACCACAACCTGGCCTTCTTCGGGTTCGAACAGCGGTGTTTCTTCACAGGTCATGTGACCGTATTCGACCAGGCGGGCCGCGCGCATTTTGTCCATTTGGTTGTCTCCTGAGTTATAGCAGTCGGGGCATGACCTCGTCGGTCAGTTGCAGAAATGTCTCGTGGCTGAGCGGTGACGCCAGCAGATACTCCAGGCCTATGGTTGCCTCCAGCTTGCGGAGTTCATCCGCCACTTTGGCTGGCGACCCGTGAATGATTACGTCGTTCACATATCGCTCGACCCGTTCTTGCGGGCTCAATGGTGATGGCGGACCGCCCTGTTTGCCCGACGCATATCCGCCTACAGTCCATTTTGCGCCGGCTCTTGCGACGTCTTCAGCTTCCGCATCGGTATCGGCGATTGCCAGCAGGCGTGCCATGGGGATCGACAGATCGTGCTTGTGACCTCCAGCAGCGAGGGTCTGCTGATATAGACGCCGTTTCGCAGCAAGTTCGTCATGGCTGGAGTGCGGGTCCATGAGAATGGCGTAACCCTGCTCTGCCGCCCATTGCACGGCTTGCTCCGAAGAAGCGGCGATCCACACCGGCATCGGATCTTGTAGTGGCTTGGGTAGCACCTCCACGTCGTGGAAATGGTTGAACCTGCCATGGTAGGTCAGCGTTCCGGGTTGCCAGGCCTGTCGAACGATCTCTACGTGTTCCCTGAATTTTGCGTAGGAATCATCCGCTGAAACCGAGAAGTTCTCCATTTCGGTACGATCGAAGCCCCTCCCGGCACCCCAGTTTACCCGGCCGCCGGAGAGGTTATCGAGCAGGGCGACTTCCTCGGCCAGACGCAAGGGATGGTAGAACGCGGCCAGCGAAACGCCCATGCCTATACGCAGATGTTGGGTCTGATCTGCCACGTGCATGCCCATCAGGTGCACCGATGGACATACGCTGTAGGTTGAAAAATGGTGTTCCGCCAGCCACACGGCGTCGTAGCCGCCGCGATCCATTATGCCGATGCGGTTGAGGGCACGGGCATATACTGCCTGCAGCGGTAGACGGCGCTCGGGCCAGCTGAAGAATTGCAGAACGCCGAATCTCATTGTCCCGGCGCAGCCCGATTGCGAGGATGCTGTGAATAGAACAAGGCGCACTCCCCCAGCGCTTTTGTGATTTCATGGCGGCTCGCATAGTATATCTGCAGGTCGCTTCAATTGAGGAGGGATTCTGCGATGCCGACAAACTGCCAGTCAGTGACACTTACCATAGTGCTGATGAGTTTGAGCCTGATGCTCTCGCAGAATGCCGTTGCAGAGCCATTGTCACGCACGCCGTGGGGTACGCCCGATTTCCAGGGTGTCTGGGACTTCCGCTCGCTTACGCCGCTGGAACGTCCGATCAAGTTTGGTGACAAAGCCGTGCTGACGCCTGTCGAGGCCGAGGCACTGTTGAACGAGATTCTGCCACCGGACCGCGTGGATGAACCTAGCGGCATTCCCGAACAGGATGTAGAAGGCTACAACGCATTCTGGCTGGATGCCGGCGAAGAGCTCGACAAAGAACTGCGCACTTCGCTCATCATCGACCCGCCCAACGGGCGTCTGCCTGAAGTGCTTGCCGAAGCGGACGCGCAACGACTTGCGCAGAACAGACAGCGCCAAGCGCCCGTACGAGATGTGCTCTCCTACAGCGTGGGGCCTCAGTACCTGCACGCTGGGCCGGAATCACTGGGCCTTTCGGAGCGTTGCCTGATTGGGTTTAATGCCGGCCCGCCGATTACACCGAGCGCGTACAACAATGTGCTGCGCATCGTCCAGACGCCGAAACAGGTGCTTCTGGTTACCGAAATGGTGCACGACGCACGCGTTGTTCCCACCGATGGGCGGCCCCATCTACCTGATGATATTCGTCAGTGGTATGGCAGTTCCAGAGGCGCGTGGGAGGGCGATACCCTGGTCGTCGAGACCACCAACTTCACGGACAAAACACCTGGTTTTCATCTGCCGGTACAGTTTGCTCATCCCACCGCCAATGGGGTGCTTGGGTCCGGGTTGAATCTGACCGTGATCGAGCGGTTTTCAATGAATGCAGCAGGGCAGCTGATTTACGAGGCTACCGTTGATGCGCCGGATAGCTTTGAAGCACCGTTCACCATGCGTGTAGTGATGCAGCGTTCAGGCGAG
>CAYMUT010000025.1:0-75584 GCA_964393625.1 uncultured Pseudomonadales bacterium
TCCCTGACAAACTCGAACAGACCATCGTGGTCCACCTGGGCGGCGCGATCCCCCGACTGCTGGTGATCGGCGGTGCGGACGATCAGGTTACGCCAGACAATTTCCGCAAAGCTGCGCGCCACATGGCCGCCGCACTGCTGAAACTGCCGATCAAGCAGGCTGTCATCGCATTGGAAAAATCGCCGGTTAAGGGCAAACGCACCGATTGGAAACTGCGCACCATCATGCATGCGATTTCCCACGCGGGGTATCGCTACAATCAGCACAAATCGAAGCCGGCCGCACCGCCGTCACTGGCAAGCGTGCGTCTGTTCGTCAATCAAAGAAAGGATGGACGCAATGCCCTACGACTGGGCAACGCCCTGGACGCCGGAATGCAACTGGCCCGGGATCTGGGCAACGAGCCGCCAAACATATGCAACCCCACCTACCTGCTCAGACAAGCACGCAAACTCGGCAAGCACGACAAAGTAACGGTTACCAACCTCGACGAGAAAAAGATGACCGCCATGGGCATGGGCGCATTCATGGCCGTCTCCCAGGGCAGCGATAGCCCCGGGCAGATGATCATCATCCGTTACCACGGTGCCAAAACCTCAGACAAACCGGTCGCGCTGGTGGGCAAAGGCATCACCTTCGATACCGGTGGCATTTCCTTGAAGCCCGGCGCCGGCATGGATGAAATGAAGTTCGACATGTGCGGCGCCGCGGCGGTACTTGGCGCTACCAAGGCTGTCATTGAGGCTGGCCTGAACATCAACCTGATCACCGTCGTGGCGGCCGCTGAAAACATGCCGAGCGGCAAGGCAACCCGTCCTGCCGACATCGTCACCTCCGCTTCCGGGCAGACCATCGAAATCCTCAATACCGATGCAGAGGGCCGCCTGGTACTGTGCGATGCCCTGACCCACGTCCAGACCTTCAAGCCATCTACCATCATCGACGTAGCCACCCTGACGGGTGCCTGCATCATCGCCCTGGGCTCCCACGCCAGCGCCGTTTATGCCAACGACGACGAGTTGGCTAACGCACTGCTGCGCGCCGGCGACGACAGTGGCGACAAGGCCTGGCGCATGCCCCTGTGGGATGAGTATCAGGCGCAGCTGAAGAGCAACTTTGCGGACATGGCTAACATCGGCGGCCGTGAGGCTGGCAGTGTCACCGCCGCGTGCTTTCTCTCCCGCTTCATCGACGATGGCGTGAACTGGGCGCATATGGATGTCGCCGGCTCCGCCTTCAGCGGCGGCGCCAACAAAGGCGCCAGCGGCCGTCCTGTGCCATTGCTGTTTAACTATCTGTGCCGTACCAGCACCTGACGCAATGACCCGCATCGATTTCTACATTCTGCAGGATCAGGCCAGTGATGCGAGCAGCCGCTTCGCCTGCGCACTGGGGTTGAAGGCTTATCTCTCGGGTACGCCCGTACATGTACACGTCACAGATGATCAGCATGCAAAAGAACTCGATGAACTGATGTGGGATTATCCAAAGCATCGCTTTGTACCCCACGAGATCATTCAGAATGGTGTTACGCCCAGCAGCCCGATACAGATCGGCGTGAAACCCCCACATCACGAAGAAGGCCTGTTGATCAATCTCGCAGACGAAGTGCCCGCATTTTTCGGGCGATTCGACCGGGTCGCCGAGATTATCGTGGGCGAAACCCGCGAACAGGGCCGCGTCCGTTACAAGCACTACCGCGACCGCGGCTACCCGCTGCACCACCATGAACTGCAAGACTGGGAAGCCAGCTGATGACCAACCAGTTGTCCTCAGGCAGCGACAACCAGGAAGAATCCGGTGAACTGCTGGACGATCTGGAGTCGATTAAGGACCTGCTCGACGAAGATCAGGATTCGCCGCTGCTCGACGACGTTGAACAACCCGCTCCGACGCTTGGTATACCGGCCCCACCCGGTGAAAGGCAGCCGGCTGCCATCAGCAATCTACTCGGCGATGCCTGGGGTGAGTCTGTACAACAGATGTTTGCCGATGCACGACAAACCATAGAAGCGCACAGTGAACAGTGGCTGCCGGAGCAGACCGATGAATTATCCCAGGCCCTCAAGATACGCCTGGACGCCACGGTCCACGAATGGCTCACACAGACACTCGCTGCCAACATAGAACTACTGCGCGATCGCATCGTTATGGAACTTGCCGACGAGATCGCAAAACACATAGACAACAATACCCGCGAAAAGCAAAACCTGACATGACAAAAGCCCCCATCTCCGACAGCAGTTTCGACCCGCAGGCCATCGAGCAGTCCCTCTACGCCGACTGGGAGACAGCAGATTACTTTGCGCCGAAGGGTAATGGCAGCGGCTACTGCATTATGATTCCACCGCCCAACGTAACGGGCACACTGCACATGGGACACGCCTTCAACCAGACCCTCATGGACACCCTGATCCGCTATAAAAGGATGAAAGGTCACCGCACTTTATGGCAGATGGGCACCGACCACGCGGGTATCGCCACGCAGATGCTGGTTGAACGACAACTTGCCGATCAGGGCACTACGCGCGCGGAGGTGGGCCGCGAGGCATTCATCGAAAAAGTCTGGGAGTGGCGCGAGCACTCCGGCGGCACCATCGCCCAGCAGATCCGCCGCATGGGCTCCAGCCTCGACTGGAGTAGAGATCGTTTCACCATGGACGACGGTTACGCCACCGCCGTGCTTGAAGTGTTCGAGCGGCTGTACGACGAGGGACTCATCTACAAAGGCCAGCGCCTGGTGAACTGGGACCCACAATTGGGCACGGCGATTTCCGACCTGGAGGTGGAAAACAGCGAAGAACAGGGGCACATGTGGCACTTTCATTACCCCCTGCTCGACGGCCTGACCACCGCAGATGGAAATACCCACCTGACAGTCGCTACCACACGCCCGGAAACCATGCTCGGTGATACCGCTGTGGCGGTACACCCCGATGACGAGCGCTACGCCGCGTTGATTGGCGGGTTCGTCAATCTGCCCCTGGTCGATAGGCGCATTCCCATCATCGCTGACGAGTATGTCGAGCGCGAGTTCGGTACCGGGTGCGTAAAAATCACCCCGGCACACGATTTCAATGACAACGAGGTAGGCACCCGGCATGAACTGCCTTTGATCAATGTATTCACCACCGATGCCTGCATAAACGACAATGCGCCCGAACGCTACCAGGGCATGCCTCGAGAAGAGGCGCGCAAAGCGGTGGTCGCCGACTTAGATGCACTGGGCCTGCTCGGCGAAGTCAAAGATCACAAGCTGATGGTACCCCGCGGCGACCGCTCCGGGGCCATCATCGAACCGCTGCTCACCGCTCAGTGGTTCGTAAAGATAAAACCCATGGCAGAGCCCGCTATCGCCGCAGTGGAGAGCGGCGACATTCGGTTCGTGCCGAAACACTTCGAGAACACCTATTTCGCCTGGATGCGTGATATTCAGGACTGGTGTATCAGCCGTCAGCAATGGTGGGGCCATCGCATACCCGCTTTCTATGATGACGTGGGCAATGTATATGTCGCACAAAGCGAAGCCGCAGCGCGGAGCAAGTACAACCTGGCGGGTGAGGTTGCCCTCGCCCGGGATCCCGACGTACTCGAAACCTGGTTCTCTTCAGCCCTGTGGCCGTTCGCCACCCTGGGCTGGCCGCAGGAGACCCGGGAACTCGAGGAGTTCCTGCCCAGCAGTACGCTGATTACCGGTCACGACATCATCTTTTTCTGGGTCGCCCGCATGATCATGATGACGCTGCACTTCACCGGCAAGATTCCGTTTGAAACCGTCTATGTTCACGGTCTGGTTCGCGATGCCGATGGTAACAAAATGTCGAAAACCAAGGGCAATGGCCTGGATCCACTGGATTTCATCGACGGCATCGACCTCGAATCCCTGGTGACCAAACGCACGACAAATCTGACTCAGCCGCAGCTTGCTCCCCGCATCGAAAAAGCAACGCGCAAGGAATTCCCCGCTGGCATCCCCGCCTACGGCACCGACGCGCTGCGCTTCACGTTCTGCGCGCTGGCGAGCACCGGACGCGATGTCAAGTTCGATCTCAACCGGATCGAGGGCTATCGCAACTTCTGCAATAAGCTGTGGAACGCAACCAAGTTCGTTTTAATGAACACCGAGGACTTCAACAACAATGCGGAGGTCGAACGTTCGGTCATCGACAAATGGATGT
Organism: uncultured Pseudomonadales bacterium; assembly: GCA_964393625.1. Taxonomy (GTDB): domain Bacteria; phylum Pseudomonadota; class Gammaproteobacteria; order Pseudomonadales; family Azotimanducaceae; genus UBA4421. The sequence goes on from CAYMUT010000025.1 coordinate 4,179, forward strand.
TGAGCAAACTGAACACGCTGATCGAAGAAGCGGAGTTCGCCCTGGCAACTTACAGATTCGATATCTACGCGGCGAAAATCTACGACTTCGCCTGGCGCGAGTACTGCGACTGGTATCTCGAATTGAGCAAACCCCTTTTGTGGGACGAACATGCCAGTAACACACAAAAGCAGGGTACACGGCGCACACTGCTGGAAGTGCTCGAAGCACTACTGCGCATCGCCCACCCGATCATGCCTTTCATCACCGAAACGCTGTGGCAGGAGGTCGCGCCACGCTTACAGCGCAGCGATACGACCATCATGGTGCAGAGCTATCCGTTACACAACGACTACGCCAGCGACTTACAAGCCGAAACCCAGGTGGAGTGGCTGAAGCAGGTAGTCAGTGGCATCCGCAACATCAGGGGTGAGGCCAACATCAAACCCAGCCGCAATGTGCCTGTGCTGCTGCAGGGCGGGTCTGACACTGACCGGAAGATCGCAGCGAGCGCGGATGCAATGCTCAAACGTCTGGCAAACGTTGAAAGCATAGACTGGTTGTCCGATCAGGACGAACCCCCGTCCCATGCCCTGGGCCTGGTAGACGACCTGAAGATCATGATCCCCCTGGCGGGTCTCATCGATGTAGCTGCCGAACAAACCCGCTTGAACAAGGACATCGACAAAGCCCGGCAGGATATGATGCGCATTCTCAAAAAACTGGAAAACGAAAACTTCGTCAGCAAAGCACCTGCCGAGGTGGTCGAGAAGGAACGGGCTAAAGCCCAGGATCTGAATACCCGCATAGAAACGCTGTCAGCGCAGCTGAGTGCGCTCGGCGAGCTTGCCTCCGGCTGACCGCTCAGACTTCGTCCACGGGTTCGCTGGCGGCCAGTTCGCGCAGGTATACGATGACCTTTCTACCATCGTCATACAGCTGATAGCGAAACAAGACCCGCATCTCCGGGCGCAGCATCGAATACGCCCCATACGTGCCGCCGATTTCCACTTCCGCAGTATAACTCACCGTAAAGCGCTCACCATAAATGACCACATCGTTAACCGACGGCTCCAGTTCCTGAACCACGCCGGTACGCTCAATTACCGGTGGGTCGTAGTCCGCTGCAGCCACCGACAGTGAGACCGCCGAGGCCACAAGCACAATGAGCATTCGTTTGATCATGGCGTCATTCTCCTCACTCGTGCGGCTCAATCCGCATCATCCAGTTCTACCCAGGAAAGCCGCCCGGTACGGCCGGCGTTCACATCAGCGATGCGGTATACGGTAGTGTCATTACCGCCGGAGACAAACAGAAAGTCCATATCGCCCTCCCCGCCCAGGGTTGAAAGATCTACTAGCGTGCCATCCAGATCGCCCTGGTCGAACAGCACACCACCCGAATAGGCAACGCCATCTACTTCAACCAGGTCGTCCTGGTCAACGATTCCATCGGTATTGAAGTCGATGACGGCCTGGTCGGCATCACCGCCACTCATGGCATCGAACACAAGGATCGCGCCGGCACGGGTAGCGAAGCAGGATCTGTCGTCACTGGCAGGCAGAACCGTGGTAGTTATCACGGCCCCGTTTCTGAACAGCAGGCGGCGGATCGCCTTCTCGCCCGGGTACTGGGGGTCTGGCGGCGCCTGGCCTGAGGTGTCTGTGTTGAGCGCACCACTTATCGTGGTTTCCGCGCGCGGCATATCCAGATCGATGTACCAACCGTAAGTGCCCGGATCAGCACCGTCCGCCACGTACTCGACAGCGTTGGTCGATACAATGCGCCGGGTGATCGCCGGACTGACGGAATCATCAACAACGTTAGTGATCGTCTGCTCTACCAGGCGAGCGGCTTTGGAACCATCTGCCGCTGTAGCTGGCGAACTGGTAAGGCGATCCCATATAGCGTATATAGACTGAATCTCGGTTTCACCGGAGTCCTCTCTGGTCACGTAACTACCAGTGCCAAAGATAACGATGAAACCCACATTTTCCGGGTGTTTGATCACTAATGGGCGCGCCAGAAGCGGCTGCACAATATCGTCCGTTCCATCGTTGTAGGTTGCCGTGAACAGCCTTACCGCATGCCAGTCAGCCGGATCGTCGCCGCTCACGTCGAACCTGAACAGGTTACCGACGCGATCACCTGCGTATACGAAGTCGACGGTGCCGTTCAGGTCGGCGTCAACCGCGGTGGGTGCACCCAGACCATTGGGATACCCTTCAAGTTGCTCACCGGCCAGCGGCACGCCATAGCCGGTATCAATTTTGACGAAATCGCCGCTCGCCCAACCGTCGACACCGCGATCGATGAACAGCAGGAACAGCTTTGCGCGCCCCGCGGTAGAATTCATGCCGTTACCAAAGATAGCCACCCACTCATTGCGTGCCGGCGATCCACCATCCGTCGCATTGGACATCTGCACGCTCGGCAGGGAAGTCGCATAGCCCAGGTCTTTGACCGGCAAACCATCGGGATCGGTCCAGGCACCTATCGCACCTCCGACAGGCACCCCGTTTTCATCCACGGAATAAGTGTCATCGTCGTCAGTGAATTCCCAGAGCACCGCGCCGGCCGCGCTGGACTCATCCACGAATAAGGTGTCTGGATCATTCACGTTCAGAGCGAAGAAACCCTTACCGCCAGAGCCCAACCCACCGATCAAAGTAGTCATCCACTGCTTCGCTGCAAGAGCGGTCGGGCGTGCATAGATGTCGTTCAATCGCGGTGACAGGTCTACATAATAATTATGGAAATAAAACGGTGAAGCAAAGTCGTTCAGCTTGTTGCCGTACCGCGCGTTTGCGTCGATTATTTTGTTCGGGACATAGCCGATCACCTCAGAGCCCGTCGATGCATCAAAGCCGTGCAACATACCGTCGTTGGCTCCGACGTACACCACCGCACTGCGGTCGTAAACGTCCGACGCGAAATCCGAGTAAAGGTCATCCGTCGGAAACGGAGCCTGATCTCGATTGATAGCGCGCGGGATTCCGACAAACACCGGGCTCGAATTGACGATGGGTCCGAGCAGACCGCCGCTTGCCGGCCTGGTCCGCATAGGTCCGGTTGGCTGTTCATTCGAACGGTCGCCGCGCAGATAGTCCACTTCAACACCCGTAAGAATCGCCTGCTGGGATGGTGCCAGATTCCCGTAGCGGAACGGCACTCCGCCGGCGTTATCGGGGTTCCAGGTGACAATCACTCGATTATCTGGTGTGACGGCGGCAGGATTCAGCTGTACAGACGCCCGCCAGGACGGAGCGTTCGCCACTACACCCGCGGTGCTTACTTCCGTAGCTGTCAGTTCGCCAGTGCGGTCCCGCAGATCGTAAAAACCCCTGTACAGTAATGTACCTTCACGCAGCGACGTCGAGTTGAATGCCGCAGCCGACGCAGATGACGCCGCCTGAGTAAATTCAAGGAAGGCCGCCTCCATTGCGGATCGCAGTTGCAACGGGTTGGCCGCGCTGTAATACGCGCCTCTGCCGTTCAGCGCCGCGTGTACCAGATCGTCAACCTTCTCGAAGTCGCCCGAAAATGGATTGGTCCATGGAAATGCCGTACCAACCGGGGTGTTTTGGGGGTTGGATGCCGGAAACGTACCATCAATGCCAAACGCGATGGTATAGGTCTTCATATGCTGATGCATGGTGTCATCGTCATCGAAGTGGCCCGTCGGCGCACCCAAGATATCGCGAATGCCCACCGGCACCAGGTTGTCCCGGCTGGGCCACAGATCGGTTTCGTAGAAGTGCATGGCCACGTCAGCTAATGTGGCACTCGTCGTGTCAGCATAACGCCCACCGTCAAAAACGCCATCGCCGTCTTCATCAGTATTGCCTGGCACACCCACACCACCGTTCCAGTAACCATCCGTGAAAAGTAGCGCGAAGTTCTGCTGACACTGGCCTTCCTGCTCCGGCAGCGCCGGGCAATCACTTCCGATGGCGCAGCGGAAGATATTGCCGGCGCGATCGAGCGCCTGACGCAGTGGAGTACCGCCAAATGAGTCGACGCTGTAGATGTTGTCCATCAACACTTTCTTGTTTCCTTCGGTATGCAGATCGTTCATCTCTGCCACTGGAACCGTTGTGATATTGCTGATGGTTTCATAACCAATGCGGATATCCTGCAGATTGGCGACTACGCCGCCCAACGAGGCCTTGGTAATGAACTCGCGATTTCGGTAGTACTGGAACCAGTTGGCGAAGTTCTGCAGTTCCTGAGCGTAGGTACACACAGAAGGATCACCATCGTCGGCACAATCCAGCCGATTAGCACCCCCCGGATAGGAAGTCTGCGCAGGATCGATGACCACCTGGGTCGTTGCATCAGCCCAGTAATACATCAGATTGGGAATGGTGATGAGCAGGTTACTTCTGCCACCATTACTGTCCCACTGTGGTACACGGGTTGAGCGGTAGGTATGCGGCGCGGTGAGATCAAACAGATCGTCCGGATCCACCGGGTCCAACCGTATGTTCTCCGGATCCGCATCGGTGAACGCATTGTTGAAACGGTCCTCACCGATCCAGGGTTCATACTGAATCGTCGGACTATAGTAGATCCTGTTATGTGCTGCCGAGCGGGCCCGCCAGGTTTCATAACCGTTGCCGGGCCAGCGGGCGTCAACCGCAGCCTGAGTTGGAACGATGCGGCCGTAGCGATTCCACGGCCCGAAGGTATTGGCCCGGCCCAGATCCCACAGATAGAAATAGTCGGTAATGTTGGTACGGCGGTTGTTGACCGGGTCATTGTTCAGCCGCAGGCCGCCATTATTCTCGCCTTCCATAATCAGTTGGAAATCCATACTGCCCGAAGTATCCATGACCACGAGCACATTCGGCGGCACACTACCGGACTGCTCCAACGGCGTTTGCAACAGGTTGTACGGTGTCGCCACCTGGCCGGAAGGCGGCGGCGCGGGCGGCGGCGGCAGCGCGTCAACATAGATGCGTACCGCATACGCAGGCAACGCGCTCAAGGAGATGTTGTCATACAGACGGTATGTGAAATCCACCACACCGGTGAAATTGAGTGGCGGGGTATATTCGAATGAACCGTCCTGATTGAAGCTCAGAACGCCAACCAGCGGCGCCGTTTCGAGTTGCGCAAGGATGACAGAGCCGAGTTCGTTGCCCTCACCATCGAGCATCTTGCCGTCAACGTCCCACGCCCGCGATGTAGCGCCGTCAGCCACACTCACGGTCAAAGTCTGGTTTTCGAACATACGGAAGTCATCAAGCGTGCCGCCGGTCGGCGGATCGTTGACGTTGGCAACACTAACCGTCACCGTACCCGTGGCCGTATCGCCGTCAGAGTCCGTGATCGTGTAGGTAAACGTATCTACCCCGAAAAAATCACCATTCGGCTCATAAAGAATGTCTGTGCCATCAGTGGTGACAAAACCGTTGGCATAGGTTTGCGGGTCATCCAACTGGTCGATGATAGTGTGCTCACCGTTGGCGCCAATCGCCGTAATGGAGGTCGGCTCATCGGCCAGGTAGTCATTGCCGAGCACGGAAATCGTTATCGGCGCCGCACCCTCGGTGGTCGATACAGCATCGTCAGCCGCAGCAGGTAGATCATTCACTGGCGCAACCGTGACCGTGAAGGTGTCCTCAACGAACGCGCCGGCAAGGTCGGTGGCTCGTATAGTGATGTCTGCGGTACCGAACTGATCGGCCGCCAGGGTCAGCGTCAGGTCCTCGCCCACCAGGCCTAGACTGATGAACAGTGAAGGATCGGTATTGTTATCAACGCTGTAGCTCAGCACATCACCATTGGTGAGAATGTCCACGTCATCGAATACGTTGATGGAGAAGCTAACCGGCGGATCGTCCTCATCCATGCTGACATCGGCTATCGCGCCGGTAGTGACCGGCGCATCGTTGATCGCATTGACGGTAACGGTGACCACATAATCCGCAGTCAATACCGGAACCCCACTGTCCGTAGCAGTAACGGTCACGGAAGCGGCACCATTCTGATCAGCCGCATAGTCAAGCACCAGATCAGTGCCCGACACAGACGCTGATGCCAATAAACCCGGCGCGGACACGTCAGTGACAGACAGGCTCAAAGTATCGCCCACCGTAGAAATATCAACATCGTCGAACAAGCCCAGCAGGCTCACGCTCGTCGCTGACGCGTCCTCGTCTACCACGACCGGTGCAATCGACCCCACTACCGTTGGCGCGTCATTGACACTGTTTACCGTGACATCGAAGGTCGCGCTGACACTAAGTGCGGGTGTACCTGTATCGGTAGCGGTGATTTCCACTGTTCCGGTACCGGTCATGTCGGGCAGGACCGTCACCGACAGTGTGGTCCCCGCTATGGTCGCTCCACTCAGCGCAGGGTGGCTGCTGGCAGTAATCGCGTAGCTCAAGCTGTCAGCGTTGGTCGCTATGTCGACGTCATCAAACAGCCCGGCGAAGCTTACGGAAGCGTCCACATCTTCATCGGTAACCAGCGCAGGCGCCGGACCTGTGACAACAGGCTGATCATTCACTGCATTGACAGTGACACCAAGGGAGTAATCGACGCTCATCACCGGAACACCGTTGTCGGTTGCTCTGATCGTGACGGTGCCGCTACCGTTCTGATTGTCAGCGTAATCGAGCACCAGGTTGCCGCCCGTAACACTGGCAGAAGAGAACAATGTTCCGGTAGTGGCGACCACGGCCAGATCAAGGCTGTCCCCCGCAGTGGCGATATCCACGTCGTCGAACAAACCAGCCAGGCTGATGGTGCTGCTCGCCGCATCCTCATCTACAACCACCGGCGCCAGTGCGCCGGAGATATAAGGCGCGTCATTGACGTTATTCACGGTAACGTTGATGGTCACCGACGCCGTAAGCGCGGGCATACTGGTATCTGAGGCCGTCACTTCAACAGTACCGGCACCTACCATGTCGGCAAGCAAGCCGATGTTGAGGCTGGTACCTAACATACCCGCAGAGGCAATGGCCGGATGAGACACAGCAGTGACGGTCAGAGTCAGGCTGTCGCCGTTCGTCAGTATGTCTACATCATCGAACAGTCCCAGCAGGTTGGCAGACACGCCCACCTCTTCATTGGTTACGAGGCTTGGCGGAACGCCAACCAGTTGCGGCGCATCATCCACCGCGTTGACCGTTACCGAGATTACCGCGTCGACTGACAGACCGCCGGTATCGGTAGCGGTCACAGTGACATCTCCGGTTCCGTTAGCATCGGCAAGCAACGCAATGTCCAGCGTATTCCCTGTGATCGTGGCCGAATCGATGGCGGCATTAGTGGAACCCGTGACGGACAATGTCAGCGAGTCACCATTGGTCGCAATATCAACATCATCGAAAAGCCCCGCCAGACTCACACTGGTATTAGTGTCTTCATCGGTCGTTACCGTGGGCACCACACCCACAATTACCGGTGCCTCATTCACAGCATCGACAGACACGGGAATATTAGCCGTGACCGATTCCCCAGATGGGTCAGTGGCGGTCACATCAACGGTACCCGTGCCATTCGCGTCGGGAATCACGGTTATTGTCAGATCGGTCGCGGTGATGGTCGCCGAGTCGATCGCCGCATGGGTTGTCAAGACAGTCAGTGTCAGCGCATCGCCATCTACATCATCGAACAGACCCGCCAGACTGTAGACCAGGCCGGTATCTTCGTTGAGATTCAAACTCGGTACGGGCGCCGCAATGTATGGCGTATCGTTTACTGCGTTGACCGTCAGCGGAATTGTAGCGACCACCATTGCCGCAGTCAGGTCCTGAGCGCGCACATCGATGCTGCCCACACCGTTAGCATCGGGCGTCAGTGTGATGTCCAGAGCAGCACCGTTAATGGCGGCTGTGTCGACGGCAGCGTGAGCAATACCCGCAACCTCAAGAGTGAGACTGTCGCCATTCGTGGCAATGTCTACATCATCAAACAGCCCAACCAGGCTGATGCTGATGTCAACATCCTCGTCCGTGGTACCCGATGGGACGGCCCCGGCAATAAAGGGGTCATCATTCTGCGCATTAACGTTGACAATTATGTTTGCCGTCACCGCAAGCCCACCTGGATCGGTGGCGGTCACATCAACGGTACCCGTGCCATTCGCGTCGGGAATCACGGTTATTGTCAGATCGGTCGCGGTGATGGTCGCCGAGTCGATCGCCGCATGACTGGTAGACGCAGTCAGCATCAACGAGTCGCCATCTACATCATCGAACAGACCTGCCAGGCTCAAGGTAGCGTCTACGTCTTCGTCAGTATTGACCGTAGGTTCGGGCAGAGCCAGAACTGGTGCATCGTTAACCGGATCGACGGTCAATGTCAGGGTCGTTGAAGCCGCAGCGAAAGCCAGATCTACAGCGCGGACCTCGATAGTGCCCACGCCATATGCATTTGCAGATAATTGGATATCCAGGTTAGTGCCGACAAATGTCGCAGACGCAACAGCCGAGTGCGAAATACCGGTCACATCAAGCGTCAGGATATCGCCGTCAGTGACGATATCCACGTCATCAAACAGCCCACTCAGATCAACTGAGAGATCGACATCCTCATCGGTGTTCAGAGCAGGCACTGGCACGACGACAAACGGAGCGTCGTTCACGTCATCAACATCGATTCGTACATCCGCCGTAGCGAAACAGTTGGCCGCATCCGTATTCGGATCCACACAACCATTGATGGGGTCATCGTCCCAAATCTGATAGGTGAATGTGGCCCTGCCCGTGAAGTCTGCAGGAGGCGTATACGTGAACGCGCCGCCGGAACCAACACCGCTGAATGTCTCACCTGCCAGCCCGGGCGCGGTAAAACTCACAACCTGCAGTATGCCATCTCCGCTATCCGGTGTGTCTTCGGTGAGAACGTTGCCAGACAGGGTGCTGTCTTCGTTCATATCGAACTGATCGTCGTTCGCCGTTGGGTTGATGGCATAGGCCAGCATGTTCGTTCCCAAGAGCAGCGCAAATGTTGCGGCTTTTGTTACTACTCTAGCCATTTCAATCTCCAAATCGACGCTCGTCTCTAGTCCAGAATTCTGCCGTAGGTGCTTTGCAGCATTATCCGGGCATTAGTGTTACCGCCGACACCACGAGCGGTAATTCGAAACATCTCTACACGGTCCTGAGCGCTGGCCGCATACGGGTCCTCCTGCTGATAGGCGTTTTCCTCGAGCAGCACCGACGCTATGTGTTCAATGATGTAGCGAGGCTGATCCTCAACACCATCGACATTGGTAGCAGCCACAATGCTGTTGCCGCCGCTCCAGACGTTAGCGTCCTGCCAGTTTTCATCCGTACCGAGTTCCGCGGCGGAATACAGTCCGGCGTTGCCATTCGCGGTAAATACCACGGTGGAAACAATGCCTTCCAACTGGTCTTCGGCGTCACGCAGCGCAGATTCGGCGGCCTGAAACGCCAGCATGGCGTTGTGCTCATTGCCGGTCATTCTCACTTCCAGACTTGTAGTCTGCACGGACGAGACACCGATAATGGTCAGAACCAGCAGCAGTACAAGGCTGATGAACAACGCCACGCCGCGCTGGCGGGAAACGGAAGGAAAAGCGCGCTTCATGTCATTCACCCTGTCATTCACCCTGCATTTCGCACATGGATGGTCTTACTGAATGTACGTGTCAGTGCCTGGTTGCCCAGTTCAGCAAGCACATCGACGCTGGTGACATCCAGCGTAATCAGTACGGCGACGATGGTTGTCGGATCTGCCACAGCCTCGAAAGTCTGGTACTGATTCACGTTGACTACATTGTCTACGGTAAGATCGACGCCATACTGAATCTGCATGTCGGTAACACCCTGAATCAGCTCTACCGGTGCGGCGTTGCCGACCTTCTGCCATAGCGCATTCACATCGTTACCCTGGTTATCCGGTTGCACGCTGGGCGCAATAAAAAAGAAAGTTGATTCGACTACTCCCACTACCGCATCCTGACCGAAGGACCGGCCCACCAGAGAAAGCGTTGCGGGTACGACATCGCCGGTATTGGTAACAATAGGGTCAACGTTTTCGAAAAGAGTACCGCCGCCGGTCACCAGGCGTTGCAACGTGGTGGTATCCACAGTGGTGTTTACCTGGGTCACGCGGAACACAGCCGCCTGCTCGCAGTCAGACACCATCACCACATCATTGAAGGCAAATGCCGGCGTTCCGCCAGGAGTGGCAACAACCGGGTCAGCGGTAGGCTGCAGTGTCTCGTCCAGCCGCGCGGTAGGACGCCGCAGACTGCGAAAGACCAGGAGATCCGCGTCATCGGCGAGTTCATTTCGGTCGATGCCGTTACCGGCGATGTGCACATTCACGTTCACGCCACCCTCCGAACGCGGCAGAGTCGTCAGGTCATCGGGAACATAGGTGCCATCGCCGTTGCTTTGCCACCCTGCAACGGGCTCGAAAAGATTGTATTCGGGAATATTGTCCCAGTTCGAACCCGCCTGCAATTGGTTGGCAATCTTGTCCGCCTCCGGCGCACAACCGAAGTAACCCGCCGAGCGAGCCGCACGAGTGATGAACTCAAAAGCAAACCTCGCATTTTCCTGCAGCCGCGACTGCGCATTGACGATCTCGTAGGTCCGCGAGTTTCCGACAAAAAGCTGCACGATGCCTGCAACGACGATCAGGCCCAGCAACAGGGCGATCATCAGTTCCAGAATGGAAAACCCACCTGCATTTCTTTTATTCACCTGCACTACCCCCGACTCTCGATGTCGACGGTCTGCTCCACGTTGCCGAACCCCGACCAGCGAACCGAAACAGTAATGACGCCATTGCCGTCAACTGTGATCTGCCCATTGCCGTCCGGCAGTCCAGGGCGCTCATCTGTGGCGGGCAACAAGTCATTGTCTCTCATACCGGCACACACACCATCTTCGTTGTGCCCTCCTAAGGAGCACTTCCAAAGCGCCATGTCGAACCCCGCCATCTGCGCCGCAGTGCAATTGTTGGCAGTGCAATCTGCCGCGGCAGACGGCGCATCGTCAAACCCGATACCATCGTAGTTCGCGCCTGGAACCCCGGTACCGGGGTTGACGCGAATCCGGTCCAGCATGTCATAGGCCAGCTGCAGCGCTTCGGTGCGAAGCAGCGCATCGCGGTTATTCTGCAGGCTGACCATCTGCAATCCGGTCACACCCAGTACGCCGATACCCATGATCAGAACGGCGATCAGCAGCTCGATCATAGAGAAACCTCGCTGACTTCGAGATCGCATCTGCCCTGCCTTACCTTGTCGTTTCAACATTGCGCTTAATTCTCTCTGCAAATCACCGGCCGCTACGGATAGCACACCAGATCCAATATGCTGGCTCGGCCAACGGCGTTTATGTTCACCACGCGGCCCGGGTCGTCGTTGGCGTCGGCCCCACAGATCTGCACGGTTTCAGGCTGACCCGCCTGCATCATGCCCCTGGAGTTGAATATCAGAATGGTCTGATCGTTGAGGACGGCATCGGCGGTTACGTCACCATCCATCGTGAAAGTACGCAATGGGGCATCGCAATTGCCCGGGTTTCCCGCGTTGACACAGAAACCCGGGGCCCATTCGTTATCAGCATCCGAAGCATCAATGGTCTGCAGCGTTACCACCCCTCCAAGCCGGGTAGCTTCGTTACGCGCGTAATTGATTGCGCTCACCAGGGAATTGACGCTGGCGGTCATACGGCGCTGGGCAGTGAAATCGTTAACCGCGGGGATTGCATAAGCCATCATTATCGCCGCGATCACCAGTGCCACCATCAACTCGATCATGGTGAACCCGCTGGATTGTATTTTGCCGCCTGCCATGCCACGCACCTTCAGCTTTCTTCCCAGTCGTCTTCGCCGGCGTCGATATTACCGTTGTCGTTTTCATCCCAGGTGCGGTTGCCGGCCTGATCCAGCGTGATGTCACCGGTGTCTGCCATCGGGCCAGCTCCTACCGCAGTCAGGAGGTAGGTATTAACGGTGACTGCGCCGGTGATGGCGTAGCGTCCCTGCTGCACACTGGTCGGGTTGCAGATATCCGTACCGACGGGGCCAGCCACGCTTCCTTCATCCGCCTCGGGATCACCGTCGTTGCTCAACGACCCCACATACGTGAAGTTCCCTGCATTAAAGCGTTCCAGAGCCTGGGCGCAGTTCATCAGATCTGCAGTCAACTCGGTGCGGTAGCCGCGCTCAGAATACTGGGTGTATAGAGGAATGGCGATGGCAGAAACCACGGCAAATATTGCCACGGCGATCATCAACTCTATCAGGGTGAAACCTCGCTGCTTCATTTGGAACTATCCCTATTTCTAGGAGGACCACTCTAGCCAAGCGGGGAATGGGTCGATATCACCGGTCTACAGACGGTACTAATCCGGCGACAAATGGCCCCAGCCGGCCGCCAGACGCCGGAAATCTCCAGATTCATACAATTTACCCTACAAAGAGCCCCGGGACGGCCTCGTAGATCGGCTCTCAGGAAACCTGCAGCAGAACTTTACCGATAGTTTCATTTGAAGCCACAAGTTCGTGAGCTTTCTGGGCCTGTTCTATAGGAAAGCTAGCTTCGATGATGGGTTTGATGACGCCACTGGCGAAGTGCGGCCAGATGTTCTGCAGGAGTTCATCCATGACCTGGGCTTTTTCGCCGATGGGGCGGGCGCGCAGGGTGGAGCCGATCAGGCGCAGGCGTTTCATCATCATCAGGCCGAGGTTAATCTCCGTGGTCGCGCCACTCATGAGGCCGATGAGCACCAAACGGCCGTTTAGCCTGAGCAGGTTCAGGTTATCGGCCAGGTATTGCGCGCCTACCGGGTCCAGGATGACGTCTACGCCGCCGTCTGCGCACCAGCTTCGAGCAGTGTCAACGAAGGAGCCGCTATGACGGTCGTGGCCGGCGTCGGCGCCAAGTTCGATACACTGGTCGATTTTCTGTTGGGAACCAGCGGTGATGAAGACCGGGTTACTGGTCTGTTTCAGCATCTGGATGGCAGCGGTGCCTACGCCGCTGGCGCCGGCGTGAACGATGACGCGTTCACCAGTGCTCAGCCCGGCTTCCATATATAAGTTCAGGTAGGCGGTGGCGAACACTTCGGGAATGGCCGCCGCCTGCAGGAGCGAGAGGCCGGATGGTATTGGCAGCACCTGCCCCGCAGGTACAACGACGCGTTCGGCGTAGCCGCCCCCAGCCAGTAAGGCACAGACTTCATCGCCGACCTTAACGCGCTGCACGCCCTCGCCGACCTCACTGACTACGCCAGCGCATTCAAGGCCCAGAATCGGGCTGGCGCCGGGGGGAGGCGGATAACCGCCGGTGACCTGCACCAGGTCGGCGCGGTTAATGGCGGTCGCCGCCACATCTATCTTTACCAGGCCGGGGGCACACTGCTCTTCATCCACCGCACTCCAGACAAGCTTACCGCCATCAACCTGAATCGCTTTCATCACCGTTCCTCGTTTGTGTTGCCCGCGCCGGGTTACCAGGACATGCGGATCTTCAATCCGCGATCATGCAGGTACCGCTTGATGCCGCTGACCGTGTATTCACCAAAATGCACCATGGATGCAACCAGGGCTGCGTCTGCTTTGCCTTCAGTGAGCACCTCGTACAAATGCTCAGGGGTACCAGCACCACCGGAAGCTATGACAGGTATACGCACGGACGTGGACAGCATAGCCGTGAGGTTCAGTTCGTAGCCTTCCTTGGTGCCGTCGGCATCGATGGAGTTCACCACCAGTTCGCCTGCGCCAAGGGCCTCACCCTGCCGCGCCCAGGCCAATGCATCCACGCCCATCGGTGTGCGGCCGCCATCAATGACTATTTCGTAGCCCGAGGGGATTTCATCTCTCACCGGCACTTTCAATACATCCATGGACAGTACGACATTCTGTTCACCGATCGCATGAGCACATTCACTGATCAATTCCGGGCGGCGCACCGCGGCTGAATTCACATTGATCTTTTCGGCACCAGCCAGACGCAGGGCCGTGGCATCGTCGACGCTACGCACCCCGCCCCCCACCGACAGGGGAATGAATACTTCTCCGGCAACGGCTTCCACCACATCGAGCATGATATTGCGCTTGTCGCTCGACGCTGTGATGTCGTAAAAAACCAGTTCATCGAGACCGTCTTCATAGTACTCCCGAGCCTTTTCCACCGGGTCGCCGATATCTTTCGTATCAACGAATTTCACGCTCTTAGCCAGATGGCCGTCGCGCACGTCAAGGCATGCGATAACCCGTTTGCTCAGCATTATGCGTTCCACTCCGCGAATTTCTGCAGCAACCGCAAACCGACCCGACCGCTTTTTTCGGGGTGGAACTGGGTGGCGATGTAATTGTCACACCCCACCGCCGAGGCAAACTCGTGCTCGTATTCGGTCAATGCGAAAACGTGAGCCTTATCCTGCGGATCGGGGTAATAGCCGTGCACGAAATAAAACTCATCACCCGCTTCGATGCCTTCTAGAACCGGGTGAGGTTGGACCGCCTTAACCTCGTTCCAGCCCATGTGAGGCACTTTCAGTTCCGGTTGATCGAATTTGAAGCGCCGCACGCGGCCCGGAATCAGACCCAGCGTCGTGGTGTCATTTTCTTCCGAGTACTCCAGCGAAATCTGCAGGCCCAGGCAGATGCCCAGCACCGGCCGCCCCAGATTGAACACCTCCAGCAGGGCCTCTCCGAGACCACGCGCTGTGAGACTGGCCATGGCGCTGCCGGCCGCACCAACCCCAGGAAAGATCACGCGCTCAGCATGGCGCAGGCGCTCAGGATCAGCACAGATCTCCGCGGTCATGCCGGCCATGGCACAGGCCCGCTGTACACTGCGCAGGTTACCGGCGTCGTAGTCAACAATGCATATCCCGGACAAGGGCTACCCTCAAATTCGGCGAGCGCGGATACTACCTTAAACCTCGCCCCTTTGCCTCGTTTACATGAAACAACTGCGTCGCCACGGCGGCGGCTCGCTCGCTATTCGCGCAAAGACTCCAGCTACTCCGACCGCTCGACCAAGCACCGCTGAAAACGCCTGATCTAGCGCGCTGCATACTGCTATAGTGCGCCCATGACCACCGGTATTTTGATCGTCAATCTGGGGACGCCGGCGTCGCCCAGCATTAAAGACGTACGCGCCTATCTGAATGATTTTCTCATGGATCCATATGTGCTGGACGTGCCCTGGCCGCTGCGCCGCATGATCGTCAGCGGGTTCATTCTGCCCTTTCGTCCGAAGCAGAGTGCGCATGCCTATCAATCCATCTGGACAGACGACGGCTCCCCGCTCTTGACCTATGGAGACGCCTTGCGCACAGCCCTGCAGGAACGACTCCACTCGCCGGTCGCCCTGGGCATGCGCTACGGTGAACCCTCCGTGCAATCGGCGATATCTCAGCTGACTGGTGCCGGCGCCGAGCGGATCGTGGCCCTACCCCTCTATCCTCAATACGCCGACTCGACCGTCACCACCACAATCGAGCACGTCAGGCAGTGCACGCCCGATTCGACATGGCTGGAGGTCATGCCGGTTTTCTATGACAGGGCGCCCTTCATTGACGCCCTGACAGAAGTAACGAAGGCCCATCTACCAGCACAGATGGACCACCTGCTGATGAGTTATCATGGGCTGCCGGAGCGCCATTTGACCAAGGCGGACCCGACCAACGCGCACTGCCTGCAGAGCGAAGGCTGCTGCCAGGTCAAATCTGCAGCTCACGCCACCTGCTATCGGCACCAGGTGTTCGAAACGTCCACGGCCCTCGCCCGCGGTCTTGGGTTGTCACCGGAGCAATACACAGTGAGCTTTCAATCCCGCCTGGGGCGCCTACCGTGGCTGCAGCCCTATACTGATCAGGTGCTGGCGAAGCTGCCCGAACGCGGTTGCAGACACCTCGCCGTAGTCTGTCCCGCTTTCGTGGCAGACAATCTGGAAACCCTGGAAGAAATCGATATTCAGGGACGCCAGACTTTTCTGGACGCCGGCGGCGAAAGCTTTACGCTGGTGCCCTGCCTGAACGATCAGCCCGTCTGGGTGACCGCCCTGGCGGCACTCCTTCAGCCTCATATATCCACAGCCAGTTCCGACACCTCGGCATAGAACGAGCGAATCAGTTCCTGGGCAAACATCGACTTGCGCGCCACGAACCGCACCGGCCGGGTCAGACCTTCGCCGGCAAGGGGAATCAAAACCTCCCGCGCCACACCCAAGGTACGGGCCACACCGCCGGGTACCAGTCCATGACCGAACCCGGATATGGCCATCTGCGCCACCGCAAAAAACGACTCCAGCGACACCGCCCTAGTAAGCCCCAGGCGCGCCATGTCCTCTTCGATAGATGCCCAGGCGCCCGAACGCGATTCGATGGTGATTACGCTCAGCGGTTGTCCGGGCACATAGTCGAGCGGAACCAGTCCGGATGGAATGATCACCATCGGCTCCTGCCGGATGACTTCGCTGACCAGGTCGGTATCCGCATCCGGCGATCCCGTACAGATACCAACCATGTATTCGCCGGAACGCAGCCGGTCGAGCACCACCGGCGAACGCTGGGCATGAAACTCGAATTCCACACCGGGCAAACGTTCCCTTACCTTAGAGAACAGACGGGGTCCCCAACTCGCGAGAATCGCCTCGGACACCCCCATGATGATTCGGCCTTTGCGCAGCGCGTTATCTTCCAGAAAAACGCTGCGCAACTCGCTCAGCAGCGGCGTTACGCGCTCAACAAAACGAGTACCATGGTGGGTAAACACGACCCTGCGGCCGTGACGTTCGATGAGCTTACGATCGTAATATCGCTCGAGGGTGGCAATCCGCTTGCTGACCGCGGACTGGGAGATTTTGAGCGCGGTGCTGGCTTCCATCATGGTGCCCGCTTTTGACAGCGCTACCAGAGTCTCCAGATTCTCTATCATGAGCATACCCAATCGCAAATAGACTTAATTCTATTCCAGTTATTCTCTTTAATCATGATATATGCCCCGTAAAGTTCCCCTATGGTCTATTCCCTGATCCTTGTGGCCGTGGTCGCCACCAGTGTGCTGTCCGGTATTTTAGGTATGGCCGGCGGCATGATTCTCATGGCGCTGCTGGTGAGTACAGTGTCGGTGGCCAGCGCCATGCTGCTGCACGGGGCGGTACAGGCGACCTCAAACGGTTTCAGGGCCTGGTTCCTGCGCCGCTTTATCCGCTGGCGTATCCTGCCGGCATATCTGGTGGGCGCAACGCTGGCACTGGCTCTGTTCACCGCGCTGACCCTCGTACCTGATCCTGGCACGGTGTTGATATTGGTGGGCGCTCTGCCCTGGCTGGCCCGGGCAAACAGACACCTGCGGGGCATGGACATCAGCCACCGGGCGACCACGGTACTGTGTGGCTTCCTTGTCACCGCAGCACAATTGCTGGCTGGCGCTTCCGGCCCACTGCTGGATGTTTTTTACCTGAATGCGCCCATGAATCGTCAGGAGGTAGTGGCCAGCAAAGCCATCACCCAGGCGCTGGGGCATGTCCTCAAGATCATCTACTACGGATTCATCGTGGCGGTCAGCGCCGCCCTGCCGAGTTGGCTGTTTGCCGCAGCGATCGTGTGTGCCATCGCCGGCACCCGCATGGGTACGAACCTTTTAATGCGCTGGAACGATAAGGATTTCAACCGGCTCAGTCAGATCGCCATTCTCAGTATTGCGACAATCTGCCTGATCCGGGGTGTCTGGATGTTGCTGCCGCCCTAGGGAACCTCAGCCGGTAGACACCGGCCGTACAACGAACAATAGATCACCCACGTTGACCTGCTGGCCGCTGCTGATGTTCACCCTGGTGACCTCGTACTCCTGGCCGGCCGGGTACAAATCTGCATCTATGTTGAAATCGGCAAGTTTCATCGGCGTGAAGATCTTCATGGCTTCCAGCTGACACATGGTGACATCAAGGCCGATGCGGTCGCCTACGTTGACGTATTCCGGCTCTGAAGGCGACGGCGTGCTGTAGAAGATGGCCGTGGCAGGTGCCAGAACCTTCAGTTCGTCGGTGCCTTCGATGGCTATGGTGTCCTGGCTGATGGCCGCGCCGCCTTCGCCGGCGGAGGCTTCGATCTCACTGATCAGTGAAGCCACGTCGGTACGCGCCAGGAGTTCCGGCAGATAGTTCGTGTCGTAAACGCCTTTGCGGAACACATCGTCGCCGAGTATCCGACGCAGCAGCGGGATATTGGTACAAATACCATTGATCTGCACACGGTCGAGATAATCCCGCAACTTGTCGATGGCGGCATCGCGATCCGCGGCATGCACGACGACCTGAGCCACCATGCTGTCATAGTAGGGAGATACGAATTTGCCGGGACCCGCAGCGGCGATGATCTCAACGCCTTCGTCATCCGGGAAGTTGCACTCCACCACCTGCCCGGGATGGGGGCGAAACGCCAGCGCGCCATCGCCCTGCTCAACGATTCGCTCCGCGTTGACCCGCGCTTCTATTGCGTAGCCGTTGTCCGCAGGCTCGACATCCGCGATGGATCCACCGCCGGCGATGTTGAACTGCTGAGCAACGATGTTGACGCCGGACGTCCATTCCGTAACCGGGTGTTCTACCTGCAGCCGCGTATTCATCTCCATGAAATAGACTGCATCAGAAGCCAGGTCGTAGATGAACTCCACAGTGCCAGCGCCCACATAGCCGACCTCATTGGCGATATCCGCGGTCGAGCGAATCACTGTATCGAGCAGATTCCGCGGCAGCATGGTGGAGCCGGATTCTTCGATCACCTTCTGCTTGTCGCGCTGCACGCTGCAATCGCGAATACCGAGAACATGGGTATTACCATGAACGTCGCGCAACAACTGGGCCTCGATGTGACGCAATGAGGTAACGAACTTCTCCAGATAGACGTCGCCATTCCCGAAGGCGCTGCGCGCTTCGACGGTGACCCGATGAAACAACTCAACGAATTCGCTGGAAGACTCCACAACCTGAATGCCCCTACCGCCACCGCCATGCACGGCTTTGATCAGCACCGGATAACCGATCTCTTCGGCGACTTCCGCGGCTCGCTCAGGGTTAGTGAGAATACCGTGGCTGCCCGGCACCACCGGCACGTTCAGGCGCAGCGAGGTATTGATGGCGTTGGACTTGTTGCCCATCGTATCCATACTGGAAACCGGCGGACCGACGAAGTTGATGCCGTGACCACGCACCAGCTCTGCAAACGATGAATTCTCCGACAGGAAACCGATGCCCGGGTGCAGACTGTCGACGCCCTCGTTCTCAGCCACATTCAGAACGCTCATGGCATTGAGATAACTTTCGTCCGGCGTGTTACCGCCGATGCAGACCAGGGTGTCGCGCTCACGCAACTGGTCAACTGCAGCCGACTCCATATCCGGATCGCTCTGCACCAGCACCACATCGATATCCTGTTGCTGGGCAATGCGGATCAACTTGGCCGCGGTACAGCCGCGCGCGTGGATCAGAACCTTCTTGACCGGGCGAATCAGATCCGCGTCGGTATAGGATGGCCGATGGGCCACAACCACCGGTCGCTGATCGGCAAAGCCGCCACTGAGCACCTGGCCGACAACTTCCTCAACGGTGACGCTCGGCAGCGGGATATCCGGATCGATGCTACGCAGGTCCTCATCCAGCTCCGGCATGAACGGGTGTTGTACAAGCCCCTGCATCGCCCCGGCCGTGGTCGACAGATAATTGGCGAGAATCGAATTCAATGGCAGGTTTGACGGCACTACGAGCTGCCCGGCAAACGGCATGCTGGTGCCGGAAAAATAGTAGGTCTGTACCAGCGGGTGGGTGACGAAACTTGCCTGGGCACCACCGGTGCAATCACCGTACCCGAATACGATCACCGGCAGGTCGTGGTCTCGCACGAAGCGCGTGATGCGGTCGTTGACCGCCGCCATGGAGAACAGGGCCCCGGCGCCTTCCTTGGTCTGCATGCCGCCAGACGAAATGAAGCATACTACCGGCAGATGCTGCTCGGCACACTCCACCAGCATACGGCAGAATTTCTCAGCACTGGCCATATCGAAAGAACCGGCCTGAAAGGCGACGTTGGATATCAACACACCGACCCTGGTTTGATTTTCATCCTTCAGGCAGCCGATTCCTGCGACGACCCCGCAGGGCGGGGTTTCGCGGTTGAGCGCCTGCTCAATAGACAGACGGAAACCCGGGAACGAACACGGGTCAGAACTGAGCAGGTCGTCGAAGCGCCCCTCCCAGTTGTCGAAATAACGCTCGACGATATCAGTGTGGGTGAATCTGAACTTGTTCTTGTTGGCGCGCAGTATGTTCTGCATCAGCAGATCGTTATAGGCCATGTTCAGCCGGTTCCAGAAGTCCTTGCGGCGCCCGATGTTGCGCGGCGCGATGCGGCCGTTGAAGTTCTTGGCTTCGCGTTCGGCTGATATATAAGAACTCAACAGTGACTCAAAGAGATGAGTCACTACCACAAACAGCGCATCCGCAAGGTGCGGGAAACTGGTTTTCTTCCACTCTTCCACCTGACGGAAGAAAGTGCCGCCCTTGGGCATTTTCAGCACACGGCTGTGCCAGTCGAATATCTGCTCACGCAGCATGTCCAGATCAGGTTTAGCTTCGTCAGCAACCTGGCCAATGGTAAGGCCACTGACAGCAAGGTTCAGAGTGGTTTCGATCAGGTGCGCCAGCGAATCTTTGGCCAGGCTCTGGTTAGCCTGGGCTTCTGCCGCGATAGTATCGAGATTGGCAATAATCTGGTCATAGACTGAATCGAACAGCAGCAGGTTTTCGCATTCGCGAATGAAATCGCCGCGCAGCTCATCATGCAGCAGTACATCGAGTACCGTCATGTCGGCCAGCGCCACCGGCCGGCCCGGCATCTCTGTTGGCTTGATGTGAGAGGGGAAGCGCAGGTGCAGCAGGCCCCGATTCGCGTGTATATCCGACTGGCCAATCGCGCCAAGCATGGTCGAGCCGGTGATGGCCAGATTCAGCTCAGCGGTGAGCTGCCTGGAGAGAAACACATCGGACTTATCGTCCAGCCCATGCAACGCCAGCAGTTTCTTGCCTTCATAGGTAAACCGTTCACTCAGCGCCGCTGACATCTCAGCATCTGCATGGATCGCATGCAGAACCGCCCGGGGGTCGCCGATATCAGAGATCTTCAGAATCAGCCGGGTATCTTCATGGTTGTGCAGGTATTCCCGCAGCGCACGCAGATTGCCGACAGCTTCGCCTTTCCAGCGGTTGTAAAGAAAAACGCCCACCGACGACAGCAGCCCGGCCCGGGCATCCTCGTAGTTCTGCTTGGGTTCGCCAAACAGCAACTGCGCAATACGGCCACGCTCATCGTGCAGCCCCTGGCGCTTTTCATTGTAGTTTCGCCATGCTTTGGAAAGAGATTCGTCGTAGACGATCTTGTCCGGGTCCTGCAGCCACTTGAGAAATGCCTGGCGCCGCTCCCGGTCGGCGCGGATGTGCAGTTCACCCGTGGGAATCTCCTGACCGGCCAGGCGCCCATACTGCTGGGTAGTGGTCGCTTTGATACGCTGGCGCACCTGCAGATAGCGCAGGTAACGGTAGGCAACACCAAACACGTTCAGGTATTCCGTAGGATTCTTCGTCAGCTTCAGCGAGGCGCTGGTCTGCATGGCCTGCAACTGCGGTGACGGATTGAGATAACGCTGCAGACTCTGGCGATAGTGCTCGAGGATATAAGGGTTCTCTGCGACAAACTCGCCAACACGTTTTTCCACATTGGCGATGCTGCCAACGATCGCGCTGCGCAGGTTCTCTAGCTTCTCGATGCCGTCGTTGGGTGTGTAATCGACAATGCCATCAATGTTGCCCTGCCTGTGCAGATCAAACGGCGACACGCCCACAATCTGCGCGCATTCCTGCCATGACAGGTTCAGGCGCCGGGCGATATTCGCCAGCGCCGGGGGCTGGATAGTACTGAATACGCCATCGCGCAATGACAGGATCATGTTGCTGGCGGCCAGGGGTATGGCGCCGCCGGAGTACCCAAGACCATATATGAGGCCGACGGTTGGTACGTCCACATTACTCATTTCCGCGATCAGGCGCGAAATGCTGTGGGCCTGGTTGTCTCTGTTGGCGGCTTCCCTGGCATCGGCTCCGGGGGTATCCATGAAGGTGACGATGGGAATGGAGCGCTTGGAACACACCTCGGCAAAGCGCGCAGCACGCAGGTGATGCTCGGGGCCCCAGGAGCCCAGTTCCTTCCTACGATTCTGGGCAATGAAGCCAACCCGCCGGGAGGAGCCATCCGGGAAATCCAGAGACAACTCGGCTTCAAAATACGGACCCAAGGCGTCTTCCTCATGGACCCGCCCGAGTTGGCGAATAATATCCGGCGCCGGTGTACGTGACTGATCCTCCGCGGGACTCACCGCCGCTTCTACATAGGCGTCAACATCGAGATTGGCCAGTTCCTCCGCACGCCGCTCTATCTGCGCAGCAGCGAGCAGACCCGGAACGGGTTCCTGCTCTTGAGCAATGTCGGGAAACAGGGAAAAGTCTTTGGCGAGGCTTTCGGCGATCAGATACAGGCGATCGCCCTCAATGAGCTGTTTTTCCACAGTTTTTTCGCGGGTACCAAGTGTAGAATGGCGGTACTCTATCCAGTTCGCGGCCAGAAAACCAGCAACCTTCACCTAACGGAGCTTCGAAATGAGCGGATTGCGCTGCGCAGTTCTAACCATATCTGACACCCGCACCATCGACGATGACAAATCAGGCAAGTATCTGTGCGACGCCTTGACCGAAGCAGGCCACACACTGGGTGATCGACAAATCGTAAAAGATGATATTTATGCGATCCGCGCCTGTGTTTCCGGCTGGATCGCCGACGATGATCTCCAGGTAATCATCTCCACCGGCGGCACCGGTTTCACCGGCCGCGATTCCACGCCGGAAGCCGTGAGCGTGCTGTTCGACAAGGAGATTTCCGGCTTCGGCGAGCTGTTCCGCCAGATCTCCTATGAGGATATCGGTTCCTCGACTATTCAATCGCGAGCGCTGGGCGGCCTGGCCAATGCAACGCTGATCTTCAGCCTGCCCGGCTCGTCAAACGCCGTGCACACCGGTTGGGAAAAAATTCTGCGCAACCAGCTCGACATTGACTTCAAACCCTGCAACTTCGCAGAACTGCTGCCCCGCTTCGCCGAGCGCTAGCTGTAGCTTAACTACTGCTTCGCCAGTAAACTTCACGTCTTGAAATTTGAGGTGGAGACCTACATTGAGTGAAGCGGTTTATCTCGTTGGCGCAGCGCGCACGCCGGTCGGCAGTTTTCAGGGCGACCTGGCCTCTTTGACGGCCCCGGAACTCGGCGCTCACGCTATCCGCGCGGCCATCGCCGGCACCCGGACCCAGGCTGATCAGATCGACGAGGTGATCATAGGCAATGTGGTCAGCGCTGGTCTGAAACAGGCGCCCGCGCGACAGGCCATGCGCATCGCGGGTATTCCCGACGCCTGTGGGGCCACCACCATCAACAAAGTTTGCGGCTCCGGCATGAAGACGGCCATGTTTGCCAGCGATCTGATTCGCGCCGGCTCAGCGGCACGTGTGATGGCCGGCGGTATGGAAAGTATGAGCAATGCCCCCTATCTGCTGAGTAAGGCACGTGCAGGGCTCCGTATGGGGCACGCCAGCATGCAGGATGCCCTGTTCTTCGACGGGCTGGAAGATGCTGAAACTGGCCGCTCGATGGGCACCTTTGCGCAGGACACCGCTGATGAGTATCAACTCACCCGGGAAGGCATGGATGCGTATGCTATCGAATCGGTCAATCGCGCTCGCGCGGCTATCAGCAGCGGCGCCCTGGCCGGGGAAATATCTCCTATCGAGCTTAACGGCCAGACCATTGCCGATGACGAGCAACCGGGCCGCGCCAAGCTGGAAAAGATCCCGGCACTGCGGCCGGCCTTCAAATCCGATGGCACCATCACCGCAGCCAACTCATCATCCATCTCCGACGGGGCTTCGGCCCTGCTGCTGGCCGGTGAGAGCGCCCTGGACGGCGCCGAGCCTCTGGCCCGTATCGTAGGTCACGCCACCCACTCTATTCATCCCAGCCAGTTCACCGTGGCGCCGGTAGGCGCCATCAACAAGCTGGTGGATAAGATCGGCTGGCACCTGGACGAAGTGGACGTGTTCGAGATCAATGAGGCATTCGCCATGGTGACCATGCTGGCGATACAGGAACTCAATCTCGATCACGCCAAAGTCAACATACACGGCGGCGCCTGTGCCCAGGGGCATCCGATCGGCTCCACCGGCAGTCGTCTGATCGTTACGCTGGCCCATGCCCTGGGCGACAACAATTGGAAGAAAGGCATCGCCGCGCTGTGTATCGGCGGTGGCGAAGCCACAGCCATCGCTCTGGAACGCCCTTGAAAAAACTGCCCGTCATGGTCGGTTTCGGCGGCATCAATGCCGCCGGCCGAGCATCCTTCAATCACGGTTACCGTCGTATGGTGATCGACGCCCTCAACGAGCAGAAGCAGGCGCGCACCTACAGTAGCCTCGCGCAACTGATGCGCCTGCAGGAATCCGACGGCACCGACGAGGCGAGCCGCGCCTATATGCGAGACAACACCTTGATCCGTCGGATTGAACTGTTCGATATCGACGACGTGATCTGGCAGAACGCTACGGCATTGAAGGCCGATGCCGACCAGCCGCTCAGTTTCGTCATCGCCAAACGCCAGCTGCCGGAAACCATCCCCGCCCAATGGCAGGTCCAAACAGTGAGCGACCACGAAGTTCGTATCACCGTCAACGACAAACTGAGCACCATGATCCCGGAACCCCGGCGCACCCGGGTGACCAGCGCAGGCCAGTTGCCTTCCGGGTTTGACCCCGGCGCTTTGTATGCAAGCCGCAACCATCCGCGAGGTCTGCAGATTACGATTTACGGCGCGTCAGACGCAGTCCGCTCGACAGGCTTCACCGTCGAGGAACTCAAGCGCCTGGTGCGCCCGGACCAGATCGCAGTTTATTCCGGCAGCGCCATGGGACAACTCGATGCGGAAGCGTACGGCGGCCTGTTACAGAATCCCCTGATAGGCAAACGCCCCTCTTCCAAGCACTGCGCCCTTGGCCTGCCGGAAATGCCAGGTGATTTCGTCAATGCCTACGTGCTCGGTTCGGTCGGGGAAACCGCAGGCATCATCGGCGCCTGCGCGACCTTTCTCTACAACGTAAAGCGCGGCATCGACGATATTCGCTCCGGCGACAAACGCATCGTCATCGTCGGCAACGCCGAAGCCCCGGTGAATCCTTACGTTATCGAAGGCTACCGGGTCATGGGCGCGCTGGCGGAAGACGAAGAACTCATGGCGCTGGATAACAGCAAGGAAGTAGACAATCGCCGCGCCTGCCGTCCATTTTCTTCCAATGCTGGCTTCACGGTAGCGGAAGCGTCCATGTGGCTGGTGCTGATGGACGATGAACTGGCCATGGAATCCGGCGCGCGCATTCTAGGCTCTGTTGGCGATGTGTTCGTCAACGCCGACGGCTACAAGAAATCCATATCCGGGCCGGGCATAGGCAACTACCTGACTGCAGCCAAGGCCATGGCGTCAGCGCGGGCGATTCTCGGCGAAAAGGTTTTGCGGAACGGCACATATATGCAGGCTCACGGCACAGGCACACCGCAGAACCGGGTTACCGAATCTCACATATTCAACGAACTTGCCGGGACCTTCGGTATCAACAACTGGACCGTTGGCGCTGTGAAGTGTTACGTAGGCCATTCAATGGCGCCGGCCGGCGCCGATCAGCTCGGTGCAGTACTGGGCGCCTGGGAAGATGGCCTGATCCCCGGCATCACCACTATCGACCATATTGCCGACGACGTTTACCAATCGAACCTGAACCTGCCGTTCGATCATGTAGAAATCGACCCGGCAGATTATCCCGGCGCGTTCGTCAATTCCAAGGGCTTCGGCGGTAACAATGCCACAGGATTGTTTCTGTCGCCGGCACAGACCATGGCAATGCTGAGCAAACGCTGGGGCAAGAACGTTATCAGCCGCCACGCTGCGCTGAACGATCGTGTAGAAGCCGCCGCCCGGGACTATGATGATCACGCCGATGACGACAGCGTGCTGCCCATTTATGAATTCGGTGAAGGCGTGTTGCAAGGGGATGACCTGGAGTTCGCGCCCGATCACCTGGGCATACCCGGGTTCCCTCAGCCCGTCGACCTGAACCTGGCCAACCCCTACGAAGATATGAGCTAGCGCCCCTATGGGACGCTAGTGAATCGTACCACCTTCCAATGGGAGCTCACCGGCACGCACCTGCGCCCGTTGGGCCAGATCCGGGTGGGGGCATGAACCGGCGCATTCAATATACGCCTCGCGTGCCAGATCCAGCACGCCGAGTTGCTCCCACACTTCACCCCGCTCGAAGTGCAGCGTAGACGCCAGCGCCTCATCTTTGCCGGTCAGGGCAACCTGGTAGTCGAGAAGATCAAGCAACCGGCTCCAATCGCTGGCAGCAGTGCTGAGCGCTTTGAGATTGTTCAGCATACGCAGACCAATGCTCTGCACGCCGGCAGGCACCAGAGTACGCACATCCATCCGTGCGATGTCTTCAGCGCCGAGCGTCTGCATGGTCAGTGGATCGACCACCGTCTGCTCCAGTGAAACCAGGAAGTGGCCCGGATAATTGATACCGTGGCACTGCAGACCGCAGCGGTGCGCTGCTTCGATGAGCACGATGGCCAGTGTAATGGGTATGCCTTCGCACCGTTCGATCACCTGGCCAATATGACTGTGCTCCACGCCGACAGCACCATGCCTGGGACCACTAAACCCGGCAGCACGCATTTCCATCAGCAGTTCGCTGGCGACAATCTGACGCCGCTGCATAGGCACGATTAACTGGCCGAAATCATCCTCGATGCCGGCAACACTGGTATCAGCATCAATCGCGCAGGCAACAGCTAGAGAGATGTCATACGCAGAGGCTGAGCCGCCGCCAAGCCGGGTAAATCGCTGGCAAAGCTCTGTGTGGGCATCACCCCGGGGAAAGCGGATGTCGGGCAAGGCCGACCTCGATTAAAGCGCGTGGTACGTTATGCTAACAGAGAATCAACAGTGTTGATCAACTCGGTACGCGCAAATGGCTTAGCCAAGGTGGCGTTGGCGCCGATGAAACGTGCTGTCTCCAGGTAGTCGTTCGGTCCCAGGCGGCCGCCGCCGGAGATGGCGATGATGGGAATCTCAGCGAGGCTGCGGCGAATGTCGGCAATGGTCTCAAGCCCTTCTTTTTCCGGCATGATCAGGTCGGTGATCACCAGATCGAAGCTCGCATTTTTTACACAGTCAGCGGCAGCCTTGCCGTTTTCCGCAATCGTGACGTCATGGCCTTCAAGGCGTAGCATTTCGCTCATGACGTCAAGTACCGACGCATCATCGTCGATCAACAGGATAGCACTCACCTACACTCTCCGCTCATCATGTGTTGCACTCCTAGCACATCAGGCACGCCGATCATTCGCCGACTTACTCTCAATGAAGCATACATAACAGAAGCATAGTAGAAACGGCGGATCGTTCCAGCGAATTATCGTCAAGGCGTTTAACTTTCATAAAACTCGTGACGATACCCGTACAGCAGGTCAATGTTCGCGAGTCTTAGCAAACGTTACTTCAGGCCAGCGTTCTTCGGCCAGTTGCAGGCTTACCCGGCTGGACGCCAGATAGGCAAGGTGGCCGCCTCCATCCAGAGCAAGGCTGTCTTCATTTCTGGCACGGAATTCCGCCAGTTTTTTTTCGTCGTCGCAATACACCCAGCGCGCGGTGAAAGTATTGGCGTCTTCCCATACACATTCGGCCCGGTATTCGTCCTGCAAGCGGTATGCGACCAGATCGAACTGCAGCACCCCCACGGCGCCAACTACGATCTGGTTCTTGCTCAGGGGAAAGAACACCTGGGTAGCACCTTCCTCAGCCAATTGCTGAATACCTTTCTCTAACTGCTTGGAACGTAAAGGATCTTTAACGCGCACCCGCCGGAAAAGTTCCGGTGCGAAGTTGGGAATGCCCTTGAATTTGAGTTTTTCACCTTCCGTGAACGTGTCACCAATCTGAATGGTGCCGTGGTTATGCAGACCTAAGATGTCACCCGCATAGGCTTCTTCGGCCTGGGCGCGTTCACCGGCCATGAAGGTCACCGCATCGGTGACTTTGATTGCCTTACCCAGCCGCAGGTGCTGCATGCGCATGCCCTGCTCATACCGGCCCGAGCAAACCCGCAGGAATGCAATGCGGTCACGATGTTTTGGATCCATATTGGCCTGGATCTTGAAGACAAAGCCGGAGAACTTCTCCTCGCCGGGTTCCACGGAGCGATTCTGAGCGTCCCGGGGTAATGGGGCTGGTGCAAATTCGACAAACCCCTGCAACATCTGCTCGACACCGAAATTGCCTAGCGCCGTACCGAAGTAAACCGGCGTCAGGGTAGCGCCGCGGAAATCAGCCTCGCTGAAGGTGTGACTGGCACCACGTACCAGCTCGATCTCTTCACAGAAGTCGTCGTAGTCCGTGCCCAGGTACTCCCGGGCTGCATTGCTGTCGAGCCCGATGATGAGTTCATACTCGTAAATGTGGTGGCCCTGCCCCTGCTTGTAGCAGATGATGCGATCGTTGATCAGATCATAGATGCCTTTGAAGCTGCGGCCCATGTCGATGGGCCAGTTCATGGGCGCGCATTCGATCTGCAGAATCTCTTCGATCTCGTCCATCACTTCGATGGGGTCACGAATTTCCCGGTCGAGCTTGTTGATAAATGTGACGATGGGCGTATCACGCAGGCGACAGACCTCCATCAGTTTGATGGTGCGGGGTTCAACGCCCTTGGCCCCATCGACGACCATGAGTGCGGAATCCACCGCGGTCAGGGTGCGATAAGTATCCTCGGAGAAATCTTCATGGCCCGGGGTGTCGAGCAGATTCACCATGCGACCTTGATACGGAAACTGCATGACCGAGGTGGTCACGGAAATGCCTCGCTCCTGCTCCATGGTCATCCAGTCGGAAGTGGCGTGGCGATCTGCCTTGCGGGATTTCACGGCCCCTGCCATCTGGATAGCGTTACCGAACAGCAGTAGTTTTTCGGTCATGGTGGTCTTACCCGCATCCGGGTGCGAGATGATGGCAAAGGTGCGTCGGTTTTCGTAGGGCTGGGACAAGGTGGCTGCGCCATCAACAGATTGGAAAGCAGCGCAGTATAGAGATGCCTAGTGTCCCGTTCCAATAAATCATTCGGGATATTCGCGCGCTACCCATTGCATGGAACGACTAACCCATCAAAGTCCTTCGAGCTTGACAGCCAGCACCAGGGCATCTTCCCGGCGAATCTCGCCTGGATAGTATTCACTGCGTCGCCCAACCTCGAGAAAACCCAACGATTCGTAAAGTGCCACCGCCGCTTTGTTAGAGGGGCGTACCTCCAGAAACATAGTCTCGGCCCCCGCCACCTGGGCACGCTTGAGCACGTAACGGACAAACAGACGGCCCAGTCCGATACCCTGTCGGTCCCTGCGCACGCACACGTTGAGCAGATGTGCTTCGCCGGCGGCCGCCCTCATGATCGCGTGCCCTGAAATCTGACCATCCACGCACAACACCCGGCAGTCATGGCCGGTTTTCAGACAATCAAGGAAGATCCCCCGAGTCCACGGGTAGGCATAGCCACGGATTTCATTGGTCATGACATCGTCCAGATCGCCTGCTGTCATTTCCCGGAAGGTTATGCGTCGGCCCGAATGCTCTGCCATATCGCCTTCTTACCCGCTGCATCCCCCGGCCCCACAAACAATGCGGGCAACTCGATTACCTGAGCAGGCAAACCCGCCTGCCAGCCCGTAAATTGTTCCGCCACATCCCCTGCAATCGCCAGCCAGCGCTGCGCGTCATCGCGTTGAGGCAGGTGTTTATCGAGAAACACATGCATTGCTCTGACCGGCGAACCACTCGAACCAACCAGTTGCGGCCACCTGAAATCGCCATGTACCGGCTTGCCGGTCGCGCCCCGCAACCAGTCGCCGAAGGCCACAATATCCTGCGCCATACGCAGTCCCGCCTCGCTAATCCCCAACTCACACAACAGCATGCCTGTCTCACCGCGCACCCAAGAAAATTCAATGATCTGCGGCGTAGCAACATCCTGTGGTGCCGACGCCGGCGTCGCGGCGGCCTGTGACGCCTGCCCTGCACCGGCAACATGCGCAGGGGCGGGTTCGTCAGGCGCATTGCGCAGCACTCTTTTTGTTTCGGCCAGAGGGTCGTGGCTCTGAATATTCTGCTCAGACGCTTGATCAGCATGGTGCCTGGCCTGGGGAACAGGTTGCTCCAGAGGCCGCGCATCAGCGCCTGAACGGCGCAGATGCCACACCTGCACGCCCATTGCGGCGAGCATCGCATCACGCTGACTTAATTGTGGTTTATCCGGGTTCCCCATGAGGTAGAATTCTACCGCAAAATCAACTGCCGACTGGACCCCATCTCATGCAGTACCTGACCGACGACATCCGCATCACCGGCATGCAGGAAGTGATCGCTCCCGAAGAGCTGATGACGGACCTGCCGATCACCCAGGAAGTGTCGAGCCTAGTTTTCAGTACCCGCCAGGCCGTGGCAGACATTCTGCACAAGCGCAGTGACCGCCTGCTGGCGATAGTAGGCCCCTGCTCCATTCACGATCCTGAGGCTGCCCTGGACTATGCTAAACGGCTGCGACAGTGCGCAGCTCAGCATGCTGAGAATCTATTAATCGTCATGCGGGTCTACTTCGAAAAACCCCGGACAATTGTTGGCTGGAAGGGTCTGATCAACGACCCACACCTGAATAACTCATATGACATCAACGAAGGTCTGTCGATCGCCCGACGACTGCTCTTGCAGATCAATGAGCTGGGCATCACCGCGGGCACCGAGTACCTCGACCCGATATCACCGCAATACGTTGGCGATCTGGTGAGTTGGGGCGCAATCGGCGCGCGCACTACCGAGAGCCAGATTCACCGCCAGCTCGCTTCCGGGCTGTCATGCCCTATCGGCTTCAAGAACAGCACCGACGGCTCCGTACAGATCGGCATAGACGCCGTCAAGTCTTCAAGCCACCCACACATTTTTCTCTCCGTCACCAAACAGGGTCATTCGGCAATCTTCCAGACAGCCGGCAACCCGGACTGCCATGTCATTCTGCGCGGCGGCACCAACGGCACCAATTTCGATTCCGTAAGCATCGCAAACACCCAGGAAGGCCTCGACGCTGTCGGCGTCGAAGCAGGCATCATGGTCGACATGAGCCATGCCAACAGCTCCAAAGACCACAATAAGCAGATGCTCGTGTGCGATTCGCTATGCCATCAGATCGAAGACGGTAACCGCCACATCACCGGGGTCATGGTGGAGAGCAATATCGAAGCAGGTCGTCAGGACATCAACAGCGATAAATCTCAGCTGACCTATGGACAGAGCATCACTGATGCATGTATCGGCTGGGACGATACCGAGCGTGTCATGGAAAAGCTCAGTGCGGCGGTGGCAGCGCGGCGCGCCGTATCGAACAAGTAGCGGGCTGGGTATCCATCGAACCGGGAAACGGCTTTACGAAATCAGCGGGATGCACTGACACTGGCCGATCTGCGTCGCCAGCCACGCTCGCAAAGCAGCAAGGCAAACCACGCGGTATACAACAGCGGCTCGCCGTACCCATCCCGTGTCAACCACCAAAAGTGCAGCAATGCCAATACCACCGCCGCATAGATGATCAGATGCAGGCGCCGCCACAAGCTGCCGAGACGCCGTTGCCATGCCCGCGTTGATGTTGCCGCCATCAACATCAGACCGGTCAATGCAGCCATACCCGCCGTGATGTAGGTGCGCTCAGCAAGATCTGCCAGGAACTCGGCCATTGAAAATTCAAGATACAACACCAGGTAGCCAAGCGCATGGAGCAACACATACGCGAAGGCGAACAACCCTACCAGCCGTCGGCTGCGCCCGAACACCGGCTGTTTGAAAATCCGCCTGAGTGGCGAAACCGAAAAACTGATCAACAGAATGATCAACGCCCATTCGCCGAGGAAATGCACCACCGCTTCCACCGGATCCGCGCCAAGCCCGGAACCGGCGAGCTGATACTCGAGACAAATCCGCCAGCCCAGCCAGACCAGCGGGGCACTCAGACAGACCCATAACAGCGACTTAAGTCGAACGTTCGCGCCCAGGACGATACTGCTCAAGCTGCTCAGTAATGCTTGGCCAGATCCATACCGCTGTACAGATGAGCCACTTCTTCGGCGTAACCATTGAACGGCAGGGTCGGACGCCGATTGGGCTCAAACAGACTGCTGGGCAGGCGGCGCTCACTGGCCTGACTCCAGCGCGGATGCGCCACAGCCGGATTCACGTTGGCATAAAAGCCGTACTCGTGGGGCGCCAGGGTCATCCAGGTACTGCGCGGCTGACGCTGGGTAAAGCGGATACTGACGATGGATTTGACGGACTTGAAGCCATACTTCCATGGCACCATCAACCGCCAGGGCGCACCATTCTGATTTGGCAGATCCTTACCGAATACGCCGGTAACCATGAGCGTCAGGGGATTGTAGGCTTCATCCATGCGTAACCCCTCGACGTAGGGCCAGTCGATGCTGGAAAACAGCGAACGCTGACCAGGCATCTCCTCGGGACGCACCAGAGTTTTGAACTCAACGTATTTGGCATCCCCGGTGGGTTCGAACTGCTCGAGAATCTTCTTCAGTGGAATTCCACTCCACGGCACCACCATCGACCAGGCTTCCACACAGCGGAATCGATAGATCCGCTCTTCCACGTGCAGTCCACGCAGGATATCTTCCAGCGCGTAAGTACCCGTTTTGCGGGCTTCGCCAGAAACTTCTACGGACCATGGGTCTGTAGTAAGGCCGCCGGCATTTTCCACCGGGTCGTTCTTACCCGTGCCGAATTCATAGAAATTGTTGTAGCTGGTAACTATGCCTTCCGGCGTTACTTCGTCGTCCCGCTGCAAGCCCGCCCGGGCCTGCCCGACAACGGTGACGCCTAGACCAAGCACGCCCGCTTGTTGCAGGAATTCTCGCCGGCTTCGAAAAACCGTTTCCGAAACAATCTCAGATGTGGGTATGACGGGCCGTTCGCCGATCAACATAGCTTTACTCTCCCGATCAACAATCAATCATCAAACGCTTTCGACGCGCCGAGGCAGCGATTAGTTCCCCTCCTGCTTGGGCTTATGCATGAATTTCCATCCAGCCTGCAGCGGCCCCGACAGCGCATAAACAGTAAATAGCGCCAGCAGCACCGTGGGCGGGTCGAGCATCAGAACGGAGAAACCCATGACGATGAACACCAGCGTAACAAACGGCACCCGCCCTTTGAAGTTGATCAGTTTGGGAGAGAAGTATGTGAAATTCGACACCATCAGCAGACCCGTTGCTGCAGTAATCGCCGCCATCACCGAAGCCGCCAGCAACGACGGCGCGCCGCCATCGTAGGCAACCCACGACCAGATGCAGCAGGCAATGATGGCTGCCGCGGAGGGACTGGCCAGACCTGTGAAGCTCGCGTGTTCGCCCTTTGTATTGAAACGCGCCAGACGCAGCGCGGCGCACGCCATATATACGAAAGTAGCTACCCACCCGATCTGACCCAGACTCGACAACCCCCACGAGAAAGCCACCAGCGCCGGCGCAACGCCGAAGGCGACCATGTCTGACAGACTGTCATACTCTGCACCGAATTCGCTCTCTGTATTGGTCAGGCGGGCAACGCGGCCATCGGCGGTATCCAGGGCCATGGCCACGAAAATCGCCAGAGAGGCTGAAATGAAATTGCCGTTCATACCGGCCACGACGGCATAAAACCCGGCGAACAGTGCGCCGGTGGTAATGAGATTCGGCAGCAGGTAGATACCCCGTCTACGGAATCTCGCGCTCCGGGTCATGCCCGCACCGGCTTGATCTGCATCAGGCTCTGATTCCCCGGTTCGGTCTATGATCTCGGGCGCGTCGTCTTCATCGCGCATGGGTAAGGCGCGCAGGTTGCTGTCGTCGGAATCGCTCACGCTTGTCTCCGGTGAAACAGGCTTAACGATACTTGAAATCAGGGATGCAAAAAAGCCGGGGTATTGCTTGTGGGATCTGAAAACCAAAACCGCCACCCCACCGCGCCGATTGAATCGTACGGGACAGCAGACGACCCGATATGTCCGCAGACCAGCTTCTGGAGAATGTATAAGTTGGGAGAGGGAGTCGACGATCGCGACAAATGCCGCGATCGTCGTTCAAAGCGTGGGACGAGAGCAACGCGCTTAGTTGACGTCTTTGTCGACGAGCCGGTTTTCCTGAATCCACGGCATCATGCCACGCAGCTTCTCACCGACTTCTTCGATCTGGTGTCGCTGAGAGATACGGCGCATTGCTTTGATGCTCGGTGCACCCGCCTGGTTTTCCGTAACGAACTCACGGGCGAAACGACCGGTTTGAATTTCTTCCAGCACACGCTTCATTTCTTTCTTGGTTTCCTCGGTAACGATGCGCGGTCCACGGGTAAGGCCACCGTATTCCGCGGTGTTCGATACTGAGTACCACATGTTGGCAACGCCGCCTTCATAAAACAGATCGACGATCAGCTTCAGTTCGTGCAGACACTCGAAGTAAGCCATTTCCGGCGCGTAGCCAGCCTCTACCAGGGTTTCGAATCCAGCCTGCACCAGTGATGCAGCGCCGCCACACAGAACTGCCTGCTCACCGAACAGATCGGTTTCGGTTTCTTCGCGGAAGTTGGTCTCAATCACGCCGGCACGGCCGCCGCCGTTAGCAGAGGCGTAAGACAGAGCGATGCTCTTGGCCTGACCGGTGGCGTCCTGGGCTACGGCGATCAAGCTGGGAACGCCGCCGCCGGCAACGTATGTGGAGCGCACAGTGTGGCCGGGGCCCTTGGGCGCGATCATGATTACGTCCAGATCAGCACGCGGCTCAATCAGTTCGAAGTGCACGTTGAAGCCGTGAGCGAAGGCGATCGCAGCGCCCTCTTGCATGTTCGATTCGAGGTGATCTTTGTAAAGCGCAGGTTGCAGTTCATCCGGAGTCAGAATCATGACCAGGTCCGCGTCTTTGACTGCATCGGCAACCAGGGCAACTTCAAAGCCCGCGTTTTCCGCCTTGCGCCAGGAATCGGACACGCTGCTGCGCAAGCCCACCACGACATTGGCCACACCCGAATCGCGCAGGTTGTTGGCATGTGCATGGCCTTGTGAGCCATACCCCACGATCACGACTTTCATCTTCTGAATGAGTGAAAGGTCAGCGTCTTTGTCGTAATAAACTTGCATTGGAGTTTCCTGTTGGATCTTTGGTTGGTTTATTCTGCGTTGATCGCGTCAGGCTGACAGCACTCGCTCGCCCCGCCCGACACCCGATACACCGGAGCGCACTACTTCGAGAATCGGCGTATTGCCGATTGCGCGAATGAACGCATCGAGTTTATCCGACGGACCGATCAACTGCACGGTGTAGGTATCGGCGGTGACATCTACAATCTGGGCACGGAAAATGTCGGCGGTACGCTTCACCTCCTGGCGTGCATCTCCGCTTGCACGGATCTTGATCAGCATGAGTTCACGCTCGATATGGTCCGCTTCGCACAGGTCCATGATCTTGACCACTTCCACCAGCTTGTGTAGCTGCTTGGTGATCTGTTCGATGGTACGCTCATCGCCCACTGTGGTGATGGTCAGACGCGACAGAGTCAGGTCTTCAGTCGGTGCGACCGTCAGCGATTCGATGTTGTAGTTGCGCTGGGCGAACAGGCCCACGACCCGAGACAACGCGCCCGCCTCATTCTCCAGCAACACGGCAAGAATCCTACGCATCTTATGACTCCTCCGCCGTCGTGGTTTTACTCAGCACCATATCGCGCATGCTGCCCCCACGAATGGCCATGGGGTAGACATGCTCATGGGGATCCACCCACACATCGATGAATACCAGCTTGTTGGCAAGCTCTGGAGAAAATGCGCGCTCCATGGCGGGCTCCAGTTCATCGGCCTGAGTTACTTTGATCCCCACGTGACCGAAGGCTTCCACCACGGTTTTGAAGTCAGGCAGCGAATCACTGTAAGTGCTGTGGGAGTGACGACCGCCGTACTGCATGTCCTGCCACTGCTTGACCATACCGAGTGCTTGATTGTTGAGCGCGATGATCTTCACGGGCAAGCCGTACTGCAGACACGTGGACAGCTCCTGCATGTTCATCATAAAGCTGCCTTCGCCGGTCACACAGGCAACCGTCGCTTCCGGGTGGGCCATCTGCACGCCCATGGCGGCGGGCAGGCCAAAGCCCATGGTGCCGAGTCCACCGGAGTTGATCCAGCGGCGCGGTTCGGGAAAGCGATAGTATTGGGCGGCGAACATCTGGTGCTGACCCACATCCGAGGTGACGAAGGCCTCGCCACGGGTAACCCGATACAGAACCTGTACTGCGAGCTGGGGCAGTATGGGCTGGTGGGAGGCTATCGGCAGTGCATGGTCTAATCCGTGCTCGGCACGCCAGGCATCGATCTGCTGAAACCATCGGCCCATGCGGTCTTCGCGGTTGCTGGTGGCCTCGTCAGCTTCGCTGTCTATCGCCGCGTCCACCTGCTCCCCCATCTCTTGAAGGACCAGCGCCGCGTTCCCCACAATGGGGATATCAACCTCGATGATCTTGGATATAGAAGCCGGGTCGACATCAACATGAATGATGGTCGCGTGGGGCGCGAACTTATCGGGGTCGTTGGTTACCCGATCATCAAAGCGCGCGCCAACGGCACAGATCACGTCAGCTTCGTGCATGGCCATATTGGCTTCATAGGTACCATGCATGCCCAGCATACCCAGACACTGCGGATCGTCACCGGGAAAAGCGCCCAGCCCCATTAGCGTGTTGGTCATCGGGCAGCCGAGCGATCGCACGACCTTGCGCAGATGGTCGCTGGCGCCGCCGGTGACGACTCCGCCACCCACATAAATGATCGGGCGTTGCGCTTCCAGCAGGGCGCTGACCGCTTTGTGGATCTGCCGCCCGTTGCCGCGCGTGGCAGGACTGTAAGAACGCATCTTAACGCTGTCGGGATACTCGTACTCCGCCAGCACCGTCGGGTCCGTGGTGTCTTTCGGCACGTCGATAAGGACCGGCCCGGGACGCCCCGTCGTCGCGATATGGAACGCTTTCTTGACCGTTTCCGCCATATCCGCAGGACCCTTCACCATGAAGCTGTGCTTCACGACCGGTCGGGATACGCCCACCATGTCGGTTTCCTGGAACGCATCGGTACCGATCAGATCCTGCGGTACCTGCGCGGAAATGACGATCATGGGAATACTGTCCATATACGCCGTAGCAATACCGGTAATGGCATTGGTGGCCCCGGGTCCGGACGTTACCAGCACCACACCAGGACGACCCGTTGAACGCGCGTAGCCATCGGCCATGTGCGTAGCAGCCTGTTCATGACGCACGAGAATATGTTCCACCTTCTGCTGGCGGAATATCGCATCATAAATGTGCAGCGCCGCGCCGCCGGGGTAGCCGAAAACATATTCGACACCCTCGTCCTGCAACGCTCTGATCAACATGTCGCCACCGGACAGCATTTCTGCCATTGTGGACTCCCTGGAAAAACAGATAACTTATTGATTTCTTGGCGTTTCCGATCGGACGCCGAGAAATGAGCGGGGTATTCTTGTGATATCGAACCTGTATGTCAATGAAACTGAGAGCCGGGTACCAAATTACATATACGGTATGGCGGGCCAATATTGCGCCTGTGGTATGCTTTAACCCCGATTTAAACGCCAACTAACAGGTCTGTCATGCTGAAATTCAACGTGCGCCAACTTGCTTTGTGCGTGGTTGCCGCAGTTTTCGCCAATCCCGCTGCAGCCGATACATATCGCTGGGTAGACGAAAACGGCGTGGTCAATTATTCAGAGCGCAAACCCCACGGTGTTGACGCGGAACTGATCAGCATGTCAGCTTCTAGCAAACCGGCAACCGCCCCAATCAGCGCTGCACCTGCGACAGCACCAGCCTACGCAAGCTCTACGCAGAGCGGCGGCCAACCAGGCCAGGAAAACCTCAGCCCGGAGCAACAACAGATGCTGGCTGAACTGCAGCAGAATGAAGCCGACCGACAGCAGCAGGTCGAAAAAATCCGTCAGGACAACTGTGAACGATCGCGCCGCGTGCTGCAAAACCTGACATCCAGAGGACGGATCCGCATTAATCAGGAAGACGGCGCCCAGCGCGTCATGCCGGAGGAAGAGCGGCAGCAGCGTATCGGTGACGCTCAGCAGGGCATCGCAGCGAACTGCGATTCCTAAACGCTCATCGCAGCAGAATCACCGACGCCATACGGCCGGTAACATCCTCACCCGAGTGGGTGGCTCGGCGGTGGGAATAGAATCTGGCGTCATCGTAGCTGCAAAATCCGCCTGCACTGACGTTCGCAATGCCCTGCTCTTGCATCTGCAGCCGCGCGATTTCCGTCAAATCCAGTAAGCGTTTAGTCCGATCCCGGGGGTGAGATTGCATCGCCGGACGGTAATCCCCGATGAATCGACCCCATACATCCTCGCCCACCTCATAACGCGACGCGCTGATACAAGGTCCGATCCACGCGATCACGTCTTCGGCCCGCGCGGGCATCTGCGTAATCAATTCGCCGATGACACCCTGCTCGAGCCCCTGCCAGCCTGCATGGGCAGCACCGACGCACTGTCCCTGGCGATCGGCGAGCAACACGGGCACACAATCTGCGCTCATGATGGCCAGAGCAGTGCCTGACTGATCGGTCCACATGGCGTCTGCTGCGGGCGTCTCCAGCGACGCGGCGGAATCGCTAATGTATACGCAGTTGTTGCCGTGCACCTGGTCCAGCCATTGGATACGCTGCGCGCCAAGACGGGTCTGGAGCACACGACGATTCGCCCTAACGCTTGCCGCATCGTCACCCACATGCAACGCCAGGTTGTTGTCTGAATATCGGCCGCTGCTGGCCCCGCCCGCCCGGGTGGTGCAACCAGCAGTCAGTTGTGATGGAACCTGCGCAGCAGCCGGCCAGCGCGCATCAATCCATCCCCGGCCCTGGGAAACTGGCACCGGCTCAGACATCGTTCTGCAAACCTTCCGCGAGCTTCGCGAAGTCTTCGGGCCAGGGCGCTTCAATATCGATATCTTCGCAGGTCACAGGATGCTCAAAGCACAACCGCCAGGCATGCAGTGCCTGGCGCGGAAAGCTGTGAATCAGCTCGATGAGTTGCGGAGCAGCACCTTGAGGAACTTTGCCGCGGGCGCCGTAGCGGCGATCACCGACCAGCGGGTAACCCATGCTGCTCATATGCACGCGGATCTGATGGGTACGCCCGGTATGCAGCTTGGCGTCGACAAGCGTATGGCTGCGGTAACGCTCGCGCACCCGCACCTCGGTAAGCGCAGGCTTACCGTCCTCCCGCACGGCCTGACGGGTGCGAACGTGAGGATCACGGCCGATGGGCTTGTCGATGTCCCGACCGCCAACCATGCGGCCCTCGCATACGGCAACGTAAAACCGATCAATCCTGCGGGCGGCAATCATGCGAGTAAGGCGCAACTGCGCAACATCGCTGGCAGCCACCACCATCACGCCACTGGTGTCTTTGTCGAGGCGATGCACCACACCGGCCCGAGGCAGATTGCGCAACTCCGCCCGGTAGCCCAACAATGCATTGACCAACGTACCCGCAGGATTGCCCGCGCCAGGATGAACCACCAGCCCGGCCGGCTTGTTCAACACAACAAGGTGCTCATCTTCATACAGCAAGTCCAGCGCTAACGACTCCGCCTGGTGCCAGGCTTCGCGTATCTGCCGCTCGGCCTGCAGTTCCAGAACCTCACCGCCAATCAGTTTACTCTTGGGTTTACAGGTACGGCCGTCTACCGTGAGCTCCCCGGAATTGATCCAGCGGGTCAGTTCGGCACGGGAAAAATCAGCAAACAGCTCTGCCGCAGCTTTGTCGAGACGCGCCCCGGCGAGCTCTGCAGGTACTTCGCTGCGCAGATGCACATCTGCACTATTACCAATCATGTCTTGCAACCGTTTTGAATTTGTAAAGAATAGCGCCATCACACGCAAACTGGTGCCCCATTTTGGCCGAATTGATCAGTACTGTTCGAAGCGATTGCATTCATTACCTGCGCGCTGTGTTCGTCAGCGTCGTCCTGGTGAGCACCCTCGCAGGGTGCAGCTGGATACCATTCATCGGAGGTGACGATGAAAGCGTAGAGCCGGAAATCGAAACATCCGAGCAGAAATTGTACCGCGATGCCCAGCGAATGTTGCGCAGCGGCAACTATCAGCGGGCCATCGGCTCTCTGGAAATGCTGGAGTCGAGATTCCCATTCGGTCGCTACGCCGAACAGGCGCAACTTGAACTCATCTACGCCCGCTACATGTCCTACGACCTGGAGGGCGCCAGCGCCGCTGCCGACCGATTCATCCGCCTGCACCCGCAACACTCTAACATCGACTACGCCTGGTATATCAAAGGGTTAGCATCATTCAGCAAGAACGACGGCTTGATGGACCGGCTGTTTGAAACCGAGGCGTTCAAACGCGACATGGAACCGGCACGCCAATCCTACACGGACTTCGCCCAGCTACTGGCCCGCTACCCAGACAGCAAGTACGCTCCAGATACCAAGCAGCGCATGGTGCACCTGCGCAATGTGCTGGCCGGCGCCGAGCTGGCGGTGGCCGACTATTACCTGAGACGCGGGGCCCATGTCGCAGCCGCCAATCGCGCACGTTATGTCCTGGAAAACTATCCACAGTCTTCGGAATCCGCCGAAGCATTAGTGGTACTGGTTGAGTCGAATTACAAGCTGGGGCTGGAAGATGAAGCGAACAACGCGTTGCGGGTGCTTTCGCTCAACTATCCCAATCACCCGGCATTCGATGAACAGGGCAACCTGGTCCTGGCCGATCGCATCCGCAACCGCGACCGTTCGTGGGCGAATGTCATGACCCTCGGTCTACTAGACCGACCCGAGGTACCGCCACCGATCACACTCAAGCATCCCGAAGGGTTTGTTCCACCCAGGGTGGAACAACAGCCCGAGACCAAGCAGGAGAAGAAGCGCAAGGGCTGGTTCAGCTGGCTGCCCTTCGTCGGCTGACATGTCGACCATAGGCGGCCACCGCGGGGAAGTCATCGCCGAAATCGAGCACCGCCGGGCCGAACTCAATATCGGCCTGCTGAAGATCTACAACTACTATCGGGTAACGGTGGGCTTGGCACTGCTGGCCGCGGTCGCGCAGGATCTGCTGCAGACACGGCTCGGCAGCCTCAACCCCGACCTCTACTGGTGGGTCGCGTTGGCCTACACCGGATTCAATATCGCCATGTCGGTCACGGTCAATTTTTTGCCCCACGACTGGTTCAAGAACCAGCGCCTGACTCTGGCCCTGACACTGTTTGATGTGTTGAGCCTGTCCGTGCTCATGTACGCCTCAGGCGGTATCGGCAGCGGCATCGCAGCCTTACTGCTGGTCACGGTGGCGGCCGGGGCCATTCTGCTCACGGGCAGGCTGGCGACCCTGGTCGCGGCTACCGCCAGTATCGCCATATTGTATGAAGAGTCGTACCTGGCCATCGCCGCGCCGGAATATGGCTACGATTTCTTCCAGGCCGGCGTGTTCGGCATCATTTATTTCATCGCCTCGCTGTCGATTCAGGGGCTCACGAAACGTATACGGTCCAACGATATCCGCGCGCTTACCCAGGCCATTGAACTGGCCGATCTGGAGCGGCTCAACCGCCTGATCATCCAACGTATGCGTACGGGCATCATCGTGGTGGACCAGGACGACAGCGTACGCATGGCCAATCAGTCCGGCCGCGCCTTGATCGGCGTGCAGAACGAAGAGCATATGACCACCCTGCCAGCCCGCCTGAGCGATGAGTTGAGCGCGTGGCGCCACGAAATGAGCCGCCGCGGACCGCCCTTCCAGGTCAATCCCAACGCACCTGAGATCAGAGCCAACTTCTCAGCCGTCAGAGCCCATGAAGCCGATGGCGACGTAACCATATTCTTGGAAGATACCCGCGAGATTCAGCAACAGGCCCAACAGCTCAAACTTGCCGAACTGGGCCGGCTATCGGCCAGTATCGCTCACGAAGTACGCAACCCGCTTGGCGCCATCAGCCACGCGGCGCAACTGCTGAACGAATCGGAAGAGCTCGCAGCGCCCGACCAGCGCCTTACCGACATCATCATCAATCACTGCCACCGCATGAATGGCGTCGTAGAGAATGTTCTGGAAATGTCCCAGCGCAAGAGTCCGAATCCAAGCCGCGTAAATCTGGGCGAGCATCTGAACGGATTTTGCCGCGCCTTCAGCGAGACGCTGAGCGATGTGGATATAGAAGTGAACGTACAATCCGAATCCACCAGCGTGCGCGTAGACCCCAAGCAGCTCGATCAGGCCCTTACCAATCTGGTCGACAACGGTATTCGTTACTCAGAAGAAAACGGCCACGGCCAGAAGGTGCGCCTCGAATGCGGCATAGAGTCATCGTCAGAGCGGCCGTTCCTGAACGTCATAGATTTCGGCAAAGGCGTAGACCCCGCCCTGGTCACCAACCTGTTTCAGCCGTTTTCCACGTCCTCTCAACACGGCACCGGATTGGGGCTGTATCTTTCCCGCGAATTGTGTGAATCGAACCAGGCTCAGCTGAGCTATTACCCCCATGAAGAAGGCGGCAGTTGCTTCCGCATACTGTTTTCTCACCCAGACAGGATTACTGCATAGCATGGCAAACAAACGCACCCTGATCGTCGACGATGAGCCCGACATCCGCGAACTTCTGGAGATCACGCTGGGCCGCATGAAGCTGGAGACCGTAGCCGCGGCAGATCTGACCAGCGCGATCGAGCTGGTGAAGAATGAAACCTTCGATCTGTGCTTGACCGATATGCATCTACCCGACGGCAACGGCCTGGAACTGGTGAAATTCATCGCGACCAATCAGCCTGACCTGCCGGTTGCCATGATCACCGCGTTTGGTTCGGTCGACACGGCGATTTCCGCTCTGAAGGCGGGCGCGTTCGACTTCCTGCAGAAGCCCATAGATCTGGAGCAGTTACGCAACCTCGTTGATAGTGCATTGAAGATCAGCCAACTGCCCCGGGACCCGACCCATCATGTCAACCTGGTGGGTGATTCTGCCGCTATACAACAACTGCGCGACCAGATCAGCAAGTTGTCACGAAGTCAGGCGCCGATCTACGTCAGCGGCGAATCGGGCTCCGGCAAGGAAGTCGCGGCGCGCCTGATCCACTCAATGGGTCCCAGATCAGCAGGCCCCTTCGTGCCGGTCAACTGCGGGGCAATTCCTTCTAACCTGATGGAGAGCGAGTTCTTCGGTCACGTCAAAGGCAGTTTCACGGGCGCGGTGAGCAACAAGCAGGGGCTGTTTCAGGCAGCATCTTCAGGCACCTTGTTTCTCGATGAAGTAGCGGATCTGCCGCTGGCCATGCAGGTAAAACTGTTGCGCGCAATACAGGAGAAAGCAGTCAGACCCGTGGGCTCTCACAGCGAAGAAAGTACCGATGTGCGGGTCCTGTCCGCCACCCACAAAGATCTTGTCAGCGAAGTAGACGAAGGTCGCTTCCGCCAGGATCTGTACTACCGGCTGAACGTGATCGAAGTGCGCATACCCGCCCTACGCGAGCACCTCGACGACATTCCCGCCCTTGCATATGCGGCATTGGGCCGCCTGGCAAATGAGTATGGAGGCAGTCAACCCAGTATCAGCGACGAAGCGATGGATGAACTGCAGACTTACGACTTTCCGGGCAACGTCCGCGAGCTGGAAAACGTGCTCGAACGAGCGTACACGCTGTGCGACAACGGCACCATTCGCCGGGATGACCTGCAGTTGAGTCGTCATGGCACCGGCATCGCGCCTGCACTACCCACTGCAACCACCGCAACACCGGTGGCGAGCGACGCATCGGCCCAACACCAATCGGCCTTGGCGGCAGGCGACTTTGCGCTGCCACCTGGAGTCAGTCTGGAAGATTATCTCGAGAGCATCGAGCGCGACCTGATTACACAAGCGCTCGATGCAACCCGCTGGAACAAAACTGCAGCAGCGAAAGAATTAGGCATAACCTTCCGGGCGTTACGCTACAAGCTGAAGAAGCTCGACCTGGAATAGCCCACGAACGGCCGGGCGATTATCCGCCTGGCAGGAGGCTGACCATCGGCTAAGTTGCACCGATGGATTGGAAACCCCTGGGCTTTACGCTGCTCGATCTGCTCACCGCCCTGGCCATTGCCGCGGTGCTCATGAGCTATGCAGTGATCTACCTGCCAGACTGGGTAAGCAGCCACCGCGCCAATACCAGCCTCAGCGTCCTACGCACTGCGGTGAATCTTGCCCGGCATGCCGCTGTGCGCAACGCTACCGCGGTAACACTGTGCCCCAGGGGCGATGACCGCTGCGGTCATCGCAACGCCTGGCACGCGGGCATACTGATCTTTCGTGATGAAAACTCTGATCGGCAAGTCAATGGCGACGACCAGATCTATGCGCAATTGCCGGGGCCGGACAATGGCACCATCACCTGGCGCTCATTTCGCAATCGCAGTGTCCTCAGGTTCACCTC
This sequence comes from uncultured Pseudomonadales bacterium, assembly GCA_964393625.1. GTDB lineage: Bacteria > Pseudomonadota > Gammaproteobacteria > Pseudomonadales > Azotimanducaceae > UBA4421. Next base: position 48,890 of record CAYMUT010000025.1, read on the forward strand.
AAGCGGTCTGACCGACTGGCAGAACGGTCATTTCCAGTATTGCCCTGCCAACGACGATCCGCGCTGGGCGCGGCGTATTGTTGTCAACGCCGCCGGCCGCATTTATCCGTCCCACGATCGGGATGGTGACGGTATTCACGAGGACAGATTGGGCGAGCCGCTGTCATGCAGCTGATGGCTCTTTCACTGCTGCGCAGGCTTTTCCTGCGCTGAAGGCTCCACATCGACTATCGCCACATCGAAGATAATCGGCTTGCCGCTCAACGGATGGTTGAAATCGACCTTGACGGTGTCGTCGTACACCGCCAGCACAATGCCTGGCAATTCACCGTCGGTCGCGGAGAAGGACACTACTAGGCCTTCCTCCAGTTCCATGTCATCGAAGCGGCGACGCTCCATCAGACGCACATTGGCGGGATTGTGCTCACCAAAGGCCTGCTCGGGCGCCAGTTCAATCTGTGCGGCGTCCCCCGCGCGCATGCCCAGCAGTGCCTCTTCGAAGCCGGGCAACAGATTGCCGTCGCCCATCTGAAATGTCGCCGGGTCGCCATTGCGGGTGGTGTCGACCTCCTGGCCGCCTGGCAACAGCAGCGAGAAGTGCAGCGTCACCCGGCTTCCCGGCACGATTTTAATCTCTGCGGAGCTAGCGATTATCTGTGACATCGTCCCCATCATTTTGCCGTGCCTGCCGCTGCTCATAGATCATCAGACATATCCATAGCGCCGCGCCACAAAAAAGCGCGGCGTCGGCAATATTGAAAGCCGGGAAGATATGCTCTTCATAATGAAACAGGATGAAGTCGACAACGTGACCATGTACCAACCTGTCGGTGAGGTTGCCCACCGCGCCGCCTAGTATCAGGCCATATACCCAGCCCATGATCCTCTCGGTACCGGGCAGGCGCCACATTTCATAGAGGATGAACGCGGAAAAACCAATGGCCAGACAGACAAAGAAATAGTGCTGCCAACCGCCCTGCTGAGCCAGAAAAGAAAATGCCGCCCCTTCATTGTGCCAGCGCACCCAGGCAAAAAACGGCAGCACCTGCACACGATCGAGATAATCGAATGCATTCACAACATATAACTTGCTGGCCTGATCGAGCACATACACCAGACCCGCGAGACTCACCCACTTAACCATGCTTGGCAAGCCACTCCCGCGCCTGGCTGATATCTTTCTCGATCTGCGCTTTCAACGCATCCAGAGATTCAAAGGCGAATTCATCGCGCAGTTTGTGTTTGAAGGTAACCGTGAGCAGAGAATTGTAGATATCCCCCTGAAAGTCGAATATGTGCACTTCCAGCAGGGGTTCCTTACCGTCTACGGTAGGTCGAACGCCGATATTGGCAATCCCCTGGTTAATCTGCTCACTAACCCCCTCAACCTGCACGCAATACACGCCTTCCAGCGCCGCTTTGTAGCGGTGCAGGCGGATGTTTGCCGTGGGCACGCCAAGCTGGCGACCTAACTGCCGGCCATATACGACACGCCCCATGATGAAATACATATGCCCGAGAAGCGCTTCAGCCAAGTCGAAATCGCCGGCCGCAAGCGCTGCCCGAACACGAGAACTGCTTACGCGTTCATCTTCCAGCACGAAGGTTTCGGTGGGAGCAACGGTGTAGCCGAGGCGCTCGCCGGCCTCATGCATAAACTGATAGTCGCCTTCGCGATTGTTACCGAAGCGGAAGTCGTCGCCCACAACCACATGTTTCGCGCCCAGCAGTCCGTGCAGCAGGTCGTCGGTGATCCAGGTAGCCGGGGTGCTGGCAGTGCGCTCGTTGAAGGGCAACAGCAGCAGCCGGTCGAGCCCGGTACGACCCAGCAGTGCCGCTTTTTCGCGCAGGCGCGTTAGACGTGGCGGTACCTGCGCGCCGGCGAAAAACTCCCGGGGCTGGGGCTCGAACGTTACCAGCAGGCTCGGCAGACCATATTCACCGGCCTTGCTGCAGAGCTGATCAATAAGCTGCTGATGCCCGCGATGCACACCATCGAAATTTCCCAGGGTAACCACGTTCCCCTTGTGTTCGGGCTTTATGTTGAACGGACCGCGAATGATTTCCATCGACGGATTATAGCCGTGATCATCAGTCACTACGATGCCGCAGATGCCGGGGACGCAGGCCCAGCAGCCCAAGCACGCACAGGTAACCTATCATGCCGCCGCCACTGACAACGGCAATCATACCCAGCCGGTTCGCGGAGCTGAGGCTCATCCATGCAACATTCTGATTTACCTGGAGTAATGCCAGGGCCAGTACAGCGCATGCCACCAGGGTCTTCCACATCATCGGCAATAGCGTGCGACCGGCAACGTAGTGGCCGCGACGCTTCAGCCCCCAATACAGCAACATCACGTGTGTCCAGGCAGATAACGCCGTCGCCCAGGCCAGGCCCACATGGCCGAACCAGCTGAAGGTAGCCAGACTGGTGATGAGATTTACTGCAATGGCAGCCGAGGCATAGCGAAACGGCGATTTGGTGTCTTCATGGGCGAAAAATGCCGGCGCAAGAATCTTCACCAGCACGAAACCGGGCAAGGCAACGGCGAACATTTCCAGCGCGATGCTGGCCATGCGCACATCGTACGGGGTCATGGCGCCCGTGGAAAAGCTCATGAATATGGTGGCGATCAGGGGCTCGGCCAGCAGGTACAGGGCAACCGCCGCCGGCAGGCCCAGCAGCAGGCCGAGATTTACCCCCCAGTCGACGGTCTGCCGGAACTTTCCGGGGTCGCCCTGGGCCGCCATACGCGAAAGGTGGGGCAGCATCACAGTACCAAGCGCCACGGCCACCAGACCCACAGGCAATTCCAGCAGCCGATCCGCGTAATAGAGCCATGAAATGCTGCCGGTGATCAGGGTGGAAGCGAGAATCGTATTGATCAGCGCATTGATCTGCCCCACCGACGCCGTCAATACCGCAGGCAGCAGCAGCGTACCAACCTGGCGCACCCCCTCGTGTTTGCGGTCCAGGGCCGGCTTCGGCACCAGTCCCAGGCGCAGCATGGCTGGCAACTGAAACAGCAGCTGTACCAGGCCCGCAACCAGTACGCCCCAGGCCAGCACGGTTACCGCCGCGGCATCCACCGCCTCTGTGAGGGCAATCATTGCAGCACCGATCAACGAGAGGTTGAGCAGCACCGGGGTAAACGCAGGCAACGCAAATCGATTGTGAGCGTTGAGAACGGCGCCGGCATACGCGACCAGAGAAATGAAACCCAGGTATGGAAAGGTCAGACGCACCAATGCGGCAGTTTCTTCCAGTTTGCCGGGCTCTGAGGCAAAGCCCGGCGCAAAGAGATAAGTCAACGCGGGGGCAAATACCACACCCAGCAGCACCGCCAGAGCAAGACTCGCGCCAAACAGACCAGATAGCGGCGCGATGAACCCGAGCAACTGCGCAGTGCCCCGTTCCCGATAACGCACCAGCACCGGCACAAATGCCTGATTGAACGCGCCCTCGGCAAACAATCGACGGAAAAAATTTGGAATGCGGAACGCCACGAAGAACATGTCGGCGACCGCTGAGGCGCCAAACAGATACGACAGCACGACGTCACGAGCCAGCCCGCTGATACGCGAAAGCAGCGTCATGGAGGCCACCAGACCACCCTGGCGGCTCATATCGTGGTCCTGATTGTCCCTGGCTTGCGTATTCGACATTAATTTAAGCAGTTGACATCTACCCGGCTCAACGGCATATTGCCGCCCTCAAAAATTCAGCCCCCAAGCGGAGAATTCCTTGGCTAACAGTCCCCAAGCCCGTAAGCGCGCACGCCAGGCCGAAAAGCGTCGCAATCACAACGCCAGCCAGCGTTCCATGGTGCGCACATATATGAAGCGCGTTGACGCAGCAATCAATGCCAGAGACGCAGCAGCGGCGAGCACCGCCCTGACCGATACCTTGCCTCTGATCGACAGAATGGTCAGCAAGGGCATCATGCACAAGAATAAAGCGGCCCGACACAAGTCCCGGCTGAACAAAAAGGTCAAAGCGCTCTCCGCAGAGTAATTCCACCCAGGTCGCGGTGATCCGCCGCGGGCCTGCCTGCTTCCACCCGTCATCCGGCCCCCTATACCAGTACCAGATTATCTCGGTGAACCAGTTCGGGTTCACCGACGTACGTGATGTGCCGGGCAAAGTCTTCTGATTTCACACCAACCAGCTTGCCGACATCTTCACTGCTGTAGTTGCTCAGACCCTGGGCAATCACAGCACCATCCGCATCGACCAGGCGAACCACCTCACCTCGGTTAAAGCGACCAGTCACACGCCGTACGCCGACCGCGAGCAGACTGACGCCCCGTTCTCTGATCGCTGCGGCAGCACCATTGTCGATCACAAGATCACCCCGGGCACGCAATTGACCCGCTATCCATCGTTTCCGCGCAGTCATGGGCGTCATATCAGCGACCAGCAGAGTGCCCACATCATTGCCCGCGCAGACTCTGGTGATAATCTGCTCTTCATTGCCCGACGCAATGATCGTATGCGCGCCAGAGCGCGCGGCCAGGCGCGCCGCACCTAACTTGGTGACCATGCCACCCCGGCCGAGCATACCGATGCCGGTTCCAACCCTGGCATCTAACCCAGTGTCTGCAGCCCGGGCACTTGCGATGCGCGCTGCACGCGGCTCTTCCCGGGGATCAGCATCCATCAAACCATCAACGTCGGTGAGAATGATCAACAGATCAGCCGCCAGCAGGTTAGTGACCAGGGCCGCCAGAGTATCGTTGTCACCAAAGCGGATTTCGTCAGTAGCGACAGTGTCATTTTCGTTGATCACCGGTACTACGCCCAGTTCCAATAGCTGAGCCAGAGTCGCGCGTGCATTCAGATAGCGCTCGCGGTCAGCAAGATCATCGTGGGTTAGCATGACCATTGCCGTAGCACGCCCATGAGAGGAAAGCGCTGCTTCATACGCCTGAGCCAAGCCCATCTGGCCAACCGCCGCCGCGGCCTGTAACTGGTGAACCGTATCCGGCCGCTGGGGCCAGCCAAGCCGCTTGCAGCCTTCGGCGACTGCGCCTGACGACACCAGCACAACCTCGCGGCCCGCCTCTTTCAGGCCATGCAATTGCGCGCAGTACTCCGCGATCTTCGCCTTCGCCAGACCATCCTCTGGATGGGTCAGCATGGCGCTGCCTACCTTGACCACGATGCGCTGAGCCTGGCTCAGTTCGATACGCTGCGATGCATGAGCGTCCGCTGCTGGTTTCAGGTCATTCGTTGACATAAATGACCTCCGCTTCATCGTTATCGTCGAGGTCTTCATCATCAGCCTGGGCACGCTTCTGCGCGCGAGCGTATTGAGAGTGCGCAAATACATCGGCGGCAATGCGTACCGCGAGATCTTCATTGAAATGGGCGTACGCTTCATCTTCGGCCAGGCGTCTGTCGTCTTCCTGCAGGGCCAGCAGCAGATCTCGCGTCAACTCGTCGAGGCCGATGTCGCCCAGCGCGGAGATCAGGTGCAGCGGCCGGCCCGGGAATGCCTCTGCGAAGGTCGAGCGCAACACCTCGAGTTGCTCGTCTTCCAGTTGATCGACTTTCGAAAGGGCAAGCCAGATGGGCCGCTCCATCAGTGCATCGCTGTATTGCGCAAGCTCATCCTCAATGGCATGGGTGTTTTGCAGCGGATCGCTGCCGTCATCAGGCAGCACATCCACCAGATGCAGAAGAATCCGGGTACGTGCCAGGTGGCGTAGAAACTGAGCACCCAGTCCCGCCCCGTCAGCGGCGCCTACGATCAGTCCCGGAATATCGGCCATGACAAAACTTGCATCGGTTGCAATGCGCACCACACCCAGATTCGGAACGAGCGTGGTGAATGGATAGTCAGCCACCTTGGGATTAGCTGCCGACACCTGTCCGATCAGCGTCGACTTGCCGGCGTTGGGCATGCCCAGCAGGCCCACATCTGCAAGCAGTTTCAATTGCAGACGCAGCACCCGCTGCTCGCCGGGCGCACCAGGCGTTGTCTTGCGCGGTGCCCGGTTCGTGCTGGACTTGAACGCAGCATTGCCTATACCCCTGTGGCCACCCTTGGCAACCAGCAGTTGCTGGCCCGGTTCATCGAGGTCACCCAGAATCTCCTGAGTCTCATCATCGATTACGGTGGTGCCCACCGGCACCTTCACGAAACTATCCTCACCCGCCGCACCCGTCTTATTGCGGCCGCTGCCACCGGTACCGTTCCTGGCTTGATAACCGGGTTGGTAGCGGAAATCGATCAACGTATTGAGGCCGCCATCCGCCACCAGAACGACATCGCCGCCATCACCGCCGTTGCCCCCATCGGGGCCGCCTCTGGCGATATACTTTTCACGACGAAAACTCAGGGCGCCGTTACCGCCCTTGCCCGCCTGTACTCGAATTGTGGCCTCGTCTAAGAACTGCATGTGTTGTCGCTTGCTGTGCCCGATAGCGCCTTCGTGACCATGCTGATGATACAAAAAACCCCGCATAAAGCGGGGTTTTCAGCATCGTTGCCTGGCTGTTTGAGCCGCCGATGCTTACGCTTGTGCGGGTTCCACGCTGATGGTCTTGCGCTTCAGTGGACCCTTGACCGCAAACTGCACGTAGCCGTCTGCTTTGGCGAAAAGGGTATGATCGCGACCGCAGCCTACGTTGGCACCGGGATGAAACTTGGTGCCGCGCTGGCGCACGATGATGTTTCCGGCGTTAACGAACTGGCCACCGAACTTCTTCAGGCCAAGTCGTTTCGACTCGGAATCGCGACCGTTACGGGTACTTCCGCCTGCTTTCTTGTGTGCCATGGTGAATACTCCTCGAAACTAGCTGATGCCGGTGATTTTTACTTCAGTGAACCATTGACGATGGCCCTGCCGGCGCATGTAATCTTTACGGCGCTTGAACTTGATGATGCGCACTTTCTTACCACGATCACTACGTAGTACTTCGCCCTTGATCTGGCTGCCTTCGACATAGGGTGCGCCGACATTCACATCTTCGCCATTGGCGACCATCAGCACCTTGTCGAAAACGACCTCTTCGCCGGGCTCGGCAGAGATCAATTCCAGCTGCACGACATCACCTTCACTGACGCGATGCTGCTTACCACCACTTTGGAAAACCGCAAACATAACTCTACTCCTGACGCCCCACAGACTGTATTGTAAGCCCTGTGAGACATTTTCTAGCCGCCTCTTGCCGCCATTATGGCTTTGCGACGGCTTCGGGCACTCGCTGCGCCTTGTATGCGGGTCAAAAATGGCTAGTATGAGCCACCGTTCAAAAGGACCCCGACGCGAAAGGCGCGTAATTCTAAGGGCAAAGTTTTTGGATTACAACGAGTTATACACGCGTGAGCGAAAGATTTCCGAGCCGATGGCGGTTCTTTTTTTTTGAATGTTTTCCGATTTTCCGCGTTTGAAGGACCATGATGGCGCCAAAGCCCGCAATCAGTAATACCATCAGCCGCAAAGCGGCCTCCATCGAAGCATTGCAGCCTGTCTACGACCTGGTGAAGGCCGATTTTGCCGCCGTCAATGCGCTCATTCCCACGCAGCTCGCCTCTGATGTCGGTCTGGTCGAGGAAATAGGCGCGTACATTGTCGAAAGTGGCGGCAAACGCCTGCGCCCGCTCATGGTGCTACTAACCACGGGCGCATTGGGTTACGCAGGCGACCGGCATGTGCGCCTGGCCGCGATCATCGAGTTTCTGCACACCGCCACCCTGCTGCACGACGACGTGGTCGACGAATCAGGCATGCGCCGGGGCAAAGTCACCGCCAATGAAACGTGGGGAAATGCCCCCAGTGTGCTGGTAGGCGATTTTCTTTACAGCCGCGCATTTCAGCTCATGGTGGAAGTCGGCAGCATGGACATCATGTCAGTGCTTGCCACCGCCACCAATGCCATCGCCGAAGGCGAAGTGCTGCAACTGGCTAACATCGGCAATACGTCCATCAGCGAAGAACAATATCGCGATGTCATCCGCTGCAAGACGGCACTGCTGTTCGAAGCCGCCACCCACGCAGGTGCCCTGCTCGCCACTGCAGAGCACGAAGACCCAGCAGCAGTTGAGACCATGCGTCGCTTTGGCCTGCATTTCGGGCTTACCTACCAGTTAGTGGATGACTGGCTGGACTACGCCGGCGACAGCGCCACCATGGGCAAGAATGCCGGTGACGACCTCGCCGAAGGCAAACTGACCCTGCCGCTGATTTACGCTCTGTGTCACGCAACCGAAGCCGAACGCCAAATCATCAAGACGGCGATTCAACAGCGAAGCGCCGACGCTCTACCCGATATTCTGAAGATAGTGCATAGCTGTGGCGCACTGGATTACACCCATCGTGCCGCCCTGCAAGAAGCCGACAAAGCTCAGCAATGTCTGACCCGACTACCCCCCGGCCCGTTCGCCGACGCGTTTACCCTACTCACCGACTACAGTACGGCTCGTTTATTCTGATGCACCCGGCGCCATCACGAGCAAAACGCCTGATCCTCCTGGTGCTGCTGCTGTGGATCCCGGTTACAGCCATCCGCGCATCTGACAGCGCGCCGGAGTTCGAGCCCTGCTTCCTCAGCGGTTCTGCCGGCACAGGATCTGTACAGGCCGAATGCGCGACCTGGATACGTCCGACCAATCCAAACGATCCCAACGGCGAACAGGTGCCGCTGTTTGTCGCGCGCCTGCCCTCTACGGCAATCAACCCCGCTGCCGATGCATTTACCGTCATCAACGGAGGACCAGGCGGCTCATCAATTGACCTTCTTGTAGATATGGCGGGCGCAATAACGCCTTTCACCCGCGAGCGTGATGTCGTCGTGATCGATCAACGCGGCACTGGGCGTTCGGCACCCTTGAGTTGTGATGCGCTGACCGACACTACCGAAACCCCAGACCTCGATGACGCCAGAAGAATCACCAAGGACTGTCTGGAATCACTTCCTCATGACCCCAAATACTTTTCCACATCTGTCGCGGTTCGCGACCTGGAAGCGCTGCGGGAGAGTCTGGGTTATCAGCAATTGAGTCTTTACGGGGTTTCTTACGGCACCCGGGTCGCCATGCACTACATGCGGCGCTTTCCAGAGCAGACCCGCGCGGTAGTGGTCGACGGCGTGGTGCCGCCAACCTTCGTGCTGGGCGCCAACATCGCGATTCGCAGCCAGATCACCTTCGACGCCCTGTTGTCGCGCTGTGCCACCGATCAACATTGCAACGAAACCTTCCCAGATCTGCGCGACCAGTTCGCACGGGTTAAAGCCCGCCTGTCCGAGCAGCCGTTAGCCCTGGAACTACGCCACCCGGTGACAGGACTACCAACCGAAATCGACCTGACCTACGGGCACCTGGCAATCTGGGTGCGCCTGGCGCTGTACGCGCCGGAAACCAGCGCGCTGATCCCCCTGATCATTCATCAGGCCGCAGTCGAGGAGAATTACCTGCCCATTGCCGCCAACGCGCTCAACGTACTGCACCAGCTGAATGAAACCATGCAGTACGGTATGCATAACGCGGTAGTCTGCACCGAGGATGCGCCCTTCTTTGCCGACGATGAAGTCGCAGAAGGCGAACTCGAAGCTACCTACCTTGGGCGGGACATTTACGACGCCCTGGCTGTCATGTGCTCGGTATGGCCGGAAGGGGTTATTGACGACGACATGAAAGCGCCGCTGGAAAGCGACATACCGACCCTGGTGCTGTCCGGCGAATTCGACCCGATCACGCCCCCGGATTACGGCGAGGCAATCCTGCCGGGCTTGAGCAACGCCACCCACGTCATCGCACCAGGTCAGGGGCACGGCGTTCTGCCCAGAGGCTGCGTACCACGCATCGCATTGGAGTTTGTTGAGCAACCCGATCCGGCGGCTGTGGATGCAAGCTGTACTGAGCATCTCGGCACCTTCCCGTTTTTTGTCGACTTGATGGGGCCGAAGCCGTGATCAAAGTCAGGCAAGTCCACAAGAGCTTCAAAGATGTGCACGCGGTCAAAGGGATATCTTTCGCCGCACAGGATGGGCGCATAACCGCCCTGCTAGGCCCCAATGGCGCCGGCAAATCCACCACGCTGCGCATTCTTTCTACGGTAGCAGCACCGGATTCCGGAACCGCCGAAGTGGCTGGCATCGATATACTGGATGACCCAATGGAAGTGCGTCAGCAGATCGGCGTACTACCCCACAACTCCGGCCTGTATGCACGCCTGACCGCCATCGAAAACATTCGCTACTACGGCCGCCTGCAGAACCTTTCCCGCGCCGACCTGGAAGCGCGCATCGAAGCGCTGGTTGAACAACTGGATATGGCTGATTTCTGCAATCGCCGCACCGGGGGTTTCTCCCAGGGCCAGAAGATCAAGGTCGCCCTGGCCAGAGCGCTGGTGCACGACCCTCAGCACGTGGTTTTAGACGAGCCCACCAACGGCCTCGACGTCATGGCCACCCGCGCACTGCGCGAAATCATCAATAAACTGAAGCGCGATGGTAAGTGCGTACTGTTTTCCAGCCATATCATGCAGGAAGTAGACGCCCTGTGTGACGACGTGGTGGTCATCAGCCAGGGCGAGGTCCGTTTCGACGGCACCATCGGCGCACTGCGCGAACACGCCGACACCGATGATCTGGAGGAAGCGTTCATCAGGCTCGCAGGCATTGGCGAGGAGTCACCAGCATGAGCAAGCTGGCCGTGGTATTCGCCAAGGAGGTGACCGACAACTTCCGTGATCGGCGAACCCTTCTGTCATCGTTCTCTCTTGCCGTTATCGGCCCGATCTTTTTCGTCGGCCTGATGGTTTTCGTACTCGATCGAGCGCTGGGCGAGGTCGACAAAGCCATAGCGTTCGCAGTGGTTGGCGCGGCACATGCGCCGCAGCTGATGCAGCACCTCGAGCAGCAGAACACCGAGATTACGCAAGAAGACACCGACGAGCCCAGAGACCTGGTTCGTAACGGCGATCATAAGATCGTGGTGGTGATCAACGCGGATTACGCTGAGCGTTATGCCAGCGGCACGGTGAACACGCTCTCGCTGATCTACGACAGCAGCGAAATGTCTTCCGCGCGCCGCGACCTGGCCCAATTGCGCAGGCACATCAACGTCTACAGCCGTACGGTCGGGGCCATGCGCCTGTGGTTGCGCGGTATCGATGCTTCCCTCAGCTCGCCCATTACGACCCAGGAACTTGATATCGCCTCACCCGCCGCGCGCGCCCTGACGATTCTTGCGTCGCTGCCCTATTTCCTGGTGCTGGTGGTTTTCATGGGCGGTTTTTACCTGGCCATCGACACCACCGCCGGCGAACGTGAACACGGCTCGCTGGAACCTCTGCTGACGCAACCTGTCAGCCGGCCCGAGCTGGTACTGGGCAAGATCTGCGCAACTGCGTTGTTCGCCATGTTGAGCCTGCTGATATTCCTGGTGAGCCTGTATTTTTCCGTACCATTCGTGCCTTTTGAACGCATCGGTATGGCGCTTGAAATAGGCGCAACACAGATGGCTTCGATTTTCGGCATTACGCTGCCGCTGATCCTGTTTGCCGCCAGCCTGCTCACAGTAGTAGCCTCGTTCGCACGCAGCTACAAAGAAGCTCAGACCTACTTGTCGATCATCGTGATCATCCCCACGCTGCCGCTGCTGATAGCGCAGTTGATGAACGTAGAAACCACCCTGCAGATCATGCTGGTGCCCAGCCTCAGTCAGTCGAACCTGATGGCAGATCTGATCAAAGGGGAGACCGTGGAACCATTACACGTGTTAGTTTCCACCATCAGCACCGCCATTTACGCGAGCGCCCTGGCGTGGCTGGCCATCAAGCTTTACCGGCGCGAACGAATTCTTGGATAGGAGGAGCATCAGATGGATCTTGGTCTGTTTGGCATCAACATGAATTTCCTGGCGCAACCGACCTGGGCGGTCAAAGTTGCGCAACATGCCGAAGTGCTTGGCTTCGAATCGCTGTGGACCGGCGAGCATGTGGTATTGCCGGACCCGAGAGAGGCGCCCTCCCCGGCAGACCCGCAAACACCCATGCTGCACCCGCCCGCGCAGATCGCTTATATGGCTGCAGTGACCGATCGCATCAAATTCGGCACCGGCATTACCCTGATCGCCCAACGCAATCCCGTGGTGCTGGCCAAAGAGATCGGCAGCCTGGATGTGCTGTGTGATGGCCGCCTGATGTTCGGCATCGGCGCCGGCTATCTGCACCAGGAGTTTGCCGCCCTGGGTGTGGATTTTGAAACACGCGGTGCTCGGACAGACGAGTATATCGACGCCATGCGCACGCTGTGGACCATGGAGAAGCCCAGCTTTTCCGGCAATTTCGTGAGTTTCGCAGATATTGACGCGCAACCTCGTCCGGTACAGAGCGGCGGGCCTCCGGTTATCGTCGGCGGTGCCAGCCCTGCGGCAATGCGCAGAACGGTGACCCACGGCAATGGCTGGTATGGATTCGCCATGGATGTGGAAACCACGCGTAAATCACTGGAACTGCTGAATCTGGCCAAAGCACGTCATCAGCGCGCGGAAGAACTGGGCGAATTGAGTATTTCTATCACACCACCGAAGCCGCCTACCCGTGCAATGATGGAGGACTATGCGGCACTGGGTGTGACGCGCTTGATACCGATGCTCGGGTTTTACAATGAAGATAACATTCTGACGGCACTGGATGGCCTCGCCAGAGATCTGATGTAGCGGCACATCACATTACAGGCGCAAACGCTGGATTCAGCGGGCATGGGCAATTAGAATGCGCGCCATCGGAGTGTAGCTCAGCTTGGTAGAGCACTACGTTCGGGACGTAGGGGCCGGAGGTTCAAATCCTCTCACTCCGACCAGTTTATTGTCTGATCTTCCTACGTTAGAGACAGGAACCTCCGGCCGGCCCTCGCAACGGGGTTGCCCGTTCAAATCTTTTCAATGCGAACACTTCAAACGCCCTTGATATGAGGGCTTCACCTCAATCACATCCTTTCGCAAAATCGAGAATGAACAACAATGATGTGCCGTTCCCTAACGTCCGCTATCGGCTAGAAGCCGTCCTTCGAACACCCTGAGATTAATGCAGCTCTCCGCCCAAAGTGATTTCACAACGTCAATTAGTGGCTTACTTTTCATCTCCATTTATATGAAAATGTAATTATATAAATATGCATTTATATAAAGGAGCAATGATATGGAAGGATGGTTTGAACAGCAGCTAGGGGAGATAGAACGCCAGATAGTTTCTTCGGCATGGGGAGGTAAAGCCGCTCGGACGATCGTGGCACAACGCAGCTACCCAACACAAATCGAAGACCTGTGGGATGCGATTGTGACGCCTGATCGATTGCGAAGGTGGTTTCTTCCAGTAAACGGCGAGTTAAGCGAAGGCGGAACATACCAGCTCGAAGGGAACGCCGGTGGCAGAATCATACGTTGTGAAGCACCCCACTCCCTGGCAGTTACATGGGAAATGCATGGAGATGTAGGCTGGGTCGATGTGACGCTTGAGGAAATCAACGAACAGTCAACCAGATTAACACTCGAACACATGGGGCTGGAAAGTGAAACTTTTTTGGACTTTTGGAAACAGTTCGGACCCGGCTCGATGGGCGTCGGGTGGGATCTGACGTTAACAAGCTTGGCAGAACATTTGATCAACGAAAGTGACACATTCATGTCCGATCAAACTGCCTGGATTCAAACTGGCGCCGGCAGAAATTTTCTTCAGTCATCAAGTGATAGATGGGCGGTGGCCGACATCGCATTCGGAACGGATTCGAAAGCAGCCCACGATTCTGGAACACGATCAATGAACTTCTATGCGGGCATAGAAGAGTAGATGGAACGATATCAATGAATGCTTTTGACGTCCTAGGTGATCCAGTCCGTCGGCGTATTCTGGAGTTGCTTGCGCAGGGAGAACAAGCTTCAGGTGACATTGTAGATGTTATCGCAATGGAATTCGGTCTCAGCCAGCCAGCAGTTTCCTACCAACTTAAAGTGCTGCGGGACAATGGATTTGCCATCTCCCGCCCCGAAGCGCAGCGTCGCCTATATTCGTTCAGACCAGAATCCATGGCAGAAGTAGAAGAATGGCTTGAACCTTTTAGGCGCTTCATAAATCACAACTAGATGCGCTCGATAGGATTACCTCGATGCTTCGCTCGAAAGGATGCCCGCACTTTCCCACGCGGTAATCGTCTCATCATCTATACCAACTTGAGCTAAGACATCGTGATTATGTTCGCCCCGTGATGCTGCAGGTGACAATGTGCCGGTATCTTCCCCATCAAATAGCCAAGGGCCCTTGGGCAATCGGAGTTCCTGTTCGCCAACCGGTGTTGTATAGGTCGGTTGCGCAAATCCCGCCCAATCTGTGGCGAGCAAATCAGCTGCCGTGCGCACTCTCCCAACCGCCAATCCACCAGCGCCCGATACTTGGTATTCCAATTCTTCAAAAGTCCGGAACGATCGCATCCAACTTTGCACTTCTTGTAGCAAGGCTTTGAGGTTCTCTTTGCGCAACGCTGGAGAGGAAAATCGAGGGTCATTACGCAGATCGTTGCGTCCCATCATCCCGCAATACCGCATAAATACGCCTGAGGATACGGGAGAGGCAGCGATCGTAACTAAATTACCATCCGCGAGCGTAAAAATCGGCGACTCTGGCGCACCAAGTGCCAGTGGTTCATCAAACGCATCAAGATCATTGATCTGAGCGTGCAGTCGCTCGTTAACAGCAAGCATTGTCGCCATCATTGATACATCGGCATGCACGCCTTTGCCAGTAGTGTTCCTTTGGTTCAATCCGGCTAAAACTGCAATCGCCCCCTCCAGGCCGGTGTACACATCTGCATGACTGGCCCAATCGGTTGTGGGCTGGGCGAGGCTTTCACCAAAGTGATCTAACTGGGTTTGAGTAGCACCCGACTCAGCTTGCACCGTCGGCGCAAAAGCAGGCCGAGCCGACCATGGCGTGTTTTGTCCATAGCCGGACATAGAGACGTATACGACTGTCGGATTTTCGTCACTCATGGAAGCGTAATCTAAGCCGAAGGTCTTCATTGTCCCGGGACGGAAGTTCTCGACGATGACATCAGCCGCACAGCACAATTTAAACACTGCTGCTCGAGCCTCTGGCCAATTCAGATCAATACTGAGATTACGTTTCCCACCGTTCAACTGCAGGTAGTAGGCGCTTTGCCCCTCTACGTGCGGCGCGGCGATTCTCCCTATGTCACCCGAGGGCGGTTCGACTTTTGTGACATCCGCGCCAAGTTCAGCAAGAATTCTTGTACACGTGGGGCCCGCAAGCACTCGGGTAAAGTCGAGTACTTTTAGATTTTCTAGTGGCTTCATCAGTTACCCTCGAAGACTGCAGTTCCAGGACCGGTTTCTGCCATAGCGGCTAACCCTCGTTTGACATCTTCACTTGCCCACATCGGTGCAAGTTCTTCGGCTAATGCCTGATCCGCAGCTTGCACACCTTCATTGCCAGCGATTCGGGCGATGCGTTTTATTACATTCAAAGCCACCGTTGGACCAGATGCGAGCTGTTGGGCTAACGAGAGTGCGGCCGATTCAAGCTCGTCATCAGCAGTGACCAGATTGATGACGCCCCAACGTTCTAGCACATCGGGGCTGTACCTCCGCCCCAACATGGCAATCTCACGGGCGCGCGCCGGACCCGCTCGCTCGGCCAATCTCTGGACAGCACCCAGGAGGGGGGCAAGACCAATGGCGACTTCCACCGACCCGATCTGCGCCGATTCAGCAGCGACGACAAAATCACAGGCCAGCGCCAGCTCCAGTCCCCCACCTAACACCGCGCCATGTACGGCCGCCACCGTGGGAACAGGGATCGACTCCAGCCTGTTGAGGATCTCCGGTGCGCTTACGCCACCCGCCTCCAATGCGGAAACATCAGCACCGGCGCAAAAGTGCCTTAACTCGCTACGTACCAAGATAGCGCGGGCCCCATTGGTCACGGCTTGTTCCTGTGCTTGGCAGTATTGCTCAATGAACTCCCCGCCAATCAAGTTGTGGGGAGGGTTGTTAAGCAGAACAACGCCGACTGAGCCGACGTTTTTGAGTGTGATCAGATTTGTCATGACATGTCCGTGGAGCGCAGATTTGGTTGAATGATATTTTTATAAGTTCTTTAAAGCAACCATTAATGCTTGTATATGCAATATATGTATATATTATAAGTCTCTCAAAAAGATTAATGGCGTGACAATGGCTCGAACCAGCCTGGCCGACTACCCATGCAGTATTGCGCGTACCCTTGAAGTCATTGGCGATCAGTGGTCATTTTTGATCATTCGCGATGCATTAGTGGGCAGAAAGACCTTCACTGATTTTCATCGTAGCTTGGGCGTTTCAAGGAACGTCTTGACTCAGAGACTGGAACACCTGGTCGAAAATCAAGTCCTGTGCAAGCAACCCACGTCGTCTGGAGGAAAACGTAACCTCTACGAACTCACTGAGCGTGGCAAAGAATTGTTTCCAATCGTAGTCGCGATGCTTCAATGGGGTGATAAATGGCTCTTCGGGTCGATGGGTGAGCCGGTGCAGGTGCTGGACGCCGAGACTAAGTCTCCAGTGCAAAAAGTGGGCGTTATTGCACGCGATGGCCAATTTCTGCAATCGCGTGATGTGATGTACAGAACCGGGCCGGGGAAAACTGACTGACCAGATGTGATTTCTGCCTGTTTGCAACGCTCTAGCCATACACAGCAAGTTGCGAGGCTGTGATTTAATCCGACTTCGCGTTTCGGATGTGACTCACGCCGGAAGAGTGATGTCACGAGCCAATGTTATGCAACGTAAAGCCGACCAGGCTGTCCGGCTCCAAGCCGACGTAGTCGCCGATTCAAGTTACCAGGAGACTTGCGAGGTATCTATAATAGTGAAAGACACCCATTTCTTTTTCGCAAATGGGTCCACGTTCAACCAAGGCTGATTGGGTCGTTTTCTGTAATTCCGAGGTGCCCAATGAGTCTTCTTGGTTTATTCCAGCAAGCATTTCCTTGATTGCAGAGCCATAAGCCAGTTCATCCTCTATTTGACTCAGCATACTGTTGTCCATCGCTAGACCAGTGAAGATCCATGTCTGGTCGATGGATTCTGGGACAAAGGACAACCAGTTTGCCCCTGTTGGTAGCAGGGGTATAACCAGATTTGGGTAAACAAAAACAGCATTCATCGCTGAAGCGTCGCGTTCAGTCAATCTTGCGACTACTTCAGGTGCTCGTGAATTGGCGTCGTTGATGCCTTGATCGTTAAATGGCGTGCGATGGTAATTCCAAGCACTGTGCGCTTCGATAAACTCTGTTCCTAATCCCGGCATAAAAGACTGCACGCTGTTTTCGTGTAACCCCATATGGTGGTAGCTATCCAATGCATTTTCGCAGGCGAGCTTCCAGTTTCCAGCCCACCGCTCTTCGAACACGCAAGGCGCACGCCATTGATCAAGTTGATAGTCCGACAGCCGTTCCGTTAGCGAGGCTAGGCGAGGTCCGAGCGGATCGGCATTCTGATCAAGATTTACAAAGATGAATCCCATCCATTCTTCACAGCGTATTTCTGGTAACCGACACTTTGTCTGGTCAAACGATGAGCCGCTCATTCCCGGTGCACCCTTCAATGAGCCGTCAAGCTCGTACGTCCACTTATGGTATTGACACACAAAGAATCGAACATTTCCTTGGCCTTGCGCGACCGGAAAGTACCGGTGTCTGCAGACGTTGGACAAAGCCTGGATGCGATCATCCGCCTGGCGCACAATGACGATGGGTTCGTCAAGCAGACATACCGTTACAAAATCGCCAGGCTCCTTGATCTGCTCGACCCGCGCCGT
Source organism: uncultured Pseudomonadales bacterium (assembly GCA_964393625.1). Taxonomy (GTDB): domain Bacteria; phylum Pseudomonadota; class Gammaproteobacteria; order Pseudomonadales; family Azotimanducaceae; genus UBA4421. The sequence continues at coordinate 66,719 of CAYMUT010000025.1, forward strand.
GCAAATCCATTCTTTCGAGAAAATTCGTTCTTTTTCCAGCTCATACAGTTCGCTGGAATGGTAGTAACCCGGATGCAACATTTGCGCGTCTTGTGGCTTAGTCACAGTGACTTCTTTGAGCTGCATAAGGATTTCATCAAGCTTAAGTCTGCTCTTCATTTCTTTAACTCCCAAGCGTCAGTCCAAGGTATAGTTTTGCACTTTATATTACGACACATGTAACATATAAAGCATGCCGAAGATAATCGATCATGCGCAGCGTCGTGAAGAAATCGCCGAAGTTGTATTCCACTTGATCTGTGAGGAAGGGATAAAAAATGCCACGGTCCGTGCCATTTGTCGTCGAGGTGGTTTTAGCACCGGCGTCATCGCGCATTACTTCAGCAACCAGGAAGAACTACTCGCCTACGTATTCGAATGGCATATGGAGAAAATTCGTGTTCGTTTACAGATGACCTTGGACCAAATTCGGGTCAGCGAAGAAGATCGGTTAGAACTTGCAATTAAGACTCTGCTGCCCGGCGGGATCGGACAGGATCCCGCCGACGATGGACAATTTTCTATCGGCTTGTGGGGGTTTATGAGTAGTACGCCTGAGTTAGAAGAAAAGCTCCGCAGTGGGTACAAACCCCTGATCAGTCTTCTTGCCCAAGCCATCAAACGTGCCAACGATATTCCACGCACAGAAGCTAAGAACCTGGCAACGCTCATCATGTCTACGATCGATGGCATCTGGCTGCATTACAACCAGAATATGATCAACGACAACCTGCTTCGGAAGATGGCTCGCCAACTGTTGGGCATGGCATCGTCGCGAGCTATGGGCTCGGCTTCGCGGGAGAAAACTCGACAGAGCACAGGATGATGCGGACTGTTTCTATTGTGGGAACGTCTGGTTATCGACGGAAGCTCGCAGCGCTGAGCTACATAAGCTGTATGAGTACGCTCTTGTTCAATATACAACCCGTGTTTGTTGGTGTTCTCAAGGACACGTTCGGCTTTGATGAGCAACAACTAGGGATCCTATTGTCGAGCAGCTTTTTCTCGTCCTGTATCGTTCTTGGATCTTCCTATTTCTGGGTTAATCGAATTCTCTGGCGCCATTCGACTAGCTTCGGTGTTGTTGTCGGATTGCTCGGTTTGATCATCTGTTTCTTTGCTGGCGGTTTCGCCACCTTGATCATCGGCATGAGCGCAGCTAGTGCCGGATTCTCTATCACCGGTGCGCCTGTCATGCTTGGATTAGCATCAATGCCAAACCCTACTCGGGCTTTTAGCATCAGCATCTGCGCAATGGTATTGGTTGCAGGACTATGTACGCTCATGATTCCTACAGTGCTATCCCCGAATTGGGGTTACCAAGGTGTCATTGGTTTCTTGGTTGTTCTGGTTGGCGTGTCGGTGTTATTGCTCCCAATGATCCCAAATCGTTCTCCAACGAATGGCACTCCGCTTCACACCGGACGTTCGAACGCTAACCCCGCAGCCTGGTTATCTCTGATCGCCATGGTGGTCTACTTTATCGGTTTAACCAGTAACTGGGCTTTTCTGGAGATACTCGGCAACAGCGCCGGTATTGAGACAATTGACGTCGGTGCGGCAGTAACGTTAGGTCTAGTTTTGGGGCTAGGCGGTTCAGTCGTAGCTGCTATCGTTCATAGTCGGGTTTCTGTCTGGCAGGCGATGGTTGCATTGCTTATTGGCTGCCTAATCTACGTCGCTACCCTGGTAAGCGCTCCGGGTCCAATTGGATTCGGTATAGCCGTTGTCCTTTTCTGTGCGGTTTGGAATTTCAGCCTCCCCTACACCATGGATATTGTGCGCTCATATGACCAAACCGGCAGGTTACTCGCACTTGTGCCTCTTGCTCAGTCATTAGGCGGCGCGCTTGGGCCGTTATTTGCCGGGCCCTTATTGGTGTCGTCGGGATCTGGTGCCGTTTATTCACAACTATTGGCCTGCATCATGATAGCAACCATCGCCTTTTCGTGGTTGGGGCATCGACGCAATTTCTTCCCAGTATCGGATCACTAAAGGGTCGGCAGCCCCACCTCTGCGGCGCGGGCGGCCAGACGTTGCATCCACGTGGCCATCATGGTGCTGCCTCGTTCGTTACCAAAATCGATCTCACCATCTCCAGCGCTGGCCAGGTTCGCAACATGCAGCAGCAGCGCACGTTGATAATCACGGTGAAGATCGTCGAATGAATAGTCGGGCACGCTCAATGCTGCGTGATAACGACGCAGGATACGCTCCACGCACGCGGTGTCCTGGTCACTATGCAGCGCACCACAGATGAAATAGGCGACATCCCATGCCGCAGGCGCCCGCCGCACCAGTTGCCAGTCTATAAAGGCACAACGGTCGCCCTCATCAAACATGACGTTGTCCATGCGCAGATCGCAATGAGCCAGGGTTGCAGGTGCATCGGCCACGAACTGGCGGGTCAATCGTTCACCGTTATCCATCAGCCAATCCAGGGTCTCTGCCAGCCCGGGCCCCATGACCTGGCCGAACTGTTCGCGACTCTGCCGGAAGCGGACGTGACGTAAGCGCGCATCCACATCCAGGGGCAACAGCCAGAAGTGCCCATGCAGCGCCTCAGCGCCCCAGAACTGACTGTGCATGGGCGCTATGGCTTCGAGCACTTTCGCGCAACCTTCCTCATCGAGACCCTGCAATTGGTCCGCGGCGCGCATGCCGGCCAGGTCTTCGATGATCAGCAGATACCTGCGCTTCTTGGCCGCCGCCACCCAGGCACCAAACGCACCGATGGCGCCGTGCAGAAACAGCGGCATTCTGTCGAAGCCACGCAGAATGGCTTCCTGATTTTCTGATCCCTTATCCCGATCGAACTCACTGAACAACATTTGCGGAATGCGTATCGGCATGTCCTTACCCAGGGTGCGAAAGAACATGATCTCGCGCTCATACACCCCCATCAGCTCACCAATTGCACGATTGGCCTTCTTGGGAATCTTCGCCACGACACTTGCTGGCGCCTCAGGGGCTTCGCTGCGCAGTGACAGCCGCAGCACATCGCCCATGAACCCCTTACCCTCGCCGAGCGCGCGCTGTGCTACCTCGGCAATTGGCGCATTCAGTGCAGCGCTCAGCCAGGTTGCGGTCAGCTCCTCGGGGGTTTCGGGCAAATACTCAGGATTCGTTGACACTTTCAATCACCCCTATCAGATCGCCGAGGCTGTCGATCTCAAAAGTAGGCTCCGCGACGACCTCCAGGCCATGAGTTAACGGCGTGGTGACTCCTTCCTCCACGATCCGCACCGAGCGCATTCCGACTTTGTGCGCGCCCGCCACGTCATGGTGCAGAGAATCGCCAACAAACAATACATCGTCGATGCTCAGACCGGATTTTCTTACCGCATAGTGATAGATATCGGGATCAGGCTTGCAGGAGCGGGCCTCTTCGGAACTGGTGCAGTGATCAAACAACGGCACGAGATCGTGCTTGTCTAACAGCGGGTAGAGGTAGTCGTCATCGATGTTTGATACCACCGAAAGATACAAGCCGCGTTCACGCAGGGCCTGCAGGGTAGATCGGCAATCATCACGAATAGGCAGATGCTTCACCATGCCGTCTCGCTGCCGCAAGTGAAACTCAGCGAAGAATTCATCATCTGCCTGCTGGTCGAACTCAGCCAGGAAGTGAGTGAGGGTATCGCGAAACAGATCTTTATGCAGAAAGTAGCGCTGCCGCCCGTAATGCTCGCCGGCTCTGGCCGAAGCCGTCTGCCAGGCCCGGCCGATTTCTTCCGGCGCGGCATCGATACCCTTACTTTTCAGCACATGCGAAATTCCGCCCCCCTGGCGGCCACCGTAGCTGAACAGTGTTCCGCCCAGGTCGAAAAAGATGGCCTTTACCGGAGACTGCATAATCACTGCACCGAATGGAGAAGTGTTTTTTATAACACACCCCGAACCACCTGTAGAGCGCTACCCCGCGCTAACGAGTCCGCTCAAAAACAAACCCCTCATAGCCTGCCTCCGCTACCTCGACCAGTCGATCAAAATACTGAGAGCCACGCAGATGCCCCAGAAATTGACGCGGTTTGCCGGGGATGTTCGCCCCCATATACCAGGACTCAGCCAGCGGATAGAGCGTCCGGTCGGCGATCGAATTGATCTCGCGATCCCAGTCTGCTTCTGCATCTGCAGTAGCCTCGACGCAGCCGAGGTTTTCTTGCCGCAGATGTCGAATGCATTGGGCAATCCAATCCGTCGTCCGCTCGCCACCCAAGGGCATAGTGAAGAATACGCCAGGCGCGCCCGGGCCATGGATCATGAACAGATTAGGGAACCCCGAAATCGTCGCCCCGAGGTAGTTATCGAAACGGTTCTCCCACTTCTCCTGCAGGCTGACACCGCCACGCCCCTTCGGGTTCAGGTTCAGCATTGAACCGCTCACCGCATCGAAGCCTGTGGCGAGCACCAGCATATCAATCTCATGCTCGCCACTCTTCGTGTGCAAACCTGCCTTTGTAAATCTCTCGATGGGGTCAGCGCGCACGTCGACCAGAGTGACGTTTTCGCGGTTGTAGGCTTCGAAGTAACCATTATCGAGAATCAGCCGCTTGGTACCGAAATAGTAATTGGGCATCAGCTTTTCGGCCGTCTGCGGATCTTTCACAATCTCACGAATCTTGCAGCGCACAAACTCACCGACCTCTTCGTTGAGCTCCTTGTCACTCAGAACGCCGACAAAACTGTTGATGGAGAGATGAATGCCCCCTTCTTCCCACAATTGCTCGTAGACAGCCTGACGTTCGGCAGGCGTGAAGTCCGCGGCCCGCCTTCGCGTCGTTTTGAAGGGCCACCCACCACGCTTACACATCGACGTCCGCAGGTTATCCCAGTCGTCGCGACACGCATCGAGTTCCTCCTTACCGAGAGGTCGATTGCGCGCCGGTAGCGAGTACTGGGGTGTACGCTGAAAGACGGTGACATGATCGGCTTCCTTCGCGATTTCGGGAATAGCCTGGATACCCGAGGAACCGGTACCAATTACACCAACACGTTTGCCCGCAAACGACACTTTCTCGTGTGGCCAGCGACCAGTGTGATAGCACTCGCCGGCAAAGTCATCGATGCCCGGGTAGTCGGGTCTGTTGGCGACAAACAGCGCGCCGACCGCGCAGACCAGAAACTGCGCCGAGGCGGTCTCATTGGTGCTGGTTTCAATGGTCCATCGCTGGGCGCCTTCATCGTAACGCGCATCGCTTACCCAGGTCTCGAACTGGATATCCTTCTTCAGGTCAAAGCGCTCGGCGACGTGTTCGAGGTAAGCAAGCACCGCAGGTCCCGGGGTCTGGGTTTCGGTCCACTGCCATTCATCAACGAGCTCCTTGGAGAACGTATAGGCGTAGAAGGGGCTGCTCGGCGCATCGACCCGGGCCCCAGGATACCGGTTGTACCACCAGGTGCCTCCTACGCCGCCGGCGCCATCGAATGCGCGGACGTTGAGCCCCATCTTGTCACGCAGGTGGTGCAGCGCGTACATGCCGCCAAAGCCCGCACCAATGATTATGGCGTCGTATTGTGTCGTGTTCGCAGTCATCTCGCCTTCCTGTTTCGCCGCTGATCCTGCAAGTGTACACCCGCATAGGCGGAAAACGCCCTGACCTGCCATCACTGTGCGGATCGGGACGGTGGACCTCGGCCCCGCGCAGCATTACATTGGCCCCATCTGCGAACATCAACGGTGGCAGGACAGGCCGATGCCCAATCAGCTCGAAGCACGCACCATGTGCCCCATGAATTGTCACCCGACCTTCTGTGGCATGAAGGTTACCGTCGAAGGCGATCGCCTCATCGACGTGAAAGGCGATCCAGATAATCCCGACAGCCAGGGGTTTCTGTGTGTGCGCGGCCGTGCAGCCCAGGAGATCATCGGCAATCCCGAACGCATTCTTCATCCGCTCGCGCGAACGACAGACGGCGGCTGGCAGCAGATCAGCTGGGACGAGGCATTGGCTCGGATCGTCGCCAGTATCGAGCGATCCGGCAGAGATCGCGTTGGTCTGTGGTCCTGTCACGGTGTGGCCGCGAACGACTATGGCGTGTTTGCCAACGCCGGCCTCAGCACCCGCCTGGCACTGATGGCCGGCTTCCAGGTCTGGGACGGTGCCATGGTCTGCTGGGGGCTGGGCGGCCTGGGCTTCGGCCTCACTGGCACCATGCAGGTGAACACCAAGGAAGACATGAGCGCCAACGCCGAGCTCATAATACAGTGGGGTTCGAATCAGGCCAGCCAGCCGAACACCGCCAGACATATTGCGACTGCGCATAAACGCGGCGCGCGCGTGGTGGCCATCGACATACGTCAAAGTGAAGCCTGCCGGGCAGCGGACGAATGTTTCATAGTAAGGCCCGGCACTGATGCGGCTCTCGCGCTTGCTATGGCCCACGTTATTTTCCGCGACAAACTGCACAACGAAACATTCATCGAGCAACACACCCTGGGGGCGGCAGCACTGCGCGACCACGTCGCGACGTGCACGCCCCAATGGGCTGGGGAGATCTGCGGGGTGGAGCCCGAATGTATCGAGAAGCTCGCCAGGGAATACGCCACCACCGAACGCGCCATGCTGCTGCTCGGCGGCAGCTCACTCTACAAAGACGCCAACGGCTGGCAGGCCAGCCGCGCGATTTCCTGTCTGCCCGGACTGACCGGCAAACTCGGTAAACCCGGTGCCGGCTTCGGTCCCAGACACGGTGCTGAAGCCCATGGCCATGGGCTCAACCCCGGCATTATCGAGTTCGGCGCACGGCCGCCGGGTAACTACATCCCCAATCAGATCTCTGCGATCATCGACGCCATCGACAATGGCGCCATTCAAACCATGCTGCTGTTCGGCTCGAATCTCACCTCGTCATTCGCCGATGCTCAGCGCGTGCGGAATGGCCTGAAATCCATGGACCTGGTCGTCGCCCATGATCTGTTCATGAACGATACGATTCGAGATTGTGCGGACTTAGTGCTGCCCGCAACATCCTGGCTCGAGGGGCTCGGCGTTAAGGCGACAACCACGCATCTGTACCTCATGGACAGGATTCTGGAGCCCGCCGGCGAGACGCGATCGGTACCTGACGTGATTCGAGCACTGGCAGAACGGCTGCAGATACCCGATTTTTATCCCTGGCATGACGATGGTGGACACATAGACGCGGTACTCGATCACCCGTGTACCGGCCACACGACGATCAAAGCGCTGCGAGAAACGGGCGGTATCGCCGCACTCAACGTATCCCATGTCGCATACGTCGATCACGCCTACACAACACCATCCGGCAAGGTGGAGTTTTATTCTGAAGTCGCCGAGCGCGCCGGTCTGCCTGCATTGCCCACTTACCTGCCACGTGACAAGAGCCCGTTCCCGCTGGAGTTGCGCATGGGCCGAACGATGAATCACTTCCATGCATTTTACGACAGTGGTCGGGCGTTGCCTTCTCTGGTGCGCCGAGACGCCGGGCCGCAGCTATGGATATCGCCGGCCGATGCTGCGTCACGCAACGTCGGCGACGGGGCTGGAATCGAAATGCACAACGACCAGGCAACCTTCACGGCGACCGCCAGGGTTACCGATCGCGTGCCAGCCGGAACGGTATGGATTCACGATGGCTGGCCCGGTCTGAATGATCTGACCAACGGCGATGCGTCAATTTCCGACGAGGTCTCCCGGCTATTTCCTTTCAGCACAGGCCAGGCGGCATACGACGCGTTTGTCGAGGTTACCGCTGCCGAAGGCTAATCAGCACGACGCGAGCATCTGCCGGGTGTTAGTCAGACAACCTCACGCAACAGCTCCCGCGCGATGATCACCTTCTGAATTTCACTTGTCCCTTCGTAAATCGAAGTAATGCGAATGTCTCTGGCATAGCGTTCGAGCGGAAACTCCCGGGTGTAGCCAACACCGCCCATCAGTTGCAGCGCAGTGTAGCAGGCGCGATTGCCGCATTCCGCCGCATAAAGCTTGGCCATGGATGCCTGCTTGGCAAAAGGCCTGCCGGATTGTTTCAGGTAGGCTGCATTCATCAACAGCAGCCGCGCGGCTTCCAGTTCCGTATAGGTTTCCGCCAGCATCCACTGGGGTCCCTGGAACTGGCTGATCGTTTGACCGAACTGTTGGCGCTCAGTGATATAGCCTCTGGCAAAGTCCATGGCCGCCTGGGCGATGCCCAGTGCCAGGGACCCGACGCCGATTCGACCGCCAGCCAGTTCCTCCACGGCAATTCGGTAGCCCTCGTTGAGACTCCCCAGCATGCATTCCTGAGGTACTCTGCAATTGTCGAAGTGAACGGTGTTGGTGGCCGATCCGTGCTGGCCCATTTTTTCCTCGGCCTGACCCAGACTGATGCCAGGCGTAGCTGCCTCCACCACAAAGCAGCTTATGCCTTTGCCTTTTGGTCTGCTCTGATCAGTTACCGCCCAGACCACATATACGCCGGCGTATTCGGCGCTGGAAATCCAGCTCTTGCTGCCGTTGAGCACCCATTCATCGCCCTCTTTGTGAGCCTGCGTCTTCATCGCCGATGGATCGGAACCCGCTCCGGCTTCCGACAAACAGAAAGAACCCGCAGCATATTCGCCGGAACAGAGCTTTGGCAGATAGCGCCTGCATTGTTGCTCCGAGCCGATTTGTTGAATCACCTCCGCTACCATATTGGTGACCGACATGGTGACAGCCGTGGCCGCACAACCCCGCGCGATTTCTGTGATCGCCAGGCTGAATGCGACCGTTCCCGCCTCCGCACCCCCATAATTGGAACGGACGTTGAGCCCCATGAACCCCAACTCTGCAAGTTTGCGCAGATTCGCCAGAAACAGCGGCCGATCACAGCTGCGATC
>CAYMUT010000026.1:0-75561 GCA_964393625.1 uncultured Pseudomonadales bacterium
CACCGTGGGGGGTGTTTCAATCATCCAGCTCGAAACCAGACCGTCAGACCCCTACTCTGTAAAGCTGTGGATGGTTGCTGAGGAAAACCACCTTTATGTTTTCGCCGGTGATAACCATTCCCAGTGGGCACAGAATCTCGATGCGATACCCGATGCTCGCCTGCAGGTTGAAGACAACGTATATCAACTCGCTGCAGTGCAGATAACCGACCAGCAGGAATTCCGCCGCTTCGCAGATGCCTGGCTCGAAAAGTACGGCAGCGACCACACCGAAACCAATGTAGATGATGTTTATCTGTACCGACTGACGCCAAGGCAGTAGCGTCAGTAGTAAATGGGCTCATCGGGCACGATCACGCCCACATCCGAGGCGTAACGTTCGTAAGCGGCCGTAAGCTCCGCCACCAGCTCAGGATGCGCTGCCGCCAGATTGTTCTGCTCTTCCACGTCCTCAGCCAGGTTATACAGCTCCCAGGTGCCGGTGCCATACGGCGCTTCCTGATAGAGCAATTTCCAGCTGCCGCGGTATACGTACTTGCGGTTGTAGGTTTCACCGGCAATGATTTCATTCTGACTGTAGGCCGCATCGCCGCCCGACCAGCGGTCAAACAGCGAACGCCCCATTATGTCTGCAGGGACCTGCGCTCCCGCCAGCTGCATGAACGTAGGCGCCAGATCCATCACCCGCATGAATGATCCATCTATGCCCGCTTTCCCTCCAGGCAGCCGCACAAACGCCGGCACCCGTATACCGCCCTCTGCCATTTTGCTTTTGGAATCGCGAAAGGGCGCCGCCGTGGCTCTCGCCCAGGACGGCCCCAGGGTGACATACGACGACCCGGTGCCGATGTTTTCGGCGGAATTATCGAAGTTCGCCGTAACCCATGGCCTTACCCTGTCCAGCAGTTCCATGGCATGGGCCTCAGCGCCATTGTCTGCCATGAAGAAGATCACCGTATTGTTGAGTTGGCCGTGTTCTGCAAGGTAACCGAGCAACCTGCCGATATTCTGATCTATGCGATCAACCATGGCGGCGTAAGCTTCCATCTTGGCAACCGCCACGGCCTGTTCTTGCTCATCAAGGTCCTGCCAGCTCTCTACACCAGGTTCCCTGGCTACGCCTTGCGCATCTGTGGCAATGACTCCTTCGCGCTTCGCGCCGGCCATTCTCGCCTGATGCAGCGCCTGCCACCCTGCATCGTAGCGACCACGGTATCTGGCAAGATCCTCAGGCGGTGCCTGCAATGGCCAGTGGGGCGCTGTGTATCCCAGATAAGCGAAGAAAGGCGAATCTCCCTCGTCGAGGTATTCCATCAGCTTGTCGGTCATATAGTCGCTGGAGTAGAAATTCTCCGGCAGTTCATAGGGCTGATCGTCTTCCAGCCAGTGAGCTGCACCGTATCGCTCGAAAAGCGGTGTTGCATCAAAGTGACCACCCCCGCCTTCGAGTAGAACAAAGCTGCGATCAAAGCCCCGGGCGCCGGGCAGATGGGGTGCTTCATGGCCGAGATGCCATTTGGCCGAAGCCACGGTTCGATACCCCAGAGTACGGAAATGCTCGGCCACCGTGGGTACTTCGGGGAGCAGTTTGTTCAGATACTGGCGATACCCGCTCTGGTTTTCCGTCTCAAGCCCTGACTGAGACCCCATGCCGGCCCGGTGGTTATCTGTACCCGTCAGCAGCATGGCCCTGGTTGGCGCGCAGCTCGGCCCGGCATGAAAATTTGTCAGCCGCAAACCGTCTCGAGCGAGCCGATCAAGGTGAGGGGTGGAAATCTCACCACCAAATGCACCCAGATCAGTAAAGCCCAGATCATCGGCAACAATCAGCAGGATGTTCGGCCTCGAATCCGGAGCCGTTGCGTTATCGGGAACCGGCGCCTCGCGGGCGGCATCCTTGGGTTCCGCGCCCCCACAGCCGACCGCGGCGAACACCAACCCAGCTAAAACAATCTTCAATGCAATCCTCATAGCCTCCCCCCGCTTGCGAAACTTCATATCCAACACTAACCGGGCTTTGTTCACCGCTAGTAACAACGCCACATTATGGTCCAGTGGCAACGGTTCTCCTATACGTTGTCGTTCACGATTCCCGTTCGCCCGCAAGGTCCAAACGACAATATGCTGCGAACTTGATACTCTTAAAAGCTCTTACCAGGGGCTTTGGGAGGCCGGTCCTGTGAAAGATCTCACCTTTTCATCTGCGCTGCAGATCGCTGAGTACATCCGCAACGGAGATATCAGCTCCGAAGAAATAACGCAGCATTACATCGATCGAATACAAGCCCGCGACAGCGAAATCAACGCAGTGCCAGTGCGCACTTTCGAGCAGGGCCTCGACGACGCAAGAGCGGCCGATCAGGCTCGGGCGCAGGGCAGGGACCTCGGTCCGCTGCACGGCGTGCCGATGACCATAAAAGAGTCCTACGTGCTCAAAGACACTCCCGCCACCTGGGGCCTGCCGAGTCACAAAGACAACGTTTCAGATAAAGACGGCCTTGCCGTGCAGCGCTTTCGCCAGGCCGGCGCGCACTTCATCGGCAAAACCAATGTGCCCGTGGACCTGGCCGACTTTCAGAGCTACAACGAGATTTACGGCACCACCAACAACCCCTGGAACACGCAGCACGTACCTGGCGGTTCTTCCGGCGGCAGTGGTGCTGCACTGGCTGCCGGATTCTCGGCGCTTGAGGCAGGGTCCGACATTGGCGGCTCGATCAGAACACCCGCCGTTTTCAATGGCGTGTACGGCCACAAAGCGACCTGGGGCATCATCCCGCAAAGCGGCCACGAACTGATGCCCGGCGTACCGGATTCCGACCTTTCAGTGTGCGGCCCTCTGGCCAGGAACGCGGCAGACCTGCACGTCGCCCTGGACACCATGGCCGGGCCAACCAGCCGCGAGGCGGTCGGCTGGCGACTCGATCTGCCGGACGCGCCTTTCAGAGAAATAAAGGGCATGCGCATCGCCATCTGGCCTACAGATCAAATGGCTCCGGTCGCCAAGGAAATTGAAGAGCGCGTGCGCAACCTGGGAGAAACCCTCGCCGGACTGGGCGCTACCGTGTCAGATACCGCGCGTCCCGACTTCGATGTGGCGTCTGCCCACGTGGTCTACCAGAACCTGCTCACCGCGGTAATGTCCAGCGCTCAACCCAATGACAAGGTGCCGCAAATGCAGGCTGCCGCTGCCGCACTGGACCCGAATGATCAATCTTATGGCGCCATCAGCACACGGGCGGCGGTAATGCTGCACCGGCAATGGATCCGCCACAACTTCCGCCGCGAGCGCCTGCGCCAGGCTTGGGATGCGTTCTTCAACGAATGGGACATTCTGATTGCGCCACAGTTTACGGTGCCGGCCATTCCCCACGATCACCGGCCGTTCGCTGAGCGCACCATCGACGTAGATGGCGAGGCGCGCCCCTATTTCGAACCCATCTTCTGGTCAGGGTTGATCATCGCTTCGTACCTGCCCAGCACGGCCTTCCCTACGGGGCCGGGCAAAGCCGGCCTGCCCATCGGACTGCAGGCAGTGAGCGGGCCTTATCGCGACCATCACTGCATTGAATTCGCGCGCCTGCTCGCCGATGAAATCGGCGGATTTCAAGCGCCGCCGGCTTTCGCATAAACCGTACGATCAGTGATCAGTACAACCTAGTCATCTGGAGGGATTGACCATGTCACACATGAACTTTTTCCGCAGCACCATGGCTGCGCTGAGCCTGCTGGTGTTTGCTTGTGCGGAGCCACCCGCGACAACACAACCACCAGCCGATGCCGTTGTCGCAGATCAACAAGACAACACGCAGGCCTCTACCGGCTCCCGCTTCGGCGGCGCCCAACTGGCGATGCCACCGCATACGATGAATGTCACGCCAGAGGCCAACGGCGATCGGGTAGCGTTGTTTGGCGACCTGCACGTGCATACCGAATACTCGTTCGACGCTTATGCGTTCGGCACCATCGCCAGTCCGGACGACGCCTATCGCTATGCCCAGGGCGAGGCGATCAAACATCCCGCGGGATTCAACGTGCAATTACGGCGACCGCTGGATTTTTACGCGGTTACGGATCACGCCATGTTCCTGGGCGCCGTGCGCGCAGCAGCAGACCCCTCAACAGACTTCTCGCGATTCGCCCATGTCCAGGACCTGCATGACCTCAACGCGCCGGAGAACCAGAACTTCGAGAGTCTTCCGCAGCGGGTCAAGGCATTCACCACCTTCCTGCCCGACACCATGGCCGGCATTACCAACGGCGCCATCGACGTCGAGTTGCTGAACGACATTTCCCGCGACGCCTGGGCCGCTATCGTTGCATCGGCCCGGGAGCACAACAAGCCAGGAGAATTCACCACTTTCGTTGCTTACGAATACACATCGTCGACCGACGATCGCGGCAATCTGCATCGCAACGTGATCTTCGAAGCAGCCGACAAGCTGCCCGCCATGCCATTCTCCCGCTTTCACAGCCAGAACCCGGAAGGCTTGTGGGACTGGATGGATGGACTGCGCAGTCAGGGTATCGAGGCTATGGCCATCCCACACAATTCCAATGGCTCCAACGGACAGATGTTCAAGATGGTCGACTGGGCCGGCGACCCGCTGGACGACGAATATGCTGCTCAACGGCTGCGTAATGAGCCGCTGGTCGAAGTGACTCAGGTTAAAGGCACGTCCGAAACTCACCCGTTACTCTCTGATACAGACGAGTGGGCCGATTTCGAAATCATGCCTTTCCGGATCGCAACCACCCTGTACAGCGAACCCAACGGATCTTATGCCCGTCAGGCCCTATTGAACGGCTTAACGCTGCAGGATAAGGGCATCGCCAACGCTTACCAGTTCGGTTTTGTAGGCGCGTCAGACACACATACAGCTGCAGCTTCATTGGACGAATCGGACTATTTCTCCAAAGTAGGCCTGCTCGACGCCGACGGCGAACGTCGCGGTTCGGTACCTTTATCTGCAGGCAATGCCGAAATCCTGCGCGCCGCGGGCCGCGTCAACATCAATGAAGTCGACGGCAAACCCTATGCCACCGGCGCCTATGAAACCTGGAGCGCCTCTGGTTTGACCGGGGTGTGGGCTGACGCCAACAACCGTAAAGATATTTACAGCGCCTTTCGACGCAAGGAAACATTTGCCACCTCCGGACCGCGCCTGCAGATCCGCTTGTTCGCTGGCTACGACTTCGGTAACGGCGCACTAAGCGGTAAAGACTCGTGGTCCGATGCTTACGCCCGCGGCGTGCCCATGGGCGCGGAGCTCATCGGCCGAGGCGACACCGCGCCCAACTTCATCGTCTGGGCGAGCCGCGACGCGCTTTCCGCGCCGCTCCAGCGCCTGCAGATCATCAAAGGCTGGACGGTTGACGGCGAACATTTCGAGCAGGTTTACGACGTTGCCTGCTCCGATGGATCAGCCCCGGACCCCGACACACACCGCTGCTCCGACAACGGCGCGGCGGTAGATATCAGCGATTGTTCCTTAAGGGGCGCGGGCGCTGCCGAACTGAGTAAGGTATGGCAGGACCCCGACTTCAACGGTGCTCACCGGGCCTTCTACTACGCACGAGTACTGGAAAACCCTACCTGCCGCTGGTCTACCTGGGACGCGATCAGAGCCGGTGTGCAGCCGCGCTCAGATCTGGCCGCAACCATACAGGAACGGGCCTGGTCTTCGCCGATCTGGTACGTACCTCAAGCATAAGGGAAAACACCGTGACACAAGACCCATTGACCGCCGATAACTGGGGCTTCCCACCCTACAACCGCCAGAGCTTTCAGCGTGTACAGTCGCTGTTTCCCACCGCACGCATTGCCCGGGGTGCAGGCCCGGTGCATGAGTTCGGATACGATCTTCGCGATCTGCTGGATATCTCCTATACCGGCGTCGAGGGCGAGTCACGCAGCCTCCAGCAGATGCTCGACGACACGTTCACCGACTCGTTTCTGGTAGCGAAAGACAACGTCATTCTCACCGAGTCGTACTTCAACAATATGGGGGGCGACAGCCACCATCTGCTTAACTCGGTAAGCAAGTCGTTCATTGGCGCCCTGGTAGGAATCGCCGCCGACCAGGGCGTCATCGATGTCGATGCCCCTGTGGCGCAGTATGTCCCCCAATTCGCCGATTGCGCGCTGCGTGACACCACCATCCGCACCGCCCTGGATATGACCGCGGCGGTAGCCTTCGGCGAGGACTACGCCGACCCCGATGCAGATTTCTGGGTTGAAACCTCGGTGGTGGGATGGCGGCCGGCGCTGGTAAAGCAGGGTGCTCCCGACACCTTGCTGGACTACGCGTTATCCCTGCAGGCGACCGACCAGAGCGAAGGTGAGAAGTACCACTACCGCACCGTGCTGACCAACGTGCTCGGTATGGTGCTGCAACAGGCCACCGGTACGCCTCTGCCGGAGCTACTGCAGTCGCAGCTGTGGTCGAAACTCGGCCCCGAGCAGGATGCCTGCATCGTTACAGATAGAATCGGCTTTCCCTACGTCGGTGCAGGCATGAACGCCTGTACCAGAGACCTGGCTCGGTTCGGTCAGATGATCGCCGGTAACGGCAGCCTTAACGGCCAGCAGATCGTGCCCGCCGCCTGGATCGACGATACCCGCCATGCAGATCCGCGCAGCAGAGAGCTACTGGCGGCCAGCGAATACGCCGAGGTCATGCCGGGCGGCCATTATCGCAATCAGTTCTGGGTGTCTGACCCGGAGCGCGGCATTATTCTGTGCATCGGCATACATGGCCAGACCATACACGTCAACATGACCACCGGCACCGTGATCGTGAAGCTTTCGTCCCACCCGGAATCGGTGGACATGCCGCTTTTTCTGGATACGTTTGCCGCGCTGGATGCCATCTCAGAGGCCGCTTAGATCAAGCCGCACGCCTCGCATCGAGGGTCTGCATGATCTCCTTGTGCCGCCGGGCAGTCAGCCGGTAACGCGAATAGACCAGCAGCGAAATGATAGCCGCCAGCCCCATGATCGGGCCGGCGGTAATGCCCAGGCGCAACATGACGTCATCAGCAAGCTGCCCGGGTACCGCCTCGAAGGGCAGGCGTACAAAAAGATCGAGCATGACGCCTGCAAAAAAGTGTCCGAACGAATAAGAGGCCTTGGCGAAAAACGCGCGCGCCGAATAAAACAATCCTTCCTGACGAAGACCAGTGGCTACTTCGTTTTCGTCGACCACGTCTCCCAGCATCGAATAGATGGCCACCGTACCCACCCCAAGCGAAAACGTGAACCCCGCCGCATTGGCAATCAACAGGGGTAACAGCAGCGGGTCACCATTCTCAGCCAACCAGCCCAGCAGGCGCAGGTTCACCACCAGTTGCGCAAACAGGGTGGTGCCCGCCAATGCAAACAGCATGACCGGCTTACGGTCGAATCGTCGCATTAACAGCGGCGAACACATGGCGCCGGCGAACGCAGCCGGTGCGCCGATCAGACCCAACCAGCGAATCTCATGGGCCTTGAGCTCCCAGAAGTAGGTGTTGATGAAAATGTTGAGGGTGTCGTAAATGCCGCTGGCGATCATGAAGAAGAAATAGCCGAGCAGCATGATCACGTAATTGCGGTTGCGCAAGGTGCCGGCCACTTCCCGAAACATGGCAAACAGCGTCAGGCGCTCAATTGCTGGCGGCGCTTCGGTCAGACGCGGCACATGGCGATAAGTGCCCGCGGCACAGGACCAGATTCCGATCAGCACAAGAGCACAAGCCAGCAAGACCAGCGGCGGATAGGCGGCAACGTCCAGTTGCCCGGGCACCATCTGACCGTCGGATTCACGCACGCGTTCCGCAAAGAAAAAGGTCCACGCCACAAAAGCGAAACTCGCACCGGAAACGTAGGCTATCGCAGTGTTGGCGCTGAACAGCTGAGAGCGCTGATGCTGATTCTGCGAAAGCTCCCCACCCAGTGCCAGGTGTGGAACGCTGTACAGTGTCAGAAACAGACGACTGAGAATCGTCCAGACACACAGCCACACAAACAACCCCGTCTGCGAAGGCCCACCTGCCGCATCGACGAACACATCAGGCGGATTGAATATGCAGTAGATCGAAAGCACGAGTGGAACCGGCGCCATGATCAGGAATGGATGCCGCCGCCCGTGCCGCGACCGCCACCGATCGCTGACGATGCCAACCAGTGGATCGGATATCGCGTCACCAATCATTGCCAGCATGATCGCCGCGCCAATCAGGGTGTTGGAAAGACCAATGGCCTGATTATAAAAAATGGTGATGAAGGTATTGAACAGACCGAGGTAGACCGCTTCGCCGGTCGCGCCAATACCGAAAGCCAGCTTAGTGCCGAGACTGAGCCTGGCCTGGCGCCCGTCTATAGCGTCAGCCACGGTGCGCTACGATTTCCTGCATGCCATCCCATTCGCTCCAGTGGTCACAGAGCTTGTCGATGGACGTCTGCCAGGGATCGTAGCCGTCGGGAAAATCAAGGTACTGGCCGAAATAGCCGCGGTCGGGATGATCGCTCACGCCATGCGCGACACGACGGGTGCCCTCATGCGGATTACCTTCGCGCAAGCGGCGTATGCGGAAATAAATATTCATCCGCGGGTTCGGACCAAGATTGGGTGTCGACGTATGCGGCAGACTGTGCAGCGTGATCACAGCATCACCTGCTTTCAGCAGCACCGGTGTCAGCTCCGGCCACGGCCATTGGGGCGTTGGTTCGCCCCGCGTGGCGCGCTGCGCCGCCAGTTCACGAATCCGATCGGGCAGGCCGTTAGCGTAGGGCTTACCGTCACCATCGATCTTGACCCGCGGCCACCCGGGTCCTTCGGGGCCGACGATGCCTCCGGCATCCCGTTGCTCGCGAAAGCAGGCTTCGACACTTTCGTGCATGCCCTTGAGCACCGCGAACTGGCCATTGCCCGGTTCCAGCTGATCATTCAGCGCTACGCCAACCAGAGCGGTAAAGCTGCCGTATGACAGGCGCCGCTCGGGGTCCATCCACAGCAGGCCATCGTTGAGCCCGCGTTGCTCATCCTGCTGCCCGAAATATCGCTCGGCATCTACGGGCCGCCCGGTAGCCTGGTCTATTTCTTCGGCAGACTCGGGCAACACGCCGGACCACCCACCGTCGACATGGGTACCTGGCTTGCCACCCAATCTGTCATACGGCGGGGTCACCGCGACCTGACAGCTGATGACCGGCGGAAACGGCCCCATAACAGCGCCCATGATCTGCGCCAACGCACTGTCGTTGAACAACCCGATGATCGCAGGGTCGGTCGCCAGCTCGCCCGGAACGAGCAGGCGGCGTTCATCTTTCGGCAAATAGCTTTCGATGAGCTCCCGCGCAGCCGCTACGGCGGCAGGCTCGAGGGCTCCTTCGACAACCACGTACCCATCTCGACAGAGGTTCCGCTTTTCCCGGCTTGTCAGATCGCGCTTCATGAGTTGGTTTGCCCAGTGATGCTCTACACTAGTCCTTCGCCGAAGAGTATCATTTTGCCGGTAGCGCTGCAGATCGCCGGATGCCTGCGGGCGCGGCGCGCGCAATAACAGGCAAAAGGAGAGAACCAGCATGACTGACGCTATCACCGGGCCGCTGTGGGCCGCCCGCAACTGGTCGGCAGATGCCGGTGCAGGCAGTATTCACGATGACGACACCGCCGCCGATCTCGGCTTCCGCGGTGGCACCGTGGCCGGCGACGTGCACATGAATCAGTTTCCACCCGTGTTGCTGAAGCTTTTCGGCAACGAATGGTTCGAGCGAGGCAATCTCTCTTTGAGCTTCAAGAACGCCACCGTTGATAAAGAACGCGTGCAGGTGTTTGCAGAGCCGCCGGCCGCGGACGCCGATCATACCGGGGTATGGATGGAGCGGGAGGACGGCATGCTGGTGTGTTCCGGTACCGCCGCGGTGGGCGATCACAGCGCCTCTGAGTTGCGCAGCAAAGACCTGCGGCCCTGCGACCCGAGCGAGCTGAAGATTCTACATCGCGTGCATGCAGGCCTTTCTCTAGGCACCTACGATCTGCTGGCCACGCCAGAAAAACAGTTCCAACGCTACGACACCGAGGTTATCAGCGACCCGCTGACCTGGTACCGGGAAGATTCCCCCTGGGGCGATGTAATCGCCGCGCCCTGCACGGTACTGGAATACCTGTGGGCGCCGCCCATGGCCGGGCTCATGCCGCTGGTCGAAGAGTCTGTCGGCCTGTTCGGCGCTATAGAGATCGGTTTCGTCAACGGGCCCATGCTGCTTAACCGTAACTACAGGGTCACCTGCGAAGTTGTCTGCGTAGGCCAGAGTCCGCAGACCGAATACGTGTGGTATGACAGCGAAGCCCACGACGAGGACGGTCGCCTGGTGGCTACCATGCGCATGCAATCCCGAGTCATGAAAGCATCGTCGAAGGCATACAATCCCCAGTGATCGAAGAGGCTTCAGTCTACGTCGCAGACGTTTTCTGGACATTGTTGTCCGTACCGATAACCGTCAGCGAAAAGTTTTACGTACTCTACATCGCGACGTTCATCGGCTTGTCTTATCTGAGCTTTCGCCAGTACTACAGGCACCGGACGCGCCGCAACTTCTGGCAGTTTCTATTTCCACGCTCAATCTATCTGCATCCTTCTGCAAAACTCGACTACAGCATCTTTCTGATCAACGTGGCACTGTCGCCCTTACTGCTGGTTGGTGCGGGGTTACAGGCCTGGGTATCTGCGCTACTTGCTGACGGACTGATCAGCCTGCACGACAACCAACCGATCTTCACCGGCGACTGGGGCGTGTGGACGTATGCCGGTTTCATCCTCGGCTACACCCTGGTGGCGGATCTTTCCGTATACCTCATTCACAGATTTCATCATGCCAGTACCGTGTTCTGGCCGCTGCACGCCCTGCACCACTCCGCCGAAGTGATGACACCGGTGACCCTGTTCCGCAAGCATCCGATCTGGAACGTCACTTCAAATCTGCTGAATCTGGCCATGACGGGGATTTTCCAGGGTGTGTTTGTGTTTGTTTTCTTCGGCAATCCCGGCGTGGAGATACTGTTCGGGCTCAACACCATTTATGTACTGTATAACTTCTTTGGCGCCAATCTGCGGCACTCCCACGTTTGGCTGTCATGGGGGAAGCCGCTGAGTTACCTGTTTATCAGTCCGGCCATGCATCAGATTCACCATGACCCGGATCGTATGAACAGGAACTATGGCGAGGTCTTCGCCATCTGGGATTGGATGCTTGGCACGCTGTACATTCCCGATCGCTACGAACAGTTCAAGATCGGACTCGGTGAGCAGGGTAATCCACACGATACACTGTGGAAGGCCTACCTGGTGCCCGTCATCGACTTCGCCAAGGCGCTTGGTACAAAATACGGTGACTCAACTGCAAAGCGGAAGACGTGACGTGCAAAGGTTTTTTCTGAGCGCGTTGTGCCTGCTGCTCAGCGCCACCTCGTATGCTCAACAGACAGCAGCTCAGACCGGCCTGGGCGATGCGACTACCAGCGGCGATGGGCTCGAGCGATACGCGAAGCTATACCGGGAGCATTGCGCTGTATGCCACGGCGACCGCCTTGAGGGCGCTGCTCAGGGCAAACCCCTGGTCGGTGTGGAGCTGGTCAACGGCGAGAGTATCGAACAGCTGAGCCACAGCATCAGCAACGGAAACCCGGCACAGGGCATGCCCGGCTGGGCCGAAAGTCTGGATGCGATGCAGATCAAGAGCCTCGCATTGTACATCTCCGAATCCCGCGCAAACCTGAATTACGCCGATTTCAATTACGACACCCCGTTTTCGGTCCCCGCCGAGACCTTCGAAACGCAACATCACAACTTTCGCCTGGAAACCGTCATTGACGGCCTCGACCCACTGCCGTTTTCCATAGCGCCTATGCCCGACGGCAGTCTGCTGCTTACCGAGAAGAAACTCGGACTGTCGGTCATCTCTGCTGACGGCGAACAGTCAGATTATATAACCGGCACCCCCACCGCCCACGACGATACGTTCATTCTGTCAGTGAAGCAGGAGTGGGGTTACGGCTGGCTGATGGATGTCGCACCCCATCCGAGCTACGCTGAGAATCGCTGGATCTACCTTTACTACGGCGATCGCTGCGAAGACTGCAACGAACTGAGCCGGCAAAGCAATTCGCCGGTCTCCATGAACAAGCTGGTGCGCGGTCGCATCAAAGACGGGCAGTGGGTAGATGAACAAGTCATCTGGTCGGTCGACAAAGCGCACTATGGCAGCGTACCCGACATTGCTGCAGGAGGGCGCATTGCATTCGACGGCGACGGCCATGTGTTTCTGTCGGTCGGCATGAAGGGCTTCGACAATCACACCGGCGTGCAGGATCTCTCGCGGCCCTGGGGCAAGATTCACCGGATCCGCGACGACGGCGCGATACCTCTCGACAACCCCTTCATGGAAGTCGAGGGCGCAATGAAATCGATCTGGACTGTGGGCCATCGCAGCCCCCAGGGCCTGGAGTTCAATCAATCGACCCGTGAACTGTGGGAAACGGAAATGGGGCCGCGGGGGGGCGATGAGGTCAATCTGCTGCTGCCAGGGCGAAACTATGGCTGGCCGTTGTACTCCAAAGGCGTCAACTACGACGGTACCGAGGTGGCGTACGGCAGGAAACTGGGAATCGAATACGACCTGGCCGACATCATGCAGCCGCTGGTCGACCTGACCCCGTCGCCGGCGGTATCGAGCTTCGCGTTTTACCAGGGCGATGCCTTCCCGGAGTGGCGCGGCAGCATGCTGGTCTGCTCCCTCAAGGCCCGCACGCTTTATCGCATGGCGCTCGATGAAAACGAGGTCTTGCAAAAAGAGAAACTGATTGATGGCCTGGTACGCCTCAGAGACATTGAGGTTGGTCGACAAGGGGAGATCTATCTGCTGCTCGAACATAACTCCGGCGGGCAGATTCTTCGATTGCGGCCAGTGGCCAGCGAGACTTAGTCTCTAGACCATACACAGCTTCAGGAGCAACTGAGCATGCCGTCCACCCCGACCATCATTGCCGCATTTGCATTCGCCATCGTACTAATCGGTGCTCTCATATTCTGGCCCGCTGGCACATTCAACTGGCCCGCCGGGTGGTTCTACGTAGCCCTGGTATTCAGCAATTTCGTCGCTAACATGCTGTATCTCAAACGGGTAAACCCGGAGCTGATCGAAGCCCGCATGCACATCGGTGCAGGGACCAAACACTGGGACATGGTCTGGAGTTTCGCATTCGGGCCGCTATTCTGCGCTATCTATGTCATCGCGGGGTTCGACGCGGTGCGCTTCGCATGGTCGAATATGCCGGCTGGCTGGGCGCTGTTGGGCCTGCTGATCTTCCTGCCGGGCACGGTGCTGTTCAGCTGGGCCATGGGCGTTAACCCGTTTTTCGAAAAGACGGTACGCATTCAGACAGAACGGGGCCACCGCGTCATCGATACCGGCCCCTACGCCTTCGTAAGGCATCCCGGGTATCTGGGGTTTCTCGGTTGGGCACTGTCGTCACCACTGCTGCTGGGTTCCTACTGGGCATTCATTCCGGCACTTGCATCGGTGATCGCAATCGCTGTTCGGACTGCCCTGGAGGATATGACACTGACAGCAGAACTATCCGGCTATGCGGACTACGCGCAGAGGGTACGTTTCCGGCTGGTGCCCGGCGTCTGGTAAACCAGGGCACGCGATTATGCCGTGCTCACACTGCCATGGGCCTGGTCGCAACCCATTGGGAAACCTGTATTTCAACCTCGAAAGGCCTTATGTTTAACGACCTGTTGCTTATCCTGGGAGGGGAAAATGCCACGGTTACTCAATTTCACCGGCGTGCTCGCCACTTTACTTATCGCCGTTAACATTCACGCGGCCGGCGAACCGGCCGCCATGAGCAAGGCCGAGTTCGACCAGATGATGCAGGACATCTCCAACTGGGGCCGCTGGGGAAAAGACGATGAGCTTGGCACTCTGAATCTGATCACCGCACAGAAGCGCCGGGAAGCTGCAGGTCTCGTGCGTTTGGGTGAGACCGTGTCGATGTCCCTGGATCTGAACAAAACCCCAGATGAACTCAATGCCAATCCGTTCAAACACGAGCTGTCGAGGGCTGAATTCGCTGGACATCAGGTCGCGGGTGACCGGTACGAAGTTGAATATCACGGCTTCGCTCACTCTCACATGGACGGCCTGCCCCACTTCGCGCACAAAGGTTTTTTCTACAACGGCGTGCCCTATTCCGCAGCGAAGAGCAGTGGTTCTGAAAAGCTCGGCATACACAATGCCGGCATCAACGGCGTATTTACCCGTGGCGTGATCGTCGATATGCCGCGCTTTCTGGGTGTCGACTATCTGGACCCCGGCACAGCGCTGACGGCAGAGGACTTCGAAGCCTGGGAAAAGACACACGGCGTGAAAATCGGCAGTGGCGACGTGCTGCTGGTGCGTACGGGACGCTGGGCAAAAGTAGCCAAAGACGGCCAGTGGAACTTCCTGGAAAAAGCCGCCGGGTCCCATGCCAGCCTGGCCACCTGGCTTAAACAACGCGATGTCGCAGTGATCGGTTGTGACGGAGTTTCCGACGTCATGCCCTCTGGCGTGGAAGGGCTTGTCAATCCGCTGCACGAGCTGGTGCTGGTTGGCCTGGGTATGCCGATTCTCGACAACCTGGATCTGGAAGCGGTAGCGGCTAAAGCTGCCGGACTGGACCGCACTACATTTCTGTTTGTCGGGGCACCCTTGCGCGTGCCGGGTGGCACCGGGTCACCGATGAATCCGCTGGCGGTATTCTGATGGTGCGCTGGCTGACGGGAGCAGTGTTGTTGCTGCTGGCGGCAGGTTGTACAAAATCAATTCCTGATCGGGACGCTACTCCGCCCAACATCGTCTTCGTGGTCGCTGATGATCTGGGCATTGGTGATGTTGGCGCATACGGCGGCGAAATCATAAAAACACCGCATATCGACGCTCTCGCAGATTCCGGTGTGCGCTTTACACAAGGTTACGTTTCTCACCCCGTGTGCAGTCCGTCGCGGGCGGGACTGATGTCCGGCCGCTATCAGCAGCGTCACGGTTGGGAATTCAATCCCGCTGGGCGAGACACTGAGACGGGCATGAGCACGCAGGAAACCACTTTCGCCGACGCCATGAAGGCTCGAGGTTACGCTACCGGCATGATCGGCAAGTGGCACCTGGGTTATGAGGGGCCTTACCACCCCAACAGCCGCGGCTTCGATGAGTACTTCGGGGTGCTTGCCGGCGGCAGTCTGTTTATTGATCCAAGCGTTGCCGGCGTAGAGTCGTTAGGTCAGCGCGCACCGGTCAGACAGTTCCCATACGAAGTGTACCGGGGCAACGATACCGTTGTAGTTGATGAATACCTGACCGACCGCTTCACCACGGAAGCACTGGATTTCATAGAGCGAAAGCCAGAACAACCATTCTTACTTTACCTGAGCCACACCACACCGCACACACCGCTACAGGCAACAGATAAGTATCTCGAGCGCTACCGGCACATCGAAGACAAGCCGACCCGCATCTACGCCGCAATGGTTGCGTCGCTGGACGACAGCGTTGGCAGAATCATCGAGAAACTCAAGCAGCTCGATCAGTACGACAATACACTGTTCGTCTTTCTCAGCGATAACGGCTGCGCAGGGTACATCAGGGGCGCCTGCTCCAATGCACCCTTCGCCGGGTTCAAACGCTACCACCAGGAGGGCGGCATCAGAGTACCGTTCATTATGGCCTGGCCCCAGCGCCTCCCCCGGGGCCTGGTGTACGACAAACCTGTAATCTCACTGGACCTGATGGCAACCTTTACCGCAGTTGCGGGCCGCGTACGCACCACCGAGGACAGCGTCAATCTGGTTCCTTATCTGACTGGCGAAACAGGCGGCAGCCCCCATGAATACCTCTACTGGCGCTCCGGCCCAACCAGAGCGGTTCGCGATGACCGCTGGAAACTCATTCAGTACGCCCGCACCAGCCTGACTACACATGATCTGCGCAGCGACGGCCGCCTGCAGCCGCCCGACGCCGGTTGGCCGGCTGAAGCATCCGAAGGCTACCTCACCCTGTTGTATGACCTGGAGAACGATCCCGGTGAAAGCCGCAATGTGGTTGAGCAGCACCCTGAAATCGCGCAGCGTCTCCGGGCAGCGCACGAAGCGTGGAATAGCGAATTAAAGACCGAGCAGATTCTACCTGCACAGCGCTCTACTCTGGCGGACATGCACGGCGAGACGGTGCAGCTGATTTTCTAGGCAGGAACCGTTCGGGCCGCTAGCCGCGCGGCGAGCCAGCGATCGAATTTCACCAGCACCGGCGGCAGAAACAGCAGATCAAGCAGCAGCGCCACGACGATGATCGGGGTGAGCAACAGCGCCACGTTCTGAAAGTGAAAAGTGTTGGAAAACACCAGGATGAAGGTTCCCACAGCCAGCGACAGGGTCGTTATGGTGATGGCAGATCCCGCTTTATCAAGCGAGTAGTTCACCGAGTCTTCCGGCGTCTGCCCTTCACGCCGTGCGCCAATGTACTTGCTCAGAATGTGCACCGAATCATCCACCACGATACCGATGCTGATGGAAAACAGCATCAGTATGTAGGGGCTGAGTTCTCCCACGAGCAGGCCCCAGCAGCCGAACACGATGGTCGCGGGGAACAGATTAGGCATGATGCTCAGCAGCCCGTAACGCACGCTGCGTAGACCAACCAGCATCGTCAGCGTGATCAGCACGAAACTCAAAGCGAAACCCTTCGCCAGCTCTTCGGTAATCGTCTGATCGAGACGCGCAAAAAGGATACCGTTGTCGCCGTGCAGCACCCGATAGTTGGGGTCGAGGTTATCGCCGATCCAGCGCTCGATACGATCATTGAGCCCGACCAGCTGCCCATTGGTCAGATTCGACGTGCCCACCACGAATCTGATGGAAGAATAGTCAGCATTGAAAATCGGCTCCAGGTTGGGCTCGATCTCCTGAATCAACTGATACCCTACCAGATAGTCGATGATCTGCAGCTTGTCCTGCGGCAGTACATCCCAGGCCGGGTCGTCATCGTGCTCCGCCTTGTTGAGCGTACGCAGCAGACCCGTATAGCTGGTTACGAAACTCGCCTCGGGCTGCGCCTCCACCCACTGGGAAAACGCTTCTACCGCTCCCAGGAATTCCGGTTCGGTGATGCCGTAGTAGGCGCCGCTGTCGATGCTGTATACCAGGCTCTGATCATTGCCGATCTTCTCCCGCAGCGCGGTCATCACATAGTGAAAGTCAGAATCTTCATCGACGAAGCTGTACCGGTTGAAGTCGAGCTTGTTCAGCGGCAACAGAGCAAAGGTGACGACGATGATAATCGCGCTGATCGCCAGCCACAGATTGGCCCGTACATCCACTTCCCTGCACACCCATTTGATGAAGCCCTGCACACCCAGCGGCCTGGGGATCCTGTTTGTAGGAAGCAGCATGATCAATGCCGGCAACAGACATAAAGTAACAATGTAAGCCCACCAGGTACCCAGGGCGATGACGTTACCGAACCCGTAAATCCCCGGAGAAGAGGAATAGTTCAGGCTTAGAAAGCCCATCGACGTGGTGATCGTTGCCAGCGAGACTGGCTGCAGATTGACCGTGAGGCTATGACGCATGGCATCGAGCCGGGTCATGCTCTGCGCCAGCCCCTGGCCGTACACGGACACAATGTGTATACCCCCGGCGATGGCAATCACCAGCACGACGATAGGCCCCAGACTGGAGATCTGGTTGAACGGCATGCCCAGCCAACCCCATGTACCCACACTCAGCCCGATGGTGGCGAATGCCACAGCAAACAGACACACCGCGTAGGGCAATGACCGCAGGCACAACCACAGCAGCACAATGCCGATGACGATGGTGAGAGGGAACAGCGTCTGGCTGTCTTTGATCTGCGCGTTGTACCCATCGAGTTCGAATAGCACGCGGCCGAGCACATAGATGTCCACACCGGGATATTTTGCTCGCAGGTCATCACGTAGCGCGATGATCGAGCGCGCCACCTCGAGCCGCTGGGCCTGCTCGTCGCGGCTGACTTTGTACTTGACGATTGCCAGAGCCATATCGCCATTGGACGAAAGCAGGCTCTTGGTCAGATCTTCATCCTTTAACGCCAGGGCTTTCAGCTCGGGCAGATCCGCCTCAGCCAGATCATCGAGAATGGGGATGACGTAATCACGATCGTAGCGCTCGGCGTCTACGGAGTTTAAGCGTCGGTTGATCAGTGAGCCCACCGACACCGCAGAGTCGATCTCCATGTACCGGTTGGTCAATTCATCCATCGCGCGCAAAGCAGGGAAATTGAAAACGTCGGTGTCTGTCTCAAAGGCAAACAGCACGGAGGTGCTGGGTGGGAAATCCGCACGGACTTGATCGACTTCTGTCTTATAGGGGTCGTCTTCACTCAGAATGGCTTTGAAGGTGGCTTCAATGAACGTGTAGTTGATTCCCCACGCAACAAAGCTGCCCAGAGCCAACGTTACCGCCGCCAGAAAGTGGCGCCGGACCAATAGATGTTCGACAACTGACGACATAGATGAACTGAGCGGTACTACTCCGGCCAAAGCAACTTGTATGCTAGAGTCTCAATAAGCAAATTTCACGTGGAATCTTGAACTATGCGCACAATTACGCTTGTGACCGGAATGTTTCTCGCAGGCCTGGCAAATGCATCGACACAACATGTTGGTGACTTTGCACTGCTCGACCACGAGGGCGGCTTCCATCAGCTGAGCTATTACGGGGACCAGCGAGCGGTAGTTTATATCGTGCAGGCAAATAAAAGTGCCAATGTGAATGCACGCCTCGCGGAAATCCACGCTATGCGGGATGCATTTGCGGGCCAGCCGGTTGTTTTCTACATGCTGAACCCCCTCGCGGAAGAATCCCGCCAGGCGATTGCCGCCCACGCACAGGCCAGCAACATCGATCTACCGATTCTTGTGGATGAAACGCAGCTGGTATCAGAGTCACTGGGTGTATCTCAGGTCGGCGAGGTACTCATCATCGATCCCGCCAGAATGAATCTGGCGTATCGCGGCAACCTCGAAGACCTGGCCAGCGCGGAAAGGGCACTGAATCAGCTACTGGCAGGGCTGGCAGTATCCCCATCAACCGCTGTGAACCCCGGCGCAAAGATTACCTATGCGGCACGCGCCAGCCATGCTGAGCAGCCTGTTTCATACAGCCAGGATATCGCGCCGATCCTCCAGGACAATTGTGTGCAGTGCCATCATGAGGGCGGCATCGGCCCATGGGCCATGAACAATCACGCCATGGTCCAGGGCTGGTCCGCCATGATGCGCGAAGTGGTCATGACCAAACGTATGCCGCCGGGTCAGGTGGACCCGCACGCAGGCAAAGAACTGCTGCAGCCCATGGGTCTGAGCACTGCAGAGCTACAGAAGCTGGTTCATTGGATCGACGCAGGGGCGCCGGGTGATGCACAGAGCGACCCGCTCGACGGGGCTGAAGTGGTCCAGAGCAAGTTCTCGTTTGGCGAACCGGACCTGGTTTACACGATTCCGGCTCAGGAAATTCCTGCCACCGGCGTCATCGACTATCGCTATGTACCCGTGGAGCTCAATCTAGACCGCGACGTGTGGGTACAGGCGATGGAATTTCTGCCGGGCGATGCGCAAGTGCTGCACCACGTGATTGCCTATGTTTCCAGCCCGGCGGACAAAACCGTTCGAGGCCGTGCCACCGGCGCCGCCCAGGGGGAAAGTGTCGGCGGTTTCGCGCCGGGCCGGCCTGGCGACGTGTTCCGCGACAACAGCGGACGTCTGATCCGCAAGGGTTCCAACCTGCTGTTGCAGATGCACTACACCACCTCAGGCCGGGCCACGGTTGACGAAACGGAGATCGGCATCTATATCTACGATAAACCGCCCACCTACGTGATGTCCGGCGGCGTGGCGGGACAGCGTCGCTTTCTGGTACCACCTCACGCCAAGGAACATAAGCTCGAAGGCGTGCAGGAAATCGAAAGAGATGCTTATCTCTACGACCTCATGCCGCATATGCACTATCGCGGCAAATACATGAGCTATATCGCGGAGTATCCTGATGGGTCGTCGGAAGTTGTATTGTCGGTACCTAAGTACAATTTCAACTGGCAATTCAACTATGCGCTGAAAGACCCACTGTTTCTGCCGGCAGGCACCCGCCTGATCGCGCGCGGCGCTATGGACAACTCTGACCGCAATCCGGCGAATCCCGACCCGAGCATACCCGTTCACTTCGGCCTGCAGACCAAGCATGAGATGTTCTTTGGGTTCACCACACTGCGTTACGTCGGCGACACGCCGGGCGCAGTGCTGAGCAACCGCCGCAAAGGCGATAAGGTGGCGAGCCGCTAGCGCAGGGTCTGCAACAGCGAATCGATGGCCACCGCAACAGCGATGGGTTGGTCCATCATGATATGGTGATGGGCATCAACGATTCTGACCACCGGTACTTCGCCGCCGGTTTCGGCGCGCAGATATTCCAGCGCGGTGGGGCTCATCATTTGTGAATGCTCACCGTAGATGATGCCACGCGGCATGTTGCGCTGTGCGAAGTTCGGCGCGACAGCCTGCCACCAGTGCTCGTCACGTTCACTGTCGGGTCCCATTATGTTCGGGTCGAACTTCCACACATAACCGCCTTCGACGCGCTTAACCGAATGCCGGGCCATATATTCCATGAGAAAGTCATTCGCACACGGTTGATCCGGCGCGAGCCGGAATCGGTCACGGATCGACGCAAAGTCCTCATACACCTGATGGGGCCGCACCCCACGTTGCTCCCGCCTGCTGATGCGTTCTTCAAATCGAGACGGTTCACCCGGTGCAAGCATGCTCATATCGCAGACGATGAGCCCGCCCCAGAAGTCCGGATACAGCGCAGTGGAAGTAATGCCCACCCCGCCGCCATAGCTGTGGCATACCAGAGTCGGCTTGTCCGCCAGACCCGCATGACGTGCGACTGCCACGCATTCACGAGCGCGGACCTGCACGTCGTATGAAGCGCGCCAGCCGGAATCCCCCATGCCAGACAAGTCCAGGGCTACCAGGCAATAGTTTTCCGCCAGCAGTGGTGCGATGAACGCCCAGCAGCGGGCATGCGCCATGAAGCCATGAGCCATCACCACGCCGGGGTTGTCGAGGGAACCCCAACGGAAGTAATGAATGTCCGCACCTTCGACATTCACCCAGCCTTCTGAGCGGGCCACACCGAAGCACTTCCCGAACCAATCCGGGTAGTCGCATTGCAACAGCTCCAGATCCTGACCGGGCCACGGATTTGAAGTGGTATTCAAGCTGCGGCTCCGTTTCCGTATATCCTCTGGAAATTCGCTGCGAAAAAACTATGGCGCTGTGCATCGCTCAATTTCGCCGTCGATCGCTCGAATCGACCAATGGGATCGCGCCCGCCTTCGGCGTGGGGATAATCACTGGAGAACATATACAGCTCAGCGCTCGATTCACTGACAAGCTGGGCGACGTCTTCGAATGGATAAGGCGTAAAAGCCATCTGTTGCGTTATCTGCTGTGATGGCCGACGCCGCATGGCGCCAAGCTGGGGCTCCGAGCGGCTCCAGATGTCTACCGCGTGATCCAGGCGGCGAATCATATCCGGTACCCAGCCTGCGCCAACCTCGATCACTCCACCTGTGAGCCTGGGAAATGCTTCAAGCACACCGTCGAGTACCAACGCCGAAATGAATCGCTGCGCGGCCTGATGAATCACCGTGAGGTCTTTGCTGCCAATGACTTCGGCGCCGCCCCGGGCACTGATGTTGCCCGGCCGGCCATCGTTCATCCATTGCGCGGGAGTCGATATTTCCGCACTACCCACATGCAGAATGAAAGGCATGGCCCGTTCTGCAAGGCTTGCCCAGATGGGTTCATTCTCTACATGTCCGGGCGAGCGTCCCCCTGGCGCATCGGCCGATATCCAGACGGCACAAAGCCCGAGCGCGCAGGCCGCGTCGATCTGATCAAGTGCACGGGACACATCCTGCAGGGGCACCATGGCCACGCCGAGCAGACGCTCGTCGTGGGCGCAGTACGCCGCCATGGCCCGGTTGTGGGCCGCAGCCGTGGCATACGCCACCTCGTCATCATCCGTACCAAAGATCAGGCGCGCGCAAAAAGATGAGAACACAACCTGCTGTTTGAAACCGAGCAGATCCAACGCCTGGCTGCGCTCGGCGCCATTGAATGCACCCAGAGCATCGTGCCACTTCGGGCCTCTGGTGAGATCATCACCCAGTCCGACAAGTCGACTAACGGTTTCTGGTGAGTGACCGACGGTGTTCGCATATGCCTCGGGGTCGAACTGCCCGGTGAGAACACCGGGTAGATCTGCAAGTTTATCAGCCGTAGCCGCGTCGGCATGGTCCAGCAGAAAATCCGGCAGCTCCATCAGGTGGCTGTCGGCATCATAGATAATCCGCTCACCGCTATAGCTCATCACTCGATTCCCGCTGTGCTTGGTTAGCGACGCACCCCTGTAGTCCGCCGCGCCAAATTCTTCACCCAGCGCGAGCCTGCTCAGCCAGAGCAGCGTATTTGTCCAGCAGCGGCAGCGCCTTGTCTTCCGCCACGGAGGGCATGTTGAATATCAGGTTATCAAAACCCTGTTCGATTCGGCCCTGCAGCTGAACAAGGTCGGCAGGTGCACTAAACAGTGCCAGGTCGAGATCTTCGACTTTGCGGCCCTTAGCCGCAAGGGCCTCCTGCATGCGCTCCATGTTGCCGGAGCCGAGACCCCCAATGGGCATCCACCCGTCTGCATACTCAGCGACCCGGTCGAAAACCCAATTGGAATTGGCACCAATCCAGACTGGAGGACCGCCTTCCTGCACCGGCTTCGGGTAGGACCAGATCGGATCGAAGTCGACATGCTCGCCGTGAAACTCCGGCTCGTCCTCGGCCCATATCGTTTTCATGGCAAGAACTTTCTCACGGGTTACCGCCCAGCGATTAGCATAGTCGGCACCATGGTTCTGCATTTCTTCACGATTCCAGCCGGCACCGATGCCGAAGACAAAACGGCCGTTGGAGATCATATCCAAAGACGCCACCTCCTTGGCCAGGGTAATCGGATCGCGCTCAATGACCAGGCATATACCCGTGCCGAGCTTGATGCGCTCGGTCACCGCCGCGGCGGCACCCAGTGCGACAAAAGGGTCGTGGGTATGCCAGTACATCTTCGGCAGATCTCCGCCACCGGGAAACGGCGTTGCCCGCGAAGTCGGGATATGAGTGTGTTCCGGAAAAAACAGGCTATCCAGCCCCCGCTCCTCCACAGCTTTGCCCAGCGCCACCGGCTGGATGGCATAGTCCGTAGGAAACATTGTTACCCCGAACGATTGCACCGCTGAAAACGCCATAAGGTTCCTCCTCAGATCGAGGGCGTGCCAACACACCCAGATTGAAACATCTTTGTGTCAGTTTGACCGACCCGGCACTATGCAGCAACCGGGCCGATCATCATTTCCG
Organism: uncultured Pseudomonadales bacterium; assembly: GCA_964393625.1. Classification (GTDB taxonomy): domain Bacteria; phylum Pseudomonadota; class Gammaproteobacteria; order Pseudomonadales; family Azotimanducaceae; genus UBA4421. The sequence goes on from CAYMUT010000026.1 coordinate 23,529, forward strand.
CGAGCTTGCGGCGCTGATATGGGCCATCACCCAGCAGCATCTGGCTGTGCATCTGGCGTTTGAAGAACATCTGCACGAAGCACTCCCAGGTGAAGCCTATGCCGCCATGGAACTGCACCGCACGGCTGCCTGAAAACACTGCCATGTCGCTGGCCTGAGCCTTGGCCATGCGCGCAAGCTGCAGCGCGTTGTCGGCATCGATGTCGATGGCGCACGCCGCGTTGTAGGTGAGTGACTTTGCATTGTCGATTTCCACCATAAGGTTGACCAGCGGGTGCTTGATGGCCTGAAAGAAGCCTATCGGCCGGTCGAACTGTACCCGGGTGGTGGCATATTCCGCCGTGGTCTGCAGCAACCACTCACCGGCGCCGACCATATCGGCGCTGACGATACAAAGCATCGCGGGCAGGGCTTCAAGCAGTGCCGCCTCTCCCTGACCCGGTGCTGCGATTTCAACCGCAGACACGCCTGCGAAGCTCAATGTCGCCTGATCTCTGGTGAGATCGATGATGACGTCCGGCGCAATGGACAAGCCGTCGGCACCGGCATCTACCAGATACAGCCCGAGACCCGCTTCACCCCGGGCGCTGACGAGCAGCGCCTGGACCTTGCGCGCTTCCTGCACAAAATGTGCCGCGCCATTCAGGTTCCCATTGGCATCAACCGTTACGCCGGTATCTTCAGGTTCCAGCCCGCCCTGGGCGTTACTCATTGCCAGGCTCAAGGCCATCCCATCAGTAACCTTTGCAAGGGTCTCGCCGGCGGCATCGGTGCGACAAGCGCGCAACACCGCGGTACTCATCAGAGTCGCCTGCAGCGGTCCGGGGAACCCGGCATGTCCGGCCTGCTCAGCCAGGGCAACCGCGGCTACCAGAGGCATGCCCACACCACCACTGGACTCCGGTACACACACCGCAGTCCAGCCCAGCTCGACGATCTGCCGCCACAGATCAGGATCCCACTGACACCGATTATCTCTATGGGGGTCCGAGTCCGCCGCCACCAGTGCATGGAGCCTGTCTGCGGGCAGGTTGTCGCCAAAGAATTTCGCCGCGGAATCCTGCAGCATGGCTTCGTCTTCACCAAAGCCAAAGTCTTTCGGTTGTACTTCACTCATTAGGTTTCTTCCAACTGATTATTTGGTCTTCGGCAGGCCCAGAACCCGTTCACCGAGGATATTGCGCTGTACTTCATTGGTGCCGCCGGCAATGGTAATGCCAAAGGTGTTCATGTACGCCTGGGGCCACTGGCCCGCATCAGGCGCTTTGGGGTCTGTGGTTGCCAGCGAACTACCCAGCCCTTCGATCTGGTAGGCCAGCTTCGCCATGTCCTGCTGTAGTTCGGTAACGATCATTTTTGTCTGCAGCGGAATGCGTTGCGCATGATCGACCAGCAGCGGCGCCCGTGCACGGCGCCGATTCTGCCGGAAGGCTTCAGAGCGTATACACAGCTTGATGATCTCGTCGCGGATAAACGGATCATCGGCCGCACTCAAGCCATGGCGCGTCTGGCGCTTGGCCAGCGCAATCAGCGACGCCGGATCACCGGTGGAAACACCGCTTTCGTCATCAATTGGCATGCCGCCGGATGCGGGCGTGAGCATCTGCCCGGCATTACGCTCGTGGGCAAGCGTGGTCATGGCGACCTTCCAGCCTGCGCCGACTTCGTCGAGGCGGTATAGATCAGGTATCACCAGGTCATCGAACAGTACTTCGTTGAAGCCGGTTTCACCGGTCATCTTGATCAGCGGACGCACGGTCGCGCCATTACCCAGCGCCCCCTTGATGGGCACGACAAAATAAGACAGCCCATTGTATTTGTCTTCCTTGCTGGTGCGGCACAACAGGATCATCCATTCTGCGAAATGCGCCAGCGTGGTCCATACCTTGTGTCCGTTGATGACCCAGTTGTCGCCGTCGCGACGGGCAAAGGTCTGCTGATTGGCAAGATCCGACCCGGCACCGGGTTCGCTGAAGCCCTGGCACCAGATTTCTTCACCGCTGAAAAGATTGGGGAGCAGTTGCTGCTTGACCTCTTCCCGCGCGTGAAAAAAAACGGTGGGCGCGCCCATACCCAAGCCGATGGTGTTGACCAGGTAGGGCGTCTTGGCGGCGAACATTTCCTGGTTGGCGATGGTCTGGCAATTGGTTCTTCCTCCACCGCCCACGTCCACCGGGTAGTCACAGCCGATCAGACCCGCATCGTAAGCGGATTTCTGCCAGCCCTGCAGCCATTCCAGGGCCTCAGGGTCGCTTACCTCGAGTGCGCCCTGGGGCAATCGCAGAGGTGGTCTGCCCGGGTGATTGTCGGCCAGCCATTCCCGGCAATACGCGCGAAACTCCGCCTGTTCCGGGGAGTCGTTTACTGGGGTATCAGCCATAAGCGCTGCTCCTGCTGCTGAGAAAAAGCGCCTATGCTGCCATAGAAACCCTGAGTAGAGTAGAAGCTACCCACTCTGTGCAGCCTTTAGGGCCCAGGGCGTTAGAGACCACCGGTAACGTAGAGGCACTGCCCGGTAATCCAACTCGACGCTGGTGATGCGAGGAACACCACCGCATGACCGATGTCGTCCGGGCTGCCCATCCTGCCCAGGGGGACACGCAACAGCTTCTCCAGGGGTTGTCCTTCCGGAAAGTTGGTGGACTCATTGAAATTTTCGGTGGGGATCGGCCCGGGTGCGACAGCGTTCACGCGCAGTCCGGGCGCAAGCTCCAGCGCAAAGGTCGACGTAAGGTGATTGACCGCAGCCTTTGAGGCGCCATAAGGTCCATTTTTCAGGCTGCCGAAAGACTTGGCGGCGCTGGAAGAGATATTGATAATCGCGCCCTCCTCCATATTCGCGGCCGCGACCTGCGTTCCTGTGAACACCGCCTTGAGGTTCAGGTCCATCTGCGCATCCCATCGATCCTCCGGCGTTTTGCTCAGATACCTGGGCGTAGCGTCAGGCAGACCGCCCGCGTTATTGACCCAGATATCGATGCCGCCCGCGCCCATCGCGGCGGCCGCAAGTGCCTCGAGCTGTTCCCGCACTGTTACGTCACATACCACCGGCAGTGCCTTGCGGCCGAGAGCTTTGACTTCCGCCGCCAGACTCGTAAGGTCGGATTCTGTACGGGAGCTGATCACCACATCTGCCCCTGCCCTGGCAAGCTCCACAGCTATACCGCGGCCAATACCTTTGCCGGCGCCGGTGATCACTGCTCTTTTGCCTTGCAGACTGAATGGGTTGGCCATCGAATCGCTCCAGGAAATTCGTTCACGAGACAGCACTCTCAACCATTCGCGCCAACTTTGAAAGAGGCACAATGGACGATTGCGCCGGACCTACCAGAAAAAAACCTGCGCCCGAATCAGCTGGTTCCGTGCCTAGTGCTCGAGCCTGTCAGTTCGCAGCGAGCTGATTAAGTCGCTCCTTGAGTTCGGCGACTTCCGCCTCGAGCTGTTCCACACGCTGATGCAGGCCTGGCCCCTGGGCAACCGTCCGAGCCGTCACTTCCGCTACTGGGGCAGCCACGCCGACATCTATCTCGCCACTGAGCAGGTGCATGAATTCGCTGTCGCGGCGGCCCGGTGTACGCGGCAACTGCACCACGAGTTCACCCTGTTCACCATTGCTCAGACTGGCCAGCGTCTGCTCCACTTCCTGGTTATCGGCAAACGCATGAAGCCGGCCACTGTTGGCCCGCAACTCGCCCGGCGTGCGCGGACCACGCAACAGCAATACCGTCATCACCGAGAATTGCGCAGGATCAAACTGGTAATCGCTGAATGGCGTGTTACACAAGCGATGGCTGTACTTCTCGATCTGAGATTTGAAGTTTTCTTCACATCGCACTACATGCTTGCCCTCTAATGTGCGCAGGGCATGCTGCACCTCGCCCGGAGACAGCGACATCACCGGCTCGCGGGAGGACTTCTGATTACACGCGTTGGTCAACGCATTCAATGTCATCGGGTATTGGTCGGGCGTGACCACCGATTTTTCCATCAGACAACCAATGACACGGGCTTCGATTTCGTTCAACTCCAGGGGCATGATGCAATCTACCTTAATTCGTTCTGGACACATGAGCCTGTTGCAAAAGTCTCATGCACCCCGCGTGTCATACTGGGTCTGTGGCAAGGCAGGCTGGTTGAACTCACGGGTTACCGCCATTAATCACCAGAGGGCTCATGAAACATGCTGGTGCGCCCGCCATCAATCACCAGGTCATGACTGTTGACGAAGCGCCCGTCATCGCTGGCCAGATAAAGAGCACCTGCCGCAATATCCTCTGGCCACCCGGTTTTCTGCAAAGGCGTGGCGCGCGCCAGGTTTCTCGCCATTTTTTCCATTTTGCGGGCGTTCTCTTCATCAGAAAGCTCGTTGGCCCGCTGCGAGCCACCATAGAAAATGGGCGTAGCAATCGCTCCGGGTGAAATGCAGTTGATGCGAATTCCTTTCGGCCCGAGTCGGGTTCCTGCAAGTTTCGTGTAGTGGGTCAGGGCGGCCTTGGCCGCCGAATAGATCAGGTTGCCCTGTGTATCGCGCAACGCGGCAACGCTGGAGTTGTTGATGATACTGCCGCCGCCCCGCGCCTCCATATACGGCACAGCGTGCTTAATGCCGAGTACCGCGCTGGTGAACAAAAGGTTCATTGCGTACTGGATGTCTTCGGCTTTCGCGTCGAGTACATCTCCCTTTGTCGGTCCACCGGCATTGTTGAACAGGATATCGAGACCACCAAAGGCGGATACGGCATGCTCCAGAGTACTCCTGATGTCGTCTTCATTAAGGATGTCAGCGACCACCATCTGACAGTTCTCACCAAGACGATCGGCAACGGCCCGACCTTTGTCTGCAGAGCGCCCGCTTATGACGACCTTCGCGCCCTCGGCCACGAAGAGTTCCGCGGTCGCCTCGCCAATGCCGCTGGTGCCGCCTGTAACGACCGCGACCTTTCCGTCCAGTTTGCCCATAGATGTGTCCCACGCAGTATTTTCATAGCATCATACAGCAGCGGCTCCGCTTGTGTTCTTCGGGCAAAGACGGCGGTTACTGGACAACCCTCGCAGATGCCTCAATGTTCTGGCCATCGACTCTAAGCATCACTCGAAACTGAAACTCCTGAGCGCGATCGCCAAGCTGTTGTTCCAACTGGCGAATGACATTGCGTAGCGCACCTCTCACCCTCGGGTGCTGGCCCGGGCGCTCGGCTCTTTGTCTGATCATGCTGATGGAACCGCGCACCGTCTGCGACTGCGGCATTATCTCGTTCGCTTCGATGGTGTATTTGCCCTGCTGGGTGGAGATCAAAACCCTGTACGGCAGACCCTCGATAGCGGACTCTTTCTGTTGCATAAGCCGCTGCAGCAGGTCGCTTCTGATCAGCGCATCCAGGGCGCTGGTTTGCTGAGGATTTTCCAGCTCGTTAATGAGCGATTCGAGAGTGCCCTCGAGCTCGTGCGCGGTTATACCGTCCGTCGTCTGGTGCTGATATGTGATGACGGCCAAAGCAGACTGCGAGCTTAGTGTCGAGGCGAAAAGAAGAAAAATGAGCAGAGGTCTGGGCATTCTGCTATGACTCCGAACGTGGTGTGTCGACAAACCAATTCCACAAACTTTAGTACGTCAAGCGTCCCCGCAACAACCCCGGAGTATGACCACGCGGACCAACCTTTACTGCGGCTGTCGCGAATCGATAGTGACGAGGAAGGCGCGGATCAAGTTGAATACGGCAGCCATGCGTCGCAAGATGCATGAACGTTTGTTTCGCGGGCCCAACACCTGGCCCGCTGATGAGCGCCTGGCCCGCTGATGAGCGCCTGGCCGGCTGATGAGCGCCTGGCCGGCTTCAGGCCAGCTGTTGAAGAATTGAATCTTGCATATCACAAGTTAACGCACGAACTGGGTGCACTGATCGTGGAGCCCCTGGGCGAAGACCCGGCAGAGTTTCGTAAGTATTTCATTTTCGATGACCCGGATCTGGCCGCGAGCCTTAACCACAACTACAGCTTGGATGTCTTTGATGAGGAGATGCAGGTTCAGGTTCGCTCATGGTACGAAAAATTCGATGCCAAAAAAGTAGGCGCTCACATCGATGGCCCTCCCTTCATGGCTCTACTGATTAACGACCGCCCCGGACTGCAAGTGGTCGCCGGTGAAGGCGAGTGGATGGACGCTCCGGTGACCTGCCGCACAGCCGAGGGCGATTATCATGTCCCGGTCAATCCCGGATCCGTGATCGTAAACACGGGCGGTACGTTAATGCACTTGAGCGAAGGCCGCTACTCCGCAACCTTACACAGAGTTAACACGACCCTGACCCCAAAAGGCGAAACTCGCTTCTCAATGCCGTATTTTCTTATCCCCAAGATGGAGGGGGACTTGGTTCCCTTTGGCCGGCCACGACTAGACATCGGGTTAGCTCGAGGCATCCCATCGCTAACCCGAGCTTTGGGGGCGTTTCTCAAGTAGCCATGACCGAGACGGCCACAGTCTCCATCTAGACTGACGGTGCAGTCCCGCCGATGAACTTCGTCAATTTTTTCGTGCCATTGTGGTGAATCACGATCATCGTCGGCACCACGAAGAGGATGAGGATACTGGCAAACAGAATGCCGATGGCCAGGCTGATGGCCAGCGGGATAATGAATTGGGCTGACGTACTTGTCTCGAAAATCAACGGCATCAACCCCAGCGACGTCGTCGCTGTGGTCAGAAAAATAGGCCTGAAGCGGCGTTCCGTGGCCTTCAATACAGCTTCTTCACAGCTGTAGCCACCTTCTTTCATAAGACGATTGTATTTATCCATCAGTATCAGCGAGTCGTTGACCACAACTCCGGCCAGGGCCACCACACCGAACAACGAGTAGAAAGACAGGTTATAGCCCAGCATGAAGTGGCCGATAAAGGCGCCGGCCGCGCCGAATGGAATGCCGGCGAGAATGATCAAAGGTTGACTGTAACTTCGCAGCAAAGATGCCAGCAACGCAAAAATAATCAGCATGGCAAGCAATGAGAGTCTTCCCAACGAGGCCAGGCTTTCCCGCTCATCACTGCGAAATCCTGCCTCGCTGATCTGCAGCCCGATATACTTGTCCTTCAACGCGGGTAGATACGTCGCCGTAAGTTCATTTTCGATGTCTTCAGGCATCATGACCGAGCGATCCACCCGCCCGCTGACCGTTACAATTCTTCTTCCGTTGACGCGCTCGATACTCGAGTAACTTCGATTCTCAGTGACTGCAGCCAGCTCCGTCAGGGGCGCTTCAGTGCCGTCGGCAAGCCTGATTCTGACGTCGAAGAAATTGACCGCGCTGCGCCGCTCGTCTTCAGGGTACCTCACCATCACGCGAAGTTCCTCACGCCCCCGTTGAATCCGGTGCACTTCTTCACCGTAGAAAAGCTGCCTCAGCTGTACCGCAACATCCGCGGGCGATAACCCGGCTGCCAGACCTGCAGGGGTCAACTCGATGTCATATTGCCTTTTCCCCAGCGAGTTGGAATCCTGAACCTCAAACATCGCCGGGAACTCTTCGTATCGCGCTTTCAATTCCTCTACAGCTTCGCTCAGGACTGCGTCGTCCTGATGCGTCAGTTCAAACGCGATATCAGACGGGTTGCCAAAGAACTGAGATACGTAATTCAGTTTTTCGACACCAGGTATGCGGCCTACCTCGTTGCGCCACATTCGCTCTAACTCATCAGCAGACAACTTTCTCAACGGTTCAGGATTAAGACGGATCTGAATAGAGGCAAGGTGATTGGCCATCGTTACCCGCCCCCCGCCAAATGGACCACCGCCGGTGGAGGTCTGACCACCTACCGTCATGCTGACGGATTTGAACGAGTTGCCCTGTGCGCGCTCGTTCACACGCTCGGCTGCCGAAACCAGTGTCTCCGCCGCTGCCTGGGTAACCTCAAAGGGCGTTCCTATCGGAAATGCGAGGCTGGCTGAAATGCGTGTTGATTCAATACTCGGCAGAAATTCGAACCGCACGATTTTGAAAGCCACCAGGCTCATGGCGAGCGCGAAAAACAGCACCGATGCCGCGATGGTGGTTTTTCTGTAGCGGATGGCATTTTGCACCTGGGGCATGACTACCTTCGCGCGAAAAGCCGCCAAACCTCGCGAGACTGTCTGCTGAATATTGTCCAGAGGCCAACGACTCCAGTTGGAACCATGGGTCAGGTGAGCAGGCAGTATCAAAAAAGCTTCAATTAGCGACATCAGCAATACCGTTATGACGACGATTGGCACCGCCTGATAAAACTGACTCAAAAAGCCCGAGACTAATCCCAGCGGCGCGAAGGCCGCCATGGTCGTCAGCACACCTACCGTAACCGGCGCTGCCACACCGCCGACGCCCTTGCGCGCGGCGTCGATGCCGGTCAGGCCACCCTCCTGCTCGGCAATGATGTTTTCTCCAACCACAACGGCATCGTCGACGACGATGCCAAGAACGATGATCAACGCCAGCAGGGTAAAGAAGGTGAAATTGACGCCAAAGAAGTCAAAGAAAATAAAGGCACCAAAGAAGGTAATCGGCACACCCATGGCCACCCACGTAGCAAGCCGCAGGTCGAGCATGAGCACCAGGAAAAGAAAAACCAGAATAAATCCGAGTATGCCGTTGCGGGCCATGATGCTCAGATAATTCTTCGTGGTCTCGGTTTCATCATCCCAGATATCAATGTCTATACCGCTGGGTGGCGAGTAAGTCGCAAGCCGTGCGCGGATATCGTTGGCGATGGCAATCGCATCTTCGGATTCTGATTTCTGAACTTTCAGAAACAGACTCTTCTTGCCATTGAATTCATGGATCAGTTCATCTTCTGTAAAGCCATCTCTTATCTGTGCGATGTCTTTCAACTTGAGTAAAGACCCGTTTGGCAAGGCTCTAACGGTAATGTCCTCGAACTCTTTACCGCTGTAGCTCTTCTTGTTGGTACGCAGCAGCAGATCACCGGCTTTGGTGCGGATTTCACCCGAAGATAAATTGAGTGAAGAAGCTCGCACCACGTCGGCTACCTCACTTATAGAGAGCCCATAACGGCGCAGGTTTTCCTGCTTTACTTCGATGGAGATCTCGTAATCCTTAGCGCCGAACAGCGAAACCAGCGAGACCGAGGGTATCGCCAACAACTCCTGCTCAATCAGCTCAGCTCCCTGTCTGAGCTGCAGATCAGATAGCTCTGAGGAGACCACCAGCGTCATGACCTCGCCTACGGTTTCCAGGCGCACGATGTCTGGCTCTTCCGCGCGCCCCGGTGGAAAGTCGCTCAGCCGTTCCACCGCCATCTCTATATCGTCTCTGACCTTCGACTGGTCGGCGAAATCTTTCAACTCAACCGAGACCGCACCCGAGTTCTCGTAGGCGCGCGATGTCACGCGCTTGACGCCATCTATGCCAATGACAGCTTCTTCAATTCGCCGGGTAATGCTCTCTTCTACCTCGGAAGGCGTGGCGCCAGGATACGGGACGGTAATGTTGATCTGGCCCAGGTCCAGCGTCGGAAATGTCTGGGATGTAATGGAGGTCGCGGCAACAAACCCGCCAATCAGCATGATGGCCATTAACAGGTTCGCCGCGACCGGATTACCCGCAAAGTAATCCTGAACCCTTCCGATCAGCGGCGCTTCGACTCTGCTGCGATCTTCTTTCATCAATCAGGCTCGGACATCACCAGCATGCCCTCCTTTGCGCCAGGTACCGTGCCGAGCACTACGCCTTCCCCTGCATCGAAACGCTCAACAATCACGCCGGAGGTCTGTCGGTTGATGAACGTTGGTTGTGCGCGTTTAAGCTTGCCGTTGCGGAGGACCCAAACCGACTCATTGATCTGTTCCGCCGCCTCCGGCAGCAACATTGTGTTGGGCAGACGAGGACCCTCGATCAGAACGTTGAAGAACGAGCCAGGATAAACCTCCGTCGCGTTCTCTAAAGACAGATACAGCTGGGCGAACCGCGTTCTCTCGTCCAGGTTCGGAGACACCCGAGCGACGGTAGCCTGCACCTGGGTATCACCCAGACTGAGACTGGCGCGACGGCCTATCACGGGTTGCAGAATCTCCAGATCCCGCGGCGAAATCGGCACCAATGCCTCGACGGATGCCACATCAAAGACCTCTCCAAACTTTTGCCCCTGAGTAAGAAACTGGCCGACTTCCGCTTCTGAATCGACCACTCTACCGTCAAAAGGCAGTGCAAAATCTGTGCGCTTAAGGTCCAACTGCGCAATCTGCTCCCGCGCCCATGCCGCGGCAATCTGCGCCTTGGCCTGTTCCAGCTGCGGCGTTTTGGCAACCAGCGGCGGCACCTCTTTTCCCGGGTTCAGGATGGCGTAATTCGCTATGGCCGCCTCACTCTCGGCTTTCGCGAGCTGGTAGTTGGACTGCGCCGCAAGACGGTCCGCCTCGGCCTGGGCAACGGCCAGTTCAAAGTCTCTCGGGTCGATCCGCAGAAGGCTTTGGCCCGCCGCAAAACTACCGCCCTTCCTGAAGGTTTCCGACACCCAGACGACCCGACCACTCAACTGCAATACCAGGTCAATTGAATTTCTGACAACAACCGAACCGGTGCCTCTGACTTCCACAGCATTACCCTGAGGTTTCAGCTCGGCCACCGAAACATAGACGGCGTCATTGTCACTCCGCGGCGCAATCCTGATCGCGCCGGCTTCCAGCAGTTCTTCTTCAGAGGGCGCTTGAGCGGAATAAAACGCAACACCTGCGACAACGGCGATGACCCCGATCTGCAGAATACCGATGGGCAGACGGTACAGTTTCATGCGCTTTGATCCCTCCTCTATCGGTGTTTGTGTTTGTTATGCGGGCGAAGCCACAGCAACCGGATCACGGCCTGGTCTACGCCAGATCACCGGCGCTCACCCAACCGGCATGAAAACCGTAGGGTACCCGGAACGGCATTATGATCCTGGCCACCGGCCCCGCAGCCACCTGGCGGGCATCAATGATCAGACATTCACTCTGCTGTTGTGCCTCGTCATGGACAAAACAAATCAGGTAACCATCGTCTTCAGAAGCGCAACCGTCGCGCGGGGCAAACACCGCTTCTCCACCATGGCGTTGTGAGCCGAAAGCGTACTCTGTGGTCGCGCCATCTGCATTGTCATATTTCATGACGCCATCAAAAGTAAAAGGCCGGGTCGGACTGAAGACTGCTGCATACACGTAGCGGGTAGGGTGGCAGGCGTATTCGTCGTTGACCCGAGTAAAGTCGCACGGTGTCTGAGCGAGCGTTCGTTCTTTGACTGCTCCGGTTGAGGTATTCAGCCGCCATTCGTAGAGTTTGCCCTGATTTTCCGCCAGGTTGTTACCTTCAGACGTACCTGCCCCGGCGATGTCGGCATTTATTGACCGTGATGCCTGGAGTACCACCTCTTCACCTTCATCCCAGGCATTAGCCGTGTGCACGACTACACCTGTTGCCACCTCAAACCATTGGATATCCGCATCGCTTCCGTAACGCGGCAGCAGACCAATTCTTGAGCCGTGTTCCGCTTCAAAACCCAGTGCCGGTCCACCCGAAATAGCGCGTTCGATATCCAGAGTGATGGGAAAATCCAGAAATACGGAATACTTTTCACTCGCAGCGAAGTCATGCATGAAAACCGGCTTGGAAATCGTGACCGGCGTTGTATGAACCAGCTTACCCTCTGCATTGACAACGGAATAAGACACATAGGGCTCGGACATGAACGAATAACCATAGGTCATCATTTCACCTGACTGCCGATCAACCTTCGGATGCGCGGTGAAAGGGTGTGTCAGCTTACCGTCGAAATCTGTCGTACCAACTGTTTCGAGCTCGGGCAAGCTGATGATGGTCGGCTGCGATGGCTCATGCAGCGCATACAGGGTGCTATTGTGAAAAGCGAACGCCGTATTCGCCAGGTTTTTGCTCCGCGGCGCACCCTCCGGCAGCTCCACCGGCGTAGGGTCCAGCATCGAATTCATTCCTTTATACAGCCAGTCACCGTGTTGCTGCTCCAGGCTGAAACCCTCGTTTCGAACAAAGCGGTTCCTGTAACGGGCGGTGCCGTTGGCGAAGGCTATGGCGTGAATCATGCCATCGCCATCGAACGTGTGGTATGCCTCTTCGTTGAAAACGTAAACCGGGTTCGGGCCTATCCTTAAGAAATGGCCTGACAGGTCCGCGGGGATCTCGCCAATAACTTCCATCGCTTCGGCATCGCGCTCCTCAGCGATGGGACTGAAATTCCCATCGAGAAAAAAATTGTCGGATGGTGCACTGGCGATCACTTGTGGCATCAGTCTACCCTCGAGTCAAAACCGCTGAGTCTAACGAATCAGCAGCCGGCAGGACAAACAGCCTGCCGGGGTCTTAGCAATTCGAACAGCTCTGAATTCGCTTCAGGCTATGTCAGCTCGAGGCCCTCTAACTGGCCATCATCGCGCCATTGGCGCAGCAACTTCATGTATGCGCCCACACCCTTGCTGTAAGTCTCGCGCCGCACGTTGCGATAACGCTTGGCGGTACCCTCCTGGTTGTAATAACCGGGCGTGCAGGTATCGGGCGACCCGCCGAGCACAAAGCCCGAGCCCTTGCTTTCGAGCTGATCGGCGATCCAACGTTCTTCGGCGTCGTGCGAAACGTTTGCAGATTTAATGCCGCGGCTGCCCAGTTCGCCGATCGTGTAGGCCACATGCCCAGCCTGTACATCAATGCCATGCGCATAGTTGGCACCCAGTTGAAATACAAAGCCACCGCCACACAGAAACAGGTTCGGGAAACCGCTGACCATGAGGCCATGCATGGTACGCATACCCTCCTGCCAGTGTTCGTAGATCGACTTGCCCTCAATTCCGAAAATCGGAATGCCCAGACGACGCTCATAACTCGACGTGATCTCGAACCCACTTGCATAGACGATGCAGTCGACGGCGTATTCCCTGCCATTGGCGACGATGCCATTTTCAGTGATCGCTTCGACACCCTGAGAAGCGCTGACGTCGACCAGTTCGACGTTCGGCCGATTAAAGGTATCGAGGTAGAAGTCATTAAAGGTCGGGCGCTTGCAGAACTGGTTGTAGTACGCCTTCAACTTCTCCGCCACTTCAGGGTCTTTTACCGTGTCATCCACCAGACCCCTGATCTCCTCCATGGTTTTGAAATCTGCAATCTGTGTGAGACCGGCTGCTTTACCTTCCACCTGGCTAGCCAATTCCTTCAGGTTCCGCGTTAGCCGAGTCCACCCATCGTCGAGAAAAGCCGGGTCGATCGGTCCGCCCAGAAACGCCTCACCGAATTTCTTCTGTCGCTCTTTCTGCCAACCGGGCTTCAGACTCCTGGCCCACTCGGGATCTGTTTCAGCGTTATTGCGAGCGTCCACCGATGAGGGTGTGCGTTGAAACACATAAAGCTGTTTAGCCCCTTCCCCCAGGGCCGGCACGCATTGCACCGCCGTTGCGCCGGTTCCAATGATGGCGACAGTTTTGTCGGCCAGACCAGTAAGGCCTCCGTCAGGGCCACCCCCCGTGTAGTCATAGTCCCAACGGCAGGTGTGAAACGAGTGCCCCTTGAACGTTTCAACACCTGGAATACCGGGTAACCTGGGCCGATTGGCCGGGCCCGTACCCAGGCAGATATGCCGGGCACGCATCTCATCACCGCGATTGGTAGAAACCAGCCACATCGACTCGTCTTCGAGCCAGCGCAACTCGGTCACCCAGGTTTGAAACACCGCATCTTTATAGAGGTCGAAGTGCTTGCCGATTCTGCGGGCGTGTTCGTAAATCTCTGACGCGTAAGAAAAACGCAGTTTGGGGATATAACCGGTTTCTTCGAGCAGCGGCAGGTAGCTATAAGACTCGATGTCGCATTGTGCGCCAGGATAGCGGTTCCAGTACCAGGTGCCGCCAAAATCGCCACCGCTCTCAATAATGCGCACATCGCGAACACCCGCCTGAACCAGGCGTGCCGCGGTGAGCATGCCGACCCAACCGCCACCAATGACAATCACTTCACGCTCGTCTTTCAAGGGAGCGCGTTCGACCGTTTCGCAGTATGGGTCTTCTTCCAGATACTTGTTCGCAAAAGGCGAATCGTGGGAGAGCTGCAAAAACTGCGCTTCGGCATCCGCTCGGATGCGTTTCTCGCGTTCCTCAGCATAGCGCCGGGTGAGCGCCTCGGGGTCGAATCCCAGTGCCTCGCTCGAGAACACATTGTCAGTTGCCGTCATGCTTACTTCTCTACGGGTAACACATCTTCAATCATACCGCATGGTTTGCAGAATCTAAGCCTATTGGTGAGGCGTTGGGGCAATATCACTTTCGTTGGGTAATGCGAAAGCCATCAGGTGGTCGCCTGCCTTGTTGAAGCCCGTCATATGCCCGCCCGCGGCTACCACCACATACTGCTTACCGCCTTCCTCCAACTGGTATGTCATCGGTGTTGAATTTGCCGCGGTGGGCAGGCGGGCCTCCCACAGGGTCTCTCCGGTCTGTGCTGAATATGCGCGAAAAGCGTGTTCCATGGCTCCGGACCCGAACACTACGCCGGTCACGGTTGTCATGACTCCCCCGATAGCAGGAATACCTTGAATCCACCAGAACGGAAAGGGCGCGAGGTCGCGCGTTGTACCGAAGGGCACGCTCCACAGAATCTTACCCTCGGCCAGATCGACCGCGTCGAGGGTTGACCAGGGTGGTTCGACGCACGGAACGCCCAGTGGCGACATCAGCATTGAAGTACTGGAACAATAGGGTGTGCCGCGTTGGTTGGTGCGGCCGGCTTTTTCGCATTCTTCACGCGGTGTGAGCTTCAGGACGTTCACAGTGCGCATGGTGATGACGAACATGGTCTGACTATCCGGGTTTATCGCCGGCGATCCCCAGTTGTTACCGCCGCCGTTGCCGGGGTAAAAGAGGCTGCCCTGCACGGTTGGAGGTGTGTAGATGCCTTCGTTGCGCAATTCACCGAGTTTGTCAGCGCAGACCATTTTGTCCCAGATCATCATGCCCCAGGCGTCATCAGCAGACACGGGTTCCATCAGGTTAGGGAAATGTGTCGGGAAGGGCTGGGTGGGAGACAGGTACTCGCCTTCTGCAGGATTCTGCGGCACGGACCGTTCTTCGACCGGGTACACCGGCTCTCCCGTATCGCGGTGCAAGACAAAAGTCAGTCCCATCTTCGTCACCTGCACCACCACCGGTACTTTTTCACCGTCGACTTCGAGGTCCATGAGTGTGGGTTGCGCGGGAGTGTCGTAGTCCCATATGTCGTGGTGCACCATCTGGTAGTGCCAGGCCAGTTCGCCAGTGGCGCCGTGCAGCGCAACAACGGAACTCGAGTAATGGTCCAGCCCTTCTCGATGGCCGCCATAGTAATCCGGCGAGGTGTTGCCGGTTGGTACGAAAACCAGATCCCGCTCAGCATCTACGCTGATGATGGACCAGACATTGGTTGTGCCGCTGCGGAACGAACCATCTTCGTCGCGCTGGGCCATATGGGATGGGACAGGGTTCCATGCCCATCGTTGCTCGCCGGTGCGGATGTCGTAAGCTCGCACGACACCGCTCGGAATGTCGGTTCGGACATTGTCGAGCACCATCGAACCGGTAATGACCAGGTCGTTCAGAATGGCGGGCGGCGAGGTGATACCGTACTCCAGAGGGCTGTGACGTGAAATCTCCGGTGTGATATCCACTGCACCGTTGTCACCGAAATCTGCGCAGGGCTCGCCGGTACTGGCGTCCAGGGCTATAAGCCGGGCATCCACCGTGCCGGTAAGTATTCGATGCAAGCATTGTCGCGGGTCTGATTCCGTCCAATCAGGCGCCTTCCAGCTGCTCACGCCGCGGCAATTGGGCAGCACCCAGTTCTGGCTGATATCCACTCGTGGGTCATAAGACCAGATTTCCCTGCCGGTGCGCGCATCGAGCGCAAAAACCCGGTTGAACGGCGAACAGTAGTAGAGGGTCTCATCGACCAGAATGGGTGTGACCTGAAAGGCACTCGAACCCATGTAGCCGCCGTCTGCGCTGGGACCGGCATCGCGGAAATCACCGGAATTGTGTACCCAGGCCTGTTCCAGCCAGGCCACGTTTTCCGGCGTGATCTGTGTTGCTGAAGAAAAGTGGGTGCCGCCGGGTGTTGCGCCGTAGGCCGGCCACCCGGCCGCCTTTCCAGAACCGACCTTGGGTAGACCGGATGGCAAACTCGCACTGCAGCCCATAATCAGCGCTATGAGGCTGGCGAGATAAATTCGGCCCATGATGAGTGTCATCCAATCCAACAGAGCAAACGATTCAAACCGATTGCAACATCAGTTGCAAAGACCAAAACTCAGGCAGCCGCGCATCGATCGCACACGCGCGCCATCGAGCCGCAGGACGATTTAGCGGAAAGCTGCACAATGTTGTTATGATCAGCGGTTTCAGCAAGCGCGCACGATGAGAGACAACCATGCGAAAGACAATTTCACTCGCCACTTCTGCCGCGATGGCGTTACTGGCCTGGGCCAGCCAGGCAGCGGACATTCCTCGCACAGCCTCGGGTAAGCCTGATTTTTCCGGCACTTACGACAGCGCCACGCTGACACCACTGACGCGGCCAAAGGAATACGGCGACAACCTCTATCTCACGCCAGAAGAGGCGCAACGCCTTTCGAAAGAAGAGCAGCAACGCATGGCAGCAGCAAATTCCGTCAGTGATCCGCAGCGCGATGCGCCCCCGACAGGCGGCGATGGCAGTCCCGGCGCCGCCGGCAACGTAGGTGGCTACAACGCGTTCTGGATCGACCGCGGCACCGACGCGCTGATGGTAGACGGCCGGTTCCGCACTTCGATCATCGTTGATCCGCCCAATGGTCAGTTCCCGCAGATGACGCCGCAAGGCGCAGCACGCCGGGCAGAGCGGTTCCGCGACAGGGGGCGAAAGAACGAAGGTATTGCGTGGTGGCTCGACAGACAGGGACCCGGACCTTACGACAACATGGAACAGCGCAATTCGGCCGAACGGTGCCTGCTGAGTTTCAGCGGCGCGACCCCATCGATACCCAGCCTGTACAACAACTTCAAGCGCATCGTACAGACCGACGACCACGTGATGATTCTTATTGAAATGGTTCACGATGCCCGGGTGGTACGTCTGAACAGCGAACATACAGATGCGAGTTTACGCACCTGGATGGGCGATTCTGTCGGTTGGTGGGACGGCGACACGCTGGTAGTCGACACCACCAGCTTCAACGCCCAGTCCATGGGCTTCTTTTCGGGGGGTGCCAACGTGCACGTGGTGGAGCGTTTCACGCTGCAGGAGGACGGCAACATACTCTACCGCTTTACCGTTGACGACCCCTCCCAGTGGACCGTCCCCTGGACCGGCGAATATCTGTGGCGCAGCAGTGATCAGCGCGTGTATGAATATGCCTGCCACGAAGGGAACTATGCGTTGGGCAATATTATGCGCGGAGCCCGGCTGCTGGAACAGGACATCGAAGGCAGCGCCAGCGGGGGCGGGTAAACCAAGGCCTTCAAGCGGCGGCCATTATGGCCATAGCGGTGAAAGTGCCACAGGGTTAACTGCCAAAGCGATAGCGCAGCTTGACGATCAGCGTGTCTACGATGGGCTGTTCGATAGCATCGCGCAATAACCGACTGAAATCTTCCCGTACGCGGTTATCCAGATTTGATCCTCTGGTGTAGACGACAAAAAGGTCAGACAAGGGCCCGATTTCCCATCGATAGCGCAGCTGCGCAGTAAGGCGGGAAATCGTAAAATCGTCGGACGGGTCTGCAGGATTCTTCGTGCGGTCCAACAGCTCACCGGGAGATGTTGGCGCCAAGTAAAAGTCAGACTCCCGCGCCTTGATGCCGATCCACTGCATGGTCATACGCAACTGCTGTTTCGCGGTGATGAAATAATCTACCGACATGGAGGGCGCAAGCTCGGTGGCGTCGAAACTGGTCAGATCGCGCCCGCCAGTGTGGATCAACCAGTTGTTGCGCGATTTCCAGCGCAGGTCCAGATTGACCGTAAAGCGATGCACGGGGTTCCAGGTGAAACCCCAGTCGGCAAAATACTGAGGGTCGCCGAGATCTTCCGATCTAGCCCCCAATTGTATGGACGTCGAGAATTTCTTCGCCGAGTTGGTGCCATAAGATATCGAACCGAAGTAGCCATGCTCGGTTTTGTATATTCCATTGCCGCGAGTGGTGCGGTCATCGTAGTGGGCAGGCACCCAGTCGATTTCAGCTCGCATCTCTGAACTGTTGGCGAACACCCAGTTTGTAAAGTAGCCGAGAAACGAGCGCGCCATGTAGCCGTGGGTGTTGGTGCCTGAGCTGGCGAATAGCCCCTGACTGCGGCGTTGCAGATAATCCGGCAAACCCTTGGACTCACTTGTGAATACGCTGTACTTGAAATTTACTGCATCATTGCGCCGCAGGAACCCCAGATCAGCCAGGTCGAGTTCATCGTCCAGCAGGTCCAGTGAGAGTCCGTGACTCAGACCCTGCCTGGGCGTCCAGGAGATGTCCGTCCAAACGCCGTAACCCGTCGCATCCGCAGTATCCGACGTAACGAACTGCGTATCCCACGACCACTTGCCGTTCGCCGACAACCAGTGTGTGTCGATGCCATGTACCACGGCATCGTCCTTGTTGGGGTACTCGGTAAGCGTGCCCATCCAGCCTATGGATCTGCGCCCGGCACCCGAGGAATCTTCATAAAGCAGCCTGGCCACGCCGAAATCGCGGCCGTCTTCCCTGACGCGCAACCCGGCTCCTGTGGTCTCGTCAAACCCACTGAGCTTTACATCTTTCTCCATCGCGCCAAGCACACCATAGCGCAGACCTCCGGATTGCCCGACCAGCTTGACCGCACCAGCCAGCTCCGTGGGCTGACTGCGTTCAATACCCGAAACTTCAACGCCCTCGGGTATCTCAACGTGCCTGGCCGCCCCACCGATACGCCGCGTGTTCAGCAGTGTCGTCGGCTCCAGATTAAACAGCTTGGGTGGCTGTCTGCCGCCCTGACTGCGCAGGGACACAAACGCCGGGTTGGCGCGGGGCGAGGTAACAAAAACCTCGGTCCCCTCTAAGAAGAACAGTCTTTTCTCGGGAAAGAACGTCTCAAACGCCGTCAGATTGACCACCACATCATCTGACTCCACAGCACCGAAGTCAGGGTTGGCCGTCGCGGTCAGCTGGAAATTGCTGCTCGGACGCCAGAAAACATCCAGCCCTGCGCGCGAGTCAGACTGTCCGCTGATCTCGTCCTGAGTGCCCGAAATATAGGGGAACACAGCCCACTGCTGGCGCGGATTTACGCCGTCGACTTCCATCGGCTGCAGGGCTGACATGAACCTGGCGGTTGAGCGCGGCAGCGCAGGCCACCCGTATTGCTCATTGGCGTGCGCTACTTTGCGCTGAATCCAGAAATTGAGTCGGCGTCTGTCGTCGCTGCTGGGCATGCTCATGATGGTCCAGGGAATAAACAGCTCGGCACTCCAACCCCCCTCGTGGGTCGACGTTTCGCCGACCCACGCGCCATCCCACTGGCGCGTAAAAGTCCGTTCCGGCACTACCTTGCCATCGGCTTTAGAACCACCCAGATTGAGTTCAAACCAGTACCCGTATAATCCTTCGCCAGACGTATCCAGGGTGATGCCGAACGCATCGCGATTGAGTTCCTGGTCACGATTAGACAATCGCTCTACCAGTGTGACAACGGGTTGTTCCATGACCGCAGCGACGTACAGGCCTTTATCCGTATAAAAAAATCTGGTGCGCGTCGCGAATTCCGGCTCAATGAGCGTATCAGGGTCGATGACCAGCATCTGATCGTAAACGGGCAGGCTCGCCCAGATCGACTCGTCAATGACACCATCAACCCTGACCTGCGCATCGGGGTGATGTTCGACGATGATGCTCTCAGCGTCTGCGCCATAGGCGACGTGGATCTGTAAAGCCATCACCACGGCACAGATGAGCGATAATGTATTCCTGCTATGGTTACGGGGCATAAAGCGAGCGCGACAATACAAACGCGCAATTATGCCAGATACACAGGCTTACCGTGGGAAGTGCGCCGCCAACGGCACGGTACCGATCACCTCGTCAATAACCAGTTCCACGATCTGTTCCGAAGAGAGGCCCGCCTCTACCTCCAGCACTTCTTCCAGATGCTCCCCCAACAACGGTGCGCGCCGGGTCGGTGGCGCATCACTGAGGCATAAACGATACGGTTGATTCGGGTAATGCTTGATACCAACGCCTGGGCGATCCTGGGGGATAAAGGCGCCACGCCGGAGCAGGTGTTCATCGGCGAGAAGTTCGGGGCCATCGAGTACTGCGCCGGCTGGAATGCCCTCGTCCTGCAGCAGTTCCATGAGGTGTTGTTTGTCGTGAGCGGCAGTCCAGTTGCTCACATCTTGCTCGTTCAATACATCTGCTTGCGGCTGAACCAGGCCCGTCAGCCGCGCCAGATGATCGTCGCTTTTGCAGCTGATGGCGATCCATCCGTCATCACGGCACGGATAGATGCCCTGCAGCAGATAGGCCGGATTGCTGTTACCCCGCCGACCGGGATCAACCGCCGCCAGCGACCATCCGGTCATCGCGTCGCCGACATACATGTTGCAGGCTTCGGTCTGGCTGAAATCGAGGTGCTGACCCTGACCGGTTTCGGCCCGTTGATGCAGCGCGGCGAGAATATCCGTCGCCCCCATCACGCCGGAAAACAGGTCACCGCCGGTCATACCGGTAAACAGCGGTCCATCTCCCGGATAGCCGGTAAGGTGCGCCACCCCGGACATCTGCTCGGTCGACATGCCGAACGCCACATAGTCTCGCCAGCTCACGTGGGCGCCGTACCCAGACAGTGAAATCATGATCAGGCGCGGATTGATTTCCTTCAGCGTCTCGTAGCCCAGGCCGAATTTATCCATCACGCGGGGGGTGTAGTTTTCAATGAGCACATCCGCATCGCGCACCATGGTCTTGACGATTTCGCTGCCGCGCGGATCGGTCAGATTCAGCGTTATGTCGCGCTTGTTACGGTTTATCCAGTTGAAATACGGCGAGCTTTCCCAACTGGGCACGTCGTCTTGCGCCAATGTACCGCTGCCGCGCCATCCATCGATACGCTGAATCGACTCCACCTTGATCACATCTGCGCCCGCATCGGCGCAGATCTGCGCCGCCGCAGGGCCGGCAAAGAACATCGACAGATCCAGCACACGAATGCCTTCCAGGGGCAGTGGGTTCGGCGGACCGGTGACCTGCACACCCACCGATGCGGTTTCCGGCACATCCGCCACCTCGGCCAGAACCTGCTCAGTATGCTCACCCAGCAACGGCGGACGGAACAACCGGGGTTCGCCGCAGGTGGACTTGAAGGGGAGACCCGGCACCGCAACACTGCCGCAGGTCGGATGATCAACATCAACATAAAATCCGCGTTCCACATGGGGCGGCAACTCAAACAGCATCTTCAGATCGGGTACGAGACCGAAGGGCACCCGTCGCGCCTGGGCTTCATGGAACAGCTGTTCCGCACTGCGCCCGGTCAATGCTTCACGGAAAATCTCGCGGATTTCCTCCAATCGATCATCGGGAGTTGCCCAGGAAATACCCTCATAGCGGGGGTCTTCGGCAATATCCCCACGACCGAGAAAGTCGCAGAGCATCTGCCACTGTGGCAGGGTAAGGGCGTTGAGACCGATGTAGCCCGTTTCAGTGGGCAACATGTAACCAGCCCCCGCGCCGGAGCCAACACTGGAATAGCGCTGCGCGACGATGCCTTTGTACTCATACAGCAGTGATGGTATCTGAGCACCGGCCAGCACCGCTTGCTGGGTGCTCACGTCCACATGTTCGCCAGCGCCGTGGCGCCTGCGCCCCCATGCCGCAAGCAAGGTCGCAGCAGCCCCGTAGGCGCCGCTGAGCGTTTCGGCGGTAGCGCCGCCTGCCTGCAGGGGCTCGCGCTCCGGTACGCCGCACAACTGTGCCCAACCACCCGTTGCGCAGGCAATTGCGTGCGAAGACTGGTAACTGGAATAAGGCCCGAATGATCCGAACCCGGAGATGGTGGTCAGGATCAGCGCAGGATTCCACGACTGCAGCAGCGCCAGGCTCAAGCCCCGAGTTGCCAGTTGCTCTGCACTGTCACTGGCAACCACAATGTCGTAACGCTGAACCAGCCGGGCCAGCTGAGCTTTGCCCGCCTGGGATTCAATATCCAGTTCGATACTGCGTTTGCTGGTATTGAAAAAGAAAAACCCCGCACTTTTCTCGGGGTGCGGCACGTCATCCTGAAAAGGTCCGACACGGCGGGTCGCATCACCCACGCCCGGTTTTTCGACTTTCACAACATCGGCACCCAGATCACCCAGCAATTTGGCACAGAACGGCGCCGCTACACCTTCAGAAACATCAAGGATACGCAGGGTTTCGATCATCGCGCGGCTACCGCTGGTTACCGGGGTTGTCATGGATGGTACACGATAGCTCGCTCCTCTACTGGCAATGAAGGGCGTGCACGGTATGCTCGATAGCTATCGGGGAACATCACTTTCACCAGCCAGGAATGCACATGACCGCCATAGCCACCCCCCTGCCCGAAGATGTCGTTGCAGCACGTGACGGCATTCTTGCTTTCGCAGAACAGGAAATTCTACCGCGCCACGCCCGCCATCAGGCGTTGTTCGAAGACCCCCGCGCGTTGTACGAAGAAGACGGGCGCTTTGCCCCGGCCCTGCGCGAGCTCATTGACGAGGTCCGCCAGAGTTCCGCCGCAGCAGGCTTTTATCAGATGTGCGTGCCCGAAGCCCTGGGCGGCGGTGGCCTCGGGCACCTTGCCTACTATGTCGCCTGGCAGGCGTTGTTTCATCATTGCGGGCCGAAAAACTGGCTCATGCTGTATGCCCTTGCCCACTGGGCCTTCGGCCCCAGCCGTTTGCTCGAGCAGGTGACGGAACAGGCTCAAGCAAGAATAATGCCGGGCCTGCTCGATGGCAGCCAATCGATGTGCTTCGGCCTGTCGGAACCCAACGCCGGCTCCGACGCGAGCATGATCAGAACCAAGGCAGAAAAAGACGGCGATGGCTGGCGCATCACCGGCCGCAAGATCTGGACGACCAACGCGCCGGTGGCAGACTACTGCGTAGTCTTCGCCGTCACCGACAATGAACTCGCTGCCAGCAAAAAAGGTGGCATTACCGCCTTTATCGTACCCACCGACAGTGCCGGGTTTGCTGTTCAGCGCATCATCAAATTGTTTGGCCACATTGGCGGCGACGAAGCCGAACTGGCATTTGACGATCTGTATGTGGAGCCCTGGCAGATTGTCGGCGAGTTAAACAACGGTTTCGCCGCAGCCCTCTACGGCGTTTCGCTGGGCCGCATCTACAACAGCGCCCGAGCGGTGGGATACGGCCGATGGGCCCTGGAACTCGCGCTGGATTACGCGCAAACCCGAGAAGCCTTCGGCACCACAATCTCTAATTTTCAGGGCGTAGCATTCCCTCTGGCAGAATCGGCTACGCAACTGCACGGTGCACACCTCATGGGGCTCAACGCGGCCACACTGCTCGATCAGGGCTCAGCGGCCATCAAAGAACTCAGTATGGCAAAGGCGTATTCCGTGCAGGTCGGTTTCAAAGCGGTGGATCAAGCTATACAGACCCACGGCGCAATGGGGTTCACCAACGAAATCGGACTAACCCAGGCATGGCACGCTCTGCGCATTGTCAATGTCGCCGACGGCACCAACGAGATACTCAATCGCACGATTGCCCAGCGCCTATTGAAAGGCGACCTGGAAATCTAAAGATGGCTCATCGGCATTTATGAAAGGCGAAGCCTGGCCATTGCATTCGGCAACTGCAACACCGGATCCTCACCAGTTAATGCGATCACGGACCCTGTAGTAGGCGATGGACGGTTGCAAAAACCAGGGGTTGCCGGAGTATAGCGGCCGGGTCTTGAACTCGGTATCCATAAAGGGCGAACGATAGGCCTCGCCGCACATCTGGCGACCCAGAATCGAGCCGCAATAACTCGCCAACGAAACACCTGAGCCGCAATAGCCCATGGAATAGAATATGCCCTCGTGCTCGCCGACATGAGGCAGCGCATCGAATGTATATCCCACAAATCCCAGCCAGGAATGTGAAATCTGCGCCGACGACAACTGCGGGAAAATCTCAGACATGGCCGCATGCAGTCTGGGCGCACTGACGGCGGGATCAGTTTCCGACAACGCCACTCGACCGCCAAAGATCATGCGTTGTCCCCGTGGGCACAGCCGATAGTAATAGACGAGCCGACGCGTGTCGGTCATGGTTCTGCCGAAAGGAGAAATCTCTCGAGCCAGAGCTTCGCTCAGGGGCTGTGTCGCAATGATATAACTGCCTATCGGGATGATGCGCCGGCGCAACCAGGGCGCAGCCGCATCCGTATAGCCGTTAGTCGCGAGCGCCACTTTACCCGCTCGAATCACGCCTGCGGCGGTATGAACATCAAACCCGCCATCACGCTTTTCAATGCGCTGTACAGCACAATGGCCTATGGTCATGGCACCGGCGGACTGGACCCGACTCAGCAGTTCCTGATGGTACTTTCCGGGGTGCAACGCACCATGACGGGGAAAAATTACGCCGCCGTGATAGAGATCGGACCCGATCTCCCGACGCTGCTCTGCGCGCGGGACCATCTGCCATTCGATACCCAGAGCAGACGGTAAAGCCTGCAGTTCGCGCGCTTTACGCTCATACGCGGC
This sequence comes from uncultured Pseudomonadales bacterium, assembly GCA_964393625.1. Taxonomy (GTDB): domain Bacteria; phylum Pseudomonadota; class Gammaproteobacteria; order Pseudomonadales; family Azotimanducaceae; genus UBA4421. Next base: position 48,282 of record CAYMUT010000026.1, read on the forward strand.
GGGACTATGGGCACCGGAAAAGTGTCCGCAGCGAACCCAGTCACAGTCGATGCTCTCTTGTGCAATGAACGTATCGAGATATTCGAGTGCGTTGACACCCTCCTGCAACAAGGCTTGCGCCTGTTGCCCGCCATACTTCGCTGCCAGCTCAGCATAAGAGCCCTTCACGCTGGTGGAGACCTGCCCCCCATTGCGGCTGCTGCAACCGCCACCCAGTTCCGCAGCGTCCAGCACAATCGTGCTGAGTCCATCGCGGGCGGTCTGCAGGGCGGCATGCAATCCGGTGTAACCCGAGCCGACAATGACGACGTCTGCCTCACGGGGCGGAGGCGAATCATCTCGCTCTGGTCGAGGCGCCTCTTCCCACCACAATGGCGCCGATTTGATTTCTTCAAATGTATTCACCAAGCCAGCCTACCAGCGAACCATATGCGCAAGCCAGTGACCGGGCAAAGGCCACTGCTGGGTAACAAGCGCAATTACATACATAATGGTAACCATGGAAGAAAAAGCTGAAAGCAGCACCGCACTGTTTACCTCCCGCAGGATGCTGGGCAATTTTGTACTGCTGGTGCTGTGTTCCCAGTTCGCTTTCTCAGTACTGGCCATGAAAGGCGCCCTGCTCCCGCAGATGCTGGAGCTGTGGCAGATATCCAAAACCCAGTTCGGGCTTCTGATGTCGATATACGGCGTGGTACACAACATCTTTTATCTGGCCTTCGCCTGGGTCCAGGATCGCTTTTCGGCCCGTGTGCTCATCCCAGTGAACATGGTAATGGGCGGCATCACGACTTTTTTCCTGGGCACGACCACCGACTTCGGGGTGCTTTGCTTTCTGTTCGTGATGCTCTCATTGTGGTGCGAAGGCGCTTTCTGGCCGGCTGTGTTGTCAGCTGTGCGCAAAACCACGTCGGACAACAATCAGGGCAAGATATTCGGCCTGCTCGAAGGCGGCCGCGGTGGCATTGAACTGCTGCAGAATCTAATGACGGTTGGATTGTACACAGCGCTCGGCTACAGCTTGCTGGGCCTTGAGCTGGCATTCAAGGTCAACGCCATAATCATGATCATTCTCGGCGTCGCGTCATGGTTTCTTCTGCCACGTGAGACCCTGCTCAAATCCGGTACAGATGCCCGATCAGCAAATCGCGAAGTGTTTGCCGGCATGACCACAACCCTGCGACTTCCCGAAGTCTGGCTGGCCGGCGGCGTAGGCTTTGCTGTCTACATGGCCTATACCTCCATGCCCTTTTTTCTCACCTACCTCAAAGACGTGCATGCACTACCCGCGCTCGCCATTGCAATCTTCGGCATCGCCTCAACATCGGGCGGCCGCATCGGCACGGCGCTGCCCGCAGGGTTTGTAGCAAATCGTTTTTTCGGAGGCGCGACGGGCGGCATGCGTGCGGGACTGATTCTGGTAGCGACGTGTACCTTGTTGATGGTCGCTCTGCCCTCACAAGGCAGTTTTACATGGGCTGCCATGCTGATGATGATCCTGCTCGCCCTGCTTATTTTTTTCATGCGAGCGTTGTATTTTGCGCCGTTCGGCGAAATGGGTCTGCCGCAACGATTTTCAGGATCGGTAATCGCAGTAGCGGCGTTCATCATTTACCTGCCGTCATCTTTCGCATATCTGCTCTGGGGGCTGATACTCGACAGCTACCCTGGAGCTACCGGCTACCAGTACATGTTCGGCGTTTTGTGCTTTGTCGCTCTCACGGGAATGGCGGTCGCACACCTGCTGGTCAAACGAATCAGGAACGGCGCTGCGCAGCGCATCGAAGAAAAGGTGCGCCACCTCGACGAGCGACTCGGATTATCCGGCGAAGAAAAAACCTTCAGTGATCTGGTAGATCAGCCCGCCACTGCGGTTACCAGGTCGTAGCATTGAAGAAAGGATTCTGCTGCGTGAAGCAGTACCGGAAAGACAGCATGGTCTACTCCATATTGAAAAGCTGCAACGCGGTCTTGCCGACGATCTGCTGGGCGTTCTCTATAGATGTCGCATCAAACACCGCCTGAATCGAGCTGCGTGTATAGCCAAACGTACTTTCCTGATGCGGATAATCAGAAGACCACAGACAGGTCTCGGGGCCAATGCGGTCAAGCAGGCTCAGCCCGGCGGGATCAGTCATGAACGTCGCGTAGCAATGGTTGCGCCAGTACCAGCTTGGCGCATGTTTCAGCTTGGGATTCATGCTGGTGCGAAAGTGCGTCGCCGCCATGTCGGCATCGTGGAGCATGCTTGCCACCCACGACAAGCCCCCTTCCACGAACACCGCCTTGAGGGAAGGAAAGCGGTCAAACACGCCGCCGAACGTCAACTGAGACCATTGCATGCGAAAGCCCTGCATCTGCGTCAGCAGCGCAATACCTGCAGCCCCGTGCACAGATGTTCTCACCGCCTCGCCGATATGAAAGGTGAGCGGTATGCCGCTCGCGGCGATGGCTTCATAGAGCGGATCCATATTCGGATCGTTGTAGTTGATGTGCTCGCCATCTTTGCCTTTGCCCGGCTTCAAAGGCACCATCAAAGCCCGGGCGCCCAGTTCCTGGCAGGTTTGAACGGAGCTCGCGGCTTCGCTCATGTCCCAGTAATTGGGCACCATCACAGGATACAGGCGGTCGGGCGCCTCGGCACAACGCCGGGCGATGGCCTGGTTATACAACCCGAACACCTCTTCACGATTCTGCATCTCGCCGAACATGAACAGGCCAAACAGCCGCTGGGGAAAGATCAGTTCCTTCTCAACCCCCTCAACGTCAAGATCTGCCAGACGTGACGGCACGTCGTCTAATCCCGGCGTACATTCCATGGCGCCGCACAGGTGCTGGGCCAGGGCGGGAGGCGTCATATGTTTCTCGCCAATGGTCAGATCAAAATAACCATCGTGGAAGATCATGCGCGGCGCTTGTTCTTTCTTTTGCTCAGGGAACCCTTCGTACCAGTAGTCGCGCTCGATCATATGCGAATCTGCGGAAACGATGCGCGTGCCACTCGGCCAGGGACGCTGTTCGCCCTGAGCCTGCCGCTCGGGGGAGACGTCGATGGTTTTCTGTTGCGGAATCTCGAGAATGTATTCGTCGTGAACCGCGTCTGTCACTGGCGGCATGTCAGCTACCCCCTCTCAGTGCTGGTGTTGTCAGATGTGTGCCCCGGTTCCGCCATCAACTTCAATGGCCGCGCCATTAACGTAAGAGGCGGCTTCGCTACAAAGAAAGACAATCATCGCGGATACTTCCTCAGAGGTGCCATAGCGGCCAACCGGCACGCCACGGCCGTTGTTTTCGAGCACGGCCTCCATGGTGGAGTCACTGGCCTGAGCAATCTCCGTAGCCGCACGCTCCCACATGGCAGTGTGAATCAGTCCCGGCAAAACCGAGTTGGTTAGCACACCATCTGGCCCGTACTTCTTCGACAAGGATTTGCTCATGGAAATCATGGCAGCTTTGGTCGTGCCGTAGTCGATGAGTGCAGCATTGGGATACTTGGCCGCACCACTGGCTACCATGACGATACGGCCCCACTTCTGCTTGCGCATCGCCGGCAGGAGCCGGCGGGTACAACGCACCGCCGAAAGCAGATTCAACTCGTGCAGATCTACCCAATCCTGATCACTCATGTACAGAAAGTTTCGCGACGGCGATGCGCCGACATTGTTGACAAGAATATCTACGGGAGCCCCAGCCTCCACCTGATCGAGAAAAGCTTCAGTTGATGCCTGATCGCTCATATCGGCAACAATACCCGTTACCTTGTCACTGTAATCTGCAAGGGTTTCAACCGCGTCCTGACTGCGCGCGCAAAACACGACTTCTGCGCCGAGATCCGCAAGATCTCGCACAACCGCTTCTCCTATGCCCAGACTTGCGCCGGTCACCACGGCACGCCGTCCGCTGAGGCTCAGATCGATCATGATTCAGCTCCGTCTTTTCTTCACGTTCTAAGCTAAGGTATTTTGCCGGGATTGCAAAGAGCCAGCCCCACCTGGCATAACGGCGAAGCGCAAGCCTGTGATAGGCTGGCAGCGCCGACCGCGACAGGATAGAGGGGCAAAACATGAACGGCGAGATCGACGCCAGCTCGCAGAAACATCTGCGCGGCAAGTACGCAATTGTAGGTGTAGGCGAAACCGGCTACACCCGGGGATCCGGCTGCACAACTCGAGCCCTGGGAACACGCGCCGTTCGAGCTGCAGTGGAAGACGCCGGGCTCGCCATGGCCGATGTAGATGGCCTGCTTTCCTATAGCTTCAATGACTCGACCCCTTCGCCCACCATCGCCGGGGATCTGGGGATACGGCCCAATTTCCATATGGATGTATACGGAGGCGGCTCCAGCATAGAGGCTTTGGTGGGAATCGCCATGGGCGTGATCGAAGCGGGCATGTGTCGAACGGTAGTGATTTACCGGGCGATGAACGGATTCAGCCAGGTTCGGATCGGCGGCACAGGCGGCCGCGGGGCCCGTGCGGGGCTGAGCGGCGACAGCCTGTTTACCCGGGGTATCGGTCTGATGAGCGCCGGCCAGATGTTCTGCCAGTCATTCATGCGCCACATGTACGATTACGGCACCACGCCCGAGCAGGTGGCCCACGTCAAAGTCATCCACTCCGAGCATGCCTCGAACAATCCCAAGGCATACTACCAGCAGCGCGTAACGGTAGACGACGTGCTGAACAGCCGCATGATCGTCAAACCGCTGCATCTGCTGGATTGCTGCGTCGAGACCGACAATGGCACAGCGCTTGTGGTTACCAGTATCGACCGCGCGCGGGACTGCCGACATACCCCGGCGGTGATTCAATCGGTGGTGGGGCGCTGCATGAAGCCCCGCCCCGATCACCACTATCAGGCCGGCCCGATATCAACGGTGGCTGGCCACTACGCCAAAGACATTCTCTGGCCCAACGCCGGCGTGGGGCCCGAAGATATCGACGTAACCGGTTCCTACGACGCCTTCACATTCACCACCATGTTGCAGCTCGAGGATTACGGCTTCTGCGAAAAAGGCGAAGGGGGTGAATACGTGAGCTCCGGAGCCACGCGCCTGGGCGGAAAACGGCCCAACAACACCAGCGGCGGCCACTTGTGTGAGGGTTATACCCACGGCATCAACATGGTCATCGAAAACACGCGCCAACTGCGTCACGATGCGGACGACAGCTGCCCGATCGGGCCTGACGGCAAGCGCCAGCATACCTACGATTACCGGCAAGGCGGATGCCGGCAGGTCGAAAATGTGGAGCTCACTGCCAACATGGGTTGGGGTACGCCGGGTATGGGTTCGGCCATGGTTATGGCGCGGGGCGATTAGGGAGAACAGCTATGGCGATGACCGGCGAATATCTGGGTATGAGTGTCTATCTCAACGATCTCGACCAGGAAAACATGGCGTTTTTCAAGCATTGTGGCGCCCATGAGCTGCGCGTTCAGCAGTGTACCAGCTGCGCGCTGAAGCGCTTTCCACCCACCACGGCCTGCCCTTTCTGTGCGCACCCAGAGGCAACCTGGCAACAGGTCAGCGGCAAGGGCACAGTCTACTCTTACGGCGAAGTGCACCACGCAATTCAACCGGTGTTCGCCGAGTTCGCGCCCTACATGCTGCTGCTGGTGGAATTAGACGAACAGCGCAACGTTCCCAACGAATTCGATGGGTTGCGAGTGCAAGGCAATCTGGCGGATAGTGCGGGCAATCTGGCGGACCCGGCGCTGGTGCAGCGTGTGGGAATCGGCAGCCGTGTGAGGGTGGTTTTCAAAGATATGGGCGACGGCCTCGCCATGCCGCTGTGGTGCCTCGATGATACCGAACCCCAGCCGGAAGCGCCCTGGCGGTACGCGATCGAGTGACAGATCGGCCCACCACACGGTGAATGTCTGGCCTGCACGGCAGGGTTGCGGTTGTAACCGGTGCCGGCCGCGGTGACTGAAGATGTCACTGATCCGCAAGCGCTGGAGCGGCTGGCTCGTCAGCACTTGATCGGGTTGCCACGCTGCACATCTGGGTGAACAAGCCAGGCGGATCTTCCATGCGCATGCCCATCGACGAACTACCCCACAGGAGTGGGATCGGACCATTGCGCTGAATCTTACCGCCGTGTACCGGGGTTCGGTCAGTGCGGCACGGGCAATGCGTGCGAGCGGCGAGATTTTGTTGAGCCACACTTTCCAAAGTGTCACTCAATTTGTAAAGCTACGCATCCCGACAACAAAGGACACTGGAGCAAGCATGTCTGAAGTGCTAGACCGCGAATGGACCAATCCTCACCTGCAAGGCAACAATTCCCCTGTATACGAGGAAATAACTGCAGATGATCTGCAGGTTGTCGGCGAAATTCCCAGCGACATCAGTGGTAATTTCGTACGCACCGGTCCTAACCCCTACTACGTACCCGACGAAGCGCGCTATCACATTTTCGATGGCGATGGCATGCTGCACGGCCTGCACATCACTGGCGGCAAAGCCATCTATCGCAATCGCTTTGTCGATTCAGACGGTTTGCGCGAAGAACGCGCCAAAGGCGAATGGATCTACCCGGGTCTAAATATGTTCGGTGACTACATCGCCCGAGGTGAGACGCCCAAGGGTAAGAACACCGGAAACACGGCCATGGTTTTCCATCAAGGGCAGTTCTACACCATGATGGAAGGCGGTACGCCCTATCGAGTGGACCTACCGGAACTGCGCACTGATGGTGAGCACGACTTCGATGGCACCCTCACACACCACTTCACCGCGCATCCTAAAATTGATGTAAAGACCGGTGAAATGATGACTTTCGGCTATGGTGTGATGCCACCGTTCTTAACCTACTCGGTGGTAGGCAGAGACGGTCGTGCCAATCACACCACTGAAATCACCATTCCCAAACCCATCATGATGCACGACTGTGCCATTACCGAGAATTACACCATCTTCCCCGACCTGCCGCTGACCTTCGATATGCAAAAAATGATTAGCGGCGAAGGCTTCGTCCATTGGGATCCCGAAAACGGCAGCCGCATCGGCATCGTACCGAGACGGGGTGATGACAGCTCTATCCGCTGGTTCGAGATCGAGGAGAGTTTCCTGTTTCATGTTGCCAACGCATGGGAAGAAGGTGACGAAGTGGTTTTCCAGGCCTGCCGATCCGACCGAGGCGGCATCGTCACCGCAGAAGGCGCAGATGTCAGTGAGCAGCTGGGGCAGCTGCATGAATGGCGCTTTGATCTGAACACTGGCGAAGTTAACTCCAAAGCCATCGACCGGGAGTTCTACTGCGACTTCCCACGCATTCATGACGACTACGTTGGCTACAAGAATCGCTATACCTACGCTGCGCGTTTCCGTGTCGAGGAATCACCCACCTTTGACGGTGAGATGAAGTACGACAATGAAACAGGAGAAATTCAGGTTCATGACTTCGGGCCGAATTGCGAGTCAGGCGAAGCTGTATTCGCACCACGCATTGGTGCCGCCGCAGAGGATGATGGTTATGTGATCTGTTTTGTCTACGACAAGACCACGCACAGCAGCGAGTGTCACATCATCGATGCCCAGAAGTTCACCCATGATCCGGTAGCTCGCATCAAACTGCCACAGCGCGTGCCACACGGTTTTCACGCCGCCTGGATACCCGCGCAGTAACCCCGAAACCGGTAGACAGCGCACCAGGCTAGGAAAGCTGGTGCGTTCCGGTCTCACAGGTTAACGACTTCGCCTTTTCCGCATCCGCATTTCGTTGCGTGCGATTGCCGGTATACCACCAACTTGCTTCAGCTGATTCGCGACCGAGCTCTACCAACAGGTAGCCGTTATGATCGCCATCAGCGTATTTCACGTGGGGCGCTACCTCGGGCGCACGTTCAACCAACTCGCGTAACTGCGGAGAATTGCTCGCCAGCGGCGGTGAACTAATGGCTGGCGCAACAAACTCTACCGCTCGACGAGTGCCTGCATCATCCGGCACCTCCATACCCCACGCGCTGTGCACATCTCCAGTCAGTATCACTGTGTCTTGAATGTCGTTACTGGCAATGTGCTCCAGCACTTTTCTGCGTGATGCGCGATACCCATCCCAGCTGTCTGGATTGAACGACGACTTGCCGTCCGTCCAAGGTGCAAACACCACTTGTTGACCAACCACCTTCCAGCGCACGCCTTCTTCCTGCAGTGTTTGTAGATGACTAAGGAAGCGGGCTTCTTGAATCGGCCCGAGCAGCGAACGTGACGGGTCATTGGCGGTATCCAAGTCGTCTCGCGTACCTTGCTGATCTCTGCCCTCCAAACGCGTATCCAACATAACCAGATCGGCGAGATCGCCGAATCTGAAACTGCGGTACATACCTGTAGGTACCTCACGAATCGGCATCCACTCGTAATACGCCCGGATCGCCACTGCTTTGCGTGCCGCCCAACTACCCTCGGTTTCAGGCGTGTGATTCTCAGCCCCTCCAGACCAACTGTCGTTAGCGCTTTCATGATCATCCCAAACCACTATCCACGGGTGGGCTTGATGTGCTGCTTGTAGATCAGGGTCCCGCTTATACTGAGCATGCCGCTGTCGGTAGTCCTGCAGACTGATAATCTCTTGATTCGGTTCTGGAACACGGGTGATTTCCCGGCCATCGCCGTAGTCACCATTGCGGTATTCATATAGATAGTCACCCAGGCTCAAGACAACATTGAGATCTTCTTGCCCGGCAATGTGTCGGTAACCGTTGAAATAACCCTGGGGGTGATTGGCGCAGGACGTGACGGCCATGCGCACCGACGAAACTTCACCCACGGGTAAGGTTCGGGTGCGGCCCACCGGTGAATCCCACTGCCCGGACTTAAAACCATAGAAGTAGCCTCGATCGGGTTGCAGCCCAGCCGCATCAACCTTGACCGTGAAGTCACGGCCGCTTTCAGTCCACTGACTACCCCCTGCGACCTGCTCACTACCATCAGCGTTGCGCGCAACCCACCAAGCCACCTCAGTGGAGCCCCTGCCGGTCACTCGTGTCCACAGGATGACTCTATCTGTGAGCGGATCGCCGCTGGCGACACCATGTTGAAACGGGTTAGTATCCAGTGCGACTTCGCTCGTACTTGAATTCGATTGGCATGCACTGAGCATCCCGGCACTGGTGGTCGCAAGACCACTTAAGAAAATTCGCCGTCGCATGTTGGATCCTCCTATGGCTCAGTTAAACTCCCGTGCGTCGTCAGAACTTTTCAGACATCTGGCTGGCTGATCCAACAAGCACTTCAGCTCATCATGGTGAGTCATTCCACTCGGTTACGTTCATGCATCTTGCATTGCAGAGCGTCGTTTTAGCAGCCATCTGAGGAGAGAGCTGCGGAGACCCGAGCCTTCAGCTCGGCCATGGTAGTCGGCTTGGAGACCGCGCCGATGAATCCGTGCGCGGCGGGGTCGGCGACGACGGGGGCATTATTGTAGCCGGTGACCACCAGGGCCTTCACCTCCGGCTCGACCTCCCGCAGGTGCTCGATCGTCCACAGGCCGTCGTGCCCGCCTACGATGGTCAGGTCAAGGATGACCAGGTCGATGGGTTTGCCCGCGGCCCGGGCGGCCAGGTAAGTGTCCAGGCACTCCTGGCCGTGGCCGCTCTCCGCCACCTCGTGGCCGAGGTTCTTGAGCATCGAGACCAGCACCCGCCGGACCATGTCGTCGTCGTCCATGACCAGGACGCGCCCCTGAACCGAGTGCAATTCTTCCGGGGCCTCGGCGGGCTCTTGCCGGGCCTCACCCTCGACAGACTCGAGGCAGATGCGGCACTCCGTGCCCACGCCCACCTCGCTCCGGACTTCGAGCGTTCCGCCATGCCGGCTGACAATGGCGTAGCTACTGGTCAGGCCCAGACCATTGCCCGAATCCTTCGTCGTGTAGTACGGCTCGAAGATCTGCTCGAGCTGGTCGGGAGGGATGCCCTCGCCCTCGTCGCGGATTATGACCATGACCCCCGGCCTGCCGCTGGCCGTCGTTGTGGAGCGCACCTGGCCTGTGACCCGCCCGCCAGCGGGCATCGCGTCGATGGCGTTGAGAATGAGGTTGTTGAGGACCTGGTGCATCTGGGAGGCGTCGACATCAACCAGGCCGACGTCGTTGTCCACCTCGACCATGCCCACCACGCCGGAGCCCCGCACGTACAACTCGAACGCCTCGCGGACGATCTCGTCCAGCCGCTCGTGGCGGCGCTTGGGTGCGCCTCCCTTGCTGAAGGCCAGCATCTGCTTGGCAATCTCGGCCGCCTGGGTACAAGCCCGCGTGGCGTGCTCCAGGTCCTGCAGGCTCTGCGAGTCGCTCTGCATCCTCAACTGGACCAACTCGAGGTTGCCCAGCACCACCGCGAGGAGGTTGTTGAAGTCGTGGGCGAGGCCGCCGGCCAGGCGTCCGATCGACTCCAGGCGCTGGGCCCGGATGCGCTCGATCTCGAGCTGCTGCCGGTTGGTCACGTCCTCCAGGATGCCGACGATCTCCTCTTCTTCCCCAGCGACCCGCCGCAGGCGCGCGTCCACGAGGCGGACCTCGCCGGTCTCGTCCATGACGCGGAGGATTCGGTTCGCGCCGGGATGGTCACCGTCCGCGCCCATCAGTTGAGCAAGCTTGCCGTGGTCCTCGGGGTGCAGGAACGTCGAGAGCCCCATACCCACGGAGCCGAGCGGATCCAGGCCGAAGCGCTCCCGCCAGGCACCGTTAACGTAAAGGATGGAACCGGTCGCAGACAGGCGCACGACCACGTCCGGCAGGTCGTCAAGGAGCTCCTGGTAGCGCTGCTCCGATTGGGCCAGCCGCTCGACCAGGCGATGATTTGCGAGTGTCGCGAGGTCAAGCTTGTCCAGCTCGTTCCGCTCGGTCATCAGGTGGCGGTTTCGGCGATCACTTCACCGCTGGTCCGCACTCTCGCGAACAGGGGGAAAACCGTCTCACAGAAGAAGTCCTGCTCGACGGCGGTCCGGCTGGAGGTGCAGTCCGAGAGGATCGTCACCTCGAACCCTGTCTGGAAGGCGTGCAGGGCGGTTGCATTGATGCAGATCGAGGTGACGCAGCCAAGGATAAGCACCGACTTGACGCCTCGGTCCTTGAGCATCGACTCCAGCTCGGTCTGCCCGAAGGCGTTGAAGCCCAACTTGCCGCGGACCTCCTCGATGCGGTCGCCGTAGGCCGTGATCTCGTCGATGGTTTCGGCTCCGGGAGTGCCCTTCTTGAAGGCCTCGGCGTTGCGGATCGTCTCGAGGATGCCAATGGTGTTCTCGAGCTCCGAGTAGTCCGCGCTGAACACGAGCGGGGTCCGCACCATGGTCATATCGGTTTCCTTGAACGCGTCGATCACCTCGAGGGTGTGTTCCAGGGTCCCGTTGTTCTGCAGCGACTCCTCGACGACCGAGTACAGGATGCCCCCTGGGTCAAAGTAGTCCCGCTGGTAGCCGATCAGCAGGAGGGCCGTGGAGCTGGGTTCGATCATCGGTTCGCGGACTCGTGAGGTTGTCGGCGAGGCACCGGCCTGGGCGTCGGTCTTGCTTCCGCGCCTGTTCGCCAACGCACTTCTACCAAGTTCAACGCCATCGGCTGCCTGCCCTTATGGTATGGCTTTCATCCTCGGACAGACTACGCTTTTTAGGTTCTAGATGCTAGATGTGGGCCCGCAAATCAGGGCACTCGCTTACGTGGAAGAACTACCCAACAGATGCAGGCGAAGATCGGCGAGCTGGCCATGGCAGCGTCATATAGAGCGCGTCAACCATCGCCCTTCATTTATCAACCATTAGAGCGCGTCAACCATCGCTCCTTCATTTGTCAACCGTTTGCGTAGTCCAACGTTGTTTCTCTGAACGCAACGCAATTGTGCGTTCGTACACTTGGGAGACAAAGTTATGTTTACAGTCACGGTTTCACGACCATTCTTAACGGTGTTGCTTATGCTGGTCATGGCGAGCATGCCGACTAGTGCATTTTCACAACCAATGCAAGCATGTCCGGTTTTGCTTAACCCCGATATTGATTCCCGCCGCTCACTCATGGTTACCGAGGTTAACGTTGTCAGTAATGCGATATCACTTGGCGAAGTGATGGATAAACTCGTTGCCGATAGTGGTGTTGCGAACCTCACCAAACGACGCCTGTGGGCGCAGTGGTGGGATACTCAAAACCAGGCACCGGGTCTGGGCCTGGGGCCCAATTGCGATGACCACGTCAACGCCAGCGGCCAGGCCTTGCTGAACGATTTTCCCCTTGATTGCCCACGTAATGAAGGCAGTGAAATAACCCATAATCCCTTCAATTCCAATCAGCCAGGTTTTTACTATCCTATTGCCCTGGTCAACCGCTTGGACCTGGCGGCGGAGGATGGTGCTCACTGTGGTGAGTATCGGGTGATTTTTGCCCGCGACCCGCAGGGAGGGGAAGGGCGGAATTTGCTGATATTCGAGGCCGTGTTGCCCAATCCGAAGCCCGGTTGCGGCATCGATGGCTGTCGGGACATCGCCAATTTCTGGGCACGGCTGTCCGGAATTGCAGATCCGGCAACCCGTGCACGAATGCTGCATGATTTTTATTTCGAAGGTTTACCCGCAGCGGGCGTTGAGCCAGTGATACACGCCAGACATTTTGGTCGTGGTGCAGGCCAGATCAGGACTAACCAGTTCATGACCGGACCCAATCCGATGGAATGGCAACTGCGGGAATTCAAGCTGGCGCTGGTCCCCACCCCTGATAACAGTGTGCAGCCGGGCAATTTGCTCTTTGTTCCGGTAACCACCAAGGGCACGCCGTGGGGCGGGCTGTTTAATCGGGCATCAGGACACGCCCAGACCGCGCCGTTCATGCGGCATTTTATTACCCAACTCGATGAGCTGGATCAAAATGGAGTTACGCAGATTTCCTTTTCCGTTCCAAATAGTTTCAACAGCGGACAAAGTACCGAGAATTTTTTCTCGGAAAGTGATTACCCTACACACTTTGATCCGAACGGGCTCTTCGCCAGGGCAATCCAGGCGCGCCTCAACCGTCTCAACAGCACCCTGGCCCCCGACGACGTGGTTCGCCGTGCCAGAACCCAGAATTGCGCGGGCTGCCACCAGCTAAGCAATAATGACAACATTGGCAATGGTTTGGTGTGGCCGGCATCACTGAATTTCGTGCACGTGCATGAACAACTGACTGAAACCCTTAATGGTACCGAGCATTTTCGGATTTCACCGGCGCTAAACGATGAGTTTCTGCCCCACCGTGAGCGGGTCTTCGAAGCTTATCTGGGCAAAGATTGCGTACCATGCCAGCTGCCGCTTACCGGCCCCGGATGGGCTGGCGCCGGCACGCCGGCGATGTCGCCTATCCCCCTCCCTGAAGACAGCCGGGTAACGCTCGGCTCATGGGTCGATCTGCTTGACGCCGAACTCAAGAGCGGCTGGCCAGATGACACCCTCGGCGGCCCTGCCCCCACGCACTAGTGTGGGTGTGCAGGGTTCAGGAAAGGAGACTGGGGTTGCCGGAGATCTCGGCAACTCCACTGCGGCTGATGAATTGCCAACCACCAGTTACGCTTCGCTGCTCTCCAGAAGGATCACTACGCCCTGAGCCACCGGCCACAAAAAGGTCGCAAACAATGAGCGACTACAGACAAGCGGCAGCAGACGAAATCAATCAGCCCCAGCGCATGACGGGAAGTTAGTGCTTTTCGCCGGGGCGGGTCTAGCGAGGCGCCAACTCTTACTTCCCTCCTGGCGCGAGCTCCTGGTGGGTATTCTGGTCGATATCAACTCAGCGTACCCTCTCGACTTCTTCCTGCAACGAACGGGTAATTTGAATCTTCCGAACATTGTTACCAGAGGACTACAACAACTACTCCATTCGCCACAAGTACGTTTTTTCAAAGTTGCTGGTGTACTTAGCGGACCACCCAGTATTGTTCGTAGGATACAGTCTTTCAGATCCTGGCATTGTTGAGTTGATTGTCGAAACGGAACGATTCGACGGGGCCTACCAGGCGTCCCCGCAAAAAAATCGGCTTCGAAATCGGTGCAAAAACCATGCTTGCCAAATCACTAATGACCGGCTTCTTTAGCTTGCTGGCAGAGGTCACAACCAATCATTCCCTTTCGTCGCCTCGACTACGACCCCAAGATTGATTAGTCTGCAAACGCGAAGATGAGCCGAACGTTTACAGGAGCCTTTCCGGGCGACTGGGCGAACATTCATTAGGGAGGACAATGCATGGACCCCGATAGCGCCTTAGTTCTCAAGGTTTTTTCAGCGGCGCTGATATTTGCGGTCGGTGCGGCTGGTGCGTATTCGGCGGTAAAGATTCAAGGCTCCGGACGCAGCAATCTTCTGAGCGTCGGAAACTGTATCGCCGGTGGCGTGTTTATTGGCGCCGGGTTAATTCATACGCTTGCGGACTCTGCATCGCTTTACGGCACGCTATTTCCGAACCTGGATTTTCCAGTATGGGCAGCGACCGCCGGGCTGACCGTGGTGCTGCTGCTGTGGATTGACCACCGACTCAGCAGCTCGAGTACCAGCGACAATGCAAGCACTTTTGCTCTATTTATTGTCCTTTCCCTTCACTCACTGATTGCCGGAATGGCGCTGGGTGTTGAGGATCATCCGGCGCAGTCGGTCGCGATACTGGTTGCTATTCTAGCCCATAAAGGTAGCGCTGCATTTGCACTCGGGCTTCGAACCGCGAAAGGAAAGTACTGGCCCCAAATGTTCGGATTCGCACTGATGACGCCCATCGGTGTCTTACTCGGCGCCGCAATGGCCGCAACGCTTAAAGGGAATTCAAGTCTGTATTTCGAAGCGGTATTTGACTCTGTTGCTGCAGGAACATTTCTCTACGTCGCACTCTGCGAGATCTTGCCTCGCGAGATGAGTCAAGCCAGGAACTGTACGGGTTTAGCCGCGAGTGCGTTAGCGGGACTGCTTCTGATGGCCCTGCTCGCTCTTTACACTTAATTGGCATTTAGCCCAACCGGCACCCTCATCAATACGCCAAGACCCCCCACCAAATCAGGCCTGTGGGTCTGGCAACTCCCCTCGTCTGGCGTATAGTTACCCGCTCGATATTGCATTACCTACTGGAGGTGCCATATGGCAGCCGTACTCGACGAAACGCCCTCACATCTGCGCGGCAATGGTCGCCCGGTTTCTGAAGAACATACTCTGGTCGATCTCGCGGTTAAAGGCTCTATACCCGAGGGCTTAAATGGGCGCTATTTGCGCAACGGCGCGAACCCGTTTACCGGCACCAGCCCTCACCCGTTCTTTGGTGACGGCATGATTCACGGTATTCGCCTGCGCGATGGCAAGGCTGAGTGGTATCGCAATCGCTACGTACAGACGCCCTTCGTCAAAGGAGAGGTTGGCGAGGGTTTAGATCTCAACGTGTTGATGGACATGACCTGCTCAAAGGCCAACACACATGTTGTCGGCCATGCGGGAAAAATCCTGGCGCTTGAGGAAGGCCACTTTCCATTCGTATTGGATGGCGAACTGGGCACTGTGGGAGCGACGGATTTTGATGGCGTGCTGAGCGGATCATTTACGGCGCACCCGAAAATCTGCCCGGTGACTGACGAGTTGTTGGCGTTTGGTTATTCCGCCATGGAGCCTTATCTGCGTTACTTGCGCGTCTCTGCCGATGGTGCGCTTGTGCAGACGGAAAACATTACGGTGGGCGGCCCTACCATGATGCATGACTTCAATGTGACCGAAAACTACGTGATCTTCATGGACTTGCCCGCCTGCTTCAATATGGAGTTGGCGATGAGTGGTGACATGCCTATTCGGTGGGATGACGACTATCCGGCGCGGTTGGGGGTAATGCCGCGCAACGGCACAGATGATCAGGTCACCTGGTATGAAATCAATCCCTGCTATGTGTTCCATCCCATGAATTCTTATGAAGAAGGCGACAAGATTATTCTCGATGTGGCTCGCTTCCCCTATATGTGGAGAGAGTCGGCGGTGGACTTCCCCAATCCTGATCTATGGCGCTGGGTCATCGACACCAGGAGCGGCAAGGTGAGCGAAGAGCAAATCGACGATCGAGCCGCAGAATTTCCACGGGTTGCGGACCATGTCATCGGGCTGAAGCACCGGTATGGCTATATGATGGGCATGTCTGGCATGACAGACGACCCCAGCGATGCGCTGGGCAGCATTCTTAAATACGATCGCGATACGGGTGTTCGCAACGATATCGAGTTTGGCAAAGGTCGGATCTGCGGCGAACCCGTATTTGTGCCCAACGAGAATGCTCAAGGCGAAGACGATGGGTATCTCATGACCTATGTTTATGATGCCGGTCGAGATGCCAGCAGCTTTGTCATCATGGATGCTCAATCTATGGACAATGAGCCGGTAGCAGAGGTGGAATTACCCCGCATTCCTAATGGCTTTCATGGCAGTTGGGTGCCTGCCAGCGTAGCTGACTGACCGGTCAACTCAGTTCAGCGAGGAATTCCAGCAGCTTCCCGTTCACCTGTTCGGGCGCTTCCTGCTGAGTCCAGTGACCGATACCAGGTATCAGCTCGTTGATACGCAGGTCTCTGACATGATCGGGCATGGCCTGCAGCGCCTGAGCCGCCATCATGATCACGCCATCTTTGTCTCCGGCCAGAAACATGGCCGGCTGGTGGATCCCGGTCGGCGCGCCTTCCGTTAACTGCCAGGTCAGGTCATGGTTACGGTAATAGTTCAGCGGGCCCCGCATGCCGGATCGAGTGAACTCGCCGGTGTAGAAATCGAGATCCGCCTCGGTCAACCATTCCGGCATACCCTCAGGCTCCGGCATGTCAGAAAACATGTCGTCGTCCGGTCCTTTCTGCGGCATGGCAGAAAGGTCAGCCTGGCCTGAACCCATCA
Source organism: uncultured Pseudomonadales bacterium (assembly GCA_964393625.1). GTDB lineage: Bacteria > Pseudomonadota > Gammaproteobacteria > Pseudomonadales > Azotimanducaceae > UBA4421. The sequence continues at coordinate 65,138 of CAYMUT010000026.1, forward strand.
CCAGAAATTTCTTCAGGCACATACGCAGATCACCTTCGATCTCGGCTTCGGCCACACCTGGTTCAAAGAAATACAGCTGGTAAAAAAACTGCCCCTTGAACAGCTCGCGCATGGCCGGCATCGGCTGGACCGGCGAGCGCGGTGAAAACGGCACCGACAGGGCACCCACAGCCCGCACCCGCTCCGGGTAGTGCAACGCGCAACCCCAGGCCGTTGGCGCGCCCCAGTCATGGCCAATCACTACCGCGGTTTCATAGCCCAGGGCAGGGATCAGGCCAATGACGTCCTTCATTACCTCAACCTGGTTATAGGCTTCTATGTCATGGGGCTTATCGCTTTTACCGTAGCCTCGCATATCCGGGGCGACGGCATGGAAACCAGCCTCAGCCAGGGGCGCGAACTGGTGCCGCCAGGAATACCAGGACTCCGGAAAACCATGCAGCATGAGCACCAGCGGCGCATCATGCGCGCCCTGCTCAGCAATATTGAGTTCAATACCATTGGTGGCGATTCGCCGCTGTGTAATCTCGTTCAGACTCATTGGGCAGCTCCGGGCAGAATCTGCCCTCGGGTCGTCTCTGTATAGCCGCCTGCTGCGGACCAGGCCACATCGCCACCGACGATCACCGTGTCGATACCGACCGGATCCCGTACGTACCGGCTGCCATCACCCGGCACATCCTGCAGGTAGTACTCGGGCCCCCGGTTTACGGTAGAGGGGTCAAAAATCGTGATATCTGCAACGTAGCCCGGGCGCAGCAGGCCTCGTTCATCGATACCCCAGATCGCCGCGGTATCCGCGGTAATTTTCTTGATCGCGCCCTCGAGGCCCAGCAGCTGGGTTTCCCGCACGAAGTGACCCAGCAGATAGCCGGTATCGCCGTAGGTAGAGAACGAAAGAATGTGCGCACCGCCATCGCTGGCGCCTACATGCACACGCGGATGATCCAACAGTGCACCCACCGCCGGATCGTCGTTATGACCCATATCGGCGGCCAGGAAGTGAGCGTCGAGATCTTCCTCCAGCGACAGATCGATCATGACATCCACCGGCGTCGACTGACGCAGCTCGGCAATTTCAGCCAGCGTTTTGCCCACCAGCGGCTGGTTCGCTGCAGAATTCACCTGTCTCAGAACGAGCCTGGGCCATAGCGCCTCCAGCATTTGTGCTTCAGCAATCAGCCCCTGGCGACGCTCACTGTCAGAAAACGCAGCAACAATCTCCTCGTGGGTGCCAAAGCGCATGATCTGGTACCAGGACGGGAAGCGGATAAACAGAAGACTCGGTACCGCAAAGCTGAAACTGATATCGATCGGCCGGGTCTGCACCTGCGGCCACACCCGGGCACCTCGAGCAAACTGCTCGTCTACCCGTTGCATGACGCGGTCCACGGCTGCAGCGTTGTCGTTGTTCACAAACAAAGGAGAGAACGTGGTGGGAATACCAAACTCAAGTGACAGCTCGGCCAGCTGATCTACACGCGCGATGTTGACGTCCGCATCGTAGAACTCCGGCACAATCTGCAGAATTCGACCGTATTCACCCAGCACGCTGCTGAGCGCACGCAATTCGCGCATGTCTGCATAGCGGCTGGGTACCGGCTGCAGCGTTTCATCCATATCCACAAAACTCGTCGACAGACCAATGGCGCCGGCATCCAGGCACTGGCGCAGCAGACCCTGCATCTGAGCAATTTCTTCATCGCTCGCCGTGCGCTGCATGGACTCATCGTCCATCACCCACAGTCGCAACAGGCTGTGGCCTACCAGCGGCGCCACGTTAATGACGAGGTCTTTGGCGATACGCTCTACATATTCATCGAACGTTTCCCAGTTCCATTCCACCCCTTCGGCAAAGGCCTTGTGCGGCATCTCTTCAATCTGATTGAACATGCCCACCAGCTTCATACGGTGTTTTTCTTTCAGCGGTGCCAGCGACAGCGAACAATTGCCGGGCACAATGGTGGTCACGCCATGGGCGAGTGCGGGCTTGGCAGCACCGTCCCACAACAGTTGCGCATCAAAGTGTGTGTGCGGGTCTATGAAGCCGGGAGCAACCGCCATGCCTTTTGCATCTATGGAGCGTTCCGCTGCCGCTTCAATGCGTCCGATTTTGACTACCCGCCCGTCAGACACGGCCAGGTCTGCGGTATATGCCGGCAAACCACTGCCGTCGATGATCCGCCCGTTCTTGATCAGTAGATCGTACATTTGTTTTCCTTTCATCTAATTGCTTTTCTCTCAGCCCGCATGTGGGCCTGAATTGAATCTGTTCCAGGACACCGCCATGGCGTCACGTACCTTGCTCCAGCTGTGCCCGATGAGTTCGTCCGGGTGACCTGCGGCGCAGCTCTTCAGCAGCGCGTTGGCAGATAAATGATCCAGCGCCACCTCAGAACGCCCTCCGTTCGGATGCGCCAGCTCGACAATCAGCTCAGCAACACCTTCGTGGGCCGCCGCTAATCGCACCGCACCAATGGTTGCCTCGGCACTGCTGTTGCTGGCTGCGGTCATTGCGCGAGTGGCGCTTCCAGAAAGATCACATCGCTGGGTAGAATCTGGCTGCCCGATCCGGTGGGCCGCATAAATACATGCATATTCCAGCTCTGCAGCTGACTCACTACCGTATCCTGCTCCTGATCTGGAAATTCTCGTGCAGCGATACTTCCCCAGGTGTCCTGTTCCCGAGGAAAAATCGACCGGCGCACGTTCGCAAGTGTGCTCATAACGACCTCTCTTTCTCAAAATCGGGCACTGAATGTGCGGCCAGCAGTGCGCGAAATGGCTATGATGTTGGCGCGTTTTAGCGTTTCTGTCCACCCGGGTGACTGAACGACTAAGCCTGCTGAAAACTTCTGGACAATCACGCTCTCGCTGCTGATGTGCGCCAGGACAAGCCTAGAACTAACGGAAGTTTTTCATGACCACGCCTATCCTGCACCACTACCCGCCCAGCCTTTTTTCGGAAAAGATCCGGGCGTTGTTCGGTTACCTCGACCTGCAGTGGCAGTCGGTGATTATCCCGCCCATCATGCCCCGGCCTCTGCTCATGCCTTTATCTGGCGGTTACCGCAAAACTCCGATCATGCAGATCGGTGCTAACGTCTACTGCGACACTGAGATCATCTGTCGCAGGCTGGCCGCCCTGGCGGACAACCAGGCGATGTATGCGCCCGGATTCGCCGCCGAGCGCGTGGCCCGCTGGGCAGATACAGAGCTGTTCCGCACCACCGTTGCCCTGAACTTCAGACCCGCAGCCCTGGCTGCACAGATGAGCCAGATGTCGGAGGCTGAAATTACAGCGTTTCAGGCAGACCGCGCGCAGCTTTCGGGCGGCGCGCCAATCGTCGCTGTGGATCCAGCGGCGGCACAGGCGGACTTTACTGCGCTGCTGGCCAATCTAGATACGACCCTGCAGAAGGGTTTTCTGTTCGGCGACCAGCCGTGCATCGCCGACTTCAGTCTGTATCACTGCCTGTGGTTCGTGGCCGGGAATCCTGCCAATACAGCACTGTTCGAGCCCTGGACGCAGGTGCGTGCCTACGTGGAGCGCATGCAGGCTTTCGGACATGGTCGCTTTGCTGAGATCACCGGCGCAGACGCTCTGGCCATCGGCACCGGCGCACAGCCCGTTAGGCCCGACAACGCCGGACTGGATTCACACGGTCAGGGTTTTGCATTGGGTGATGCGGTGACTGTGGCGCCTGACGACTACGGTCGTATCCCCGTTGCAGGACAACTTGTGTCATACCGCTACAACGAGATCGTCATCGCCTGCGAAGATTCGCAGGCCGGTCAGGTGATGGTGCACTTCCCGAACATCGGCTTCGATATCGCAGCTGCCTGACCACAAGCCACTCGCTGAAACTCAATCCCTTGCATAGAGCACCGGATTAAGGGGCGAGTCGATCACTTCACCTGCCGCTACTCCCGGGCACCAGGTCCTGGCATCAAACTGCTCGAATGGTGTCGCGGGTTCCCGCAGGCGCGCATCTTTGTCGATGTAAATGATGGTATGCACCTCCCGCGGCCGGTCTGTTGTGTTGCCGCGCGCATGATGAAAGGTCCAGCCTGAATGGAAGCTCACTTCACCGAGCGCAAACGGCTGCTCGTCGTCGACAAAATCAACGAGCAGTCTGCTTAAGGTCTCTTCACTGTGATCACTGATCTGCAGGTCACGCCCTTGCGTCATCGTGTGAGAGCCTCTGGCAAACGCAAGAGGGCCCATTTGCAGCGACGTTTCCTGCAGGGGAATCCATGCGGTAATCGTATTGTCTGAGTCCACCGGCCAGTAAAACTGGTCGCAATGCCAGGGCGTGTGGCCGCCGCCCGCTTCCTTGAACAGCGCCTGATCGTGGTACATGCGCACACCCGAGCACCCCATGAGCTGCGTCGCGACCCGAGCCAGGCGTGACGACAGAGCAAACCCCCGGGCAACGGCATCACGCCGCCACAGGTTAAAAACCTGGGTAAAGGCGCGACCATAGGTATCCCTCTCTTCCAGCGGCAGCCTGGCGCGATCGCCGTCATGGGTAAGCTTGCGGATGGTCTCGCGTACCGCGTCCAACGTCGCCGCATCCAGCACACCGGGCAGACGGACGGCGCCGCTTTCGCGGTACTCGGAGATCTGCGCCGCAGACAACGCATAGGGTTCTGAAAGTAATTTCGTGCTCATTCCGATAGACTCTGACCCGAGGGAAAATCCGGGGAAACACATGGTAGACGCATACTCATCAGCCGTCGAACTGGCTGCCGCAATCAAATCCAAAGAAGTGAGCTCGGTGGAGCTCACGGACATGTACATCGACCGCGTCGAAAAATACGATGGCAAAATCAACGCCGTGGTCGTGCACGATTTCGAACGCGGGCGGGCAGCTGCCCAGGCCGCCGACGCTGCGTTGGCGAAGGGTGAAGATCTCGGTCCGCTGCACGGCGTGCCCATGACCATCAAGGAAGCCTACGACATCGAGGGTCTGCCCACGACCTGGGGCATTCCGGAAATGAGAGATAATATTGCCACCCGGGATGCCGAAAGTGTTACCCGCCTTAAAGGCGCGGGTGCTCACTTCTTCGGCAAAACCAACGTGCCGCTGAATCTCGCTGACTTTCAGAGTTTCAACGACATCTACGGCGCCACCAACAACCCCTGGGACCTGTCCCGTATTCCCGGTGGTTCTTCCGGGGGCTCATCCGCTGCCTTAGCAGCAGGCCTGACCGGCCTCGAAGCGGGTTCCGACATTGGCGGGTCGATCAGAAACCCGGCGCACTTCTGCGGCATATATGGGCATAAACCCACCTGGGGTATTGTCTCCGACGAGGGGCATTCACTGCCTGAAAACTACATGCCTGCGGACATTGCTGTGGTCGGTCCGATGGCCCGCTCGGCTGAAGACCTGGCGGTTTCCATGGACATCGTTGCAGGGCCCGCCAACCGCGACAAGCGCGGCTGGCAACTGAATCTGCCTCGCCCAAGCAAAAAGTCGCTGGCAGATTTCCGTGTAGCCATACTCCCGACCCATGAGCATGCCCCGGTGGCAGCGGAAGTGGCAGAACGCGTGCAATCCATCGGCGAAACTCTGGCCGGTCTCGGAGCGACCGTGTCAGACACCGCACGGCCGGAGATCGATTTCGATGAGAGCTTTGAGATCTATTCAAGCCTGCTGTGGGGGGTCATGGCGGCTGGCATGTCTGAGGAAGAAAAAGAGGCATTTCGCGCCACGCGCGGCCAACCGGGCGACGGATCAATCGCCTCAGACCTGCAGCGTTTTGCCATCCAGGAACACGGCGAATGGCTGAATCACTCCAATCAACGCTTTCGCCTGCGTCAGCAGTGGGACGCATTCTTTAACGACTGGGACATTCTGATCTGCCCGCAGACGGCCACAGAGGCTTTTCCCCACGACCACGGCGACTATCTCGGGCGCACCCTGCAGGTCGACAACGAGGAACAGGACTACTTCAGACAGGTGTTCTGGGCCGGCACGATCACCGTCGCCCACCTGCCGAGCACGGTGTTTCCTACCGGGCCTTCACGAACAGGATTACCCATTGGTCTGCAGGCCGTGAGCGCCGAATTTAATGACTACATCACCATCGACTTCGCGCGTCTCATGACACAGGAGATCGGCGGGTTTCAGCCGCCCCCTGACTTTGCTTAAGAAATCACAGTCTTGAGGGGTAACTCGAACATTCCCCCAGAGGAGTAAAGCGCGGGCAGCGAGTATCGGCCGTCACTTTCGCCCGCCTTCCTCTATCGCAAAAATCTCCTCAGGCGACAGCACCATGCGTTTGCGCGCATAAAATGCAAAGTACGCGAGACCGGCGAGGAACCACAGCGCCACACCGATAACACCGACCCTGAAGTCAGGGTTGGCAAACAGCATAAACAAGGCAAGCAGCGAAATGATCAGCGCGACTATGGCGCCGAAGTTTCCGAGAGGACTCCTGTAAGGCCGCTCGATATCAGGGAGTTTCCGCCGTAAAACAACGTACGACCACATCTGCATCGCGTAGGCGATCACTGCCCCAAAGACCGCCATGTTCAAAATGACCCCGCCAAACGCGCCGCTGTCGCCGAGGATATAGAGCAGCATCAAAACGGTGAAGCCCAATAACGCGCCTGTGATGAGCGCGATATGGGGCGTCTTGCGGGTCTTGTGAGTAACCGACATCCACATCGGGAAATAACCCGCGCGGCTCAATGAGTAGATGTTACGGCCGTAGGCATAAATGATCGCGTGAAAACTTGCGATAAGCCCGGCTACCGCGACCAGGCCTAGAAGGTTACCGCTTGTCACACCTAAAGTAAGTTGCAGCCCTTCAAGCAACGGCTCTTCGGTCTGCGAGCCAAAGTACGCGGCACCACCCCCTATTCCCATATTCAAGAAGGTGATAAGCACACCGGTGAGCACAAGTGTCGCCAAACCCCACAACAAACCACGCGGCATATCACGTTTGATATCTGCCGACTCTTCGGCAGCTAAAGGCAATTGTTCTATCGCCAGATAAAGCCATATCGCAAAAGGCATGGCAGCACCAACGGAAGCCAGGCCAAAGGGCAGGTACTTTGATTCACCTGGCTCCGGTGGAATGTTCCACAGGTTATCCCACGCAAAGTGCGGAATAGCGCTAGCAAAGAAGATGGCCAGGATGGCAAGTGCGATCAACGTGATGACGACGACGAACTTGAACGATTCTTCGACGCCAAAAATGTTGAGCCCCACGAAAATGACATACAGGCCCGCCCACCAAAACGGCTGCGCCACATCAGGAGTACCAAAAATACTCTGCAGGTAAGCAGCGGCAAAGTAACAAACCACCGCGGTGGTGATCACATACTCCATGTTCTCCGCCAACCCCGTGACATACCCGCCCCACGGGCCTAAAGCGGTGCGCGCAAAAGAATAGGCGCCTCCCGTATGCGGCAGCGCTGGCGACATCTCGGCGATGGAGAAACACAAACCAACGTACATGACGGTAATGAGGCCAACGGCGATCAGGAATCCGCCGAAACCTGCCTGCCCCACACCAAGATTCCAACCCGAAAAGTCGCCGGATATCACCGCCCCGACGCCAAGCGCCCAGAGCGAAAACACGCCTGCGTATTTCTTTAACCCACGTTTTTCGAAATAACCGTCTTCCGGTGCGTGGTAAGTAACACCACCCTTATGACTTGAGTTTGTCTCGCTCACGGCTGTTCCCCTGTTTCACCCCTTTTTCAGTATAAATTAAAGCAGGAGCAGGGTCTTTCGAGGCGCACTCAAGCGGGCATCGGCGCGGCGGCAGTGGTAACTTAGCCGCTCTTCAATACACCGGGACGATGAATGCGCTTTATCATCACAACACTCCTGGCGGTTGCGCTATGTGCAGACACCGCGCTGGCCCAGCAAAGCGATGCCACCACAAGCATCGAAAAGACCGAAACATCAGCAGGGCATTTCTACAGCTCCAGGCTTAGCCTTGAGCAGGGATTTCCGTTCTCGGATATCGTAGAAACGGCTGGCGGTCTCGTTTTCCTCTCGGGCCTGGTGGGCACCGACGAACGCGGTGAATTAGTTACCGGGGGCTTGCACTGGGAGCCTCGCTGGAGCTCGAGTGCATTGCGGCTAGACGATATATCTTTCGAGGCTGCTGGGTAGACGTCAGTCAGTCCGTGCCTTTCCGCCTGCAAACCACCTGGTCAGTCCCATACCAAGCATGCCCAGTACCAGCGCAAGAATGAGTCGTGGATCTCCGAACGAAAACCAGGGATCCAGCGGAAAGGCGATGGTTTTTGCCATCGCAGCGATTTTGAAATCATGAGAGCCCTGAAATTCCGGGTTGGTTGAAATCTCCAGCATGTCACGCCGGCTGCGATAGCGCATCAGGGCCCCGCGCGTCCAGTTTTCCATGCCCGGCGCATTCATAAGGTCTAATGCCTGATGCGCGGCATCACCCACCATTACCGGATGGCAAGCTCGCGAAAACAGTGCGGGGTACATATAGGCCATGTACTTCGCCAGCACATCGTCGCTGCTCTCGCCCGGCTCAACACCCTCAATCTGCAGTGGCTGGTCGTACATCTCGATGACATTGAGCATGACAAAATCATCGCCCGTGTCCTGCTCCATGAAGCGCCGCAGTGAAGCCAGCCGCTGGGACGTCGCCTCAGGATTGTTTGCGCTGAGCTTACTGAGGTAGTGGTCGATCTCGTCGTCAGTCAGGGGGCCACCAAACGAGGTATACCAACTGAAAAACGCCGCGTAGATCACTCCTATGATCAGCCAGATCCAACTCTTTCTTGTCATTTGCTGCTCCGCTGGCGCATTGAAAGAAACAGACACATCATTCTTAACAATTGAAATTTATTCAAGCCGGAAACTAGAATCCCCGTACTACCTTCACGCCGAACCAGGTGCCAAATCATGTCTGCATCAGTCAACGGGCCACACAACACCGAGCTGTGGCGCCGCGCCGACCAGGTCATCCCCCGGGGCGGTATCTTTTTCTCCCGTTCGGCCAGATTTGCCGGTAATGACGTACTACCTGGTTTCATCGACTACGCCGAAGGCTGCCGCGTCACCGATGTCGACGGGCGCAGCTACATCGATTTCAACTGCGGCAACGGCCCCAACCTGCTGGGGTACCGGCATCCGGAGATTGAAGCAGTGGCTCAGGAGCAAGCCGCAAAAAGCGATCTCGCCTCGTTCTATAACGCGGCCATGGTGGATTACGCAGAACGCCTGATTGAGTGGAGCGAAACCATGCATTGGGTGATTCCGGTCAAGAATGGGTCCGATGCGACCAATCTGGCGATGCGGGCCGTGCGATCAGGGCGCCAGAGGCCCCTGATTATCTTATTCACCTCCGCCTATCACGGTTTCGGCCAGGAAATCGCGCTGCAGCCGGAATACAGCCCAGCAGATACTACGCGCAACGTTCTGCGCCTGCCGTGGAACGACCCTTCTGCACTCAACGCTGCCATCGCAACACATGGCAGCGATGTTGCGGGCATCATGATGAATCCTCTAGACCAGAACCCGGTGACACCGACCCGGGAGGCAGATCCGGCATTCATCGCTGCCATCGACAATTTCCGCAATGAGACCGGCGCACTGGTCGCGGTGGATGACGTGCGCAACGGCTTCAGGCTGCACGCCAGAGGATCACATCGCCACATGGGCATCGACCCCGACCTGCTCTGCCTGGGTAAAGCGCTGGGCAACGGGCATGCGGTTTCCGCAATATTGGGCAAAGAAGCGGTTCGTGAAGGGGTAGAACAGGTGCAACTTACAGCAACCTATATGTTCTCTGCTGTGGCCCATCGCGTTGGTATCGCCGTGCTGGATATCTACGAAAGGGATGACGCCCTGACCCACATGCAGCGCATGGGGCAACGACTGATCAAAGGTCTGACCGAGGCGGGCCAGGCAGCGGGCCACGATGACGTTTTGCTGTCTGGCCCACCCACCATGCCCACGTTCATGTTTCGCAACGACGTCAAAGCAAAGCGCGCACGCACCTTTGCCAGCGAAGCGGCGTTGCGCGGTGCGGTCTTTCACCCGACCCTCAACTGGTTTTTAAGTTTTGCGCACAAAGCCGACGACATTGATGAAGCCATCTCAATTGGCGCAGAAGCATTCAAGCTGACGCCCACCAGCGTCGGCTGACGCGTCAGCAAGGCAAACTACGCTATGCCCTGAAGCTCGCCGCATTGGTGCCCGGGCCCAGGGTTAATCTGGTTCGCTACACTTTGCCGCTCAGTGGGACGATAAATACCTGCAGATAAGCAAAACCTGGCGCCCCCATTGGCCGAACCTCAACACGCTGTTGCGCTATCCACCGGACATTCGAAAGGCGATCTACACGACCAACGCGATCGAGTCGTTGCACAGTGTGGTTCGCAAGGCCGTCAGAAAGCGGAAGTTGTTCCCGACGGAGGATGC
>CAYMUT010000027.1:0-15448 GCA_964393625.1 uncultured Pseudomonadales bacterium
TTGAGGCATCAGGCTTGTGGCCGCGTTTCTTATGGGGCTTGCCGGGCACGAGTCGTGGCCGTAGCTTGCTGTTTGGGGCGAACACGCCATGGTAGCGGGTCAGATTGACCCGTGGTCGAGGGACTAAGGCCGCGAGCTTGGCCAGTAGATCCAGGGGTTCAAAGAGAAAATGTGTGGTGCCGTCTGAGTAGGGGTGCTTGAGTGCATAGCGCAGTTTACCCTCATCGGTCACCGACAGACGCTCCAGTGCCAGTGCCAGTGCCAGTGCCAGTGGCGGGCGTGCCACAGCCCGGCGCCCTGGAAGTTGCGGGAGCAGACGCGATTGGCTCAGAGGCTTATCTAACTGCCATGCCCAGCTTTCTCAACAATCGAACGCGTACCATTGCCGGCGGCTCGGCCGAAGTTCAACGCAACATCGTTGCGAAAGCGATTCTGCAGCTCTAGGAGCCAAATCGATAGCGCATCTTGAATACGAAAATGTCTTCGAGAGGACTCCGCCAGGCGTTGTCGAAGATCTGATCAAAGCCATTGTCGCCGAGCAGCGTGCGCAGATCCGCCTGGCGGGTGTACACCAGGAAAATATCCGACAGCGGCGCGATCTCCCAGCGGTAGCGCAATTGCATGCTGTACTGAGAGACTGAAAAATCATAGTTCTCAGGATCAGTCGGGCTGTTGGGTTTGGCAATGGGGATAAGGTTGCCGGGTTGGTCGGGTATACGATAAAACTCCTGCTCTTGCGCTCTTATACCCACCCACGACACGCCTAATTTGAGTTGTTGGTAGGCGTTGAAATAGTACTCAATAGAGATATTTGGAATCCACTGGGTCGCTTCGTAGGTACCCATCTGGTTGCCACCCTGGTGCAGCAGCCAGCCCTCGCGCTCACCATAGTTCACACCCAGGTCGATGCTGAAATGATAGCTGGGCTGCCATTTGAGTTTCGCACCCACGGTATAGCCGTCGCCCTTTGCTACGTCCTCAGATTTGTAACTTGCGGTAAATCCGTACTGCCAGGTCTCTGTGGAGTCTGAATCCCACTGGAGCGTCATATCGATCTTGTCGTCGACACGAAAGGCACCGTTGCCAAAGCTGTTCAGGTCGTCGTATGAGCTCGGGAAATAGCCAAGTCGGGCGATCAGTTGAGATAGGTTGTTGAGGTTCGACCGATTAGAAAGGAAGACACCAGAACCGGTGAGAAGTGATTGGGTCACGCTTTTTTGCACAAAGCCCCGAATATCAAACTGATTGTCACGGGCCCACCCCATGCCCGATGTGGTCCAGGACAAAGCGGAACGAACGCGGTATTCATCGTTTCGCTGCAGGAATCCTAGATCGTTGATGTCAATGTTCTCATCGAAATATTCCAGGCCGATCCGGTGCACCAGCCCCTGCCGGTAAGTCATTTCAAAGTCCAGGAAGCCGCCGTAACCGCGTTCGTCTATGCCATCAATGTCCGACGTCATATATTGCCCGTCGATCTTCAGGCCACCGGCTGGCGTGTGATAGTGCCAGTCTATGCCCTGCACAAGCGCATCCCGATCTTCATGCAGTACGGCGGTAGACAGTATGCCGACGGCGCGATAATCACCACGCTGGCTCGTTTCGTAAAGCAGTCGCGCAACACCGTAGTCGTTGCCGTCCTGGTGAATATTCTGCGGACCGGCGTCTCCCACCACGTCGAACTTAACTTCGTCTTCAAACGCGCCCATCAGGCCATAGCGGAACGGGCCCAGTTGTCCTGTTGTTTTGACCGCGCCGATGAGTTCTGTCCGCTGAACCAGCTCTCGCTGGGGAACGGAGATGTCATCAGTGACTTGCGGGCTGCGCGGCTTGCCGCCGATCCGCCGGGTATTGACCATGGTATAGGGAAGTCCGCCCGAGCCAACGCCGCGGCCCCGGGTGTCCGCCCGAGGGGTCGCGTTGAACACTTCCTGGCCTTCCAGGAAAAACAGGCGCTTTTCGGGAAAGAACGTTTCCGTGGCGGTGAGGTTCAATACCACCGCGTCAGATTCCACATTGCCGAAGTCGGGATTAAGCGTGGCATTCAACTGAAAATTGCTTGAGGGACGCCAGAACGCATCTGCGCCGGGACGGGTGTCCGCCACATCGTCTACCCAGTCGAAAGAAGTCGACAGAAAGGGATAGATGCTCCATTGCTGGCGGGGTGAAATTTTCTCAACTTCGATCGGCTGCATGAGCGACATGAATCTTGAATTAGTGGAGAGCAGCGGCGGCCAGCCCCACTCTTCTTCCTTGTAGGCCACTTTGCGCATGGTGGCGACCTTCATGGTGCGAATGTCTCCCGCTGTTGGCATCGATAGAATCCCCCAGGGGACAAAAATCTCCGCCGACCAGCCTGTTGGTGTCAGGCTGCTTCGTGCCTGTATTGCTCCGTCCCAGTCAGAGGACATGCGGCGTTCCGGCAACATGGTTCCGTCCATAATGGAGCCGCTGGAGGATACGCCAAAGAAATAGCCGTACTTCGACTCCCCGGAGGTATCCAGCATGACGCCGAAGTTCTCCTGGTTGACTGCGAAAAACATATCCCTGCCCGTCAGGCGCTGGATGATCGTGGCGGGAGGCTGTTCCATGACGCTGCTTACGTATAAGCCGCGTTCGTTGTACATCATGCGCATGTGAGTCTTGTGATTGCCTGGCTCTAAAGTGTCTGGCTGCACGACGCGGTAGTCGTCTACCACGGGGACCGTGCTCCACATGGGTTCGTCCACAACACCGTCGATCTTTATCTTATGCTTGTTGCCATCAAACCTGGTCAGTCGGATCGGCTGCCCGGCTACGAATTCAGCGAACACTTCACGCTGGTCGGCTGCGTCGCTGAGCTGAGGTGACGGCAGCGGTTGCTCTTCGGCGGGGGCGGCTATGTCCTCTTGCCCAGGAGAGACGTCTTGTCTGGAAGACGCGTCTGGAGGAGTTGCGGCGATGACCACTGCCTCGCCTGGTTCCACCAACAACCACGCGCTGGCGTACCCCTCTTTCGCCAGCTTGCTGATACTCTGGCGGGCGCTTTCTTCGTCGGCATAGGGGCCCATCACGACCCGATGAAATTGCCCTTTGTCCGTAGTGGCCTGCCGCACGATCAACGGCCTGGCCAATAGGTCTTCGTGTTCACTAACGTAGCGTTCGGCGTTTTGCTCAGACTGGAAGCTGGCCAGAGATAGCCAATATGTGTCTGCGTGAGCCGTGTTGGCATGCAAAAAAAACACGCAAAACAGTACAACGAGTCGCTCCAAAATCCCCCCCAATTACTAAGCAACTTTCGCTAGCGTTTTTCCAGTGCGTCCAGATCACTGGCATCATGACGTTCGGCCACACCGCTCTTGCTCGCACGGTTGACCTTGCGACCACGACGAGTTGCGGGCCGTTCATGGATCTCGGTCGCCCAGCGCACCAGATTGGTGTAAGAACCTACTTGCAGGAATTCCTTGGATTCGTAGAGCCCGGTAAGCACAAGTTGGCCATACCAGCTGTAAACGGCCATGTCGGCAATGTTGTATTCATCGCCGCAGAGAAACCGGCGCGAGGCCAGATTACGATCAAGTACGTCCAGCTGTCGCTTGATCTCCATCGTATAGCGGTTAATCGGGCACTCCCATTTTTCGGGCGCGTACGCATAGAAGTGCCCAAAGCCACCACCCAGATACGGGGCGCTGCCTATCTGCCAGAAAAGCCACGATAGACATTCGGCACGTCCAGGTTCCTGTTTTGGCAAAAAGGCTTCAAATTTATCTGCCAGGTACACCATGATTGCACCAGACTCAAAGACCCGAGTCGGCGTAGCGGTACTGCGATCTACGAGTGCCGGTATCTTGGAGTTGGGATTAACCTCGACGAAGCCGCTGGAGAACTGGTCGCCATCGCCAATATTGATCAACCACGCATCGTACTCAGCATCCTCTTTGCCAATCGCCAGGAGCTCCTCCAGTAACATCGTTACCTTGACGCCATTTGGCGTCGCCAACGAATAAAGCTGAAGTGGATGTTTGCCGACGGGTAGCGCCTTGTCATGGGTCGCTCCCGCGACCGGGCGATTGATGTTGGCAAACCGGCTTTCGCTTTCCTGCACCCAGTTCCAGACTGGAGGTGGAACGTAGCTTGTCTTTGTCACCCAAGTATCTCCCTGTGATTGCGACTATCTACCGAACGCGGCAGCTTCGGCTTCAAGAAGCTGCGCCATGGCGCTGTGCGCCTTTACCCGCTCTACCAGTGCAGAAACCTTCGGCCACTTTTCAGAATCGATGGTGTATTGGGCATAACCGGCATTTACAAATGGAGAGGCTAAAGCCAGATCGGCAACCGTCAGATCACCAAAGATGAAACTTTCTGCCGGGACCTGAATCTCGAGGTAGTCGAGCATGGGAGGTAAGTTCTTGTTGATGATCTTGTCGACGGCTTCCTCGTCGATCGGCTGCTTGAACACCTTGGGGTGCATGAAACGATGGAAGAAGATGGCGGCGGCAGATTCGGCCAGCGCGGTGCCGCCGTATTCCTCGAACCAGTCGGCGCGGGCCCGTTGTTGGAGGTCGGTGGGATACACCGGCACTTCCGGGTAGGCGCTCTCCAGGTAGCGGCAAATAACCTTGGAGTCAGCAATGTTAAGGTCGCCGTCGACCAGCGCCGGCACTTTGCTGAGTGGGCTTACCCTGGCCAGTTCCTCATCGCCTGAGAAAGGCATTGAGGGAATGTGCTCGTAAGGCAACTGCTTGATGGCCAGGACGGCCATCACCTTGCGGACAAACGGAGAGGCATTGGCGCCGTACAACCTAATCATGGTAGTGCTCGCTTTTTATTTGTCGTTCGCGTTCGAATCGCCGGGAAAGTTCAGCTCTTGCGTCGTGGGCGATCATTGCCTGTCCGCAATCTGCACAATTCATGCTGGGTTGGGTCACGTGTCCACAACCTTTGTGCACAATCTTAATGGGACTGTCCCCGTCACCCAGCCAGTGGTCGCCCCACTGTTTCAGCGCGACGATCACCGGCCACAGATCGCGACCCATATCTGTCAGACGGTATTCATTACGCGGTGGTCGGTCGGAATAAGCTTCGCGCCGGATCACGCCCAGCCCTTCCAGTTTTTTCAAGCGTTGGGAAAGAAGGTGAGAAGACATGCCTGTCTGGCGCAGAAAACCGTCAAAACGACGTGTTCCCAGAAACATTTCACGCAGGATCATTAACGTCCAGCTGTCTCCGACTTGCGCAGCAGCGCGAGCGAGTGTGCAGGTTTGCGACGAGAGGTCAGTGCGGCTCATGACAGATCACTTCGACTTTATAGTGAGTTCAAATTTTAAATTTACTCAATTCAACTATTAAACTTACTGTTTGTCAATGGCGACGGGGAAAATTACGTGAAACGAAGCACAGAAGAAATCGAGGCGCTGATTGAAGAACTGGCCAAACAGGGCCGCTAGTGGGTATTGGCAAGCGGGCAGTACTTGGGATCGCAATGGTGGGTTATCTGCTGGCAATCTATTTGCCGCTGTATACGCCGGAGAAACCTCAAATCATGATTTACCGGCTGGTCCAAAATGGTGACCTGAATCAGGCGTGGCTGGAATTCGTTTCCCTTAACGCATTGCCGCGAGGCATAGAAGCTCAAGAGCCGTTTGATCACGAAGCTGTGATTTATCCCTGGACGAACGAGGTTGACTCGGTTGCTGTCACCGAGCCATTGGATGGCCCTCCACCTGATGAGAAATGTGCGTCGTCCCCCAGGGAATACGGATAGCGAACAGTCCGGCATCTGCTGTGAAAGAAGGCTTTGAAATATGGACCGATTGTCCTGCGCGTTTCAAGATTGGGCGGAGGCACACGTTTTCGATTGAGCATGGCAGGGGGATTGTGGGTTACAGTCGCTCATAAGCGGATTCTTACCTGGGCCTCGATTTCAACCGGCACCCCGAACGGCAGCTCCGCCATACCCACCGCCGAGCGGGTATGCGCGCCGACCTCCGGGCCGAACACTTCGAGAATCAGGTCGGAACAACCGTTGATGACTGGCGGTATGGCGTTGAAGCCGGGTGCTACGTTGACCATGCCGAAGACCTTGAGCCATGCCTCCACGCGATCGAGTGAACCCACCGCCTGAACAATGCTGGCTAACAAACCCAAAGTGACCTTGCGGGCGGCCTCGTATGCCTGCTCCGGCGTGACGTCCGCGCCGACCTTGCCGAGCGGCCGCGCCACAGAGCCGTCCTGTTCCGTGGGTACATGGCCGGAAAGGTAAAGGACCTGGCCATCCAGTCGGCTCAGATCAAATGGCAGGGTGCCGGTCTGCATGGGTTCGGGCAGTGTCAGGCCTAAAGCCGCAAATCGCTCGTCTACACTCATGGCGCATATCCCTTCAAATTGTTCGACAGTTCACACATAGCGTAATGGCGATGCTCTGCAGATACCAGTTGCGACAGGCGTCACGTTATCGGGTAGAGGAGTCCTTAAACTGGCCAGTGCAGGAACGCATAGATGAAACAGGGACGTTTCGTTTCATAAGAACTGAACGAGAGCAATACATGAAATCCATTAGAAAGATGGCCCCTGCGGCTGGTTTGGTGGCTGGTCTGATTGGTCTGTTGCCGTTTTCTGCGGCGGCGGATACGCTTTTTGGCATATATGCCGGAGCAGGAACCTGGGAACAGCAGTTCAGCGGGGACGTGTCTTCGGGCTTGTCCACGGTGGATGTGGAAGACGATCTGGCGTTGGATGACGACAGCAATACCGTCTTTTATGTGGCCCTCGAGCACGGCGTGCCGTTTTTGCCAAACATCAGAGCTCAGCATTTCAGCATGGATGTAGATGGCAGCAATGTGTTGTCCCGCAGCATCGAATTTAACGGTGAAACCTTCAACCTTTCCGAAGACATCAACACAGCGATCGATCTGCAGCAGGCCGACGCGGTGCTTTACTATGAAGTCCTGGACAACTATCTGTCTTTGGATCTCGGTCTGGCGGTGAGCTTTATCGAAGGGTCCATCGACGTCGCCAGCGCGACCCAGAACGCTCACGCGGAGTTCGACGAAGTCGTACCCATGGCCTATGTCAAAGCGCGCGTCGACCTGCCCCTGACCGGTTTGTGGCTGGGCGCTGAAGCGCAGGGGGTGAGCTACCAGGACAACAGCCTCACCGAATTCAATGCCCAACTGGGCTATGAAAGCAGAATTGGTCTGGGCATTGAAGCAGGGTGGCGCAGCGTGCAGATCGAAGTCGCCACATTCGACGACGTTGACAGCGCTGAGATTGAAATCTCCGGCCCCTACGCGGCGCTCAACTTTCACTTCTAGCGCTTGGCTACCTATCCGCCCACGTTTTATACGAAACAGACCACTAGATCCTGCATAATGTCGCCCTATGGAAAGGGCGACTGATAGAGGGCTGATAACCGGGCTGTTGCGGGCGACGTTGCCCGAACATTGTCTCATTACCGACGAGGCCGGTCTGCGGCCGTATGAATGCGATGGTCTGACGGCCATTCGCGAGCAACCCTGGCTGGTTGTTCTCCCTGAAACCGAGGAACAGGTGGTAGCGGTGCTGCGTTTGTGCCGCCGGTACAACGTACCCGTGGTACCTCGAGGTGCCGGTACCGGGCTTTCCGGGGGTGCCCGTCCCAATGCCGACGGGGTCGTACTGGGCCTGTCAAAGATGAATCGCATTCTCGAGATCGATACCGACAACTGTACAGCGCGGCTGCAGCCGGGTGTGCGCAACCTGGCGATCAGTGAAGCGGCTGCTGAGTTCGGCCTCTACTACGCACCGGACCCTTCCTCGCAGATCGCCTGCAGCATCGGCGGCAACGTGGCAGAGAATTCCGGCGGGGTACATTGCCTGAAGTATGGTCTGACGGTGCACAACGTGCTGGGCGTGCGGATGCTGACCATCGACGGGGAAATCCTCGAACTGGGCGGTGCCGTATACGACACGCCGGGCCTGGATCTGCTGGCGGTGCTATGCGGTTCGGAAGGCATGCTCGGCGTGGTCACCGAGGTGACCGTGGCGCTGTTGCCCAGACCTCCTGAAGTCATTGTCATGCTCACGGCCTTCGATGACATTGCCGCTGCCGGAGACGCCGTCGCGCAGATCATCGGCCAGGGCATCATTCCCGCGGGTATGGAGATGATGGATCAGCGCGCGGTACAGGCCGCGGAGCAGTTCGCCCATGCCGGTTATCCGGAAGATGCTGCCGCAATTCTGCTGATCGAACTGGACGGCGCTTCGGCAGAGATCGGCGCGCTGGCCGATCACGTGCAGAGGTGTGCGGAGGCTTGTGGCGCTTACCGGATAGATGTGGCCACCGACCCTGATGCCCAGGCGCGTATGTGGAAAGGGCGCAAGTCAGCATTTCCAGCTGTTGGCCGGCTGGCGCCGGACTATTACTGTATGGACGGCACGATTCCCCGGCATAGGCTGGCGGAGGTGCTGAAGCGCATCGACGCGTTGTCGGAGGAATACCGGTTGGCAGTGGCCAACGTGTTCCACGCCGGCGACGGTAACCTGCACCCACTGATTCTGTTCGACGCCAATGAACCGGGTCAGCTGCAGGCAGCTGAGGAGATGGGCGGCAGGATTCTCGAATTGTGCGTTGCGGTGGGTGGCACGATAACCGGTGAGCATGGCGTCGGTATCGAGAAACTCAATCAGATGTGCGTACAGTTCAACGCCGAGGAGCTCGAACAGTTTTTCCGCCTCAAAGCGGCCTTCGACCCCGACGGTCTGCTGAACCCCGGTAAGGGCATTCCTACCCTGGCGCGCTGTGGAGAGCTTGGCGGGATGCACGTGCGCCACGGCGAAATGCCATTCCCCGAACTGGAACGCTTCTGATGGATACCGGCGCACAACTTGCCGCGGCCATCGCCAGGGCGCGGGAGTCGGGTGGCTCTCTGGTTATTGGCGGCATGGGCAGTAAGTCGTCGATCAGTCCAGCGGTTTCGGGTGATCTACTGGTAACCACGGAAATGTCGGGTATCGTGCATTACGACCCCGCAGAGCTGGTGATTACCGCGCAAGCCGGCACGCCGCTGCGCGATCTAAGGCTGGCGCTGCATCAGCATGATCAGACGTTGCTGTGCGACCCGCCGCGGTTTCGCGGCAGCGGCACGGTGGGCGGGGCTGTGGCGGCGGGACTTTCCGGCCCGGGGCGGCCCTGGCATGGCGCCGTGCGGGATGCGGTGCTGGGGGTGCGTCTGTTGAATGGTCGTGCAGAGACTTTGACCTTTGGCGGCCAGGTCATGAAGAACGTCGCCGGATACGATGTTTCGAGGCTTGTCGCCGGCGCCTGGGGGGCGTTGGGTGTAATCCTCGAAGTCAGCCTGCGGGTAGCACCCCGGTGGCAGGCCGAGCAGACTGTGGGCTTCGGCATGGCGGCGCCGGAGGCTGTGCAATTCTGCCGGGACATCGCCCGGCGCTACCTGCCGATCAGCGGTACCTGGTGGGCGGATGATCGGTTGTATCTGCGTCTATCCGGCAGCAACGCTGCAGTGCAGTCGGCGGTGGATGAGTTGGGTGGGGAAAATGCCCTGGATTCTTCTTCATGGGGAGAGTTGTGGGATGAGCTGCGTGATCACGCCCACGCGTTTTTCAAGCCTCGCTGGGAGCAGCCGGAATCGCCGAACATTAAACTCTGGCGAATCGTGGTGCCGGCCAGTGCGCCGGTGCCCCAGGCCGGGCCCGGTAGGCTCGCCCTCGAGTGGGGTGGCGGTTTGCGCTGGTGGTGGCATGACGATGCCGATGAGGTGCACAGCTATGCCCGGGAACACCGTGGCTGGGCATGGGCGCTGGGCGAGCCGATAGCCCTCGATGCGGCCCAGCGCAAATTGATGAGCAATATCAAAGCTGCGTTCGACCCGGACGGCGTACTGCACTCACCGCTTCATCTAACAGGCGGGTCGGATGAAGACTGATTTTTCAGCGGAGTTTCTGGCAACGGATGCCGGCGCTCGGGCCAATGAGATTCTCCGCGCCTGTGTACATTGCGGCTTCTGTAATGCCACCTGCCCGACCTATCAACTGACCGGTAATGAGCTGGATGGGCCACGTGGACGCATCTATCTGATTCGCGAACTGTTGCAATCCGGTGAAAATGCCGAACGCGCCACGCGCCATCTGGATCGCTGCCTGACCTGTCGGGCCTGCGAGACCACCTGTCCGTCGGGTGTGGCTTATGGAGAACTGGCGGAGATTGCGCGCAATCATATCGGAGCAGAGCGCAAGGGCATGGCGGGCCCGTTGCGGAGTCTGTTGCGATGGATGGTGCCTGATGCCTCGCGGCTGCGCAGGCTGTCGCGTCTCGGGCGGATGTTCCGCATGTTTGTGCCGCGCAGACTTGCCGCGCAGCTCCCTTCCAGGGTCGGCAACGGCGTCAAGGATACCGGTGCTCATGGGCGGCGGGTGCTGCTGCTTAACGGCTGTGCCCAGCAGGTAGCGACGGCAGAGACCAATCAGCACCTGAGTCGTCTGCTGGATGATTATGGGATCTCGGTAGCTGTCGCTGCCGAAGAGACGTGCTGCGGATCGCTGGAGCTACACCTTGGGGATGAAGCACGTGCCCTTGCGCGAGCGCGGCGCAATGTAGATGCGCTGACACCGTTGCTGGGCGACGTGGAAGCCATCATCTCGACGGCCTCGGGCTGTGGCGTCACGATCAAGGATTATGGCCGCCTGCTGGCGCACGATGAGGACTATGCCTCGCGTGCGGCCGCTGTATCGGCGAAGGCCCGGGACATCAGCGAATACCTCACCGATCAGCACGTCAGCTTTTCAGCATTGCGTCCAGGTGCCCGAGTCGCCTGGCATGCGCCCTGTACGCTGCAGCATGGGCAGAAGCTCACTGGCCAGGTTGAGCAATTGCTCAGTTCAGCCGGTTATGCGCTGGTGCCGGTGCGCGATGCACACTTGTGCTGCGGCTCGGCGGGCACTTATTCCCTGCTGCAGCCGTCTATGTCTGAGCAGCTTCGTGCAAACAAGCTCGATGCACTGTGTGCCGGGCAGCCCGATGTGATCGCCAGCGCCAACGTTGGCTGTCAGACCTACCTGGCCCATGCCAGTGAAGTTGAAGTCGTACACTGGATTGAGCTGCTGAAGTAACCTACTCTCCTTCTGCGCAGGAAAAGGCATAGGGGATGGGGTGAGATGAATGCATCGGATGATGTGGTCCGTGGCCGAGATGTAGGGTTTCTTCTGTTCATGACATTGCTCAACGTCATGAATTTCGTAGATCGGCAGCTGTTGGGCAGTTTCGCCAACTGGATCGTGCCGGAGCTAGGTTTAACCAACACGGAATTTGCCCTGCTGACCGGGCTGGTGTTCATCTTTTTCTACTCGGCCATGGGCCTGTTTATGGGTGCTCTGGCTGACATGGTGAACCGCACCCGGCTGATCGCTGCGGGCCTGGCTTTGTGGAGCGTGCTGACCGCGTTATCGGGTATGGCCAGAGGCTTTGTCAGCCTGGCGTTGCCGCGTATGTTCATCGGTGTGGGCGAGTCGATCATGACACCCACGGCGATGTCACTTCTGTCTGACCGGTTCCCGTCCCGCTGGCTCGGGCTTGCTTCCGGCGTGTACTACATGGGTGTGCCCATCGGCGTGGCCGCAAGCCTGTTCATCGTTGCCTACCTGGAACCGCACCTGGGCTGGCGCGGCTGTTTCTACGCGCTGGGCGGCATCGGTGTGGGGCTGGCGATCATCATGTTGTTCATGAAAGAAACGCCGCGCAAGCATGTGGTAAAAACCGAGCAGGGTGATGTGCCTAAGCAGTCGTTCGGCGAAATTCTGCGTACGCTGCTCAGTGCCCTCAAACGTTCGCCGGCACTGGCCCTGACCATCTGTGGGGGCGTGGCCTACCATTTCATTCTTGGTGCGGCGACCTTCGATCAGCTGTGGTATGTGCAGGAAAGGGGCTTCGACCGCACTGAGATTGCGGAGGCCACCGCATGGCTCGGCTTCTTCGGAGGTATTCTGGGGAATCTGTTTGGCGGCGCCGGCGGCGATGTTTTCCTGCGCAAGACCGGTATGGGCCGTCCGATGTTTCTGTTCTGGATTCTGTTGGTGCTGGCGCCGATTGGCATTGCATACCGGCTCGTGGAACCTGATTCGATCTGGTTCTGGCTCGGTGTTTTCTTCGGCTTTTTCCAACTCGGCTGCTTTTATGGCCCTACGTTCTCGACCGTGCAGGAACTTGTACCACCGCGAATTCGCGGCACGGTGGTGGCGTTCTACATACTCTCCCTCAACCTGGTCGGGCTCGGTATCGGTGTTACTGCAGGTGGCTTTGTCATCGATTGGATGCTGGCCCGCGGGGTTGCCGAGCCGTACACCTGGACACTGCTGACCTTTACGCTGCTGTCCATGGCGGCGATACCACTGTTCTTCTTTGCCGGGCGGCGATTTGATCGAGACCGGGAGGCACTCTACGCCAGCGAGGAAGGCTCAGCAGCAGGTGCCTCTACGTAGGGCGTGTAATTCTGTTGGAGATCGAGCACGGGGCCCCGATCAACCGCGAATGACCTCATACCTGCGGCGGATAGCCTCGGCTTCTGCGGTGTTGCCTTCGGCAGCGCGTACGTCCGCCAGCGCCAGCCAGGCGAGGCGCACCAGCCGCTCATCCCGACCGGCCAGCGCAATGGCCTTACGCACATGCTGATGGGCTGCAGTCAGGTTGCCATCCTGCAGATGGGCAGCACTCAACTGCACCCATAGCTCGGCGTCGCGTGGGTCGATGCGGATGGCGCGTTGCAGATAGGCGATTGCTGTGTGGTGATCGTTCTGTTGCAGGGCATCGCTCGCCGATGCGAGCAGAGTTGTGGTTGCGACAGCGCTGTTGTCGGCCTCGGGATTATCTCGATCGGTAACCGTTGGTGGGTCGCGATCGATGGGTGCAACATCCGGCATCGGCTCCGAGTCGGAAATCGGCGGAGCGGGTGCATAGGGCTGTCCGGCACATCCATACAGCAATGCCGCCAGCACCATGCAGGTCAGATTTCTCACAGACATCGATACGCTCGCAGTTAAACAGCGCGCATGTTAGCCCGGGGTCAGCCGCGGAACCAGCGGCGCATGCGCTCGCCGAAGCTCTCACCAAGACCGCATCCGGGCTTGATTGGCAGCGCGTTGGGGTCGGGGACCGGCACGCGTACGACGTCGGCGCAGGCTGCCGTTGCCCGCAGACCGGTTGCGAATTCGATGTCTACCAGACGCTGATCGGCGGCATGAATCAGGGGGTCGACAGGCTGACCGCGGACTATGTTGTTCCACACGCGCAAGGCTCCGGATGCGCCGGTCAGGCCGGTTACATCATTGTCGTCGCGGCCGACCCAGATGACCGAGACTGACGAGTTGTCAAAAGCCGCAATCCAGCTGTCGCGGTTGTCGTTGGAAGTGCCGGTTTTGCCGGCCACGCCCTGGCGTGCGTAGGGCGATGAGCGTCCGGTACCCTTCGCCATGACGATCTCAAGCGCGTGATTCA
This sequence comes from uncultured Pseudomonadales bacterium, assembly GCA_964393625.1. Classification (GTDB taxonomy): domain Bacteria; phylum Pseudomonadota; class Gammaproteobacteria; order Pseudomonadales; family Azotimanducaceae; genus UBA4421. The sequence continues at coordinate 13,466 of CAYMUT010000027.1, forward strand.
AAGCCGCCGCATAGTGAGGTTCTATGGTCTGCTCGAGCGAGAAGGGGTGATGAGCCAGGGGGCGTCCCCGTTCATCCAGCACGGCGATGACTGATTTGGGCGGCGTACGGAAGCCGCCGCTGGCAAAGTTGCCGTAGATCTCCAGCATCTGCACCGGCGTCAGAGATTCGGCGCCCAGCAGGAACGAAGGGTAAGGATTGGCGGCCTGCTGCCCGGCGAGCTGGGCGAAGCGGTGCTGAATCAGATCCAGGCCGATCTGCGTGCCCAGGTGTACCGTTGCGAGATTGAGCGACTGTGCCAGGGCTCTGATCATTGGCATTTCGCCGCGATGCTTGCCGTCGAAATTTTTGGGTGACCAGGGCTGGCCGAACTTGGGCGTTAAGGTTATGGGTTCGTCCAGAATCGGGGTTGCCAGATGCAGCCCGGATTCCAGCGCTGCAAGATAAACCACGGGTTTGATCAGTGAGCCAACGGGGCGCGCCGCGTTCAGCGCGCGGTTGAATCCATCCACCCGCCCTTTGCGCCCGCCCACCAGGGCGCTGATCTCGCCGGTCTGGCTGTCGGCGATCAGCGCGGCGGCCTGTAAGGTGCCCGACGCCATGTTGCGATCTTCTTCAAGCCCGTTGAGGGTGCTGCTCACAGCCTGCTGCGCGTTTTCCTGCACCCGGGGTTTGATGGTGGTGAAGATGCGCAGCCCCGCGGAACTCAGCATTTCATGGTCGTACTGGTCTTGCAGATCCTGACGCACGCGATCCATGAACGCCGGGTAGTAAGCCCCGCCGCCGCTGGGGCTTGCGCTGACGCCGAGTGGGCGGGCCAGGGCGATCTGCAACTGCTGCTGGTCGATCAGCCCATCGTTGAAGAAGGTGTTCAGAATGCGATCACGTCTTTCGTGGGCGCGTTGCGGGTGACGGAACGGGTTGTAAAACGATGGTCCACGAATAATGGAGATCAGCGTCGCGATCTGGTCCGGTGACAACTCGCTCAATGGCTTGTTGAAGTAAAATTGCGCGCCAAGGCCGAACCCGTGAATGGCCCGGGCGCCGTTCTGGCCGAGAAATATTTCGTTGATGTAGGCGGTGAGCAGATCGTCCTTGGCAAAGCGCGCGTCGAGTATCACCGCCATGGCCACTTCCTGCAGTTTGCGCTCGATGGTGCGGCGGTTGTCGAGGAAATAGCTTTTGACCAGTTGCTGGGTGAGCGTGCTGCCACCCTGCTGCACCTTGCCACTGCGCAGGTTGACCAGAAACGCGCGCAGAATGCCCTTGAGTGAAAATCCCACATGGGTGTCGAAATTGCGGTCTTCGATGGCTTTCAGGCCCTCGCGGAGCAGCGGCGGTACTTCGTCGGGGGTGAGCACGATGCGGTCTTCACCGTGAGCGGGAAAGAAACTGCCGATCATTGCCGGGTCGAGGCGGATCAGCGGGATCTCGCCCTGCTCACCAGTGATGCGCGTCAGGCGCTGGCCGCGAAAGGTGACGGTGATCTGCGCAGATGAGCGCCTGCGCTCCATGAAGTGAAAGGCGCGCAGATAGATATCGAGCTGCCGGTCGCGGCGCTTGAAGGTACCCGGTGTGGCCAGATTGGCGTTAGCCTGGTAACCGAGGCGCTCCATTTCGAGCTGCAGATTGCCCAGGGACAACGGCGCGCCTGGGTAAAGTTCCAGCGGTTGTGCGTAGACCTGGGCGGGAATCGACCAGCGACGACCTTCGAAGGTCTTGGTAATGGTGCGGTCGAGATAGATCAGATAGCCGACTACCGCGATGCTCACGAACACGCCGCCGAACAGCGAAAAACGAATCAGCCGTCCAAACCAGGTCTGGCGCTTGCGCTGCTTCTGTTGCCGCTTCTTTTTCCTGGTGCGTGCTTTTGCCAATGGTGCTTCTGTGGGTAGCGAAAATCGGCCCCGGGCACCCCCCCCCGCGCGTATTTGGCCCGAAAAAAAGCCCCGGGAAAAGAAAAAAAATGAAAAAAAACCCCACC
>CAYMUT010000027.1:15458-70166 GCA_964393625.1 uncultured Pseudomonadales bacterium
CACGCCGGGCCGCTCTACTGTGCCACTAAAATCAGCGCATGCAATGGAAAAAAGATGAATAAACTCGCCAGTGTTCTGCACCGATCTGGTGCGCAGAAGTCGATGCGCTGGCTGGCGGTACTTAATGCTTGGCCCGAAAGTAACTCGACAATATGCTTGGTTATGCGTTTAAATGGCAGCAGCCTAAGGGGTGGCGCAAGCCTGAGACGCCGAGCTGCAGCAACCGAGTTGCGGTTAGAACTGGTGGACCCTTTGAACCTGATCCGGATAGTACCGGCGGAGGGATAGGACTTGTCTTCGCAAGAGCGCTCCTTAGGCAGATATGCATTTGCTTGAGGAGTCCCCATGGCCCTGTTTCCGAACAACCTTCGTTCCCTGTTATGCCGTCCATTGTGGCTGATGGCTTGTCTTGCGGCTTGGTCTGTGGGCGCGGCGGAGAATGAGAGCTACATAGAAGAAGTGCTCGTAACCGCGGAGTTTCGCGATACCGCGGTAACGGGCCTGGCGGCCAGTGCCACGGTCATCGGAGCGGATGACATGGCCAGCTCCGTGCATCATCTTGAAGAAGTGCTGAGCCGGGCGCCCAATGTAAATTATGCGAGCGGTGCATCTCGTGGACGCTTCATTCAGATCCGCGGCATCGGTGAACGTGGCCAGTTCAGTTCGCCACTGAATCCCTCTGTTGGCCTTCTGCTTGATGGGGTCGATCTGAGTGGCGTCGGCACTGCGGCGACGTTGTTCGACGTTCAACAGGTGGAGGTTCTGCGTGGTCCCCAGGGGACGCTGTACGGCGCCAACGCGCTGGCCGGGCTGATCAACGTCATTACGCCGGATCCCGCCGAAGATCATGGCGGATCGGTGCAGTTGGAGGCAGGCGACTACGGCATGTTCGGAGCTGGCGTGGTACTGACAGGCCCCATGGGCGAGAACGCAGGTTATCGCCTGAGCGGCCAGCAGTATCGCGACGACGGCTTCATCGAGAATGACTTTCTGGGTAAGGATGATACCGATAATCACGACGAGGCGACCTACCGGGCCAAGTTCGTTTGGGGCGGTGATCGTGCCCAGTGGCAACTGGTGATGGGCCATGTCGATATTGACAACGGCTACGATGCATTTTCCCTGGATAACACCCGCCACACGCGCTCGGACCAGCCGGGCAGCGATCGTCAGGAAACGACATACGGCGCTCTGAGTCTCGCTTACGACATGTCAGCGGGGGTGGACTTTGCTGCCACCGTGACGCATGCCGACAGTGAGATTGACTACGGCTACGATGAAGACTGGACCCACACCGGCTTTCATCCCTGGGAATATTCCTCTACCGACCGCTATGAGCGGGACCGCGAGACCACCACCCTCGACGTGCGCTGGCTGTCCAAGCCCGGTCAGAGCGACTGGGACTGGGTGGCTGGTGTCTATGCGCTGCGCCAGGATGTGGCGCTGACCCGAACCTATACCTTTGCCGAAGGCATCTTCGACAGCGGCTTCGAGGTGGAGCGCGCCGCACTGTATGGTGAGGTTTCCCGCGAACTGGCACCCGCCTGGCGCCTTGTGCTGGGAGCGCGGCTGGAGCGACATACTTCGGATTACAAAGACAATGCCGGTGTCTCCTTCGACCCCGACGATGATCTGTTTGGCGCCCGGGTGCTGCTGGAGCATGAGCTGGACGATGGCGCTCTGCTATACGCAGGCGTTACCCAGGGATACAAGTCTGGCGGGTTCAACATCGACGGTACCCTGGCCGCGGACCTGCGCGAGTACGACCCCGAGACGCTGTGGAACATCGAAGCCGGTTACAAAGCCATGCTGATGGATGGTCGACTGAGCTTGCGCGGGGCAATGTTCCGCATGCAACGCGACGATGTGCAGATATCTACCTCCGCCCAACGGGAGATTGATGACTCCGGAGCGGTCGAGTTTATCGCGTATACAGGTAATGCGGCGGAAGGTTTCAACCAGGGCATAGAGGTGGAGATCGACTTTGCTGCCACCGACAAAATCTCACTGTTCGCCAACGTGGGCATACTTGATAGTGAGTATCAGGACTATATCGACGCGGGCGGCCGCGATCTCGATGGTGAGGACCAGGCCCATGCCCCCGCTTACCAGTTCTTTGCTGGCGCGCAATACCGCTTCAACGATAACTGGTCGGCTCGCATCGAGCTCGAGGGCAAAGACGAATTCTACTTCTCCGACACCCGGGATAGTCCCAACGACAGCGATCATCAGTCGGATTCATACGAACTCGTCAACGCCAGCGTGACCTACCAGGCGGAGAACTGGAAGGCCAGTCTCTGGGGTCGAAATCTCACTGACGAAGACTATTTCGTGCGCGGCTTTTATTTCGGCAACGATCCGCGGGATTTCTACACCGCGCGACGGTGGACGCAGCTGGGCGAACCCCGCCAGGTCGGCCTGACCCTGCGCGCCGACTTCTAAGGCGTCTCGTCGGCGCCACGCTCCTGGGTGATCAGTTCGTCCACCACTCGCAGAGCGCGGCCCTGACCGCCGCCCATGCCCACCAGGTATTTGCCGGCGACCACTAAAGACGGCGTGCCGGTAATCTGGAAGATGCGTTGGTCGCGGTCGGCGTCGCGCATCGCCTTGCGTACCTCGGGCGATTCGAAAGCACGTAGAAAATCCTCTTTGCTGACGCCGCGCCCGTCGACGTAATCGGCCATCATATCCGGGGTCAGGAATTGACGCCGGGCGTCGTGAATGGCACGAAAGACGCGATTGTGATTCTGCTCCAGGGCGCCGGTGGCCTCCAATGCATAGTAGGTCTGTGCCAGCAGGGCGTATATCGGTGAGAAAGTCGTCGGCTGGCGACGGAACACCACGTCATCCTGCTGATCTTCAGCCCAGTCCTCGATAATCGGGTCGAAGGTCATGCAATGGACACAGGCGTAGGAGAAAAACTCCACCACCTCTATGGGGTCGCCCGGGCGCCGGGGCCGTGGGCTGTCGATCACGAGGTAGTCTTCATTGGCGACCACCTCCCCCTGGTCCATGTCCGTGCTCACATAGGTAAACAGGCTGAACACGCCGATGGCCAGCAGGGTGACGAACCCGATGATGGTGTTGCGGGCCATGATGACCTTTCTGTCTTTGTTTTTTCTTGCCATGGTTCGGTCGCTCAACACAGGATGCGGGTAGTGTACTCAATTGACCTGGGGGATATACAGGTATTAGGCTGCGCGGCCGAGGCCATTATTCACCATGACGCAGGACCCAGATGAGCGAATCCTATCAGTTGTTCAAAACCGATCTATGTGGCTTCTGTTACCGCGTGCGGGGGTTCATGGATGAGCATGGCGTTGATGTTGCGTTGCGTGACGTCAATTCCGATGCTGAGGCGTTTCGCGAATTGCTGCAGGCCACCGGCCGTACCACGGTGCCCTGTCTGCGCATAGAACGGGGTGATGAAGTGCAGTGGATGTTCGAGTCGATGGATATCATACGGTATCTGGCGGCACAGCACGGGGTTCACTGACTGCGGATCTGCGATGGACTCTTTCCCGTCCAGCGCCTGAACGCCCTGGAAAAAGCACTGAGGTCGTTGTAGCCCACCATCAGTGCGATGTCGGTCAACGAGTACCCGGTATTGTTGACATAGTCCATGGCGATGGGTTTGCAGATCGACTCGACCATGTCACGGAACAGCAGGTCTCGTTCCGCCAGCCGTCGTTGCAGAGAACGGCCGCTCATACCCATGCGCTCGGCAATCTGCTCGAGAGTCGGCACACCCTCGGTCAGAGAGGTGCTGATCAGGTGCCGGGTCTTGACCACAATATCCTCCTCTTCCGAGCGCGTGATGAGTCGGTCGTCAAGGTAGAACTTCAGTGCCTCCAGAAGTCCGGCATCTGCGCAGGGCACGGGTTCGCTGAGGGCATCACGGGCGACGTGGATGCGATTCGCCGCTCTGCCGAATAAAACCTCACAGCCGAAGAATTTTTCATGCTTGCGGGCGCCGGGCAGCCGCGTGTGGGAAAACTCGATCAGGTGCGGTTTCACCTGACGTCCGGTTAATCCGAAGATGCCGTGGGTAACCACGCTGATTGCGAACTCGGCGTCCTGACGTACCAGATCAGGCTGTAGAATGGAGACGCTGTAGGTGCACACCGCCTGACGTTTGGCGACGTCCAGCCGGAATTTGTTGGATTGGGAAAAGACGTAGAGATAGCGCGCGAATATCTGCAGGGCTTCGCCGATGGTCGCTGCCGCTGCCATGGCGTGACCGAGCACACCGAGATCACGAAGTTCCACCGCGCCGCCCATGTCGAGACCGATTGTTGGATTCGCTTCCCTCGCCACTGTCTCAAGCAGATCCACGTACTTCGTGTCTTCGACTTCGACGTTGTGTTGCGTCAACACGGCAGCCGGAATGCCCACCCGCTCTAGAAAGGGTCTAAACTGATCCTCAAATCTTCCAAACAACCTTTCTGAAAATATGGTGGACATTCGGCTTCTGCCTGTATGGGGTCAGTATTCATCAGATTGAAGTATTGTTCACCCGTGTAGCTGTCATCAAGGTGCAACGCGACTGGCCCGAGGGTCACAGCGTAGCAAGGTAGCAGATCAGTGCCTGGCGCTGCTGGTCGTTGCGCATACCGCCGAAAGGCATCACGTTGCCGGGCAGGAGAGACTGGGGTTGTTCAAGGAAAGCAGACAGGCTGGCTGCGTCCCACACAATGCCGGAATCGGTGATGACCTGGGAAAAAAAGAATCCGGGCTGAGCGCCGGCGGTGCGTCCGATGATGCCGGCGAGGCTGGGTCCTGCGCCGTGTACTGCGGCTTCCACTGAATGACAGGCGGCGCACTTGGCATACTGCTTGCGTCCCGGCTCGGGGTCACAGTCAGCATATGTGGCGCCGCTGCTGACAAGCAACACAACGGTCAGCAGGCGGATTACAGAAGCGACCTTCACGCCAGCTGTCTGTGTATGGCTGCGGCAGCGCGTACACCGGCGCCGATGGCGCCGTCGATGGTGCCGCGCCAGCCTTCGCCGTGATCACCGGAAGCAAACTGAATGCGGCCGCTGGGGCGTTGAAACTGATCGTACAACGCAGCAGCCCAACCAGGGCGATAGGTAGCCCAGGTGCCCAGCGAGTAGGGGTCGTTGTTCCAATCGTAGTGTGTGCTGGCCAGCAGTTGCGCGCCGGGAAGGTGTACCTGCAGTTCCTTCTGCAAAGCCTCATCGTCGTAAACGTCGATGGAGTCGGGATCGCTGCTGAAGGCGACAAGCAGCGTGTGGTCTGCGGCTTGCTCGAAGGTCATCATGTAGTTGAGCGGTCGGCCCGGTGCAATGGTGGCCACGTTACCGACGTCGCCTGTGACCTGCAGGTAGATCTTTACGCCCCTGCCTGGATGACGTTGTCGCGCGGCATCGAGCACGCCGTCGGGCAGGGCGGGCTTGAAGTTTACGCCGGCCATGGTGTTCATGGGCAGCGTGCTGACCACGGCTCTGGCGCGGAACTTTTCGCCGCGCTGTGTTGCAACGGTTACCAGCTCGCCGTTGTCTTCAATGCTCCTGACCGGGCTCGACAGCTTAACGTCGGCGCCGCCGTCCTCGAGAATCAGCTCGATCAGGCGGCTGGTTCCTTCCTTGAGCTTGAAACGGGCGGCAGAATCCATGAAGTTGGAAAACTCGGATCCGCCCACCATGTAGAAACGCAAGACGTCCAGGTAAGAGATGGCCTCCGCTGTTCCGCTGCTGATGAGTTCGACATTGCCCGTGCAGAACGCCTTCTGCAGCGGGGTGAGCTCGAGACTGTCCATGTGTGCGCGGGCACTGATGGCATCTGCCGCCAGCGCAGCTTCCCGGTTGTGCAGCAGATCATAGGCCCGCGGCACGATACTGCGGACCGCCTCGGTGTACTGCATCCAGCCCATAACCGCCTCGTTGAGGTGATCCGCGCCCATGGCGATACGCTCGCCGTTGGCAAGCAGGAACATCTGATCGGCAACGGCGCCCGGGGTTTCCGCAATTTCCAGGCCGTAGCGTTGAACCTCGGTCCAGACGAAGGGTTGGTTGTTGTAGACCCAGGCGCCGCCATATTCGATCGAAGAGCCGTCAAACTCCGTTGTCCAGGTTCTGCCGCCGAGACGGTTACGGGCTTCGAGCAGTAACGTGCGGTAGCCGTTTTTTTCACAATCCCGGGCGGCGGTAACGCCGGCAAATCCGCCACCCACGACAATGACATCGTAGTTCTCGCCGGTGCTTGTGAGTGAGGATTCAGTCGAAGCGGCTCCGGCAATGGGGTGCCCTGCCAGCGTGAGTGCCGCCAGACCCGATGCCTGTCCGAGAAACTTTCTACGCTTCATGATCGACTGCTCCTGCGTTGTGATGTTTTGCAAAGATTAGGTGCGTTTGCAGTTGCGAGCTAGACCATCTGCGTCGTTTCATTTGGCAATTCGCGACAACACCCGATTGTGTGTCGCAATCGGGCAAGAGGGGTGGATCTCGTAGGTTGCAGCAGCCAATATCTGACTTACTGCATCAGACTGGAAATGACGACTGTGCCAGGTATCCGCGCGTATCTGTATTCGATCTGCTTTGCCCTGCTGGTGGCGTCCGGTACCGCGGCGGCGGCAGACAAGCCGAACATCGTCCTGGTCTTGCTCGACAACTTCGGTTGGGGTGAGCCGGGTTTCAATGGCGGAGGCATCGTACGGGGTGCCGCGACCCCGCGGCTGGATCAGCTTGCCGCTGAAGGGTTGCGGTTGACAAACTTCAATGTGGAGGTGCAGTGCACACCTTCGCGTTCGGCGCTAATGACCGGCCGTTATGCGATTCGTAGCGGCAATGGCGTGGTCCCTCTGGGAGAAGGTATATACGGGCTGGTGCAGTGGGAGACCACCATGGCGGAGATGTTGTCTGATGCGGGCTACGCAACAGGCATGTTCGGGAAATGGCACCTGGGACGCACGCAGGGTCGCTTTCCAACCGATCAGGGTTTTGATGAGTGGTATGGCATTCCCAATTCAACAGATGAGTCCACGCACTCGCTGCAGGAAGGGTTTGCCGAGAGCGGGGTCCCCGAAACCCATGTCATGGCGAGCCGCAGAGGAGAAATGCCAACCCAGGTGCGCCCGTACCGACTGGAATATCGCGCATTGATTGATGGCGAGCTGACCGATCGTGCGATGAGTTTCATGGAAAAACAGGCGCGAGCGGACCGGCCGTTTTTCCTCTACGTGCCATATACGGCCACGCACTATCCGGCGATTGCGCATCCTGAGTTTGCCGGCAGCTCGGGCAACGGGCCGTGGGCCGATCTGCTGATGCAGATTGATGCTTATACGGGCCGTCTGCTCGATAAGGTCGATGAGCTTGGCATAGCGGGTGAGACGATATTCATATTCACTGCCGACAATGGTCCGGAGGCGTTTGATTTCGGCAGCACCAATCTTACCGTCGATACGGCTTTCCACGGCTCTCCGGGCCCCTGGCGCGGCACACTGTTCACCGGGTTTGAGGGAGCCCTGCGGGTGCCCTTCGCGGTACGCTGGCCAGAAAAAATAGCCGCCGGTCGAGCCAGCGACGAGATTGTTCACGCGATGGACCTGTTCCCCACCCTGGCAGCGCTGGCCGGGGGAGAGGTGCCGGACGACCGACCGATTGACGGCATGGACGTTTCCGATTTTCTGCTGGGTCGCAGCGATGAATCAGGGCGCGAAGGCTTCGTTGTCTACATGGGTAACGATGTCTTCGGTGTGAAATGGCGAAACTGGAAGTTGCATTTCAAAGAACAGAATTCGGCGTTTGATCAGTTGCGCACGTATACGTTACCGCGGGTTTATAACCTGCTGACAGATCCTCAGGAGCGCGACAATGTGCTGTTTCCGGCAACCTGGGTGCCGAAGGCGGCTTTGCAGCAACTCGAAGATCATGTGGCGAGTTTGCAAGCTGATCCGCCCATCGCGCCGGGTACGCCGGATCCGTATGAGCCGCCGGGGTAAGTGCCGCTTCTGACATGTTGCTGCGAGCGACTGATTTTCTCAGCTGCGCGTCGGCAGCTGGGACACCATGATTGCGAACCGGGTGTAAGAGACTTCATGCATGATCGAGATCCGGCTAAGATCTCTGCTATGTACGAAAAACTCACAACCCGCATCGGGGCGAAAATTCTGGGACCGTGGAATGCGCCGGAGGTGAGAAGCCATCTGCCTGGACTGTTGGCCGAGCATGGTCTGTTGTATTTGCCGGGTGCCGACCTGTCTGCCGCGGAGCAGCTTGAGCTGGCAGGCGTGTTTGGAACGCCGATTACTGATCGTCATCCCCTGTTTGGTCACGCAGAAGATGTGCCTGAGGTTTCGGTCATCATTAACGATAGAGACAACCCGCCGGCGATCAACGTCTGGCATTCTGATCTCACGTACCTCCAGGTGCCCGCGGGAAGCTGTGTCCTGCAGTGCATTGAAGCGCCTCCGAAAGGAGGAGATACCCTGTGGAGTTCCATGACCGCAGCCTATGAGGGGTTGTCCGAGCCGATGAAGCACTTCATCTCGCAGCTCCGGGCGGAACACAGGTTGTCGCTGGACAGTGTGCCCGTTTCGCGTGCTAAACAGGTGATCAATGACCCGATCGTGGCGAGTCACCCTGTCGTTCGCGTCATTCCGGAAACCGGCGAACGCGCTCTATTCATCAATAGGCACTATGTTCACCACATTGAGGGACTGTCTCGTGTTGAAAGCCGGGGCGTATTGGCAGCCCTGTGTGATCACGCGGAAAGCCCGGATTTTCAGGTGCGAATTTCGTGGCAAGCTGGAGATATTGTGGTTTGGGACAATCGCCAGACTCAACACTTTGCTGTGGCCGACTATTATCCGGACCAGCGGAAAATGCATCGAATCGCCCTGGTCGGTGAGAAACCTGTAGGTGTTTCCCAGGCAGTCTGACTTGCATAGATGTTTTATTACATTGCAAATGCCGGGGACCATTCGGGCTGGTATTTTTGCTGCCCGAGATAAGTGAAAGGATGCGCAGGGCATGTCTGAGAGTTTTCCGGCCATTGTTGTTCGTGAGCAGAACCAGCCTGCAACTCTCGAGTCTCTGACACTCCAGGAGCTGCCTGACAAGGATGTTCTGGTCAGGGTCGAGTATTCGACTTTGAACTACAAGGATGCACTTGCTCTTACAGGTCGCAGCCCAATCTGTCGAAGGGTGCCGATGGTGTGCGGGATAGACCTGGCTGGCACAGTCGTGCAGTCGCATGATGAAAGCTGGCGGGAAGGGGATGAGATAGTCGTTAACGGATTCGGGCTCTCGGAAACCCAGTGGGGTGGTTACAGTCGTTATCAGCGGCTTGATGGTAGCTGGCTCGTGCGCCGGCCTTCGCACTACAGCCTGAAGGATACGATGTGCATTGGAACCGCCGGATACACCGCCATGCTCTGTGTCCAGGCGCTGCAGGATCATGGAACTGTTCCTCAGGATGGGCCGGTATTGGTTACCGGCGCGACAGGGGGCGTAGGTTCTATTGCAGTGATGCTTCTGTCTCGACTGGGGTATGAGGTTTTTGCTTCCAGTGGTCGTCCTGAGTTGTCGGAATATCTCAAGTCCCTCGGAGCAACTGCAACAGTGGACCGGGCATCCCTTGACAGATTGCCCCGGGCGCTCGAAAAAGAGACCTGGAGTTCAGTTATCGACTGTGTCGGTGGCGCGACCCTTGCCACAGCGTGTGCCCAGACCCGTTACGGGGGCGTTGTTGCGGCATGCGGTCTGGCTGGCTCTGCAGATCTTCCGGCTTCGGTGATGCCGTTTATTCTGCGTGGACTGACATTACGGGGTATTGATTCAGTGATGTCCTCGCAGACGACCCGACAACGGGCATGGGACAGCATGTCTGGGTTGTTGGGCCCTGATGACCTGGGTGGCGTTGTGAGTGAAGCTGAACTCGAGGACCTGCTGGTTCTGGGCCACGATCTGCTTGACGGCAGATTACGGGGTCGCATCGTCGTCTCGGTCGGCGAGCAGGGCTAGTCGATGAATCGTGCCTCGGTATTGGGTTGCAGTGCCCTCAGGGTAGGGCAGTACATGCCGGGGACTGGTGCTAGCGGCGCGGTCCTCGAACATGAAAGGTTGATCGAGGTTACGCTGCAGGCCCTGGCAGCGGCTGAGGTTAAATCGAAGGATGTGGGAGCGTTACTTTTTTCAGCCAATGCTCCACCTACTCTGCAGCGAGGCTTCCCGCCCTTTTTTGCCTCGAGAATAGGTATCCGTCCGGATGCGCAGATGCTTGAAGTGAGCAGTATGGGTACGACCGGCGGCACTGCGTTTGATCTGGCGGTCAACGAAGTGCTGCTCGGGCACACCGATGTTGCTCTTGCACTGGGGGTTCATTTCGAAACACAGGCGACCACGAGAGAAGCCATGGCCAATGGCATCCGGTCGGTTGGCGATGTGGACTTCCAGTCGATCTACGGGCTGACGCCAATCGCCTGGTACGGGCTGGATGCCGCGCGATATCTGCACGAATTCCCTGATGTGTCCAGAAAGCATCTGGCTTCCATAGCAGTGAAGAGTCGAGAGTTTTCGGTAAACAACCCGGTTGCGCAGTATCGGGATGAGCTGGACCTCGAAGAGGTTCTGCACGCACCGGAGGTCATTGCACCACTGGGTCTTTATGACGTGCCGCCTCGCAGTGATGGCGTTATCTGTGTGGTCGTTGGCCGGGAGGAGCTGGCGACCGGCGCTCACCGGGTGGATGTGCTGGGGCGTGGTTTCGCCCATGACGGTCATCACCAGATGGGCCGATTGCCGCATTCAATGACGGAATTGCCCGCGGCGAAACAAGCGGTTGAACGTGCTTTGACGATGGCCGGTGTGTCAATGAAAGATATCGACGTACATGAGCTGTATGCACCATGTACGATTACCGAGGCAATGGTCACTGAATCGCTGGGCCTGTTCCCGGAAGGTGAGGGTGCCTTTGCAGCAGCTGAGGGGCGAACCGGCCCGGCTGGCGATGTCCCGGTAAACAGCTCAGGCGGTTGCCTGGCCCGGGGACACCCGGTCAACGTAACCGGTCTCTACTCGATTGTGGAAGTCTATGAGCAACTGCTGGGTATCGCGCAGGATCGTCAGGTGACGGATGCGTCAGCAGGCGTCGCCTTGTGCGAACTGGGTAATTACAACGCCGCGTTGGCACATGTGTTGGGCAGGAGCGATCGATGACAACGCCAGACGCCCTGCTTGAATCCGTAAATATAGCGGGTCCCGTGCCGATCGCTGCCAGGCAGGCGCTTTCTTTCCGCTACCATTTTGAAGCCCTGGAGAAAGGCCGCCTTGTCAGCCGCTTCTGCCAGGGCTGTGCCCAGTATACTTTTCCACCGGCGGACTATTGCCAGCAGTGCAATGAAAAAGGCACACAGTGGAGAGATATGTCCAGGTTTGGCCGCTTGTATTCCAAGACAACCATGAGTTTTACGGCGGAAGTTTTTCATCCCTACACGCCGGTTACCGTTGGCGTAATAGACCTTGACGCCAACGTCAGGCTGCTCGCCTGGTTGGTTGAGTCTTCGCTGTCGCTCGACAGTGAACTCGAGCTGGTGGTCATCAGGTTTGACAACGGTGTATTGCTGGGGGCCAGAGCGCGTTAGTTGTCTGCCTTGCGATGCACAGGCAGTAAATCCCGTTGCTGCAGCGCATGGACAAAATCACTCAAGCGCCGGTTCCGGTATGCATCGACATCGATTGAGCGGTAGTCGAAAAATCCCATGCCATCGCGCAGACCGTTTTTTCCGAGCTCCATGTTCTGGCGAACGACGTCCGGTACTTCGTAACGCGAGCCTGCCTGTTCAGTCAGATACTGTGATGCATAGTAGAGAATATCACCGCCGCCCCAGTCGATGAATTCCAGCATACCGAGAACCGAAAACCTCATGCCAAATCCATACAGGATCGCTTTGTCGACCTCTTCTGCAGTGGCGACGCCCTCTTCGACGAGTCTGGCAGCCTCGTTCATGGCGATGGCCTGAATGCGCGGTACGATGTAGCCAGGGGAGGCGTTACAGATCACCGGCTTCTTGCCGATGTTTTCAAGAGACTCAACAAATCTCTCAACAACGGATGATGAAGTGGTTTCGCTTATGCTGACCTCGACAAGGGGCATGAGATGGGCTGGGTTCAGCCAGTGAGCATTGAGAAATCTTTCCGGGTGGGTGACAAAATCTGCCAGGTCGGTCACCAGGAACGTAGAGGTGGTGGAGGCGATGGTCGCTGAATCGCTGGCATGGCAACACACCTTGTCGAATGTTGCTTGCTTGACGTCGAGAACTTCAGGTACCGCATCGTAGATGACTTCACAATCATGTATCGAGCTGATCTCTTCGATGAAACTCAGGTTGTACAGCGAAAGAATGCTGTCGATTTCCTCTTCGGGTATCAGGGACTGTGACGCCAGAAACTTTAGATCTGCAGACAGTTCCTGGGCAACGGCGTCGCTCAGGACCATTCTTTCTGATTCATTGCGATCTTTGATATCAATGAGTTTTACGGAGATCCCGGCATAAATGTACGTCAAAGTTATGCCGCGACCCATGCGGCCTGCCCCGATGACGGCGACGTGCGTCATCTGGGGAATCCGTCGATGAGGAATTGCTGTAGTGCCGAGGGCGACATATCGGCCAGCCCCAGGCTTTCGAGTTTTCTTCCTTCGGCGTACAGGTCCCTTTCGGTAAATGCGGATGCCATGGCAAGAATCCCGGATGCGACAGGTGTCGGTGTTCCGCTAAATCTACCAACAGAGACTATGAACGAGAGTCCCAGGCGAATGTCTTCCATGATGTAGCGGTGGGTGGAAAGATCTATATCTTCACGCCAGTCACCGCTGTCGGTCAGCTTCTCGTGAGCGGCTCTGCCATACATCCACTCGTCGCCTTCACCTGCCTTGTTGTAGTGGTCTTTCAATGGAAAATGCGGGGCGCCGTATCCCAGCGCTTCCCTGACCCGAATGCGTTCACTGTCCAACTGATCTGTTACCTTCCTGACCGATGGCTGGGTCCCTTCATTGTGAATGTCCCAGGCCTCAAAATGCTCGAGAGGGGCAGCATTCATGATCATCAGTGGCGGGTGAATAATCGGACCCGCATTCATCAAGGCGCCGCTCAGGATATCTTTGCAATATTCAACGGGGTAAGCCTGATTCAGTGTTTCCAGGGTTGTTTCGGTATCCTTGGCGGGAAAGACTCCAGTAGGTAACCGTTTAGCGTATCCGCTTATCACCACCTCTTTCGGGCCATGCTTTCTGGCGAGGTAGGGTAGTGTGCCTGTTTCTGCGAACCTGACGGATACATCACGCCCGGTCTCATTCAGCGCTCTGGCGAAAATGTAGGTGCCAAAAGTACCTGGTGGCAGATACACGATCTGGCCATCTTCGAGCACCGGGGCCAATTGGGGCGCGAGCGATTCGTGGGTTGTTGCCGGGAGTGGAATAACGACAAGTTCTGCGCCGCCGACAGCATCTTCGAGTGATGTTGTAGGGTGGGCGATCTGCACTTCGCGTTCGCCTGTGAAGTCCTTGACGCGGATTGATCCTGATTCGACAACCGCTGTCAGGGCTTGTTCATCGCGTCGCCATAAACGAACACGGTGGCCTTTTTCCGAGAGTTCGGCAGCAGCGGCATAACACCCGTGGCCTCCACCAAGAACGGCAATTTCCATTGCTATGCCTCCCTTCTGTCAAACGCGATAGCTTCTATTTCGACGCGGGCGCCAGGAACCGTCAGCGCGGCATCAATATTCTTAAGACACTGGGAGGACTGCTCCTCGATATCACCTTCGACAATCTCTCCGGGGGCTGTAAACGGCAGTTGGTCCGATACAAAAACAAAATCACCGGCACGCCTGGTGTTTGAAAAATGAGGAACGACAGGTGTCATTGAGAGCTTCCGTCTGAATTGAGTTTGCCGGTCTGGTAGGCTTCCTTTAGCAGTCTTTTCTTGATCTTTCCTGAATCTTCCCGGGGCAATTGTGAACTGAACAGTACGGTTGCGGGAATTTTGTAACCCGCGACCTTTCCGGTTAAGAAGCTCGTTACCTGGGTTTCACTGATGGACATACTTGCCTCAATAACGGCGACCAGCCGCTCACCGAATTCGTCATCGGAGACCCCGAAGATGGCACAATCACGTACCTCGTCCATTGCAAGCAGTACCTTCTCGATCTCTGCCGGGTAGATGTTTACGCCGCCTGAAATCACCATATCTGAAATTCTGTCGCTGATGTACAGAAACCCATCCTCATCCAGGTAGCCCACATCTCCTGTATTGATGAAATTGCCGCGTCGCAGTGCGGCGGTCTTTTCTTCAGCCCGGTAATAGGTGACATAGGGTGTGGTTTCGGAGCAGACACAGATTTCACCGGGTACGCCGGTGCCCTGGTTAGAACCGGATTCATCGAAGATAACGACCTCCGTGCCCTCTACCGGCCGGCCGACGGTGCCGGGGTGGCTGCGCCATTCATCGCTGGTGCATGAGGCGATAATGCCTGTTTCGGTCATTGCATAGTACTCAAAGATGACCGGGCCCCACCAATCGATCATTTTTTGTTTCACGTCCGCCGGACAGGGAGCAGCCCCGTGCGCTACGTGAACAAGGCTGGAAACATCGTAGCTGTGGCGCGTGTTTTCATTGAGCTTCAGGAGACGGACAAACATCGTTGGCACCATGTGGAGATGGCTGATCTGATGTTGTTCGATGAGTTGCAGTAGTTCAGCGGCATCGAAGCGCGGCTGGAGTACAAGGTACCCGCCATCGCGAATAATTTTCAGGGCGTACGCGTTCGGCGCTGAGTGATAGAGGGGTCCTGACATGATTGAACGTACAGGGCCATGCAGAAGGCCGAAGGCCCGGCCCGTCCTTGCCGCCACTTTTGTGGCGATTTCCGGGGCAATGGGTTTACGTTTTACGCCCTTGGGCATGCCCGTCGTCCCGGAAGTATAGAACATGGGTTGTGCTACTGCCTGGGCAGGCTCCTGCCATGGTTCGCAGTTAGAAATCCAGTCGTACCACTCGGGCACGGCGCCCGGCACGGTCGTGTTGTCATCCCCAAGGCCATAGGATGCGGTTATTTCTTCGGGCGTCTGAACGGCAATCAGTTCCCTTCCGGCGCAGACTGCAAGCACCGCTTCAGTCAGAAGATCTGTGTGAGCCAGCACGACCTTGGCGTCACAGTCGTCAAGTATGTAGGCGATCTCCCCGGCAGTCATATGCCAGTTCATCGGCACAGTTGCAGCGCCGAGGAGCGATGCTCCGATTGTTGCTTCGAAGTAAACAAAATCGTTTCTGAGGAGCAGCGCTACGACGTCTCCCTGCCATACGCCGATTGAATGGAGGGCCGAGGCACTTCGGTAGGCATTTTCCGTCAGCTCGTCATGTGCCAGACGCCGATTCCCGCTAACCAGGGCGATGCCATTACTCTTTGACGCTTGTTGTTTCAAAGAAGCATGTCGAGCCATTTCGTTACCTTCAGAGATTCAAGGGGTGCTTGAGATTACTCTTTGGTCCTGCAGCGAGCTTATTTGATGGTTCCGAACTACTTTGCGATTTTGTGGTGGTTTTCCGAAAAGCGTCCCGGGCAACTGACGGCGTTATGCCGAATCTTCTCTTGAAAGCGGTAGTGAAATTACTCGAGTACTCATAGCCAACCTCAAATGCAACTTCGGTAATAGATAGATCTGTGGTTTCGAGCAGGCGCTTTGCCTCGTCCATGCGCAGGTTCTGGGTGAAGTCAAAAATTGTCTGCCCGAAAAGCTGCTTGAACAGGTTCATGAGTTTCGCGTCATTGATGCCTGAATCCCGTGCGAGTTCACTGATTGTCGGCGGTTTGACGTGCTCCCGCTCCAGGCGGTCTCGAACTTTTTCCAGGCGAATCAGGTCGCGTGAATGTATGGTACGACCCTCCCTGCCGTCCTGCTCAATATGATCGGTCATGCACGTCAGGCTGAGTACCAGTAACTCAAGGGATTTTGCGTAGCCGTATCCGATCCGAAGTGGTCCGGGAAAGTCGCTTTCGAGGAGCTGGCTTGCAGCAACAACCATATCTGCCCTCATGACAAACTGCGCCTGGTAGGCGCTGATCTTCTCGCTGAGGATGTAGTCATGAACACATTCAGGCAGTGTCCCGGGGTAATTGCCATAGTATCGATTCAGAAATCCGTGCTCACAAATCAAGGTAACGGATCTTTCGCGTTCGCCTGCAAGGTAGTGTTCGTGTTTGACATTCCCCCGGGGTTGTAACAGCACACCCATGGTATGGTGATGCATCGCGCGTTCTTCGCGCTCCAGAGTGAGTGCCGTCGTACCTTGTATACGGAAATGCAACTTGAGGGCTGTGTCGAACCCAACATCGATCATCGTGTCTTCGTGGCAGGTGAGATCGCTCAGAATGACAAAAAAGCCATTCGTCAGCCTGAGTATCTCGCGGTAACCCTGGGCCCGGCCGAAGCGAGGGTGCAGTAACATGCCCGTGCCTGCTGGATATGGCTGTTCCTCAGCCAGCTGATAGTGTTCGGCCAGAGACTCGGGGTCAATGTGCCAATTGATCTCGTTGCTTGACATTCACACTCCTCTTGAAAGAAATGGTTTACCTGTCGGAACGAAGCATGGACAAGGTGATAGGATAACATTCAATTCAGTTCGAATAAGCAGACAACCCACGATCGAAATAGGATCATGGTGATCTTCTTGTAGAGCGGCCAACCGCAAAAAATGGTAGATGAGTTTGATTTTGTAGTTGTTGGTGGAGGTTCCGCTGGGTGTGTTCTCGCCAATCGTTTGTCAGCCGATTCATCAAACAAAGTTCTCCTGCTGGACGCGGGGCGACACGACAAACACCTGTTTACACGAATACCTGCAGGACAGATGGCGGCTTTTCCGCGACCGGATATGAACTGGTTGTACACGGCAGAACCCGATCCGTCCAGGAATGACCGTATTGATGTCTGGCCCGCAGGCAGGATTATTGGTGGTGGCAGCGCAATAAACGGCATGATGTGGGTCCGTGGTCATCGTTCAGACTACGACTACTGGCACAGCCTCGGCAATGAAGGCTGGTCGTATGGTGAACTGCTGCCCTATTTTCGGTCCACTGAGCGTAGTGAGCTGGGTGACCCCGAAGTCAGGGGTGGCTCAGGTGAACTGAGTGTGCAGAAAGTGCGTGTCTCCCATCCGCTTAATGAGGCTTTTGTTCAGGCCGCTATGCAGACCGGGATTGACTATTCCGATGATCTGAATGGAACCGTGCAGGAAGGTGTCGGCCTGTGTCAGGCCTCCCAGAAACGACGCTGGCGCCACAGCACTGCATCGGCGTTTCTTGGACCAGCAAAAACCCGGTCAAACCTTGAAGTTCGACTGGGTGCCACAGTGCTGCGGATCGGTGTAGATGGCAAAACCGCCAGGACCGTTGACTACTCGACAAAGGGAGGAGATTTTTCGGTCTCTGCGCGCAAGGGCATCGTCGTGTCCGCAGGTGCGATTGCTTCGCCAAAGATCCTGATGCTGTCCGGGATCGGTGCTCGAGGTTCGCTTGCAGACCCGGGGGTTGAGTTGGTACATGAGTTACCGGGCGTTGGGCAGAATCTCCAGGAGCATCCTGTTGTCAGTCTCAGTTTACATGTGCGCAACGCCCGAACCCTGACCAGTGACCTGAGAAGCCCGTGGCACTCTCTGATGCATGGTCTGGACTACGTGTTCCGGGGGCGTGGCGCGCTTACAACGAGTATCGGTCATGCCCTGGCATTGGTCAAAACACGACAAGGGCTTAACGCACCAAACGCCCAGATTATATTTGCCCCGCTGTCATATCAGCTTACTGCCAAAGGGCCGCGACCCTATCCCCGTCCTGCGGTCGGCGTGGGCATAGGTCTATGTCGAGTCCAGACGACCGGCAGCATCAACCTGCGCTCCGCTGATCCCGATGATCAACCTGTCATCAACTATGCCTTGCTTGACGCCGAAGACGATGTTGTCCAGCTTCGTGAAGCGATTCGAACGGCGCGGGAAATATTCAGGGCCCCTGCATTTGAAGAGTATTATCTGGATGAACGCGACCCCGGCGAGGACGTTGAAAGTGATGGCGATCTGGACGCTTATATCCGCGAGACGTCGCGATTAATGTTCCACCCTTGCGGGACGTGCAAGATGGGACAGGATGACATGGCTGTTGTCGATGATCGGCTGAGGGTCAGGGGTCTTGAGAATCTGTGGGTCGCTGACGCATCCATATTTCCAACCATACCGGCGGGCAATATCAATGCATCCTGCGTGATGGTGGGTGAGAAAGCATCGGCGATGATTCTACAAGACAGCCGGGTTTAGCAACTCAATACTGACTAACCGGCGCAGACAAAAGCTCGAACGGGTCATGGCGTAGAGTCAGTCATTAAGTGACGAAGCCGTGGAATATCTGGTCCGGGTCGTATTTTTCTCGAAGTCTTGACAGGCGATGCCATGACGCATCGTCGAAGCAGGCCCGCTGGACATCCGGATTCCTGAATGCATTGACTTCATTGATGTAGCTGCCTTTTGCCCGGGCTCTGAGAGCCTGTCCCATCGATTCGATCCAGGAAAAATTGTCAGCGTCATCTGTTGGCTTTTCCCAGACGGCGTAGGCGCCGACAAACGCCTTGCCGATGACGGAAAATGAGGCGTCGTCCCGCAATTTCGGGTTGATCTTGTAGGACACAATCACGTGATTGTGTGAGGAAGTGGACTCACCGAATGGCTTTACCAGGTCTGGTAAGAGTTCTGCTGGTTCATCTGTCCAGACCGTATCCACCAATGATCTGCCGAAGCCCAGACCCTGTGACCAGTCCACGCTACCTTTACCCAGCTCCTCGAAGGAAGTGGGTATTTGAGTTTGTGAAAAGGCTGCATGCCGTGTCGCCGGGTGACCGGCCGCCCGCGCCAGAATGTCTTCTGCTTCTTTTTTCGAATCGGCAAAAGCGATGATCCGGGCGACACAGACGTGTGGTGGTGCACCGGAATCTGGTGTCGCCAACGGGTTGTGCGCAATGAGCATCATCAACTCGGTTTTGCGAATGCCTGCATCTGCCAGATCGGACAGCAGTGAATCTGCCGCATCGATGTGTTCGATTGGAAACATGTAGCGTGATTCGTAGATCTGTGATGGCAGATCATAAAGTTGCAGTTTGTAGCGCAGCACGACGCCGAAGAAACCGGTCCCAGCGCCTCTGACAGCCCAGTAAATCTCGGCATTCTCTGTCGGGCTGGCAGTGATCAGACGGCCGTCAGCCAGGACTATCTCTGCGGCCAGAATTGAATGACAGGCAATCGTATTCCATTCGTCGCCGTTGCTGCCAAGGCCGCCACCAAGGATATAGCCACCCATCGGAACAGTTGCACAATGGGCAACCGGGAACGCAAGCCCGTGGGTTGCTGTGTGCTGGATAAGGTGGTGGCTCCACAGGGCGGGTTCGACCCAGGCGGTCTTGTCCGATGGATTTACTTCTATTCCCTGAAGTTCGCCGAGGTCGAGCAACAGGCTTGCATCTCTCAGGAAGGCTTCACTGAGATTATGGCCACCGGATTTTATGGCGATACGATAGTTGTTCTGAACCGCGAACCTTACCGTCTCGATGGCAGCCTGCCTGTTGTTCGGGCGGACGATGACAGCAGGGTAGCGATCTGCCGTCCAGCTCTGCCAGGGCATGCCTGTTCGCCAGGCTTCGTATCTGGAACTGTCCCGACCTACACTCCTGGCATCAATATCAGCGAGACCGAAGCTGGTAGTTGGAACGCTTTCTTCAGGAATCTGACATGCTACCAGGCCCAGAGGCAGCAGCGCGCTGAACTGGCGTCTGGTGAGCAGGACAGGCCTCTCCGATTCGGCTTCAGGCATGGACACCCCTCCCGTAGGCTGATTCAAAAATATTCGAAAGAGCCAATATATCCAATAAGGTGTCACTCTCGCTATGTGTTGTGAATATCGCATAACAAACACACGGTAGTGAATAAATAGCTCTTTGCACTGACAGGTAATCTACGTAAATTGACGCACACGCTCCAGGGAATTGTGATTGGTATGGTAAGAAACAAAGGGGCCGGCTGGATCGCCCTGATGGTGCTGTTCTGCTTGACATCATGTAGCAGCACACCGGCTGCGGCGACTTTAACCGACAGTGAGTTGCTTCAACTCGTGAATGACAGGTACGTGGAACCCTTTCGGCGAGGTGACATCGATTCCTGGATTACAGTTTTTCATGATGATGCGCTGGCGCTGCACAATCACCGAGCGGCGGACAAGGGCCGTGCTGCCATTGAAGACTTTGGTCGTATGGTGCATAGCCTGCTGATTCTTGATCGCTATGATGTCAGGGTCACTGACATTCGATCGGGACCTGGTTGGGCATATACTGCCGGCGTCTACGAAAGCCGTTTCCTGCTCAAATCAACCGGCGAAGAAGCGTGGGAACCCGAGACCGGGAAGTTCACGTTGATATGGGAACAACAGCCTGATGGTGAATGGCTCATTGTGCTGGACATGGGAAACTCAAGTGCATCACGCTGATGGCAGCGAATAGAAACTGCGTTGATGAAACAGGAAAAAGACGAAACAGGAAATAGAGAATGAGAATTGACCGAATCCGCACGTCATCCCTGATTGCATACTCGCTGCCCTCTGCTCCAACCTCAATGCTGGGCATGATGCTGGTTGTCTATCTGGCTCCCTTCTACGCGTCAGAGATGGGTCTTGAACTGGCTGCTGTTGGTGGCATTTTCTTTCTCGCGCGCATGTTTGATGCAGTCAGCGATCCGCTGATAGGTAACTTGTCGGATCGAACGAGATCACGATTCGGCAAGCGAAAGCCGTGGATCGCGATTGGCACTCCGTTGCTGATGGTGTCGATGTATTTTTTCTTTCAACCCCCACCCGGAGTGACACTGACCTATCTTGCGGTCGTAGCTGTGGTGTTTTACCTGTCCATCACCGTGGTTCAGATTCCCTATCTTTCCTGGGGTGCGGAGTTGTCCCGGGATTACAACGAACGTACACGGATCAACGGTTTCCGGGAGGCGGGTACCATGATCGGTGTGTTGCTGGTTGCGGCGATACCATTGCTCATTCTGAGAGGCACCGACCCGAGTGTGAGCGATATTGTAGACACGTTCACCATTGTCGTTCTTGTGCTGCTGCCGATTTGTGTTATTCCTGCGATGATGTTTGTTGGACAAGGTATCAGCCTGCCGACAGAAAAATTTAACCTTGTCAAAGCGCTCTACACGTTGAGAGTGAACAAACCGTTCCTCAGGCTGATGGTGGCCAGCCTGTTTATCTGGGTCGGTGGTCACATCTACAATTCTTCCAGCCTCTTCCTGATTAAAGATGCCCTTGGCTTTTCGCCATCGATGTTCCTGGTGTTTATGGTGACCCAGTTTGCAGCCGGTCTTGCAATGATGCCGCTGGTCGTTAAAGCAGGCCAGAAGCTTGGCAAGCACAGGGCGCTGTTGTTTGTGGGGCTCGCCTTCTTTCCGATACTCTGGCTGTTTCTGCTGGTTGAACCGCAGAACATTACACAGGCATTTGTAGTCTATGCGCTCAAGGGTGCTGTGACTTCCGCGATCTGGGTGCTGCCCCCGGCCCTGGTGGCAGACTCTATTGAACATGGTGTTCTCGAGGGGGCTGGTGATGATACTGCGCTGTATATGTCGTTGTATTTTTTCATCCAGAAATTTGCAGCTGCCGTTGGTGTAGGCGTTGCATTGCCGCTGGCCGCGGTGCTCGGTTTTGATCCCCAGGCGATCGATGAAAACACGTCATTTTTTGGCATCAAATTCGTTTCGGTGATTCTGCCCAGCATCATTGCACTGCCTGCGGTATTTCTGCTTTATAACTACCCTATTGATGAATCGCGCCATCGGGAAATCCGCAAGGAACTGGAAGCGCGCGGTTTGATGACCAGCGCCCAGTAGGTTGGCACAACGCCAGTTGTAGTGGGGTCGCGCGTATAGCAAACGCTGGCTTATGTTTCCCCCTCGTCATGAAGGATAGCCACTGCGGGTTTGGGTGATTTGTTCCATCTAAGCTGGAATACATCAGGTCGGGAATAGTGTCCTGTTCCGTCGAAGAACCATTTGTTTACGGCAATGCGTGACAAATCGATTTCTCCTGTGACGATACACTCGTCTGCAAAAACCGGCGCGGTAATGTATTCACCGCCCGGGGCAATGATGGCGCTGCCACCATGGCTATGCCAGTGATCCGAACCATCTTGTGTCACTGGAAAATCAGCCGGTAGTCGATCCGGGCTCATGACCTCGCGTGCGACAATGACAAAGCAGGCGTTTTCGTGTGCCAGATGCCGGGTAGATGCATCGATGACTGGATCCAGGAAGGCATGACCCGGCCAGGCGGCGGCGTGAACTTCGATGTTGAGGCTGCTCAGTGCGATTCTCGCCGGTGCCATCTGGTGTTCAAAACAATTCAAGCCGCCCAACCTGCCGATCGTGGTCTCGTAGACGTCGAGGTCCGAGCCGTCTCCACGACCCCAGACGAGCCGTTCAGCCTGTGTGGGAATAAGCTTTCTGTGCTTCCCAAGCATTTTCCCGTCGGCGCCGACGTACAGTTGCGTGCAGAACAGCGTGCCACCTTCTTGTTCCTGCATGCCGAGAACGACAGTACAGCTGTTCACTCTTGCCGCCTCAAACACGGGTTCAAGGCAGGGGTCGTCTATAGCAATTGAGGCGTCGTGGGACAACTGACGAAACGCCTGATATTCGGGGCTGATCGGTTGAAGACCTGACCAGTAGGGGTAGCCCTGCAGCCAGTTTTCGGGAAAGACAACAAGCTTTGCCCCAAGACCCGCAGCTTCTGAGATTGCCGCCGCTGCTTTTGCGGCGCCGTTTACCGGGTCAAGTACTTCGGGTGCCCATTGTATGGCCGCTGCCAGATAAGGTTCCATCTGTTCGTCTCCCTGAGAGCATCAGTGAACCACACAGTTTAACCGTGCTTTGCAGGGTCGTCGTTATGGGTGAGCGGATTTGCTTTATGTGATTCAGTTGCCAGAGCCGGTCAGCGTGTACATCGCCTGGCGGATGACCTGTTGTGACCGCGTCCAGTGTGCACATCGCCATTCCCAATCTGAGGGATGGTGATACTCGAGCATTTTCTGTCTTACCGGGTTAACCAGATCAGGTGATGATCCCTGGGCTTGATGGGTAAGGATGTGCTCCTGGAGCATCAGCGCAAGGGTCTCATGGCTGGGGTAGGAACCAAACTCGAGGGTGACAGCGGTGACCTGTGAGTCGGGAAAACTTTCCTGGTAGGCGGTGATGGTGTGCCCGGTAACCTGGTAAAACGTTTCCTCTTCACCGGGATTCGGTTCTGCTGGCGACACAGTCCAGGGACCAAAGTATTTGCGCACGCGCGCCAGATCAGAACCGGTGTGCATTGTTACCAGGGTTCCATAGGCCCATGGCCCCAGCCCGGTGTGATACTCGATGATGCAGGCCTCATCAATTCCTGCGGCTTCACTCTCCAAGATTTTACGCAGTGTGTGGTTTGACCAGGAGGCTTCGCTGCCTCCATAGCCGAATCCATCGGAATGCTGATACTGGCCTTGCATGAACAGATCAACGGTTGCGGGCAATCCCTGTTCTGCAACCCGCGCTGCAAGATACTCAAGCGTATTTTCTGCCTGTGGTCCCATCTCCTGCCCGGGTGCGAGCCTGGCATGCTCCTTGTCGTAGGCGCTATTGACCGGCAGAGGTTTGCTGAAGTTCATGAAATTTCTGCACAGATCGGCATTGTCTTCATTGAAACGACGCAGGTAAGCAGCGCCCCAGGGGTTGATGATGTGCACTATCAGTGCCGCCGTGTCGTCCGGCAGATGAAGATGCTGTTGTTGCGCCAGCCAGCCCACCTGAGCTGCTGATCCAGAGAAGCTCTCGACACCATGGACACCCGACACCATGACAAGCAGGCGGCTCGCGTTTTCAGGGCCTATTCGGGTGGTGTCGGTAGCCAGGGTCTCACCTGACGGACCCTTGAGTGGATGCTCAAAGGTTCTTACAGCCAGTGCCTTGTCTGTGCAGATTTCGAGAAAGTTCGTCCTGGCGGTAGAGTAATCGTCTGATTGCCAGGCTACCTCAGGCTGATCGGAATACATGAGTTTCTCCGTCTAATGGGTTGCAAGTTTATGTGGCCTTGTCAGACGGTTACAACCTGGGGCGTTCGCTTAGAGAGAATTGCATCTGAGTTAGCGGCAATTTAATAAAGCGGTGAACTGTGCAGCACTGATACTATTATCCGCTGAAGAACTGTTGGCAAAATTCGGCCAGCTGGATCGTTTATGTATGAAGAATTATCGCCGGAAACAATAGAATCTGTTCTGCGTCAGCTGGGTGATCGAGTCCTGACGACACCTTCGGTACGTTTCT
Organism: uncultured Pseudomonadales bacterium; assembly: GCA_964393625.1. GTDB lineage: Bacteria > Pseudomonadota > Gammaproteobacteria > Pseudomonadales > Azotimanducaceae > UBA4421. Next base: position 39,864 of record CAYMUT010000027.1, read on the forward strand.
ACGGTGACCGTGTTAACGAGTTTGCTCGCGATGTCGAGTTGTTTATCAAGCTTGAGCTGTTTCAGTATACAGGAACCTTCAAAGCTCGCGGCGCGATGAATGTGGTGCGCAATCTTGATGCCGGGCAGCTGGCACGTGGCATCACTGCTGTGAGTGCCGGCAATCATGCGATTGCGGCTGCCTACTGCGCGCGGATTTTCGGGACTTCCGCAAGAATATTCATGCCGAAAACCGCGAAACAGATTCGTGTTGAAAGAGCGCGGAGTTATGGTGCGGAACTGGTCTTTTGTGAAACCCAGACTGAAATGTTCGAACGAGCCGAAGCCGCACAGAGGGACGAAGGAAGGACTTTTGTCCATCCTTTTGAAGGACCGTTTACCGTGCAGGGTACAGCCACCGTGGGTCTGGAAATTGCCAGCCAGATTCCGCAACTGGATCTCATGGTTCTTCCCATTGGGGGTGGGGGGCTGTGCTCCGGTGTAGCATCCTATCTGAAGCAGGTTAATCCCGGCATACGAATAGTCGGGGTCGAGCCGGAAGGCGCCGATATCATGGCGCTCAGCTTTGATACCGGTGGTCCTGTTGTTAAAGAAGAGGTCCGCACCATCGCTGACAGCCTCGCTCCACCCAAATCAGAGCCATACACCTACGGTGTGTGTCGCAAATTCGTAGACCAGCTCGTCCAGGTTTCTGACGCTGAGATGATTCAAGGTATGCGGATACTCCTTGATGATATGAAATTGATGGTTGAACCCGCCGCCGCAGCGACAACTGCAGCACTGTTGTCAGGGCGACTGGGTGATCTTGCAGGTCAGCGTGTTGGTGTCATCGCATGTGGAGCAAACATTGATTTTGAGAATTTCACAGATCTTCTTCGTAACAGTTAGGGAGTGTGGGGGTGATCATAAAGCTTATAGGATGCCTGCTTCTGATTCTGCTGACATCGCCCGGTTCTGCGGAGACTCTGTTGTTCAGTTGTCAGTCGTGTCATGGTGCCCGACTCGAGGGGAGTGAACCGGTCCGCGCACCTGCCCTGGCAGGCCAGCCGGTGGCCTATATTGCAGGCCAGCTTGAGGGATTCAGAGATGGCCTGCGCGGGGCCGATCTAAAGGACAAATATGGCCGGCAGATGGCACTGATGGCGGCTAACCTGACAGACGATCAGATTGCGACATTAGCTGCAGACATATCTCGCTATCCTGCCTATGTGCGTGCTGAAGTGATTTCAGACAGCCGTTACGCTGCCTGCGCAAGTTGCCACGGGTTGCGAGGAGAAGGTAATGAGGCCTTGCGATCACCCTACCTTGCGGGGTTGGACGCAGCTTATCTTGAAACCCAGATGAAACACTTCAGAGATGGTGTCCGGGGAGGTGCTGGAACGGATGAATACGGGCAGCAGATGGCGCAAGCGATGCCTGGAAGTATCAGCGATGAAGCTATTCGGGCGCTGGCACAGATCCTGGATCCTTCAGATAGATCCCGATAACAAAGTCATAGCAGAAATAGAGATTCGCATAAGTATATTATGGTGCGCCTGCTAAGTTAGTTGGCTGATAAAGGGAGGGTATACCATGTCTTTAAGGTTACGTACGATTTCGACCAGGGCACTTGTTGTTTCAGCAGCATTCATATTGTCGGTGGGTCTGATTCCAGCGATGCCTCTGTCCGCCGCGGAAGGTGGAGTTATTGAGGAGATAGTAGTCGTTGCCCAGAAGCGCGAGCAGTCGCTGATGGATGTTCCCATATCCATCACAGCCGTGGACGCCGAGACTCTCGAAAACAACATGGTTGACGATATATTCGATTTACGCGCTGTAGCTCCATCGTTGGATATCAGGGCGGTTGATCCGCCGGGAGTGGGCACTTCTTTCGCTCTGCGGGGGCTCGGAAACTCTGTCTTTAATATGGGCTTCGAACCTTCGGTTGGTACTTTTGTTGATGGAGTGTACAGATCGCGCTCCGGCTTGCTGGCTGCATCTGACTTTGTCGATCTGGAGCGCGTTGAGATTCTGAAGGGGCCCCAGGGAACCCTGTTTGGCCGAAACACCTCTGCCGGGGTCGTTCATTTCATTTCGAAGAGGCCGTCTACTGAGGCGCTGGAAGGTGAAGCCCAACTCACCTATGAAGAACATGATCGCATGAGATTTAAGGGATCCGTGAATCTACCCATTTCAGATCGGTTTGCTGCACGCTTCTCAACGAGTATCGCCGAGGGAGACGGCTGGCTGGACAATGTCGGCAACGGTGACAGCGAGCTTCACGATCTGGATCGCTGGGCAATCAAGGGCCAGTTCGCCTGGCAACCTTCAGATACCGTTGATGTCTGGCTTTCGGTCGACTACAGCGAGTTGGATGAAAAGTGCTGTCTCCCGGTTAAGTCCAGAAATGACCCGCTGGACGAGGTTTTTAACCAGCCCCTGGCTGCAGCGATCGGTTCAAATGATACGATCCCGGCAGACATAGGCGACAGGGAAGTAGGCACCAATGTTACCCCTCATTATGAGGCGGAGGACTTTGGCCTGGCGCTTGAAGTCAACTGGGACATTGGCGATGTGACTGTCACTTCGCTGACGGCGCTGCGTGAGTTTGAAGACTCGAATTTCAAGGATAATGACTTCACGGGCGTAGATATGTTGCTCAGTAACCAGGATTTGCCCGAAGTCAGCCTGTTTTCTGAAGAGCTCAGGGTTGCCGGTGAATTTGATGCTGGTGCAGGTTCGGTTCACTGGGTGCTGGGTTTCTTCTACTCGAAGGAAGAGATTGAACTAACCAATGAGTTTATTTGGGGGTCTCAAGTTAATAACTTGTTTTTCCTGGGACCTTTCCTTTCGCCGGGAAGAGCTTATCTTGCTGAGTTTACCCAGGAAATTGAATCCCGGGCTGCTTTTGCGCATGCGACGTGGGATGTGAATGAAAAGCTCAGTCTGACATTTGGATACAGGTATTCAGATGACGAGAAAGACGGCACCCTGGTTAACACGGTTCCTCCCACGGGTGGATTTTTCCCGGGCGCACCGAACTCGCTACCTCTGCCCGTTGTATTTGACTACGACACTTCAATCGACTTTGGTGAACCGTCAGGCACCTTCAGCATTAACTATGCCTGGTCGGATCAGGTTTCTACATTCCTCACCTTCAGCCGCGGCTACAAATCAGGAGGTATCAGCATGACCCGTGATGCAGCGGGGGTATCTTTCGGGCTAGGGGATCCCGTCGCCGGGTGCGGTGGTGGCACGGTGGCAATACCCGCGAGCCCCTTCTGTGCGGGACTTGCGCCATCATCACCTACTTTCGACGAAGAAACCTCTGATCACGTAGAACTGGGCTTAAAGTCAACATTGGCTGATGGGCGCTTACAGCTTCTGGCGTCAGTATGGTCCACTGAATTTGAGGATCTGCAGATTCAGGTATTGAGACCGGATGGCACGTTTGCGGTATCGAACGCTGCGAGTGCAGATTCGGAAGGTGTCGAAGTCGAAGGTCTGTTTGCGGTTAATGAGAACCTTGACCTGAACTTCTCGGTACAGTGGGTTAATGCAGAATACGGTAACGATGTGGGGGTAGTTCCAGGGGCCGGCGATCTATCGGGTCAGAACCTGAACAATTCTTCGGAGCTCACCGGTGTGGTCGGTGCTACGTACGATGCACAACTCAATTCGGACTGGTCATGGTTCATAAGCGGTAATCTGTTCTTCCGGGATGATGTGACACTCAATCCGGGAGGGCCTGCTGACGTGAAAGAACAGGGCTCATACGAGCTGGTAAACGTTCGCGCGGGAGTTCGTTCGGCGGACGACAAATATGAAGTTGCGGTCTGGTGTCGTAACTGTACTGATGAGGATTATCAGTATTCAAATTTCGCCATCCCGTTTGATGGCGTTATTTTGGGCCACTCCGCCCGGTGGTCACATATTGGTGAACCGCGCTATCTTGGATTAACCGGTACGTATCGTTTCTAAATCCGAGGTTAAAGAAGAAAAGCCGGCCGCGTGCCGGCTTTTCTATTCCTCGACCATTGCCCAGGCCCGATCTGAGCGGGTGCGCGCTTCGTCTTTGTATTCCAGCGCCTTCTCCGAACTGGCGTTGCCATCGAGCCCGCGCTTGAAAACGCCCTGAATGATCGCCGCGGAGCGGAACATGTTGTAGATCAGGTAGAAGCCCCAGTTATCGATGCTCTCCAGTGCCGCATGCATACAGTACTCGGCGACGAATTCCTCCTCGGTGGGAATGCCGGTAGCCTCGAAATCTACATTCACCAGGCCTTCGTCTTCATAGGATTTGCCGTGGTACTCCTGGCACAGATAGCCGAGATCGGCGAGCCCGTCACCCAGGGTAGACAGTTCCCAGTCGAGCACCGCCACGATCTTCGGTTCAGTGGGATGAATGAGCACGTTGCCCAGGCGATAGTCGCCGTGCACGATCACCGAGCTTACCTGTGACGGAATGTTCTGTGGTAGCCAGGCCATGAGTTTGTCCATGGCTTCGAGCTCTTCGGTCTTCGAGGCGACGTACTGCTTGCTCCAGCGGCCGATCTGCCGCTCGTAGTAATTGCCCGGGGGGCCGAACTCCCGCAGGCCCACGGCATCCACATCGACGCAATGCAGGCGCGCCATCACACGCGCCAGATCGAGATATATGGCGCGACGCTCTTCGTTGCTGAGCGTCGGCAGATGGGTTTCGGTAAACAGCCGGCCATCCACCATTTCCATGACGTAGAACTTGGTGCCGATGACACTGGTGTCTTCGCACAGGCAGTACATTTTCGGCACCGGCACATCGCTACCCCACAGCGCATCCATTACCCGGTATTCGCGATCGACCTGGTGGGCCGATGGCAGCAGTTCGCCGGGTGGTTGTTTGCGCATCACGTACGTGTGGTTAGGCGTAATCAGTTGAAAGGTCGGATTCGACTGCCCCCCTTCGAACTGCCTGACCGTCAGCGGCGCTTCGAAGTCTGCAATCTGCTCGGCCAGGTACCCGGCCAGAGCCGCTTCATCGAATTTATGGGCCTGCCGTACGTCGGTGATTTCCACATCGCTCATTTGTCGTTCCAGATGCTGCCAGCTCAAAGCGTTAAGCATACGGCTTGATCTATGGGAGGGCAAAATGCGAGTCTATGACCCGTTCCATCATTTGAAAAACAGGGGGGAGCATGGCTCACAAGAAACGCGTGGCGGTGACGCTGCCGGCCGGTCCGAGCATCAAGGACACTATCGAGCGGATTACCTGGGCGGAAGAAAACGGCTACCCGGATGCCTGGTTCAGTGATTCCGGCGCGCCGGATACGCTGACCCAGATTGCCGCCATCGGCCATCACACCAGTTCCATTCGCATTGGTGTGGCGGTAACGCCGGTGTATACGCGGTCGCCGTCAGTGCTGGCGGCCTCGGCAAACGTCATCGAGCAGGTGATTCCGGGCCGCTTCGTCATGGGTCTTGGTTCGTCAAGCCAGACCATCATGGGCCAGTGGAACGGTATTCCGCTGGACAAACCCCTGACCCGGGTTAAGGAGACCGCGCAACTGGTACGCACCATGCTGAGCGGCGCGAAGACCGATTTTCAGGGCGAAACCTTGTACAGCCGTGGCTACCGCCAGGCGCCGCTGGAGAACCCTCCGCAGATTTACCTGGCTGCGCTGCGCCCGAACATGATTGAAATGGCCGCTGAGGTTGGCGATGGTGTCATCTTTAATCTGTGGCCCAAAGGCGCGCTACCGAAGATGATGGAGCATATCAAGATCGGCGCCGAGCGTGCCGGCAAGAAGGCGGAAGATGTTGAAATCGTCAATCGAGCCATGGTGCTGTGCACTGACGACAAGGAGTATGGTCGCAACCTGTTCCGTGCGGCGTTCGCGCCGTATTACGCCACGCCGGTGTATAACAAGTTCCTGGCCTGGGCCGGCTATACCGATGCGGCAGACACCATCACCGAAGGGTGGGCTGCCAAAGATCGAGAAAAGACCAGTGGCGCGCTGACCGATGAGCTGATCGACGAGATCGGCATCATCGGCAATGAAGACGAAATCCGCGAGCGCATTCAGGCGGACGCAGATGGTGGCGTTGATACCCATATCATCGCACCGCTTGCGGCGAGCAGAGAGGATGTGGAGCGTACATTCAATGCGTTCACCGCGGCTAACTTCCAGTTCAAGTAGGAGGACCCATGGACTACAAGAAGATCATAGTCGAGCGGCCTGCAGAGTACGTGCAGCGCATTACGCTGAATCGCCCGGATAAACGGAATCCCTTGTCCAATGAATTGCGCACCGAGATGTTTCATGCGCTGGAGAGCGGAGATCAGGACCCTGATGTTCGGGTAACCATCATTCGCGGTGCCGGGCCCTGCTTTTCTGCGGGGTATGACCTGCAGTCCAATGTGGCGGAACACCAGCCGTTCTATACGGCCGGCGGTCTGGCCAACTGGCCTCGTCACGTCGTGGAGGGCTTTTTCAAGATCTGGGATATGGGCAAACCGGTGATCGCTCAGGTACATGGCTATTGCCTGGCTGGGGGGACGGAACTGGCGACAGCCTGCGATCTGGTGTACGTGGCCGAGGATGCCAAGATCGGTTACCCGGTAGTGCGCTCCATAAGTCCGCCGGACAATCAGTTTTATCCATGGATTGTCGGCATGCGCCGGGCCATGGAAATGATGCTGACCGGCGATCACATCAGTGGTCTGGAAGCTGTGGAATGCGGCTTTGCCAATCGTGCCTTTGCTGAAGCAGAGCTCGACGCTGAGGTGCTGGGCATTGCCCAGCGTGTTGCCATGACACCGTCTGATCTACAACAGATCAACAAACGGGCGGTGCATCGACAGATGGATGCCATGGGTATCCGCGCGGGCATTCGTGCCGGTACCGAGATGCAGCAGCTGGCAACGTTTACCGCAACCACCCAGGCGCACCTCGCGGAGATTCGCAAGGGGCTGACTGAGGCGCTGTCGAAGCGGGATGAAGCATATGGCGATTATCGAACCGCCCGCGACGAATGAGGTCTGAGCCGGCACTCACTGTTTACTGCTGAGCGTATACCGTCGTGTGGGCTGTTGTTGTAACGCTGATTGTCTACCAGGCCCTGCTGCTGGGGCTGGGCTGGTGGGCGCGCAACCGCGCGCGGACGACTCACGGGTATTTCATTGGTGATCGTGAACTGGGGCCGTGGGTCGGCGCACTCAGTTATGCCGCGGGGTCGTCATCTGCGTGGTCGATACTGGGTGTCTCGGGCATCGCCTTCAGTCAGGGCATAAGTTCCTTCTGGCTGATACCCGGTACGCTCACCGGGCATCTGGTGGTGTGGTTCTGGATCGCACCCCATCTGCAGAAAGAGAGCCACAAACACCGCTGGGTAACCCTTACGGATATGCTGGCGTTTGAGTTGCCGCATAAGGTTGCGGCGCTGACTTACCGATTGAGCGCGGTAGTCATCCTGTTTTGCTTCACCTTCTACATTGCCGCTCAATTCCAGGGTGCGGCCAATACCTTTACTTCGATCTTTGCTTTCGACTTCACGACGGCGCTGTTGCTCGGCGCTACGGTTGTGCTGATCTATACGTTGTGGGGCGGATTCTGGGCAGTGAGTCTGACCGACGCGGTGCAGGCTGGATTGATGCTGGTTGCCTGCGTCGTGCTGCCGGTTTTTGCGTGGCATGCTGCGGGCGGGTGGGTTGCTATCGATGCAGCCTTGAGTGAGGGTTCGGCAGACTATGGGCACTGGCTCGGCGGGCACGGTGGATGGTTTGGTATCGGGTTTCTGCTGGGCATGGTCAGCATCGGCTTCGGGCCACTGGGCCAACCCCACCTGCTGAATCGCGTGATGGCGCTGAAGTCGTCTGAAGACATACGCCTGGCCAGGCGCGTCGCACTGACATGGTTTATCGTCGTGTTGTGCGGCATGTATGTACTGGGCATCTGCGGCCACATGCTGGTTGGTCAGAACAGTGACCCAGAGCAGGTGTTCTTCGTGCTGGCGCAACAACTGATGCCAGCGGTTATCACGGGTGTGCTCATTGCTGCGGTGCTGTCCGCCATCATGTCCACGGCAGATAGCCAGTTGCTGGTGGCGGGTGCCGCACTGCATCACGACCTGTATCGTGCCGGCGCCGCGAAACCGCTGTCACCGCGGCTGGCGGTAGTGGGTGTTGCGGTGGCTGCCGTGCTGCTTGCGCTGTACCTGCCGGAGTCTATTTTCTCCCGGGTGCTGTTTGCCTGGAACGCACTGGGCGCGGCGTTCGGGCCCGTGGTGCTGGCAAGGTTGCTGAACTGGCATCCGCGTCCCTGGGCGGTACCCGCGGCCATCGGTCTGGGCTTTGGCCTTACAGCGGTTTTCTACAGTTTGCCGAATGGCCCCGGAGACTTGTGGGAGCGAGCCATACCGTTTCTGGTGTCCATTGCCACGCTGCGGCTGCCGGGGCAACGGATTGACGCGACCACCGTACACTCCTAGGATCGAGTAGAAAGGGGAGGACATCAGTTATGGAACCGGAACTCAGACCCGCCGCGCATCGACAGACCCGTTACCGTGCTTCTGCGCCGCTGGACCCACCGCGGGTACTCGACCTGCCGGGTGTCACCCACGATATCGACCAGGCCAAGGACGATCTTTCGGTGTTTGGCCTGTGCTTTCTCGGCGACGCGCTGGCCGGTGACGAGGTAGCAACCCTGCGCGCGGCCCTGGACGCTCAAGCCCAGGCGGAACGCGACCTTGGCGATCTGGCGCCAATTGGGGCGAAAGGCAACCAGCAGTTGATCTCAAACATGGTCAACAAAGGTCAGCTGTTCACGGACCTGATCCAGCGCGAAGAGGTCGATGAACTTGCCGGTTTTCTGCTGGGGGGCAATTTTCTCATCTCCAGCATGACTGCCGGCGTATTTCACGGTCCGACCAGGGAGCCGCAGCTGTTGCATCGGGACCAGGGCCAGGTCCCGGCCACAGCGGACTTTGCTGCGCTATGTAACATATTCTGGATTCTGGATGAGTTTCGGCCCGAGCATGGCAGCACCTGGGTTGTGCCCGGCAGCCATCGTTGGCCGGCCGAGTATCAGGTCAAACCGCCACCGCGCGAGCTGGCGCTGCAGATCACCGCGGAGCCGGGTACCTTGTTCGCTTTTGATGCGCGAATCTGGCACGGCTACGGCGCCAATGCCACCGGCACGCCGCGCCGCCATATCAGCAATTTCCTGTGCGTGCCGTGGATGCGCCAGCAGGAAAACTGGGGCGTGACATGTCTGCAGAGCGTCATTGATAACGCCAGCCCCAAGCTGCGTCAGCGTCTGGGGATGCGGACCTACGGTACGCTGGGTGGTATGAACGGCACCTACTCAGGCGTCGAGGAGCGAAGTCTGGGTAACTACGATGTGCACATACCCGAGTTTGTCATTGGCGAAGGCGGCGAGCTGTTTCCGGTCAAGCGAGTCGGTGGCTGAGTGCGAGATAAGATGGCAGAAACCGGAAAGCTCCATCTAACAGGGGAAGTGCGTGGAATCACTACAGAATAAAGTGGCCGTGATTACCGGTGCGGCGTCGGGGATCGGTTTCGGCATCACCCAGGCCCTGGTGGCGGAAGGCGTCAATGTAGCCATGCTGGACGTCGAAGAAAACGCGCTGCTGGCAGCCGCCGAGCGCCTCGGGCAGCCCAATGTCGATGTGCAAAGATATGTGGTAGACGTATCGAGTCGTGAACGCATGCAGAAAACCGCCGATGAGCTTGCCGGGCACTTCGGCAACGTGCATATCCTCTGCAACAATGCAGGCGTTGCTGTGGCGGGCGCCGTTCAGGATCTTTCCTACGAGGACTGGGACTGGTGTCTGGGCGTTAACCTCAATGGTGTGATCAATGGCATGCAGGCATTCCTGCCGCTGATGACCCGTCACGGCGAAGGTGGTCACATCGTCAATACGTCTTCGATACTTGGTCACCTGGCCTTCGCGTCTCAGGCTGTTTACTGTGCATCCAAATATGCGGTGCTGGGCATAACCGAAGCGGCGCGAGCGGACCTGCAGCCTCTCGATATCGGTGTCTCGGCGCTCTGTCCCGGCATGATCGCTACCAATATCGTGAAATCCCATCGCAACCGACCGACTGATCTGGGTCAGGGTGGTCTGTATCGCGATGAGGCGCAGTCAGATCAGTTGGACGCGCGATTCAAAAGCGATGGCCTGAATCCGCTGGTGGTAGGTGAACAGGTCGTGCATGCGATCAAAACGAACAAGCCCTATATATTTACCCACGAGGGGCTCATTCAGGGAATTGAAGCGCGGTTCGACAGAATTCGCGGGGGATTTGATGGCACGGAGGCCCCCGGCGGGACCTTTGATACCTGACTCTGCACCCTGGGCAGTCCTCAACTGCCAGACTGCGTCTGCCGGTCCCGGTTGAACCGGGAGACGTTCGGATCAGGGGGTATGGCACCGCTCTGATCATCCACAGTCGTGCCGCCAAACGTCCGGTCCTGGGTCTCCTGCTTCAGCATTTCGAGTTCCGCCTGCAGCGCTTTGCGACCCGCCTCCGCACGCGGATCATCAGGATAATAGGAAAGTTCCGATTCCGGCTCGCCGGCCACGCGCGTGCCCGTCAAAACCCGAGGTTGGGTGTAATCGTAAGGCATGGCGCGATGCAGGAGCGCACGGTTGTCCCAGATCAGGGTATCGCCAGGGCGCCATTTGTGTGAGTAGACACGCGTTGGCTCACTGACCACAAACTCCACAAGCCACTTGAGCAGGTCGCGGCTCTCCTCACGTGGCAGACCTGGTACCGCGAATGCATGACGCCCCACGAAGAGGTTTTTAACGCCGGTCTCGGGGTGCGCTTTAACCAGCGGGCGCAGGTAAGCCTCGCCATGGTAGATCGTTCCCTTTTTTTCAGGAGGGAAATCACCGACGTCGTTTGCCTGTGAGAACTGAGTTGAATGGTACGCAGAGAGATCATTGATCTTCTGCTTGGTCTCATCCGGCAGCACGGCGTAGCCGGCACGCATGTCGGCAAGTTCGGTATTGCCGCCTTCCTCGGGCACAGTAACGGCGGACAACATGGCGCACTTCGAACTGATGGGCCAATAGGTCGAGTCGGTGTGCCAGGCTTCGTTGCCCACGTTGGTGCGCATACGTTGCGAGGTCAAGGGAATGATATCGCCGTATGTACCGTCAGCGCGTTTTTCCTGGTTGGCCAGCGGCAATGCGCCGAATTCGAGTTTGCCGAAACGCTCGCCGAAGGCGATGTTCTGCTGGTCTGAAAGGTGTTGATCGGGAAACACCAGAAAGCCGTATTCGAGAAAGGCCTGATGGATCCGGGCAAATTCCCGGTCGTTGAGGCTCGGCAGTCGTATATTCGTGACCACTGCGCCGAAGGTCTTGTCCGGTATAGGCTCTATTTTCATGTCGATCATGTGTGTTCCTCCCATCCGATGTGATTTAGATTAACGCAAATGCAAACCGATGTGATAACGGCGTAATCTGATGGGTGAACAGCAGCCTCTCGCGCAGCAGCCGGAAAAAGACGTTCCCAAGCTTGTGACGTTGAGCGTATTGCACATGGCGCAGTACTTCCCGATTACCTTTATCGGCGTCGCACTGCCGTTTCTATTCAGGCAGGAAGGGTTGCCGCTGGAGATGTTCTGGTTGCTGGCCTTGCCCGCATTTCCGCGCTGGCTGAAATTTCTCATCGCACTGGTAGTCGATAACTACGGCAATGAGCGCATTGGTCGCCGCAAGTCGTGGATCATCCCAACGACCCTGGTGGCGGTTGGTCTATACGCAACGCTCGGTTTCTTCCCTCCGCAGCTCGATTCAATATACATAATCGTGAGTATTCTTGTGTGCGGCGGCGTCATCATGGCGGCCCAGGATATTGCCGTGGACGCTTATGCAGCGGAAGCGATGCAGGATCATGAACGTGCTGTCGGAACGTCGCTGATCAACGTGCTGGGCGCCGTGTCGAGTGTGATTGGCACCGCAGCGGTTGCGCTGGTGGACGTATTCGGCTGGCAGACAACGATGTTCGCGGCGTCGACGATGATGTTCCTTGCTGCCCTGCCTGCCATTCTGCGCAAAGAACCCACGCCGCCCCCTGCGACTCTCGAACGCCTTTCACGAGGAGAAGCGCCGAACCTGTGGGCGGCGGTCAAGCGCAGAGACTCGCACTACATTCTGCCGTTTATGTTCATGTTTGGTCTGGGGCAGCACTTTTTCCTCTCTATGGTCGGCCCGTTCTGGGCGGACCAGGGCATGTCCATAAGCCAGTACGGCATTCTCGCACCCGCATCGGCGATTACCGGCGGCATACTGGCCGCGACATTGACGCCCTGGCTCATTGATCGGACGGGTATGAAGTTCACGGCAATCCTCGGTCTGGCGGTGCTGCCTGTGGAAGCGGCGATTTACTGCCTGTTCTATTACCTGCCAGAGATCCCCGCGCTACCCGTGCTGATCGGTACCATCGCGCTACTGTCTTTTTCGACCAATCTGTATATGTATACCGTGACGATTTCCCGGTTTCGCTGGGTGTCGAAAGCCCAGGCGGGGACGGATTATTCCATGCAGTCGAGTATGTGGAATCTGGGTGTGTGGGCCGCGGGTTCCACGGCAGGCCTCGTCGCCGGGCAGTTTGGCTATGTGGTGTTTTTTCCTGTCGCCGCGCTGATCACCCTTGTGGGCGGGGTGTTCTATGTGATGAAGTGGCAGGAAATCGAAAACCTGGTGCTCGAACGGGAGGGCGCAGAGGGCAGCGTTAACGCCCTTTGAAATGCGGGGCTCTCTTCTCCATGAATGCTTTTGCCCCTTCAGTCATGTTTTGCGGAATCAGAACACTCTGATGCGCCATCTCCAGATCCAGTTGTTCACTGAAGGTGTTGTCGAGGGCTGCATCTATGGAACGCCTGATTCGTGTCATGGCCTCCGGTGAGGTGTGACTGAGCAGTTCGGCTACCCGGGCGACTTCGCTGCTGAGCTGGTCGTCTTCGACCACGTCCCAGATCATGCCCCATTCCCGGGCCTGCTCGGCGGTGATGCGATCACCCAGAAGCGACATGCCCAGCGCGCGCGACCGGCCGATTTTGCGCGGCAGGTTCCAGGTGGTACCGAGATCTGGAACGATACCCAGTTTCGGACCGAACGTAGCTACAAAAAAAGCGCTTTGCGCTGCGATGGCGATATCACATGCCAGGGCCAGACCAAGCCCGCCGCCGGCGGCAGCGCCGTTGATCTGCGCGATGGTGGGGACCGGACAATCGTAGAGCGCGCGCATGGCGGGGTTGAACTGATCTTCCATGCTGTCTGTCGGTCCGGATGATTTCTCAGAGGGCTGCGCCGCGGCAGCCAGATCTGCACCGGCGCAGAAGCCGCGGCCCTGTCCGGTCAGAATGACAACCCGGATGGATGTGTCGCTTTCAACCTGCCGCACTGCGTCGCTGATGCCGTTCATCAGCGCATCGTTCATCGCATTCATCATATCAGGTCGGTTCAGCGTAATCGTTGCGATCGAGTTTTGCGCAGCGTACAAAACGGCTGGTTGATCATTCATAGTCCTGGTTATCCGTGAATCGTCAGGTGTAGAACATATTCGCTCGCAGCGACCAGGTCCAGTGATCGATGGTACGCATGGACCGGGCCAGCTTGTGTGGCCGGGGACACCCCTTCCAGGCTATTCTGCCAGCCACGGGAACCAGACCGGGGAGAGGGTATGGAACCATTGGAAGGGATCACCGTTGTTGAACTGGCCATAGCGGTACAGGGCCCTGCCGCGGGCTTGTACCTGCGGGACATGGGCGCTGAAGTGATCAAAGTGGAGCCGCCGATTGGCGATCCGAGCCGCTACGGGCGTAACCGGAACAATGACACACCACCCGGAACCCTGGGCGCGCAGTTTGTCGCGGTCAATCGTGGCAAGCGTTCGGTATGCCTGGATCTCACAACTGAAGACGGCATGAGCGCGCTGCACAAGCTGCTCGCCAAGGCTGACGTGTTTTATTCCAACTATCGCATGCCGGCACTCGAGGCGCTGGGTCTGGATTATGAAACGCTGCATGCCGGCTACCCGCAGCTCGTTTATGGCCACGTCAATGGCTTTGGACCGCAGGGTGAAGACGCAGAAAAAGCCATGCTCGATGGTGCGGCGGTGGCGCGAGGGGGGCTGCTGTCGCTCACCGGGCCTGCGGACGGCAAGCCCCATCTACCCGGCGCGGTGATAGGGGATACCGGTGGGGCGATGCATATGGCATTGGCCATTATGACCGCATTGTTTGCTAAAGAGCGCGGAGCGGGCGGCCAGCTCGTACAAACCAGTGCCCTGGGTACACAACTGTGGCTGCAGCAGTGGGAGCTCACCCATGTTGGTATGACGGGGGTGAATTTATCCCGTAGCGGCAGCCATCACCCGAATATCCGTGGGGGATACGGGGTTTACGAAACCAGTGATGGCGGAGCCATTCTATTGGCGACCAGCATGCAACTCGAGGCTTACGATGCACTGTGTATTTTCGCCGAGATTCCCGAACTGGCGATTGACCCTCGGGTACATACACCCGGGCAGCGACTGGGTGAGGGTCTTGATGATGACGACTCTCAATACATACGAGACAAGCTTGCCGAAGGGTTCAGGAAAAAGACGGCGGCACAGTGGGATGCGTTTCTGCGTACTCAGCCGGAAATCATCTGGGAGAGGGTGCGAACCTATACAGAAGTCCTCGAGGACCCGCAGAATGTTATCAATGGCTATGTCTCTACGGTTGATGTGCCGGGTGTCGGTGATGTAAAGACCGTTGGAAATCTTGTCAGTCTGAGCGAAACACCGGGGTCGACGAAGGGTGCGCCACCGCAACTGGGCGCCGATAACGAAGAGTTACTGGCCTGGGCTGGCATGGAGCCAACGGCGATTCAATCCGTGACGGCACACGCAGCGGCGGCGCGAGAGGCATTATTGGCGGAAGCGGCCCAATTAAATGAGGCACTTGCTGAACAGATTTCCGCGATCAAGGGCGGATAGCACCTACCAGGTGTCGACCCACTTCAGCTTTTTGCCGTCTCTTGGTATCGGTGCCGGCGATGAATTCAGCCCCATTACCAGCCAGTTGCGTGTCTCTGCCGGATCGATCACATCGTCTACTTCAAAAACGGTGCCCGCGTTTAAAGCGCGTGACCAGGCATAGGCTTCATCCACCAGTTTCTCATAGCGCGCCTTGCGCTCCTGGATGTCTTCAATGGCTGCCAGCTCGTTGCGCCGCCCCAGTTTGATCTGCCCTTCCAGCCCCATCCCGGCGAATTCGCCGGTGGGCCAGGAAATTGCGAAGAACGTTTCGTCGAAACTTCCGGCAGCCATGGCCAGCGCGCCTAAGCCATAAGCTTTTCTGACCACCACGACAAAGTAGGGCACCGTTAGGTTTGCACCAGCCACATACATGCGGCCGCAGTGACGAACCAGGGCTTCCTTTTCTGCTTCCGGGCCGACCATGTTCCCCGGGCAATCGATCAGTGACAGAATCGGAATGTCGAATGCTTCGCACAGTTGCATGAACCTGGAGGCTTTGTCTGCGGCAGGGGAGTCGATGGCGCCGCCGGTGGGTGAGTTTGAATTGTTGGCAATGACGCCGACCGGTTTGCCTTCGATGCGTATGAACGCAGTTACCATGCCAAGGCCGAAGTTGGGCCGCAGTTCCAGCATGGAATCCTTATCGGCGATGGTCTCGATGACCTCTCTGATATTGTAAACCGCGCGGCGATTTTCCGGCACGATGTGTCTGAGCTTGCGTTGATCATTCGCCTGCCACTGTTGGGTTGGGCCCTGGAAATACGACAGGTACTGCTTCGCTACTGCGGTGGCTTCGATCTCGTCTTCGACCAGAATATCGATGACCCCGTTGGGTTCCTGGATGCCGACAGGGCCTACTTCTTCGGGCGCGTAAGCCCCCAGACCGCCACCTTCGATCATGGCCGGACCACCTATACCGAGGCTGGAATCTTTCGTAGCGATGATCACGTCACAAGCTCCGAGCAGTACGACGTTGCCGGCGAAACAGAAGCCGGCGGTTACCCCGACGATGGGGACCAGGCCGGAACACTTGCCCAGTTGGCGCCAGGTGCGGGTACTCAGTCCGCCCACGGATGTCGCAATGGGTGACGACCCGGCGTTCGGACCATTGTAAGTGCGACCGCCACCCCCCTCGGTGTACAGCACGATGGGCAGGCGATATTTCTCTGCCACCACGAACATGCGGTCCTGCTTCTGGTGGTTTTTCTGGCCCTGCGTGCCCGCCAGTACCGTGTAGTCGTAAGACATGGCCACGCAACGCGCGTTCTGGTCGCCCACCAGGTCGCTGTTGACCCTGCCCACGCCCATGACCATGGCGTCGGACGTGGTCCGGGTTACCCGCTCTTCGATGTCTTGGAAGCTGTCTTTGCGGAACCGGCTTGCTGTGACCAGGGGGCCGTACTCGACGAAGGTGCCGTCGTCGCAGAGATCGTAGATGTTCTCGCGGGCCGTGCGCCGGTTGGTGCCGCGGCGTTTGGCCACGGCGTCTGGTCTGGATTCATCTTCAGTGAGCTTCTGAAAGTGCTGGATTTCCGCCAGGTCCGGCCGGATCTCGTCGTAGTCGGTTGCCGCCTCAGTCCGGTACTCGCCTGCCACAGCTTGTGGTTCGATAAACAGTATCGGCGTGGCTTCAAATATGGTTTCACCGGCACTGAGGGCAATTTCCCGTACCACGCCGGACTCCTGTGCGGGAATGGCGTGCTCCATTTTCAGAGCCTCGAGAACGGCCACGGGCTGCCCCTTCTGTACGGTGTCGCCCACTTCTACCGAGATCGCGACCATCAGGCCCTGCATTGGCGCGAGTACCGGTGTCGTGCCGTGGGGCCCCTGCACGGCCGGCCCGGAGGTCGCGGCGGCAGTTTGTGGTTTCGGTCGCGCGACGTTCAGCACCGCAAGGGGGTCGTCAGGGTCGACGGCGCGACCGGCGCGCTGGTATTCCAGCTCGGGGGAGACATAGCGCATTTGGCTTTCGGTGGGCGTGAGTAGATCAGCGATATGCTCATCGACATATCGAGTGTGGATGGCGGAACTGTCCAGATTGGAATGGCTGAGCAGACTGATGAGGAATTCCACGTTGTTGCGCACACCCTCGAGGCGGAATTCGGTAAGTGCCCGGTTCGTTTTGCGGACCAGGCTCGACAGGTCGTTGGCCTGGACGATCAGCTTCGCCAGCAGAGAGTCGTAATGGGGGCTGGTGGCGTAGCCGTTGTATCCATAGCCATCCACTCGAATGCCGGGACCGGCAGGGGGTTCGTAAACGTTGATGACCCCGCCGCCGGGTCGCGAAGTGCCGTCGGCATTCATGGTCTCGAGATTTACCCGTGCCTGCAGCGCCATGCCGCGCGGCAAAGCGATATCTGACTGGCCCAGCTGCAGTTCGGCCAGGGTCGCGCCGTCGGCGATCTGGCATTGCAGCGCTACCAGATCGTAACCGGTGACTTCCTCGGTCACCGTATGCTCCACCTGCAGTCGTGCGTTGGCTTCCATGAATACGAAGCGGTCATCGCTCACCAGAAATTCGATGGTGCCCACGCCCCGATACTGCGCTGCAGCGCCTATGCGAACTGCGGCCTCCAGAATCTGTGCGCGCATGTCATCGGCGAGACCAAATGACGGTGCGATTTCGATGAGCTTCTGCCGCTGTCTTTGCAGGCTGCACTCCCGGTCCCACAGGTGTGAGACATTGCCGGTGCCGTCGCCGATGATCTGCACTTCGATGTGCCTGGCGCGGGGTAACAGCTCTTCGATATACAGCTCACCTGAGCCGAACGCCTGCTGCGCTTCGGATGTAGCGCGGGCAAACGCGTCTTGCAGATCAGCTTTTGCCAGAACCGGGCGCATGCCCCTGCCGCCGCCCCCGGCGATGGCCTTCAACATCACCGCGCCACTGGTCAGATCGGCGAAGAACGCTTCTGCTTCGGCATAGGTGATTGCCCGACTGATGCCGGGAAGTACGGGTACCTTGCAGGATTCGGCCAACGCCCGTGCCGCGGCTTTGTCGCCGAACAGTTGCAGTGTTTCCGACGAAGGGCCAATGAAGTTGACACTGGCTTTTTCACAGGCCGCGGCAAATTCGGGGGACTCGCTCAGGAAGCCATATCCGGGATGAATCGCATCGCATGAGCTGGTCTTGGCGATGCTCAGAATGTTTGCGTGATCGAGGTATGCTGGTACACCCTCAGCGCCCAGGGCCAGATAGTGATCTGCATGCCGCGTATGCAGGGCCTGTTCATCGTCGATGGCATAGATGGCGGTGGTTTCGATACCTAGATCGCTGGCCGTGCGCAGGATACGTATCGCGATCTCCCCACGATTCGCCACCAGAATGTGGTTGGGCATGGTGTCTTCTCTCCCCAAAAAAACCACATATTAGCTGAAGGCATGCAGTCAGGGCATATAGGGCGGTGCCGTCGGGCCCAGTTGTGATGCAATCAGGGGTTGCGCCATTTCGACAAACTCGCACAACATCGGCCGGGTTTCGCGGGGGTCGATGATCTCTTCTATATTGAATGCTTCGGCCGTACGGAATGGTGAAGCGAGACTGTCCAGGCGCGCTTCGATTTCTGCACGCTTGGCTTCAGGGTCGTCGGACTCATCAATCTCACGCCGGTAGGCCGCCGAGACGCCGCCGGAAATGTGCATGGAACCCCAATGGGCAGACGGCCACGCGACACGTTTGAACATGCCGCTGGGCCGGTCGTGGCACTGACCGGCCACACCGTACAACTGGCGGATGATGACCGACGCCCAGGGCATTGTAGTGCGAAGGGTTGTGGTGACGAGCTTGGCGCCGGCGCGCAGGATGCCCTGTGCCTGCTGCTCCGGGCCTGCCATGAAGCCTGGTTCGTCGGCCAGGTAAATCATCGGCAGATGAAATGTATCGCACAGCTGCAGAAAACGAATCACCTTGGTCCCGGCGGCCACATCCGTCGAGCCGCCTGTGCGCTTGGGGTTGTTGATCATTACGCCCACCGGATACCCATTGAGTCGACCCAGGCCGACGACACGCGCGCGACCGTAGTGTGGCGTGATCTCGAAGAAAGAGTCCGTATCCAGCACGGCATTGAGGATTCTGTGCGGATCGTAAATCTGCCGTTTGTTGCGCGGGATGATGGACAATAGCTCCTCCTCGCGCCGTTCCGGATCGTCGCCGGAGTCCAGGCGCGGCGGCATTTGCCAGACGTTACTCGGCAGGTAGCTCAGAAAACGCCTGATCATCTCGAACGCCTGTTCTTCGCTTTGCGCCAGGTTGTCGATCACGCCGCTGACGAAGACCTGGGTGCGCTCGTCGCCGAGTTCCTCCTTGGTGATGTCCATGCCGAGCGCCGCCTTGACTACCGGTGGGCCGCCCGGGAACACCTGGCTGATGCCTTTGACCATCACGTTGAAATGGGCAAGACAGGCATCAACGGCAGGCAGACCCGCCACGGAACCCAATGCCGCGGATACCACCGGCACCTGACACAGTAAATCTTCTATACCCGGGGTAACCGGGTTGGTGGGTATGTAGGTGCGGCCGATCTGCTCGAAAGTTTTGACGCTGCCGCCGCTGGCGTCGAGCAGGCGGACATATGGCAGACGCCAGTCCCGAGCCATATTCTGTGCGTGCCCGGCCTTGTTGCCGATGGCCGCATCAGAGGCCCCGCCGCGTACTGTGAAGTCGCCGCCGTTGATGACCACTTTGCGCCCGTCCAGCCTGCACTGGCCGATGATCGTATTGGAGGGGCGCACGTTTACCAGTTCGCCGGCTTCGTATGTGGCATGTCCGGCCAGCCCGCCGATCTCCTGAAACGTTCCCGGGTCGCACAGCGTGTCCAATCGCTCACGGATCGTGAGTTTGCCGCGCTTGTGCTGCACGGCAATGCCTTCCTCGCCGCCCATGCGGTTCGCCATTTCCGCGCGCGCGTTCAGTTCTTCGATTTCCGGTTGCCAGACCATGTGCCGTCCTCTTTTTGCCTGCCAGGTCAGTGACTGGCAGGGTTGCTTGTCAAATGTCCTTCAGAAAGCCGATCAAAGCTTCATTGGTTTCACGGTACGCCTCCTGTTGAACCCAGTGACCGATATCCGGAATCAGCGTGACATTCGCGAGGTTGCTGACAACCGGCGCCATAGCCGCGCGTATCTGCTCCGCCGATGCGCCGGCGATCACCATGTCTTCAGTGCCTGCGAGAAACAGCACCGGTACCGAAATCACAGGATCCGCCAACTGTGCGGTCAGTTCCCAGTTGCGCTCTATGTTGCGGTAATAGTTGACGCCACCGCGAAAGCCCGCCCGCTCAAATTCGCCTACATAGTAGTCAAGCTCCGCCTGGTCCAACCAGTCAGGTAGGCCGAGCGGTGCACCCAGTCGCGGTATCCAGCCGCCTGCCGCGCGCTTGGCATCGGTAACCTCGGGGGCTTGGCGGGGCGAGTCTGGAGACAGATAGATGCGGCTTAAGAATTCGCGCGGGCCGCTGTCGTACTCAGCTTCGGCCACACCGCCGGGTTCATTGTGGTAAAGGATGTAGAAAAAGTTGTCGCCGAACCTTTGCTGCATTGCCTGCATGGGTGACATTGGCGAGCGGGGACGATACGGCACGCTCATGAGCGTCAGGCTCTTGAAACGCTGTGGGTAGCTCACCACGGTATGGCTCGCCACCGGCGAACCCCAGTCATGGCCCACCATGTGCGCCTGCTCCGCGCCAAGAGCATCGAGTATGCCGACCATGTCTGCAGCAAGCTCGTTGATGTTGTACGCCTCTACTTGCGCGGGAGCATCTGTGTGCCCGTAACCGCGCATGTCCGGCGCCACGGCATGGAAACCTGCGGCTGCAAGCGCGGTCAACTGATGCCGCCAGGAATACCACGATTCCGGAAAACCATGGGCAAGTAATACCACCGGGCCGTCTCCGGCCTCGGCAATGCGCATGCGGATGCCATTACTTTCTATGTAGCGCAGCGATACGCCTGCAACCGGAGTTTTGGTGGCTTCCTCCTGTACCGTACAGCCGGCGCAAGCGAGAACCGCCGCAAGCGTGAGTGATTTCCAGATCATGACCAGATTCCCCCGAATAACGATGCCGTATGTGGACTCAGGACCATGCTACACCGATGCACCCCATTCCCGCACGGCGCGTGGCAACATATTGCACTTACGGGTCTCGCGGTGGATTGAGCAGGGTCTGTTCCTCTGCAGCCGCTTCGAACCACACTCGGGGCACCCTGCCCGCGTAGGGTTCGTACTCGTAGCGGCACGGCTGTTCTGTCAGCCGCGGGTCTGCCTGGGTTTCGAGAATCCTCAGCAGGCGGCGCTCGAGGTTCGCGCGTATCTGTTCATAGGCCGGCTCTGCAGCGACATTGTTCAGATAGTCCGGGTCGCTGCGCAGGTCGTACAGCTCTTCTCGGGGGCGTTTGCCGAAGGCGAGGTCATACAACGGCTCAACGTCGTGTTCCTCGCGATGGGAAATCAGCCAGGCTTTGGTCGGGCTGGCATCCATGTCCCGAAAGGTGGCGAAGGTGTCGTGGGTCAGGTCCTCGATTGAGGGCTCAGGACGATCATCAGCGCCATCGAGTCCGACCGGGTCACCCATGGGCCAGCGGTCCGGTTCAAAGTTGATGATGTAGATGAAATCACGAGTCCGAATGGAGCGCTGCGGATAAGGCAACATGCCTTTGCGCGCGTGGGCAATATGACGCTCGCGTCCGCAGACCACATGATCACGCTCTGCCTCCACCTGGCCGTTTGCCCCAGCCCCGAGCAGTGGCAGCAGGCTGCGAGCGGTCATTGTCGCCGGCGGCTCGATGCCACCGGCTTCGCAGAATGTAGGTGCCAGGTCCATCAGATTCACGAAATCCTCGATGGTGCGGCCGGCCGCTACATGCCCCGGCCAGCGCACCGCAAGGGCCACCTCGCAGCCGATGTCATACAGATTGCACTTGGCCCTCGGCATGCCCGGGATCCCGTGATCGCCGCTGACCACCAGGAGGGTATTGTTAAGAAGATCGCGGTATTCGAGTTCCTCGATGAGTATGCCGAGCCCGACGTCGGTGGCCATGCACTCGCCGAGATAGTCTGCGGCATCTTCGCGGACATCGTGTACATCCGGTAGAAACCCGGGCATGCGCCCGCTGAGGTGATCCGGGTTGATGTGCCACAGTGCCTGGCCGGATCCGCGTTCCCAGGTTCGGTGGGTGTTGGTCGGGCCCCACCAGTAGCAGAACGGCGTTTCATCCGGCACGGCATCCAGAAATGCCCTGACGTTGTCCCGGGTTTCGGCATACATAGCCTGTTTGGCAAGCTCGATACCCTCAGAGCCTGCTGCATAGTCCTGCGCACGGTCGGTTACCCAGTGGGAGAACTGATTGAAATTGAAACCAGCCGGATTGAATGCAGTGCGGCGACCGCCCATGGGCGCGTTCATGGTCATTCCCGGGCTCCACACCTTGTAGGTGTGACCGATGAAGTAACCGGCCTGCTCCTCAAGGCTGAGTGGGAAGGTCGGAATCGATTCGTCCCACATGGCCCCCATGAGTATGGCGCCAAGCCCGGTCTGCCAGAAATACTGCCCCGACAGAATCGAACTGCGACAGGGTGTGCACGATGGCGCCGGTACCAGTGCGTTCAGGAATAACGCGCCTTCTCTGGCGACGCGGTCGAAGTGGGGTGTTTCAATCAATTCGTTCAGACCGCCGGGCGGCTGATGCTGCGCATAGGCACTGGCGTAGCGGCCCCAGTCGTCAGCAAAGGCGAAAACAATATTGGGTTTTGTGCTCATGGTCTGCTCCCCTGCAATTGCCTGGCACACTATATCGAAACTCAGCAGACCCCTGGAGTCACCGGCGCCTGCGTGTGGCGTGCAAATCTGCCTGACTATAAGCCGGTCTCATGTATCATGGCGGTGAAGAGGGGCGATCATGGCGATACCTGTAGTTCTCGATACCGACATCGGCTTCGACGTGGATGACGTCTGGGCACTGGCGTTCCTGTTGCAGTGTCCTGAGCTGGATCTGAAGCTGGTTGTGAGCAGCACCGGTGATACCGAATACTCCGCGCGATTGACGGCGAAGATCCTGCATGCCGCGGGACGCACCGACGTGCCGGTAGGGGTCGGCATACCGGTGGATCCGGTGGGCAGGACCCATGCCGCATGGCTCGGCGACTACCAACTGTCTGACTATCCGGGCTCGGTCATCAGCGATGGCGTCGGTGGCATCATCGATGCGGTGACGCAAAGTGAAGATGAGGTCGCAATCGTCAGCATCGGCCCGCTCGCCAACATTGCCGCTATGCTGGCGCGCGCGCCTGAAGTGACCGAAAACTCGCGTTTTATCGGCATGCACGGCAGTCTGCGGCGCGGCTACCTGGGTGCGCCCAAGCCGATGAAGGAATACAACGTCAAGACCCATACGGCTGCCTGTCAGCAGGTCTTCAGCACGGCCTGGAACATCAGCATTACGCCCCTGGATACCTGCGGGCAGGTATCGCTGCAGGGTGCAGACTTTGCCAGAGTAAGGGATGCTGATGGACCGCTGGCGCAAGCGGTGCTCGCGAATCACTATGGCTGGTTCGAAGCGGTCAAGGACTGGCCGGTGCTTGGCAGCATGAACCCCCAGGAACGCTCTTCGATTCTGTACGACACCGTTGCCGTCTATATGGCGTTCTCAGAGGATCTGCTCGACATGGAATCGCTACCCGTGCTGGTCACGGACGATGCCAAAACCATGATCGATGAACGCGGCCAGGTCATCCGTTGCGCCACCGGCTGGCAAGACCGAGGCGCTTTCGAAACCCTGGTTGCGCAGCGGTTGGCCGGGTGAAGCGCCCTAACGTCATCGTCCTGTTTCCCGATCAGCTGCGTGCCCAGTCGCTGCCCTGTTTCGGCGAACATCAGATCGATACGCCGCACATCGATGCACTGGCCGGTTCCGGTGTATCGCTGACCAATGCCACGTCGAACTGTCCGGTCTGCACCCCCGCAAGGGCCATGCTGGTGACCGGCCGCTATCCCCAGACGACCGGCCACCTGATCAATACGACCAGAACACGACACAGCGAGATCAGCATTGCCGATGCCTTTGCCCACCAGGGGTATCGCACGGGTTGGATCGGCAAATGGCACCTGCACACGGGTTTATGGCCGGCACTGGACCGCATGCCCCAGCACCCGGACTGGGTACCGGAAGGCAGGGACCGCCTGGGCTTCGAGTTCTGGCGGGCGTACAACCAGCACATGGTTTACTTCGACGGCTTCGTTCAGAAAGGCGACTGGAACTACGAGCGTTGGCAGGGCTACGAAACAGAGGGATTGCTGGATTATGCATTCGAGTTTCTGTCAGAGAAACGTGATGATCCGTTTCTGCTGTTCATCTCGCCGCACCAGCCTCACTACACGCCGTTCGAATTCGCGCCGGAGCGTTTCTACGCAGCGTTACCTGAAGATATTCAGTTGCCTGAGAACGTACCTTCAGAAAAGCAGGCAATGTCGAAAGAAATGTACCGGCATTATCTCGCCATGATTCTGGCGGTTGATGAGATGCTCGGGCGTCTCACAGCGTACCTGGAGGACGAGGGGCTTGCTGAGGACACGATTGTGCTGTTCACGTCAGATCACGGCACCCAGGGCGGTGCTCAGGGCGTGAACCCCTGGTCGAAGAAGAACCCCTACGATGCTTCGGTGCATATTCCGGGGTTCCTTCGTTACCCGGGGGTCATCGAGCCCGGGTCAACCAGTGACGCGATTGTCAGCATGGTGGACTGGTTTCCGACGCTGTGTGAGCTGGCCGGAGTTCCCATCCCACGCAGCGTGGAGGGCATCAGCCGCGCGCCTCAGTTGCTGGGTCAGCAGCCCGGCGCTGACGATGCCGCATTTCTGATGAACTTCTCGCGTTACTTCGATTGGTTTCAAGATGGTGCGGAATGGCGTGGCGTTCGCACCCGCGATCATACTTACGCCAGGTGGCTGACAGGCCGCGAGGAGCTATATGACCGGCGCACTGATCCGCTGCAGATGAACAACCTGATCGAAGACCCGCATTGTACTGATGTGCTGGATCAACTGCGCGAACAGCTGGCCGCCCACCAGTCCCGGCGCCGGGACGCACTCGTACCCTGCAGTGCCTGGCAGGACTGGCTTGATGAACAGCGCCGGGTCGTGCGCAATGCCTTCGGCGAACTGCCGCATCCTGAATCACCCCCTGACTGGTCACTACTGCACTGAGCATCATGTCATTTCCCGTCACTCTTGATACAGACCTCGTCGACCGGTTCCATGAACAGGGCTTCGTCGTTACCCCCGGCCTGCTCTCGCGAGATGAGATTACGCGGTATGGGGCTGCCGTAGATGCAGAGGTAGCCCACAGAACAGCCAGCGATTCTCGCGAGATCGCTGAGAAATCACGATACGAGCGATCCTTCATTCAGTGCATGCGTTTGTGGGAGACCTCCAGCGTGGTCAGGGAATTGTCCTGCGATGCGCGCCTGGCAGGCGTAGCAGCTCAGTTGCTGGTCGAACCGGAGATACTGTTGTGGCAGGACCAGGCGCTTTACAAGGAAGCGGGCGGCGAAGCAACAACGCCCCACCAGGATCAGTGTTTCTGGCCCATCGGCGATGCGCCACTGGTGAGCGCCTGGATTCCCTTTGTTGATGTGCATGCGGGTAATGGCGCCATGGCCTACGTGCCTGGCTCCCATCGCTGTGGCAGGCTGCAGGTCGTCGACATCACGCATTCCACCGAACCTTATGACATTCTTGCAGATCCCGCACTGGCCGGGGCCGAGCCCGAGCTCGTCTGTGCGCAGCCGGGCGATGTGATCTGGCATCACGGGTTCTGTGTGCATCAGGCGACAGCCAATAATTCCAGCGAAGAGCGCCGGGTATTCACCACCGTCTACATGGCGCAGGGTTATTCAAGAGCAAAACCCTGGCCGGTGTTTCCACTGGACCGCGCGGGTGTGGGCGTTGGCGAGTTGATGCAAGGCGAGGGTATGCCACAGGTCTGGCCGCCGCCCGATGATCTGCCGCGGGTGCCTGAATCACGCGGTCAGGCTACCGGTCCACAGCACTAGTGTCGGTTCAATAAGGATCCGGCTCGTTCTGAAACTGCCGGTGTATCTCCAGCAGGCCCGGAACGAGTGCAATCAACCAGGCTGCAGTCGCAGCCGCCAACCACGTTGCCGGCAGCACGATCAGCGCCAACAACCATAAACCGAGAAAAACATACCAGCGTCGCATGGCATCCGTGGGAGATACTGAGTCTTTGCCGCCGTCGCGTAGTAGTGGAAACGCCTTCGGCCGAATGAACCAGCCGTGTGCGGTCAGGATCAGTAGAAAGCGGAACCAGGATAGCTGCTCGGTACCAAGTTCCGGGCTGCGATCCAGTGGTGCATCGTCTTGTAGCGCCATGCCGGCCTGCAGCTTGGACCAGGTGTATTCGGCATCAGGCCGCGCGCCGGCCCCGCTCATGTTGCTGTACTTGGGTACGCACCGCCACCGGTAAAGGATGCGGCCATCGCTGTTGATGCCGATGACCGCTGGCTGATAGTAGCCGTTGGGATGACTTGCCCAGCCGCGCTCACGCAGATGTCCGTAGTCTGGGTTGTGGAACACGTCGATCCAGCCGCGCGCCTGCAGCTCTTTACGGATCTCATGGTGGGGGTCGCCGATGACAGAAATATCCATCTGCCATGCGGATTCGGCTTCCTGGGCTAGCGTCTGAGGCTCGCTGGTGATGCCATAGACCTCACCGCCCGCGGCCCTGATCTGGGCGAGAACGCCGGTTTTTTCGAAGCTCCGTAACTCGAAGCGACAGGGCGGTCACCACAGGCCGCGATAGAAAAGCAGCAGTACGAATTGGTGCTTAGCCAGTACCGAGTCGAGCCAGTTGGCGCGGACGCCAACGGGAGGGTCCAGCAAGGGGGGGATTTCGGCAGCTTGTGCTGCAACGAAACTGAATTGCGGCCCGGTTTCGCCCGGCTCCACACGCACCTGCTGTCGCGCGCAGATCTCGCCATCACAGAGAATCAGGCCCAGTTCATAAGCCGCCTCAGCGGGACCTGGGTTCAATGCGTTTTCATAGTCCACCAGGCCGGTCAGCTCGAACGCGTGTCCTTGCTCGAGGTTGACCCAGCGGACCGCGGCTTCGGCCACTGGCCTCAACGTTTCGGGTATGTCTTGCTGTTCCATCTTGTCGCTACGTTACCCCTGTTCCTCAGTAAGCCTCAAGAGGATTATTGCGTCAGCTCGAACGTTAACGGGCATCGCGCGGTAGTGCTTTCAGAGCTCGGCGACTTTGTTTTTTTCGATCAGATCGAAATCGATCCGCGCGCCCAGTCCGGGCTCGGTAGGCGCATGCACCAGGCCCTGAGCATCGACTTCTATATCTTCGATCAGGCCGTGTTTCTGCACTGAATCGGGCAACAGCACTTCGAAGTACTCGCAATTGGGAATGGCCATGATGAGGTGCAGATTGGCAACATTGTTCAGGGAGTTGCCACCGTGGTGCACTTCGTAGTTCATGTGGAAGGCTTCTGCCAGATGCGCCGTTTTCAGACACGAGGTCAGGCCGCCTTTGATCGCCACGTCGCCGCGCAGATAATCCGTAGCCTGCTGCATCAGCCAGGGCGCGTAAGCAGTGTGACCGGTACTGGGCATCTCCGTCGCCATGATTGGAATGCCCAGTACCTGTTTGAGTTTTACGTAACCATACAGATCGTCGTAGGCGAGCGGGTCTTCATACCAGTAAAAGCCCAGTTCCTCGACCGCTCTACCAACGCGCAGGGCCGCGGGATAATCGTACGACCAGGTGGAATCAAGCATCAGCCGATAATCATCACCCACCGCGCGTCGAACATCCTCACAGATCTTTATGTCGAGTTCAGGTATTGCGGGCGGGTGGATCTTGTAAGCCGTCCAACCCTTGTCCTTGAAAGCAACGGCTTCATCGACATAGCTTTGTGCATCTTCAAAAACCGCAGAGCTGGCATAGGCGGGTACCGAGGTCCGGTAGCAGCCCATCAGCTTGTGAACCGGCAGCCCGAGCGCTTTGCCGGCCAGATCCCACAAGGCGACGTCGATCGCCCCGAGCACCCGCATGACACTGCCGATAGCCCAGCCTGACATGGATTGCCAGATGCGTTCCCTGTCAAATGGGTCCTGGCCCACCAGTATCGGCTTGTAACGTTCCACAATGGTCTCGGCATCGCTGCCCAAAGCACTGAGCGCGGACCCGAGAAAGGCGTGCCCCTCCACACCCTGATCGGTTTGAATGCGCACCAGACCCATGTGTGTATTGCGCGAGCTCGAACTCTTTACCCGCAAGGTATAGCGCGTCGGCGGAATGTCGCGCCATTCCCAGACGGTAACTTTGACATCGGTGATTTTCATGTTGCCCCCCTAGGTGATCGCTGGCGCGCTGCGCCAGCTGCGCAAATTCATTGCTCTGGCGGGTTAGTGACAGGCCACGCCGTATTTTTTGAGCCGCCAGTAGTTGTACGGCCAAGGCGCGAGGAAACCGGCAGCCAGACTGGGCAGCATCGACCACCAGGTCAGCTTCAGGCTGCCCACCAGCATCCAGTCTGTGAGGTTCATGGCGAGTTCCATGCCGATCATCGAGATCAGACTCATGCCCATGGCGGTTCGCAGTGCCATGCCCCAGGCCATTTGCCGGCTGAGGATGATTGTTTCCAGAACAATGCTGGTCGCCAGGCCATTCATGATCGCCAGACACAACACCATGAGCTGGTTTGCGTCGGGGGCATAGAACTGGAACGCCGCGATGGTGCCGAAATCGCCGATGCTGCACCCCAGCAGGCACCAGGCCGTGTTGATGCCGGACTGGCGCCAGGTGTGTCTGCAGCGCCAGTGAAATGGATTTGCTACTTCAGCCATGCGCCGATGTTAGCATGATCTATACAGGACGTGGGGGCTGTCAGTTTCTGACGTGCTCCGTTGCGCGGCGTTGCAGCGGCCTGGTGTATCGCTTGACGTTTCACCCCGAACGCATAGAAACTGAGCACTTCACTCGTGGACACAACTTAAGTTTCAAGGGCTCGATGCGCGGGTAAGACCATGTCGCGAGCGCTCTTCACTCAATCGGATATATGCAAATGAAAGTAGATGGTGGGGTCGGTTTTGACCTGAATACGGTGGGCGCGCAAGCCCAGGAACTGGAAGAAATGGGGTACTCGGGCATCATGACCGCGGAGACTGCACACGACCCGTTCTTTCCGCTGGTGGTGGCGGCGCAGAACACTGAGAAGGTGGAGCTGATGACCTCGATTGCCGTGGCGTTCGCACGTACCCCCATGGTGCTGGCCAACATCGGTCACGACCTCAATGCGTTCTCCAAGGGGCGGTTCGTGCTGGGGCTGGGCTCTCAGATCAAGCCGCACATCACCAAACGCTTCAGCATGCCCTGGTCGTCGCCGGCGGCGCGTATGCGGGAGTTCATTCTGGCCATGCGCGCCATCTGGAACACCTGGCACGACGGCAGGCCGCTGGAATTTACGGGCAAGTTCTACACCCATACGCTGATGACACCATTTTTCACACCGACGGATTGCGACTATGGTGCGCCCAAGGTATTTCTGGCCGCGGTCGGTCCGAAAATGACCGAGGTGGCTGGCGAGGTGGCAGACGGCATGATCGCGCATGCGTTTACCACCGAGAAATACCTGCGTGAGTCCACCATTCCCGCGCTGGAGCGCGGCTTCGCGAAAGCCGGTAAGAAGCGTGAAGACTTTGAAATCAGCTACCCGGTGTTTGTCTGCACCGGCCGTACGGAAGAAGAACTCGAGGAGGCCAAAGTGGCCACCGCGAAACAGATCGCCTTCTACGGCTCCACGCCGGCCTACAAACCGGTGCTCGACAGTATTGACGCGGGCGAATTACAGGGCGAACTCAATACCATGTCAAAGCAGGGCCGCTGGGATGAAATGGGCACGCTGATCACGCCGGACATTCTGGATCAGTTCGCGATTGTCGGCGAACCGCAGAATATCGCCGGCCAGCTCAAGGACCGCTACGGTGATCTGATCGATCGGACATCGGCAGCATACGCGCACCTGTCCAAATCTGAACGTACCGGCATCATCACGGAGTTGTCAGCATGAAAGTAGATACGTCCATAGGCCATAAGCTGGCTGAAATTCCAGACACCGTGCGTGCGATTGAGGCGGCTGGTTATGACGGTGCGCGCACCGCCGAGATGAACCATGATCCGTTCTTTCCGCTGTTGCTGGCGGCGGAACACACGGAAAAGCTGGAACTGGGAACGGGTATCGCCGTAGCCTTTGCCCGCAGTCCGATG
>CAYMUT010000028.1:0-65040 GCA_964393625.1 uncultured Pseudomonadales bacterium
GTATGTCCACAGCAGGCTGGGTCAATAGACCTGCTTCGTCACTGGGAGCGTGCTGCTCGCGAAGAATCTGCGCATGCTCGTGGATAGTCTCGACTGCAGTGTGCATATCTTTTTCCTCAGACTCAGCTTCAATGGTTGCTGACAAGCCCGCAGGTGCAGGTCCGCAGGTTTCGCTGACTTCACACCCGGTAGTATAAAGGAGTATGGTGCTGCAGAGCACGGCAGCGAGCTGAATATGTCCTGGTGGAAGATTCTTCTGATTGCAATTGGTGTCCTCGCACTCGGCGGTGGGGGCACGGCATGGTATGTCCTGACTCAAGTGGAATTTGACATCTACGTACCCATGTACGTCGACAACTGTGGCTCTTGCCACGGCGACGAACTGCAAGGCACCAGCAACGGGCCCGCGCTTACAGGCGAGCGCCTCGCCGGTGGCGACAGCGTGATCGAGTTGATCGCCAGCATCAGAAACCGGCACCCGCAGCTCGGCACTCCGGCATTCGCAGACGTTCTGCGAGACGTTGAAATCAAGGGCCTGGCTATTTTCATCGGCGAGC
This sequence comes from uncultured Pseudomonadales bacterium, assembly GCA_964393625.1. Lineage (GTDB taxonomy): Bacteria > Pseudomonadota > Gammaproteobacteria > Pseudomonadales > Azotimanducaceae > UBA4421. The sequence continues at coordinate 558 of CAYMUT010000028.1, forward strand.
AGCGCCTTGGTCAAAGATTCGTTGAAATGCAGTTTGACCGGGAAGTCGTGGTTCCTGCCGAGACTCTTTCCGGCGAAGTCCATGACTTTGCCGTGGAGACATTCGCCACAGGGCTGGATCCGCTGATTTTTTCAATCGAGCCGATGCCCGACGGGCGCTGGCTCGTATCGGAAAAAGAAAAAGGACTGACGATCGTTTCCGCATCCGGTGAGCGGCGGAAAACAATTTCAGGCACACCCGAAACCGGCGGCTCCATTGACATTATAGGCGTCCAGTTCGGCACCGGCTGGTTGCTGGATGTGGCACTGCACCCAGACTACGAAAATAACGGTTGGGTGTATCTGCACTACACCCATCTATGCGGCGAGCCCTGCGGCGATGGCGTTATGGGCGCCTCGATGAATCGCCTCGATCGGGGTCGCATCATCGACGGCCAGTGGACCGACGTCGAGACCATATGGAAGGCACCGCTGGAATTTTACGAGCCGACCCCGGATACCGGCGCCGGCGGGCGCATTGCCTTTGACGATTCCGGTCATGTGTATATTGCGGCGGGCATAAAACGGGGGCCGGAAGGGCCCGGCGGCTCCATCGACCCCCAACTACTCGACAACCCCTACGGAAAGATCCACCGGATCAAAGACGACGGATCGATTCCCCTCGATAACCCCTTTGTCGTAGAGAGTGACGAGCCTGCGTTGCAATCCATATGGACCTATGGTCACCGCAGTCCACAGGGGCTCGAGTGGCACGCCCAGCGCGGCCGGATCTGGAATTCCGAAATGGGGCCACGCGGCGGCGATGAGATCAACGAACTGCTGCCCGGCGAAAACTATGGCTGGCCGTTCTTTTCCCAAGGGCTGGAGTACGAGGGTGTGCAGGTTGCCCGGCACGAGCCCAAATCCATCGAATTTGATATGAGCGAGATCAGACAAAGTCTGGTCGACATTACCCCGTCGCCAGCCATTTCAAGCTTCGTGTTTTATTCCGGCGATAGATTTCCCGGCTGGCAGGGCAATGTACTGATCGGCTCACTCAAAGGCAGTTCACTGTTTCGCATGGTGTTTGAGGGCGACAAGTTCATGCACCGCGAGACACTGGTCAAAGATCTGGCGCGTATCAGAGACATCGAAGTCGGCTTCGACGGACTGGTTTATCTGCTGCTCGAAAATGAGGCAGGCAGTCAGATCGTCAGGCTGATGCCCCAGGTCTAGTCCGCGGCACCAGCGAAGGCAGCACCAGCAGGAGATACTCAACATGCCGGCTCAGGACCTCCGCCTGACAACACAGGAAATGGCGCAGTTCGTCGCAGACGGATACCTGCGTTTCGACGCCCTGGTGCCCGCGAGCATTAACGAACGAGTCATCGAAGAGCTACAGAGCCTGCACGCAGCCAAAATGCGCCAGCTGGTGGAGAGCATCGGACTTAATCCTGATGACTATGCCAAAGCGCCTGGCGGGGAAATCACAGGTCCGCAAAGCCTCACGCCTCTCTCGCAGTGCTACCCTGAACCATCAGTCATCGGCGAAATGCTGCGGCTGCCCCAGGTGCAGGGGATCATCGAATCTCTGGTCGGGCCAGACCCGCTGTATGACCATGACTTTGTCCACTATATCGCGCCGGAAACAACAAAGGGCCAGCATCTGCACGTAGACGCGGTGATGGACGACCAGCACCCGAGCTTCGATATCCAACTGTTTTATTATCCCAACGATGTGGCGCCAGGCGCAGGCGGCACGCGCTTTGTGCCCGGTACGCACCTGCGCCGCACCCGGGCTGAAGGTGTTGCTCGCTACCAGCACCTGCTGGGCGAGCAGCAATACAGTGGTTCCGCGGGCACCATCGTGATATTTCATCAAGGGCTGTGGCACTGCGGACAGCCAAATCCCAGCAGCCAGGAACGCTGGATGTACAAAATTCGTCTGAATCCCAGGGTACCCCAGGTCCGCCTGTGGAACATGGACGATTTCGCAACCATGCATAATGATGCGCGCGACCACACCTTCGCGCATATGCGTAACGACAGCGTTGCTCAGCAATTGCGTACCATGCAACGCTGGCAGCAAGGGCACGAAGCCCGCTACGAACAGATGCAGCGTGCCCGTCTGTGGCGTTACCTCAGCGGCGACGAGCACTTCGATGTGGACTACTACCACACGCGAATGGCAATCCGCACCAGCGCCAATCAGGAAGATGCCGGATGAAACGTCAGCAGATTCTGTACCTGTGGTTAAGCGAAGGCGCTCTGGATACAGCGGTCATCGGCTGGGCTTTCTTTGATGGGGCGAAAGGCGCCGGTCCAACCCTGCCCGAAGTCGAACCCCCGTACCCGACGGGATTAGCCGCACTGGAAGACGGCTGGTTCATGCAGCAATCGCCCTCCCCTTATGAGCTGCACCCCGGTGCTGAGCATGGCGCCTCCTACCTGCCCAATGAATTCATATTCGAGCGGACGGTGGAGCTACCGGACTAGCGTGATCAGAGATCGCCGAGGTCACACCCGCGCTTGTCGAGGATCGGCCTCATCTCCCGATAGGCCGCTGGCGTCAGGGCAAGCGGAATACGTGGATACAGGTGATGGATGATATGAAACTGCATACCCATCGACACCACGTTACCTAAGCGACTCTTGAAGGCGCGTGTGTCCCGGTAACGCCCCTGCTCAGCACCGGGGTGATGAGGCGCCCAGGCCAGATAATAAAGCAGGTGGGTCTCGCCGATCATCCTCGGAATCCACCAGAGAAAGGCCGCTTCGATGGCGTGCCCGGTCCAGGCCATCGTAGACATGATGATCAGATACGCAGCCTGAAACAGCACGCCATCCATGATCAACTCACTCTGGCCGATTCGATCGAGCGTCTTGCCGTAGGCTGCATTACGGTCGGAGCCAGGCTGGCGGCCTTTAATCGCCTGCACAAAGAAATCAGACCTGGATTTGGCGTGGACATCTATGTCGCAATCAAATTCAGGATGGTTAGCGTGCTTGTGATGCTCCATGTGGGTAGCGCGCAGCACCCGATAAGGATAGACAATGGGTATGGTCGACACATGCCCTACCAGTTCATTCAACCAGCGCAGCGGCTTGCCTCTGCCGGCAATGATATTGTGCTGCGCTTCATGTGAAGGCAGGTAAGACGCCATGATGTTCAGCGTGGCAATCGGGAATGCGACCCACAGCGGCAGCACATCCATCAGCACCAGCGGGAACAGCGCTATGAAAACCAGGAAGTTCCCGAGACCCCAGACCACCGCCCCCCATGGCACGATGCCCATGTACTTTCCGGCGATGCGCCGCTCCAGCACATCCATTTGCTCATCGTTCAACTGATCCAGGTTGTCCATCGATATTACTTGATCCATATCCAGCTCCCCCTCAACTGAGCCAAAATGCCGAACGGAATGGCAACCGCCGCCCCGGCGAGGATGCCCGGCATACCCGCATCTACGTAACTCAAACCTACCAGTGACTGGGTGGCCAACGGCCACAGAAACCCAATGGCGAACGCCATGGGCGATAACAACAGCTTAAAGAAATGCTCCATCTTTCACTCCCAACATTGCGCATCTCGCATGTTTCAAGAATATATGTAGACGGCGTCTACTTCAATTTCGAAAATTAGACGTTATAATGTAGACAATGTCAACACCAGCCATGTAACAGGGCAATGCATTGAACGCAGCGGTAAAACCATATCATCACGGCAACCTCGCTGAAGCGATTCTGCTGAGGGCCGCAGAGATCATTGACGAGGAAGGCATCGAGCATCTCACCCTGCGGGGCATCGCCAGAGATCTCGGCGTTTCACATGCCGCACCCAACCGTCACTTCAGAAACAAAACCGCATTGCTGGCGGCACTGGCAGCGGAAGCGTGGCAGAAAGCAACAGACGCGACGCTGGGCGAAGCGCAACGGACCGACAGCGCCAATGCGCACGTCAGACTCAATGCCATGGGCCGCGGCTACCTTCGCTGGGCACTGAACAACCGTGCCCTGTTCCGCGCCATGATTCACCCGGATGTCAATCGGTATGCAACCGCAGAACTGAGTGAGGCTGTCAACGAATTCTCGGAGAAAGTGCGCAACGCGGTCATGCAGACACAGACGGAAGGCAGACATTCGGACGTCCCATTGCCGATTCTGGCCATTTACACAAACGCCGTGCCTCTTGGCGCGGCAGTGCTGATGGTCGACTCGCTGCTTTCCAGAGAATACGGATACCCCGAAGAACAGGAAGCGCTCATCGAACAGGTCATCGATCTTGTTGTTCCATTAGAACGATGAACGTTCTGGTACTGGATGAATTCGCAGACAGCTACGCGGAATTTCTGACCACAACGGCTGGCGCCTTTACCTATGCGACATCTCTCGACGGAGCCGATCAGGAGTACGACATTCTGCTGGCCCAACCGGATCTCGCAGCGGCTTATCTGCAACATGGTGGCAAAGTAAGCTGGATTCAGTCCACCTGGGCGGGCATTCGTCCTCTGGCTGAGTTACTCCAAGACAGTTCGATTACCGTTACCGGTGTGAAGAACGTGTTCGGGCCGCAGATCGCCGAGTATGTTTTCACATATGTCCTGGAAGAACTCAGAAGCCCGGATTTGCTGCGGTCGGCGCAACAGCAGAAACAGTGGCGCCCCACCCTGCCAGGCACAGCCAGCGGCCGCCACATGGTAGTCGTCGGCACCGGTTCTATTGGCAGCCATCTGGCGGGCGTGGCAGCGAGCTTCGGGATGAAAACCACCGGGGTATCACGGACTGGCGCAAACGCGCCGAATTTCGATGCAGTGCTGCCTGTCGACCAGCTACCCAGCGCGGTGGCGGACGCCGACTACGTCGTGCTGGCGCTGCCGGACACCACACACACGAACAATCTGATCAACGACAACGTATTCTCTTCGATGAGGAAACAGCCTTTGCTGTTCAATGTCGGACGGGGCAGCAGTCTGGACGAAGGCGCCCTGCTGAGCTCACTTCGCATGGGCAAACTACGCGGCGCAGTGCTGGACGTTTTCAACACCGAACCCTTACCCGATGAACACCCCATGTGGAATGAGCCCGGCATCGTGATTACGCCACACATTGCCGCGGTCAGCTTTCCCGCAGACATCGCAAAGGTATTTCTCGAAAACCTCGCCAATTTCGGGGCCGGCAGGCCACTGAACCACGTCATCGATCTGGCACAAGGGTACTAGCCTGCAGGCAGCCAGGGGGTTAATGCCCCGTGCACGCTTCCGTGTCTATCTGGGTGTGTAGCGCAGAATCGCCATCGGAGGTCGCTGGCTTGGATCCTCTACGGCCCTCTGCCAGAAGGGATACTTGCTGGCGAGCGCTGCAAACCCGCGATCGAACTCCTGGGCATCCCGCACAGGCTCCAGCCGCATGTTGTAAATGCGCTCGCCCACCCGCAGCCGCACCTCGGGATTGTCCTGGATGATGCTATTCCAGAACTTGGTACCCGGAAACTCGGCAGGCTCGGCGTAGATCGATGGCGAGTAGAGCTGCTCTCCATCACGCCCGATCACTACGGTAACGCTGAAAGGTATGCCCCACCAGGGGTGGGTTTCGACGTGCACTTCGGCAACCTCGTCGATGATCGCCCAGCTTGCCGGCAGTTCAGATTCAGTGCCCGCCAGAGCCGTGCCCGGGCGACGGTCTGAGGGCTCGATCCCCATGACCGCGGCCAACGCAACCACGGCAAGAACGATCGCTCCCAATACCAACAGCCACTTTTGCATAAGAGGTCTCCTGCACACCTTCTCAGGGGTGGTGGGTGCCTGACGATAAAATGCCCGGCGCCAGACTAATCAAGCAATGCAATTCATCCATGCAGCCGCACGGGCAGATGCGTATAGCCCCGCACAAAGTTCGATATCGCCCGCACCGGCGCGCCGGTGACCTCGATACGGCTGTAGCGCTGCAGCATTTCCTCCCAGAGAATGTTGAGCTGCAGTTCGGCTACCCGATTGCCCATGCAGCGGTGCACGCCGTAGCCAAAGGCAAGGTGCTGGCGGGCGTTGGCACGGTCTATATTCAGCTGATCGGCGTTCTCGTAAACACTCTCGTCACGATTGCCGGACGCATACCACATCAACACCCGATCACCCTTGGGAATGGTTACCCCGCCGAGCTCAACATCCTCCGTGGTGGTGCGGCCCATGAAAGCGAGCGGCGTCTGCCAGCGAATGATTTCGGCAACGGCATTGGGGATCTTCGAGCGATCGGCCTTTATCTGTTCGAATTGCTCCGGAAAACGGTTCATGGCCAGCACACCGCCGGAAATGGAATTACGAGTGGTGTCGTTGCCGCCAACAATGAGCAACAGCAGGTTGCCCAGGAACTCCCGCGGAGGCATGTCCTGGGTAGCCGGATTGTGCGCCAGCATGCTCAACAGATCGAACCCGCCGGGTTTGTCCGCGCGCTCGTCGCGCAACCGCGTCATATACGCGAGGCACTCGTTCAACTCGCGCTCACGCTGCTCAAGGGTTTCCCACAAACCGGCCTTACGAGGGGAAGTAGCGATGTCTGACCAACGCGTCAGCATGTAGCGGTCTTCAAAAGGGAAATCGAACAACGTCGCCAGCATCTGAGTGGTGAGTTCGATAGACACTCGATCTACCCAGTTGAACGTTTCCCCGATCGGCAGGCTATCGAGAATGCCCTTTACCCTTTCTCTGATCGTCGGCGCCAACGCAGCCAGGTTACGCGGCCCGGCAACCGGCGCCACCGCCTTGCGCTGGGTGGCGTGATGCGGGTCGTCCATGGAGATGAAACTGGAGGCATTGTCCTGCTCAGGGGGTGCGTTGATGCCAATGGTGGGCTCCGATGAAAAACGCTTGGCATCGGTATCAACCGCCTTGATCAGGTCATAGCTGGTAACCGACCAGAAAGGCCCGGCGATGCTGTTTTCGTGATAGAACACCGGCGCTTCGCGCCGCAGACGCTCGAAATACGGCCAGACCGTATCGAACCGCATCAAATCCCAGTGGCCGACATCCAGATCTTCGAGCGCCATGTTCGCCACATTGTGACGGGCATTTTCCAGACGCTGTTCGCGTTCATGCTCGTATTGCTGAAATTCCATCATTCCACCCTCTCGCTTCGTGATGGAGATATCATATCTCGAAAAAGCGGCGCGTGCTGAAGCCGGCCGGAGAAATTACACGCGTCTGCGGAACTGCTTCGGTGTCATCCCGGTCCACCCCTTGAAGGCGCGCACGAAGTTACTCGACTCCGTGTACCCTACCGCCTCGGCGATACTTTCAACACCAAGGCCTTCTCTGCTGATCAGATGAATCGCCAGATCCCGCCGCACCTGCAATTTGATATCGTGAAAATTTGATCCTTCGCCAAGCAAACGCCGCCGCAACGTCTGGGGACCGCAACGCAACGCACCTGCAATATCTTCGAGTGTCGAAGCCCGCCGTGTCCTTAACAGTTCGTCACTCAATTTTTCTCTAACCGTCTCGGCGGTGCTGCCAATCATATAGCGGGGAAAGAACAGGTCGCGCGGCGCCTGCAGCAGATACCGCTGCAGGCTGGCTTCGCTCTGCACCACCCTGCCCGCCAGCGCTTCGCGATCAAAACTGACGCTGTTGCTGGTCTGGCCGAACAAAACAGAAGCGCCATAGTAAAGATAACGATACTCCTCCACATAAGCCGGCGGTCGAAACGTCAACCTGACGATGGTGGGTACCAGCGCCCGGTTCCCCAGCCAGCTCAATATTCTGACGATACCGGACAGGTAGAAATCTATGGCGCCATGACTGACGACCTTATTGCCGGGCTGTTGTGCCAGCTCAACCACGACCTGCGAGCCCTGGTTTGAAATCGAATGATGCAGGCAGCGACCCGCGACATTACGGTACTCGAGAATTCTTTCCAGCGCCTCAAGCAGGCTATCGGTATGAATGGCCGCCAGCACCGTGAGCCTGAAGAAGCCTGCAGCCACCGGGCGCTCCAGCCAGCCGAATTCCTCATCACCCATATACATGCGCACACGATTCAACACCTTGCTGACCTTGTCGAAAGGTATGCGCGCGCCGGGCGCATCAAGTGCAGCGGGGTTGATCTGACTTTTCACCAGCAGCGATTCAAATTCTGCAGGCGCGATCGCCTCACTGGCATCGGCCAGGTAGGCACGGATCAGCGCCGCGTCAATCCAGAGGTGGCGAGCCCCTGAAGAATTGATAGTTTTTGATAATTTATTGTTCGCTTTCGCCATAGAAGCCTCTAAAGCCTTGAAGAATAATACAATCCGCACCAATTGCTATCAATTACGATCAGCCCATACCAATCCTGCGTCATAGCCTGTCAAGCCCCTGGAGGACCAACATGGCCGCATACAGAGCCCCGGTGAAAGATATGAACTTCGTTCTGCATGAGGTATTTGAGGCAAACAAACTCTGGTCATCTCTGCAGGGCCTGCAGGATGTCGTGGACCCCGAAACCGGCGATGCCATCCTCAATGAGGCCGCCAAGCTGATGGAACAGGTCGTCGCCCCACTGAGCCGGGAAGCCGACGAACAAGGCGCGCATTGGGACAATGGTGCAGTCACCGCTCCTGAAGGATTCAAAGAGGTCTATGAATCCTTCGTCGAAGGCGGCTGGAGCGCGCTGGGCGGCAATCCGAGTTATGGCGGCATGGGCATGCCCAAAATGCTGACCGCCCAGGTTGAGGAGATGATGCAGGGTGCGTGCATGTCGTTCGGACTGCTGCCGATGCTGACTGCCGGCGCCAGCCTGTCCATCAACGCCCATGCCAGCGATGAACTGAAAGAACAATACCTGCCCAATATGTACGCAGGCACCTGGAGTGGCGCCATGGATCTCACCGAGCCCCATGCGGGTACCGATCTGGGGATCATTCGCACTAAAGCGGTGGAAAACGGCGATGGGTCTTACGCCATTACCGGTACCAAAATCTTCATCACCTGGGGCGAACACGACGTGGCGGAGAACATCATCCACCTGGTGCTGGCCAAGCTGCCGGATGCACCAGCCGGTCCCAAGGGCATATCCATGTTTCTGGTGCCTAAATTTCTGGTCAATGGCGACGGCTCGCTGGACGAACGCAACGGTGTTACCTGCGGCTCCATCGAAGGAAAAATGGGCATCAAAGGCTCCGCCACCTGTGTGATGAACTACGACAACGCAACCGGTTGGCTGGTTGGTGAATTGAATCAGGGACTGGCGTGTATGTTCACCATGATGAACTACGAGCGCCTGGGTGTAGGCATTCAGGCACTGGGCGCAGCAGATGCGTCTTACCAGAACGCGGTTGAGTACGCTAACGAGCGCCTGCAGAGCCGCAGCCCCGGCGGACCGCAAGAAAAGGACAAAGCTGCCGACCCCATCATCGTGCATCCCGACGTGCGACGGATGCTGATGGATATGCGCACCCAAACCGAGGGCGCCCGGGCGTTTTCCACGTACGTCGCCAAATGGCTGGATCTGGCCAAGTACAGCGACGATGAAGATGAGCGCAGCAAAGCCGACGCCATGGTCGCGCTGCTGACACCGGTGGCCAAAGCCTTTGTTTCAGACAAAGCGTTGGAAAGCTGTGTTGCCGGCCAGCAGGTATTCGGCGGACACGGCTTCATTCGCGAGTGGGGTCAGGAGCAGCTGGTACGCGACGTGCGCATTACGCAGATCTACGAAGGCACCAACGGCATTCAGGCCATGGACCTGATCGGGCGCAAAGTCATTCCCAACGGCGGCAAATACCTGGACCTGCTCTTCGAAGATATGCAGCAGTTCATCGATCAGCACGGCAGTGAACAGGCCATGCAGGAGTTCATCTCTCCTCTGCGCGACGCCATTGAAACAACCAGAAACTGTGCCGAGGTCATTATCGGCCAATCCCAGGATGACCCTTTCGCCGCCGGCGCCGCCGCTAACGACTTCCTGCATCTGCTTGGTCTGACCTGCCTGGCTTACATGTGGGTCATGATGGCGACTGCCGCCGCCGCAAAACAGCACAGCGATGACGACTTCTATCGCGCCAAAATCGCCTCTGCCCGGTACTTCTTCGCCCGCCAGCTACCTTTGATCGAAGGACTGCGCGCGAAGATCAACTCTGGCAGTGAGTCTGTCATGAGCATGCAGGCCGACTGGTTTTAGGCTACCTCTGCATAAATCTCATGTGGCCGCAGAGGGACTCATACAGCGCATTGACTTACGCGACGCTCATCGCTCCTCACGGCCTACAGATATCTCCGTGGGGAGTTCCCTGTCGGCTATAAAATCTACGATCAACTGGGCCAGCTCGGGCCCCGCGTCTTCCTGTACAAAATGACCTGCACCGCGAATCGTAACGTTCTGCGCGCTTGGCACGCGGCGCAAAAAGACCTGCTCTCCCCCTGCCGAAACCGGATCGGAATCGGTAAAGGCCACCAGGAACGGTTTCTGCCACTGCTCGTACACTTCCTGCCACACCGCTTCATTCTCACGCAGTTGAGAAGGCACCAGATAAGGCATGATCTGTGTCGCCGCCTTGTAGCTTTGATCAGGAAAAGGCGCCTCATAAGCCTGGCGCACTGATTCGTCACCGCCCATGCGGGTCATCAGCCTGCCTATGGGCAAATCATCTACATGGTAGTTGTAGGCTACCCACCTGGGGAAAGTGATGTTCTCGCTCAACTCTTCGAACGTCATTGGTCCTTCCCACCAGACCCGCAATTTAAAAAGCGGATAACCGATCCAGCCCTGCAACCCGGAGGCCGCCGGCATTCCGGTGTTTGACACCACTACCCTGGCAAATCGATCTGGCATGTTACCGACAACACGCAGCCCCACCAGACCACCCCAGTCCTGCCCAAAAAAGGTCATACCGGTTAAGTTCAGTTTCTGCACCAACTCGGTCATGTGATCCACCTGCATCACATAGCTGTAGGCATCTTCATCCACGTACTTGTCAGATTTACCGAAACCCACCATGTCCGGGACAATCACGCGATAACCGGCATTTACAAACACGGGGATCATGTTCCGAAACAGGTAGCTCCAGGTGGGCTCGCCATGAATCAGAAGAATGGTTTCCTCAGCACCCTCGGGGCCTTCATCGAGATAGTGCAGACGCACATCTCCTATCTGCATGTAATGGGGAGCAAACGGATAATCGTCGAGCCCGGCGAACCGCGCATCTGCAGTTCGCACAATGCCGGGTTTAACTTCTTCCGCAACGGCCAGGCCACTGAGGACCAACCCCAGTAGTAATATGATCTTGTTCATTCGAGAACCTGCATCACGCGGCTGCTATGACCGGGCTTAAGCCTCTGATACCACGGCGCAAAGCCGCGTGCTTGGCGATCACCGGCTGAGACTCGTGCAAGTTGATCCACATGCGGTAGAGCATTCTCTTCTGCGCCTCGTCTTGTGCATCGTGGTACCTCTCGCGTCGATGCATCACCGCCAGATTATTGATGAACAGCACATCACCCGGTTGCTGCTTAAAGGTCAGCTGCATATCCGGGCGATTTGCCACGACTTCAACACAGGCCAGCGCCTCTCGTTCGGCATCACTGAACCTCTGGCCTGAGACCTCCGCAGCGAGCTCGGCCAGCTGAATGTTCAGCCATGTACTCATGCGGCCTTCGTGCCAGCCAAAAACCGGTATACGGGCCTGCTGTACTTTGCCCAGGTTTTTCGTCGATTCGGCATCGCCCTTTTCCTTGCGGGAGTACAGCGGATAACCCTGTACCAGATGGTCGAGATGCTGCGGGTAGCTGGCGAGAATTTCGTTGTAGACGGCAAACAGGCTGACGAGACCATTGCTGCCGCCTTGCGGTGCCTGACGGATGCAACTCATGCCAATGCAGTCGCCGCCATCACAGTGAAAACGCAGCTCATCGTTACTTTCGTAACCACGCGTATCTACCCCTCTCTCCGCACCGGCAAAACGATCAGCAACGATGCTCAAAATCTCACCCCGGGCGTTCTGCATAACCGGCTCACCCAGAGCATTGCCGATGATCCAGAAGACGCGGCGCAGGCGTTCTACATTATTGGCATCGAGACCGCGGAGCAGCACGAAGCCTCTGCCATTCGCCAACTCGTCGCTGGCGACGCGCAGCATGTCGGCCACGGGAGCCTGCATGACTGCACTCGAGTCAAAGTTCAGCCAGGCGCTATCGTCAGAGGGTAACGCTTCAGCCATGTCATACAGCGCGTCAATCTCATCAGCGGCGAGATGTGTTATCCAATCCGCATCAGCAAGCTCGGCGCCTCGCCATGCCCGCGCATCATTGATCCGTTCACCGACTGTGTCACTCATGTTTCGTCTACCCTACCGTGCACCGCCGCGGCGATTATCGAATGCAAAACGAGGACTAGAGCCGCTCGATGATGATGGCAGGCGCCATACCACCGGCTGCACACATGGTAACCAGGCCATACCTGCCACCAGAGCGCTCCAGTTCATCCAGCGCCGTACCAATCAGCACAGAACCGGTAGCACCGATCGGATGCCCCAGCGCCATTGCGCCACCGTTGATATTGACCTTGTCTCGATCCAGGTCCAGATCACGAATGAACTTTTCAGCGACGACTGAAAAGGCTTCGTTGATCTCGTAAACATCAATGTCGTCTTTGGTCAGGCCAGCACGCTCAAGCACCTTCTTCGCTGCAGGTACCGGCGCGTTGAGCATCAACGTCGGGCAGTCACCCATATTGGCAGTTGCAACGATGCGGGCTCGCGGCTTGAGGCCGTTCTGCTCAGCGTATGAGGGTGACGCGAGCAGCAGCGCGGCGGCGCCGTCGACCACTCCCGAGGAATTGCCCGCATGGTGCACGTGGTTGATGTTACCCTCGAGCTCAGCATACTTCCTCGTGATCAGGTTACCGTAGGTATTGCCTTCAGCATCAACCTGAATGCCCATGAAATTGTCAAAAACCGTCTTCAGTTCCCCCAGGGTTTCCATGGTGGTACCAGGACGCGGGAATTCTTCACGATCCAGCGCCAGCGAACCATCCAGGTTGTAAACCGGCACCAGGGATTTTGCGAACCGGCCTTCTTCCATGGCTCGGGCCGCGCGCTGCTGGCTGACGTAAGCCAACTGATCAACAGCTTCACGGTCGATACCTTCCAGCGTCGCGATGGCATCCGCGCAAACACCCTGCTGCGACTGAGGATGCATCTCACGCAGGTGCAGATTCCCCGCATCAATCATAGGGGGTTCAGCAGGATCGGCAGAGGCAGAGGTATAACTCATCATCTCGGTGCCACCGGCGATCACCAGATCTTCCATACCCGACATGACCTGAGCCGCCCCGAGACTGACCGACGTGATGCCGGAACCACAGAAGCGATCCAGCGTGACGCCCGATGCCTTGATATCAAATCCGGCATCCAGCGCCGCCATACGGCCCATATCGCACCCCTGGGAACCACGCTGAGAGCTGGTGCCCCAGATGATGTCGTCGATTTCTTCCGTATTGAGGCTATTGCGCTCGGCAATACCTTTCAGCACCGTTGCCGCGAGGTGTTGTGGGTGCAGGTGCGCCAGCGCGCCCTTGCCCTGCTTGCCGATACCCCGTGGGGTTCGACAGGCATCAATGATGTAGGCTTCCGCCATAGCTTTTCTCCTAATGTCAAATAATCTGACTGATCAGTCGTCAAACCCCAGAAAGCGAGCGGCTTCATCAACACTCTTGCGTTCGGATACCACCGCATTCGCCGGGAAGCTGTCATCGGGCCAGCCCAGCGCAACTGCCTTCATGATCACCTGGTCTTCAGAAATCCGGGCATGTTCACGCACCACCGGGGACTGCATGATGCCCTGGCTGTTGATGACGGCTCCAAGACCTCGCGACCAGGCAGCGTTAACCAACGCCGTGGTGACCGCACCACAATCGAATGCCGTGTCATCGCTGTCGGCAAGTACTCGATCGTAGGTGATGATCACGCACACCGGCGCATCAAACTGACGAAAGCCGCGCAGCACCCAGTCCTGGCGCCCCTCTTTATCATCTCTGGCGATATCCATTGCCGCGAACAATTGCTTGGCAACACCCACCTGGCGTTCACGATGATCACCCTCAAATGCCTTACCAATGCGGAATTCTCGGGAATGCGGCACACCTGCAAGATTGCGCTCGGTGTTACCGGCTCGGATTTTGTTCAACACTTCACCGGAAACCACGGTGAAGTTCCATGGCTGGGTGTTCATTGACGAAGGAGAACGCATGGCAATCGCCAGAATTTCCTTAATCAGTGCGGCAGGCACCGGATCGGGCTTGTAACCTCGAATGCTCCGGCGCCCAAGAAGGACGTCATCAAACTCCACTTAAGATCTCTCCTTGTGACAAATGCGATAGTGTACGCGAATGCTGCTGCTATAAGAGGTCGCCACCCAATACTGCCGGGGTTTCGCAGTAGGTGGTGAGGATATAACGCTGATGCTCTTCGATTCGCTGGGTCAGCGCCTCGGCGATGACCGGAATCTGCCCGTTCATTGCGAAGAATTTCAGCATGCCCTTGTTCTGCTTCGTCACCGGCATGATCTCCGGTGGCGCAGGCAGAACAGACAAGCTCATGGTCGCCCAGTAAATATCAAGCGCCGTCACTGCATCACCGACGATGTAGCGGGAACCGTTCTGTTCCTGCGCCGCGAGGCGCCGATCAATGAGCTTGAGACCCTCGGCGACTTTGCCCGGTGCCGCGGCACTGGCCTCGTCACTGTAACCATATTTCTGCGCCAACGGACTGTCGGTCATGATTCTCATATTCCAAACCAGACCATCTTCGCCCAGCACCACTGCACACAGGCCAAAAACTTCCACGCGCTGCTCAAAGTCGTCAGGAATCAGCTTCGGCGCGCCCGGCGCGCCGATTCGCTCGGCCAGCGCCAACTGCTCGCTCCAGACGTTTCTTGGTCGTTCCTCATCGTGGAACATGGTCGGAATGCTGGTCTGACTGGTAAGTTCGTAGAGCCTCGCCTGCCGGTCTTCTCCCGTCTCTCTATCGATACCCATCATGGGGTGCAGCGCACGGATAAGTGGTATGCCTTTGACAAAGCAGATGTTTTTCAGCGCCTCGGCGTACAACGCCGGCATACCCGGGATGAATGTCACCCGGGTACCACTGGTCATGGCCGCGGCTTCCTCGAGCGTTATAAATTCCGGCATTTGCGACTCTGCTTCACTCATCTTGGTCTTTTCCTTTATCGGTTATCAGCGCGCTACTCGCCCAGCTCTTCGTCGTAGAGCCGGTATTGTTCGTTCATCATGAACAACTCGTTGATTTCCTCAACGGGATCCTCGAGTTCCGCATGATCCTTTACCGCAGCAGCATAGCTGGGCAGGCCGTCAATGGGTAAAGCCGCCTCTGGCTCCCAGAGTCTGGAACGAATGACCGCCTTACCGCAGTGGTAAAACGCTTCCTCTACGCGCACAAGCACCACAAAGTCGGGCACCTTGTCGTTGACCGACAGTTGCTCGCGCAGTTCAAGGTCACGAACCACCTGCGCGCTGCCAGCCACACGCACGACTTCGCGTCGGTTCGGCACCAGGAACACCAGGCCAATACGACCGGTCTGCATGATGTTGAGAAAACTGTCGAAACGATGATTACCCGGGCGATCCGGGACCGCCAGGGTTTTTTCATCGAGTACTTTGACAAACCCCGCAGGATCACCCTTTGGCGAGAGGTCGACCTGGCCCGTGGAAGAGACCGTAGCCATGGTGAGGAACGGAGAGCGCTCGATCCACACGCGAATGTGATCGTCAATATGGTCGATGACCTTGCCCGTCTGGCTGGGATACTGGTCAGGAAGAATTTCTCGAAGCTGCGCTTCGCTCGTCAGGACCTCTGTCGGTTGGTACATGCTGTGTCTCCTATTTGAGTCTGCCCTCAAGCAGATGTTACCCGATGATCAATACATCAACTTTTGCTTCAGGATGAGCCACGCCGAACTCGATATTTCTCCAACTGCGTTTCATCCAGCTCAATACCAATGCCAGGCCTATCGGGCACAAGCAGGTCGCCGTCCTCCCAGACATACGGCTCTTTGGCAATCTCGTTGAAAAACTCACCGCCCTTACCGATACATTCCTGGATCAGAAAGTTAGGCACGGCAGCGTCGATCTGCAGAGCCGCGGCAAGAATCACCGGGCCACCCCAGACATGTGGGGCCATTTTGACGTAGTGAGCTTCAGCCAGCGCAGAGATTTTGGCAGTGGCAGTGATGCCCCCGGCGCTGCCCAGGTCGGGTTGAGCGATCGCACAGCCACCTTCGGCAAACAGCTGCTGAAACTCGAAGATCGTGACCAGCCGTTCCCCAGTGGAGATCGGGATACTCGTAGCATTGGCGATACGCCCCATCTCCCGGTAATGCTCCGGCGGGCAGGGTTCTTCAAGCCATAGTGGGTCATAAGGCTCCAAGCGCTTCGCCAGGCGAATTGCGTCGGCAGGAGGCATCTGGCCATGGGTACCAATCAATATATCGGCGCGCTCGCCGATCGCTTCGCGCACTGCCGCCACCACCCGCTCGGCATTGCCGAGTTCATGCTGGCGCAGCTCGAACGGTTTGGGCACGCGCTTTTTTACCTGAGGCACAGGGTCGAATTTCAACCCGGTAAAACCCTCGCCCACATAGTGTTCAGCCAACTCTCCCATACGTTGCGGGTCTTGAGTCCAGGCGTAACCGGTTTTTGCCAGACTGTCTGTGTCATCGAGATCGTAGATGTAGGTATACGTACGGATGCGATCCCTGAACTTGCCCCCCAGCAGGTTGTAAACAGGCTGATTGAGCATCTTCCCGGCGATATCCCACAACGCAATATCGAATGCACTGATAATTCCCAGCATTACGTAATCGGGATGTTCCTGGGTCAGGCGGTCATAGAGCTTTTCGAACAGGTAAGCTCGATTCATCGCCTCCTGACCTTTGAGGTGGGTATCAAAGATATCCTGCACTATCGCTTCGTAGCCATTCTCCAGACCGTAGAGGGAAGAAAGGATGGCGGTCTCGCCCCAGCCCTCGTAACCGTCATCTGTTTCGAGCTTCAGAAAAAACCAGTAGTTGCCACCTTTATGGGGTGGCGCAGTTTCGATAACAAAGGTTTGAACGTTAGTTAACATCAGCTACTCCTGTCGCTCCAGCGTCCATGCACCGGAGACATGTACCTCAGACAAACTCGTCACCTTGCCCGCTTCGTCGCGGTTGAAGACCCAGCCAAGACCGAGACTGCTGTCGAATGCGTTATCAGACTGTGCAACCAGGCGGGTGATGTCGAAGTCGTTGTTGCCGCCACTCAACGAATAGCGCGGAAAACGCTTTAAAATCAGCGCACCATTTTCAAGACTGACTTCCGCTTTCACCGGACGGTTCGCCCAGAACCCCTGGTAGACCCCCACGTAGTCTTCCAACAGACTTTCAGGTACCGCCACTGCTTTGCGCTCAGATTGCGCCATCTCACCGGTGTAGTGACGCTGACCGGTTTTCGATTCATTGCAGACGACCTCAAACATGGTCGCCTCCGGTAACAACACAAGGTCTATCGTCGCCTCAACCGGCCCGCCGACAAACGTATCGGCATCGTCATAGGTGATTTCGAGTTTCATACGGCCATAGTCGAGGCGGGTGTAGCGCTCTGTTGTGTGCAGCTGGTCAGTATGGGGTATACCTTTTTGCGTCAGCCATGTTTTGTCGTTAAAGCCGTTGCTCTCAACAATGAGCGTGTCAGCTTGCCAGCGGCCAACGGAATAACCCATCCAGCTGGGCAGCAGGGTTTCCGCTTCGAGTCTGCGCCCATCCATATATATCTGACGATGTGTCATATCTTCGTTCAAAACCGCAATGAATTCCGGGTGCTGCACGATCCGGCGCATGCCACCCGCAATCGCCTCTGCAGGATATGAACCCGGCCCGCTCGGCAGGCAGTGCAGCCTGGGGTCATTGGTGTAGAAATTCCGTTCGGCTTCGGCTTTGGCATCTTTGGCCCAACCACGCAGTCGGGAAGAATCGTAAAGGCTGCCACTCGCATTCACCGGCACCCAGAGTCCCGATAGATCCACACGGTTATCAGGCGCCTCAGGCACCGAAGCAGACATATCCGGCTTGCCATCGTCGGTGCGCGGCACAAGCGGAGAGTGCCAGTCAAACCACTGAGCATTTAACGGTAACTGAATCGAAGTCGCCAATAACAGGACTACAAACTTTCGCATCAACTCTTTCTCCAGCCAATCCATTGATCAGGTTTGCGGCGCCCGATTCGCTCGAAGGATCAAGCGTGTAGAATATAGTAATGTCTTGACTCGGACCAAGAAGGTTGCGCAAGCATGATGAAACATTCAGGTCGACTACTTTGCGTGTACATTGCAGGAGTCACCGCCCTATGCACTTCGGCCTTTGCTCTGGGACATCACGCATTTTCTGCAGAGTTCGACGTCAGCCGACCTGTTGAATTGACTGGTACTGTCGTCGAGATCGAGTGGACAAACCCTCACGCGTGGCTGCACATCGAGATGCAGGACGCAGCAAGCGAACCCCAGCGCTGGGCTATTGAGCTTGTCGGAGTTAACGGCCTTGTCAGATTCGGCTTCACCCGCAAGACCGTCAAAGTAGGAGACCTTCTCACGGTTGCGGGCTACGGCGCGCGCAACGGCAGCAACACCGCCAATGCCTCCAACATCATGCGAGCTGACACAGGCCAGGTTCTCTGGGCAAGCCAGGCATTGCGAAACTGACAACGCCTGCTTCACTGCGGGTTCGCCACCCGAAGACTACATCAGAGTTTTACGCAGGAAACGCCCCGCATCGTCAAACGCCTGATCTCGAACCTGTTCATTCCGACCGATCAGGTAGCCATATTTCACACAATCGCGCAGCTGCACGCCCAGACGCAGCCGTGCTGCGATCCGCGCTGCTCTGGAAGCATCGACATCGTAGTCAGCAAGCCGCTCGCCGTTAACCAATGCGACGCCGCGCTCGTCGTAGCGCCACTCACACCCATCGACGTAAGGCGACTGCTCGCTGAAAAACAGCGGCTGTTCATTCTCCCAGGCGTGCCCGGCACCGTCGTACACGATGGCTTCAACATTAACGCCGAGACGCGTCAGCTCGCCTTCGCGTTTCGCGCAGTCGGCAAGATTGTTCGAAGCATCCTCCGTACCGCGCAATGTGAGTAACGGCGCGCCATTCGTCTGCTTCGTTCCCAGGTCTTGAAAGCATGGCCCATATATATCTATGTGCGCCGCAAACCCGGCATGATCTGGCGCCAGCGCTTCTCGAATGCGCTCATCCATAGCCAGGCGCGCCGCCATGCCGCCGTAGGAAAAACCCACCACGCCAATGCGCGATCCATCGATGCGCGGGTGGGTCGATAACAGCGTCAACGCCGAGTATGCATCAGCAATGAGATCGAACTCCGTCACCGACCCGGTTCGGATCAGATAGTTGGCCTCATCGTTCAGGCCGCGGGGCGCGTAGTACTCGACCACAAAGCCGGCGATGCCCTGTTCGTTGAGAAAGGCGGCATACTCGTGCTCGCGACCGGGTTTGATACCGCCGCTGCCAGGCAGCACCACCATGGCCGGCAATGGCCCGGCACCCGCAGCGTCAGGAAAACTCAGGTGGCCCAGTCCGGTAGTGGCCACACCCCGTTGGCCGGAAAGAATGAGCTGCAGATCAAATGGGCTGTGGCTGGCGTAATAGATTTCACCCTCGTCATCCGCGTCGAGGTTTGCAACCGGGGCAGGCCAGTCGGGAAACGGCGGCAGATTGAGCACCACCAGCCACGTCTGCGCAGCCGGCAGCAGCAAAGCGCCTGCGCCAAGCAGCGCGAGCAGAACCAGTGCCGCAGCTACCTTAAGTGCAGTTTTCATTGATTAATCTCCAGACAGGTCGCCGACCTCACGCCAGAACGTCTCGAGAGCCTTGATATGCTCAGCAGGCGAATCCAGACCAGCACCCACGCCCTTCAGCGCCGCGGCCCGTACCGAAACAAAATCCGCCTTCAGCTCAGCCCATTGCTGCGCATAACGGCGCCACATTTCCGGCCCTTCCTGATAATTCACGTACGCTTCAACACCAAAAGTGGCCACATCTCTTCCCGCTGCCTGCACAAGTGCACGTACCTGCCCCGCCGCAGCCACGTTGCTCGCCTGATCCGCGCCGAGCATGATGCCGTCGCCTATGCGTGCGGCCCGTTTGAACGCCACCTCGGTAAAGCCGCCGAACCAGATCGGTATTTCCCGACCGGGCAATGGATTCAAACCGGCCCCATCGATGCGGTGATGTTCGCCCGCGAAATCAACTACCGGCTTCCTCCACAGCTCACGTAGAAGTTCCACCTGTTCCGACATGCGCCTGCCCCGGGTGGCAAACGCCTCGTTGAGGGCATCGTATTCGACAAAGTTCCAGCCGGTGCCGATGCCCAGGCGCATGCGACCCGCGGACAACAGGTCGATCTGCGCCACCTGCTTGGCTACCAGCGCCGTCTGACGCTGAGGCAGAATCAGAATGCCGCTGGCAAACTCGATAGAGGAAGTGCAGGCCGCAAGATAGCCAAACAGCACCATGGGCTCGTGGAAGGCGTCTTTCTCATCGTATGGGCCATACAATCTGGGCTCACGCTCGCGCTTTGCGGCTCCCAGCACATGGTCATAGGCCACGATATGGGAATACCCCAGGGCCTCGGCGGTCTGCGCCCAGTCACGGATGACGATAGGGTCGGTACCGATTTCCTGGTGGGGGTATATTGCGCCGAATCTCATGAACCGCTCTCCCGGGATTCCAGGGCAAAGCGATAGCGGGCGCCACTACGCCAGTACAGAGTTGAACCGACCACTACCGTCACCAGGCTGATGAGCATGGCGTAGCGCACGGAGTGATCTCCGAGCGAAGGCAACAACAGGTCGCTCAACACACCCACGAGCAACGGCCCCAGGCCCATGCCGATCAGATTGAGCAGCAACAGCAGAAGTGCAGAGGCCTGAGAACGAAGATGATCAGGCGTCAGAGTCTGAATCGCCGCATAAGTCGGCCCGATCCAGAACGATGAAACTATGCCCCCGAAGAAGAGAAACAGCACCGCATAGGGTATGCGGAAGTCGCCAACCTGCCATTGCTGGCCCTCCGGCCACAGCAGAAACAGACCGAGAAAAATCACCGACAAGCCGGCGCCAACCGCCGGTAAACGCAGCTGCCAGCGGGCGTCTTTCGCGGCAAGCCGATCGCACAATATGCCTCCGGAGATGGCCCCGGTCAGGGCACCCAGAGTACCCACCAGACCGAGAATCAGACCGGCTTCGGTGAGACTCAATCCGTGTACCCGTATGAGAAAACTCGGAAACCAGGTGCCCATGCCGTAGCCTGCCAGCGCTGTAAAACCGGTCGCGAAGCAGATCATGGCGAACGCGGGAATGCGCCACAGACTGCCCAGATCTGCCAGCATCGACCGCGCGGCAGGCGCCGCCGGCTTAGGCGGCTCACGCACCACTAAAAACACCAGCAGACCGATAAGAATTCCGGGTAGACCAAAGATGAAAAAAACCGGTCGCCAGCCGAGCTGGTCGGCGATGATCGCGCCGCCAAACATGCCGATCAACACGCCGATCTGCGATCCGCTGCCATATATTCCCATGGCGGTGGAGCGCTCCTCCGGCGGAAAGTATGACGCAATCAGCGAATGTGACGGCGGCGTGCCACCGGCCTCGCCGACACCTACGCCGACCCGTGCCGCCGCCAGCTGCCAGAACGATGCAGCCATGCCACACACCGCGGTCATACCGCTCCACACCACCATCGAAATGGCCAGTACATTACGCCGCGACCAGCGGTCGGCAAGGCGTGCCACGGGAATACCCAGCACCGCGTAAAACAGTGCAAAGGCAAGCCCTGACATGAAACCCATGGCGGTGTCAGAGGCGCCGAACTCTGTTTTGATCGGCTCCAGCAGAATTGTCATCAGTTGCCGGTCGATAAAACTGAAGACATAGGAAATCAGCAGCACCATCAGTACGAAGTATCGATACTTCTTGGAATAAGTCGTAGTCATGGGGTACACGACCCGCTGTTCAGGGCAGTGGCCTGCCCCGCCAGATTAAACAATGCCATCAAATGCTCCTCAGCCCAGATACCCCTGACCACCATCTACGGCAATGGTCTGGCCATTCACATAACGGGATCCTTCACTACACAACTGCACGACAAACCGACCAATGTCTTCTTCGCACTCCCCGACCCGGCGCTGAGGGATCGAAGCTTGAAATGCCGCCGCTTCTTCTGGATTGTTATCCATCCACCACGCCAGGCCGGGCGACCTGGCATGGGGCATAATCACATTGGTGCGAATGCCTTGCGGGCCCCACTCACAAGCTGCGGCCCGTGTCAGAGAGCGAATACCTTCTTTGACTGCCGCGTAGGCCCCGTAACCGGACATATCCCAGCGCTTGGCCGCGGTGCTGGCGAGATTGACGATACAGCCATCGCCTTTCAGGTGCGGGTAGGCGAATTTCATCAGCCTCAGCGTAGCCAGCGGGCCGGATTCGAACCCGGCGGTAAACGCCTCATCTGTCACATCAGCAAGCAGCCCGGCAGGCACCTCCTGGGCGTTGTTGACGAGAATGTTCAATCCACCGAACTGTTCCACCGTCTGCTCAACAATTCCGCGCAGGTCGTCCGCACTCTTCACATTACAGACCAACGCCAACGCTGCACCGCCACGGGCATCGATTTGCTCTACCGTCTTCAGGAGCTTTTTCTCGGTTCGCCCTGTAACAGACACACGCACGCCAGCTGACGCCAGTGCTAAAGCAATGCCCTGTCCCACGCCCTGGCCGGCGCCGGTAACCAGTGCAACCTTGCCTTCAAGTTCTTTCACTGCTCCCTCCCCCTATGGCCCGTCTTGCCGGGCTATGGATAGAATCGGCTGATGGTGTCCACCACACAGGCCGGCCGGTCACTGCCGTCAATTTCCACACTCACCCGTACCACCACCTGCATACCGCCGCTGACTTCTTCTACCGATACCACCTGGCCCGTACCACGAATCCGCGACCCAACCTGAACAGGGCTCGGAAAACGAACTTTTTCGCACCCATAGTTCACACCCATCGAGGTTTCAGTCACGGTAATCAGTTCAGGCAGAAATCTGTTCACCAGCGCCAGGGTCAGATAACCGTGCGCGATGGTCGCACCAAACGGACCTTCCGCCGCCTTCGCCGGATCAACGTGTATCCATTGGTGATCGTCGGTAGCATCGGCAAACTGATCGATACGCGGTTGATCAATGCTCATCCAGGCGGTGCTGCCGAGATCGGCGCCGGCGACGCCGGCAAGGTCAGAGTACGCTACTTCCATAGTTAATCCTCAGGCCCGCTGGCTTGAAACAGCGACCGTCTCGCCGGTCATGTAGCTGGAATAATCGGAAGCTAAGAACACCATCACATTGGCAACCTCCCAGACCTCCGCCGCGCGCCCATAGGCTTCTTTAGCAGTGAGCTCCTCGAGCAGTTCATCGGTGGTCACCTTGGCAAGAAACGGGTGCATGGCAAGACTCGGCGCCACTGCATTGACCCGGATGCCATGCTCCGCTCCTTCCACACCGGCACACCGGGTCAAGGCCATGACCCCGGCCTTGGCCGCCGCGTAGTGTGCCTGGCCCTGCTGGGCGCGCCAGCCAAGCACCGAAGCATTGTTGACGATGACGCCGCCGCTACTGGCCATGGCCTGCATAGCGGCACGGGTCATTCTGAATGTGCCGTTCAGTGTAACGTCAAGCACCACATGCCACTGATCATCAGTCATTTCCATGAGATTGGCGGTGCCACCCAGGCCAGCGTTGTTGATTACCACATCTGCGCCACCAAACGCATCCGCGGCCGCGTTGAAAAGCGTGTCCACGTCTTCCTGCAGCGTTACATTACACAGGCAACTGGCAACGCTTGCGCCGGTTTCTGCTTCGAGCCGCTGTACCGCGTCGGCCAGGCGACCCTCATGAATATCGGAAACAAGCACCTGCGCGCCTTCTTCGGCACAGCGCTTCGCTGCGGCAAAACCGATACCGGTGCCCGCCGCGGCCGTGACGATGACGCGCTTGTCTTTCAGGAGATTATGGCCGGGTACATACTCCGGTGGCGACGCTAACGACATGATTGTTCCTTATGATCCGTAAACCGGTTGCGCAGACCTTGACTCACCCAGCAACTGCTCCACAGCGTCGCTAAAATCCTCCGCGTTCCAACGTGCTTGTTTGTCGATTTCCGGCCCGGTATGCCAGCCCTCGGCAACCGCCAGTTTGCCGCCGAACATCTCGAAGCACTGACCCGTAACATGGGCGGACCGGGAGCTGGCGAGCCACACCACCAGGGGTGCTACGTTGTCCGGGTCATAGCGGTCAAAGCTGCCGTCTTCCGGCACTTTCATCATTTCCGCAAAGACCTCTTCAGTCATACCGGTGCGCGCCTGGGGGGCCAGCGCGTTGGCTGTTACACCGTAACGAGCCAGTTCTGCCGCCTGCACCAGAGTCAACGTGAGAATGCCGCCCTTTGCTGCAGAGTAGTTCGACTGACCCACCGAACCCAGCAGTCCGGCGCCAGAACTGGTATTGATGATGCGCGCATCAACCTGCTGGCCGTCTTTGGACTGCGCGCGCCAGTGGCGCGAAGCATGGCTGGCGATGCAGAAATGCCCTTTCAGATGCACCGACATCACCGCATCCCAGTCTTCAGGACTCAATGAAGCGAACATACGATCACGGCAGATACCCGCATTGTTGACCACGCCATGCACATCACCGTAGGTCTCGACGGCAAACTGGACCGTTCTTCCCGCATCCTCGTGATCGGTAATGTCCCGGCAGTCGACACAGGCTCGACCACCATCAGCCTCGATGGCGGCGACCGTGTCGGCAGCCGTTTCAGGGTTAATGTCGTTGACCACCACGTTTGCGCCCGCCGCACCCAGGGCCAGCGCATA
The DNA here is from genome assembly GCA_964393625.1 of uncultured Pseudomonadales bacterium. GTDB lineage: Bacteria > Pseudomonadota > Gammaproteobacteria > Pseudomonadales > Azotimanducaceae > UBA4421. The sequence continues at coordinate 25,480 of CAYMUT010000028.1, forward strand.
GCTGCGGCCAAGCCCGCCGCCGGCGCCAGTTACGATTATGGTTCGGTTTTCACACAGACCAGCCATGACTCGAGCTCCTTTGCTTTAATCGATCGCGGCTCAGAGCCGCTCGATGATGGTGACGTTCGCCTGACCACCACCTTCGCACATGGTCTGCAGACCCCAGCGGCCGCCGGTGCGTTCCAGTTCGTGCAACAGGGTGGTCATTAATTTGGTGCCGGTGGCCCCCAACGGGTGGCCCAGAGCGATGGCACCGCCATTGACGTTGGTTTTCTCATGGTCGTAGCCGGTATCCGCCAACCAGGCCATGACCACCGGCGCAAACGCTTCATTGATTTCCACCAGATCGATCTCGTCAAGGCTCATACCGGTCTTTTCCATAGCGCGTCTGGTCGCCGGCATCGGCGCAGTGAGCATCCAGATGGGGTCGTCGGCCAGTACGCTGATGTGGTGGATGCGTGCGCGTGGCTTGAGGCCGTATCGTTGCACCGCATCTTCTGAACAGATCAGCATGGCCGATGCCGCGTCACAGGTCTGCGAGGAAACCGCAGCGGTTATACGTCCGCCTTCCTGCAATGGCTGCAATTCCGCCATCGCTTCCAGTGTGGTGCCACGCCGCGGAGTTTCATCCATGCTTACACCATTGAGCGGTACGATCTCACGGTCGAAACGACCTTCATCGATTGCTCGAAAGGCGCGTTCATTGGACGTCAGCGCATACTGCTCCAGGTCCTCACGCGACAGGTCCCACTTCTCGGCAATCATCTGCGCGGAGTTAAACTGCGTTACCAGGCCATCGCCGAATCGCTCCACCCAACCCGGTGACCCGGTGAAGGGGTCGCCAAAACCGTAGGCCTGGCCAGCCAGCATTGCCGCTGAAATCGGGATCTGGGTCATGGCCTGCACGCCGCCGGCAACCACTACATCGGCGGTGCCACTCATCACGGCCTGAGCGGCGAAATGTACGGCCTGCTGAGAAGAGCCACACTGACGATCGATGGTCACGCCCGGCACATGCAGCGGCAGACCCGCGGCCAGCCAGCAGGTTCTGGCAATATCGCCAGCCAGCGGACCGATGGTATCGACACAGCCGAACATGACGTCATCGTAGTCATCACCGGGCACGTCGTTTCTTTCCACCAGAGTTTTCAGTACGTGCCCGCCGAGATCAGCCGGATGGGTTTCCGACAAACCACCTTTACGTCTGCCGGTGGGTGTACGCAGTGCGTCAATGATGTATGCCTCTGCCATTTTCGTTCTCCTTGCTAAACCGTTTCCGTCTCGTTACTCAGGCTACCGAACCCGGCCTCGGGTCCGACCGCGATCTGCTGCTTGAACAGACCCTGTTCCAGCACATTCAAGTGATGTTCCCGCGACCCCCAGGCGCCGCTCAGCGCCCATGCCCGCTTCATGAAATAGTGCAGATCTGCCTCATAGGTATAGCCCATGCCACCAAACACCTGTATGGCGGTCTCGCCGGCAGCAATGGCGGCATCAGACGCCGCCACTTTTGCATGGGCGGCCAATATTTCGCTCTGACGACCATCATCCATTGCCAGCGCGCCGGCCCTGTTGACCACCGGCCGTGCGAACTCCACCTTTACCCGCGCTGTGGCCAGCATATGCTTTACTGCCTGAAAGCGGCCAATGGCCTGGCCGAACTGTTCACGCTCACCGGCGTACACAGTAGCGAGTTCAATCATGCGTGCGGCCAATCCGCACAATTGCGCCGCGGCCGCGAGCGCTCCCAGTTTCAGGCTGCGCTGGTAGATTTCCTGAGCTTGCGCGTCCCGAGCAAGCATCAATGCAGATTCAGGCAACTCCTTGATACTGTGCACATGGCGCCAGGGGTCGACACTGTCAATTTCTTCGAGGCCCACTGCACCACGCTCATACAGCGCCACCAATGACGGCGTGACGATCAGCAGTTCATCACTGCCCGCGGCGCCACTGCATACCGGATTGGCAGCATGGGCAACAGCCACGCTGCGCTGTCCCGCAACAATCTGGGCAACACGATCGACGCAGTCGCACGCCGTGAGTACCGGCACAGTCACACACAGGGTTTCGGCTGCCGGTTCGGGCAGATTACTGTAGCCGAACGCCTCGCAGATCGGCATCACACTGCTGATTGACTGTCCCAATCCACCCACGGATTCATCTGCAGTAACGCCCAGCAAACCTGCTGCGGCAAGCTCGCCCCACAACATCATGGGCTCATCGCCATCCCGGCGCAGTCGCTCCACCGGGTTGCTACGCTCGAGAAAGGCTTGTGCGCCATCGCGCAGAGCCAGCGCGTCTGCAGAATAGTTCAGCATCATCTCGGCAACCCCAGCACCCGCTCGGCAATGATGTTGCGTTGGATCTCATTGGCTCCGGCATAAATCGGACCCGCCAGGGAAAACATGTAGCCATCCATCCAGCGCGCAGCTTCCAGCGCGTCATCGTGCGAATTTTCCAGCTCCGCCAAACCGCCGCACAGACTTATGGCGGTACGATGCATCAATTTGTCCAGCTCGGACCAGAAGACTTTATTGCAACTTGTCTCCGGCCCCACTGAGCCGCCAGCCATGAGCTTTGCCGCCGTCTCGTAGGTGGAATAGGTATAAGCCTGCGCGTCCATCCAGCATTGTGCGACCAGCGCACGGCTGGCAGCCGAAACTGATTCGCCCTGCTTGTGCATGAGTTCCACCAGCCGTGCCGCAGTCTTCTGGAAGCGCGCCGGTGAACGCAGCATCAGCCCGCGCTCAAACCCTGCAGTGGCCATAGCCACCCCCCAACCGCCGTGTTCCGGTCCGAGCAGGTTTTCAGCGGGTACCCTCACATCGTCAAAGAAAATCTCGGCAAAACCAGGGTCACCATCCAGCTGACGGATGGGACGGATGGTGACGCCTTCAGAATTCAGGGGGAGCAGGATCATCGACAGCCCCTGATGCGGCTTCGGCGTATCCTGCTGGGTGCGAAACAAGCCGAAGCACCAGTCCGCAAATACTGCGCGGGATGACCAGATCTTCTGGCCGTTGATCACATAGTGCTCGCCATCACGATCTGCACGACAGCGAATGGCCGCCATGTCGGAGCCGGCTCCGGGTTCCGACCAGGCCTGCGCCCAGATTTCATCTCCCGACGCCATGGCGGGCAGAAAACGCGCGCGCTGAACATCGGTGCCGTACTCCATCAGCGTCGGCCCGAGTAGAAATATGCCGTTCTGACTCACTCGTCCCGGGGCGTCGGCTGCGTAATATTCTTCTTCGAAAATCAGCCATTCAATCAGGTCACAACCGCGCCCGCCGTATTCCTTGGGCCAGGTCACCATACCGTAGTTACCGCTGTGCAGTACCCGTTCCCATTCCCGGTGCTGGGCGAACCCCCGCTCTGTATCAAACGAATCGAGCCGCTGCTGGGGCACGTGCTGCGCCAGCCAGGCTCGCACCTCTTCGCGAAAGGCATTTTGCTCAGCGGTGTAGGCCGGCTGCACGCTCAGTCCTCGAACTTCGCGGCTTTGCCGGAATCCACGAAAGCGTCTCTGGCTGACTGGCTGTCTTCGTGCATATACATTTCGAAGGTAAAGCCCTGCTCCCAGCGATAGTTACGGTCGACGTCAAAAGGCTCAATACCGTTCAGGGCCTGCTTGGCAATACGCAGGGCATCCCGGGATTTTGCAGCAATCACCCCGGCAAACTCCCGCGCGGCAGCCAGATGCTGATCCACCGCTACCACCTGCTCGATACCGCCAAGCCGGTGGGCTTCCCTGGCATCGATGCGCCCGCCGGTGAGAAATGCCGCGCGCACTTTGGCATGGGGAAACATACGCTGCATGTGCGATGCACCGCCCATGGCGCCACGATCAATCTCGGGCAGCGAAAAGTAGGCGTCTTCACAGGCAATGACCGCATCGGATGCACCGCACACGCCAATGCCGCCGCCGAGCACGAACTTGTGCGGCGCCGATACCACGGGAATCTCGCACTCGTGTATGGCTTTGAAAGTCAGAAAGTTGCCCTTGTTGACTTCGACTATGGCATTACTGTTTTCCGCAAGCTCCTTGATATCGACGCCGGCACAGAACCCTTTACCTTCCGCGCGAATCAGAATGCAGCGTACATCCTGGCGCTGACCCAACTCAGTGATGAGGCCCGGCAGTTCCAGCCACATGGCACCGCTGAACGCATTGACCGGCGGGTGGTTGAAGACCAGTTCCGCCACTCTGTCTTTCACTGCAACTTCAAACGGCATCCTCGATTTCTCCTTCTTTTTGCGGAAGTGCTCCTGCAAGGGCAGCCTGCGCCTGATGCACAATACTCTCCACCAGTTCGGTGCAGTTCGGCAGGTCGTCGATCAATCCCGCCACCTGGCCGCTGGGCAGCACGCCCTGCTCGGGTCGGCCGTGCACCATGGCCTGTTGAATGATCATCGGCGCGTTGGCTGCCATCAGCGTCTGCCCCAGGGTCATGTCCGAGTCTTTTGCCATGGCGAGACCCGAACGCAACAGATCAAGCATGGAAGCATCCATATACTGCTTGTATTTCCACGCATTGCTCAGCGCACGAACCAGCATGCCGAATCTGCCGGACCGCTCCAGGCTTTCCAGCTGTTCATTCATCACCATGCGCTGCGGCATGCCGTCGAGCCGCGTAGAGACCGGAATATTGGTAACCACCGACTTCAGGTACTCATCCTTGGTCTGTTGCGGCGTGGGGCTGTCAGACGTCAGTAGAAAGCGGGTGCCCATAGCGATGCCATCGGCGCCATATACCAACGCCGCTGCCAGGCCGCGCCCGTCCTTGAAGCCGCCACAGGCAACCACCGGGACCCCCAGGTCAAGATCGAGTACCTGGGCAAGCAACAGCCAGGTCGGTGTTTCACCGGTGTGCCCGCCACCCTCCTGACCCTGACAGACGAGAATGTCCGCGCCAAGCTCAACAGCCTTCTTGGCATGCCTGGCCGCACCGATGGTCGGCACACAGGCAATGCCGTTGACCCTGGCTTTCTCGATCAGCTTAGCCGACGGTGCGCGGCCATAAGATATAGCGGCCACGCCGTGATCAATACAGGCATCAACAATCTGCTCAACACCGGCCTGAAAAGAATGCAGATTGACTCCGAAGGGGGCTGCGCTTGCGTCCTTGATCTGCCGGATCGCGGCCTCACACTCGGCGGGCTGCATAACCGCGGCTGCAAGAAACCCGAATGCACCCGCCTCAATCGAGGCAGCCACCAGTTGCGGTGTCGCCACCCAGCCCATGGCGGTCTGGATGATGGGGTAGCGGCAACCCAGAGTTCTGCTAAGGCTGGTCTGCAGCGCAGTCATCGACGATCAGGACTCTTTCGACTTGTTGGCACGCGCCATGGAGCTCAGGTTGTGCCCGGCAATGTAATCACCCTTGACCAGGGAATTCTGGGCGTGAGCGAAGTGATGCATACCGAATACCGCGTCGATACCCGTGTTCTTGCCCTGCAGGTCCTCGATGTGATTGCAGGCCTGCTTGGTCAGCGCCAGACCCAGCCGGGGTTGGGTCGCGATTCGTTCAGCAATGGCCGCTACCTGCTCATCCAATTCATCGCGTGGGACCACCCGGTTGATCATGCCGATCTCATAGGCCCGCTGAGCCGTCATACGCTCGCCCATAAACAGAAATTCTTTTGCCAGGCGCACGTTCAATTCGTGCACATGGGCGAAGTACTCCACTCCCGGAAAACCCATAGTGAGCACAGGATCCTGAAAAAACGCATCGTCAGAAGCGACGATCAGATCACACACCCATGCCAGCATGAGACCGCCCGCAATACAACCCCGGTGCACCTGGGCAATCGTTGGCTTCGGCAGTGCCCGCCAACGTTTGCACATGCCCAGATAAATTTCCTGCTCCCGGGCATAGGCTTTCTCCGCGCCGGGTTTATTGGTGTGGTCATACCACATCAGCCGGCGCTCAACAGGCTTTTCGAAGTCCCTGCCCGGCGTGCCGATGTCATGACCCTGAGAAAAGTGTTTGCCGTTGGAGCGCAGCACAATGCAGCGCACGGCATCGTCGTCTACTGCACGGCCAAATGCGTCATCCAGGGCATACAGCATCTGGCTGTTCTGCGCATTGTGGACCTGGGGCCGGTTCAAAGTGATATAGGCGACATGCCCTTTCTCCTCGTAAAGAACCGGTTCTGATTCTTCGTAGTGAATATCCGCATCAACGCGGTCGACCAGCTCCAGATCAATTTCGTTCGAATCACTCATGCGCTTGCCCCGATTATTCGTTATGCCGGTTGACCCGGCGGATTACCTTTGAAAATGGTGGATCGTAGATCATGGGGATCGAGCCTGCCCAGGGTCTCAAGCTGCTCTGCCGTGGGCGCAGGTGTGGTTCCCAGGTTCTCAATACTGTCCAGCTCGGATCCGGTATTTTCCTGAACCTGATCAAAACTCACACCGGGATGCAGGCTGATGACACGAATGGCATTGTCAGGGCCATCGAAATCCATGACTGCAAGGTTGGACACGATGCGGCGCAGATCCAGAAAAGGCGGCTTTACGCCGCCGGGCCAGCGCGCCGGGTTGTAACCGATGCCGCCGACCATATCCACTTCACCCGCCACGAAGGTCCGGGTGTCGTGGCTCGGTACAAACATGCTGTTGGCATTGTTGATGGTATTGCCTGGATAGCCACGCACGCCAAGCAGCGCAGTCTTCGGCTTATCGTATTCGCCGACCACGGAAATATTCATCTGCCCGTATCGGTCGACCTGCACCGGCGTGACCATGGCATGACGCAAGCCACGATTGACGATATCGAAGACCCGCTCGTAGGTCATCAGCCCTTCAATCCTGGGGCGATAATCCCCTCGCGGGCCCACCGGCACCGGCTCGGATACCAGATAAGCCTCGCCTTCAGTCATCATCAGACCGGGCTCGAAGGTCGATTTGGCTAACGAGGCCGCCAGCCGCGGCACCAGACCGATGCTGGTTACCATATATTCGCCGTCGCCGCGAAACGCTTCAGCCGACGCACAGATACACAACTCTGCAAGTGAGTAACTCATGTTTGCTCCTAAAATACGGGCAGTGGCAGCTGACGGATTTGATCTGTTCCCCCCACGCTGACGGTATACGCATCGAGATCTTTACCTGTCACATATTCCGCCAGGTAGTCGTCGAGACCTTGTTTCGCCAGGCCGTTGTACGCGGACAAATGCGCCACATCTATGCCATAGCCGGGACCGCAGGACGTCGGGTGCGCACCACACGGCGCCAGCGCCACACCTTTGACCAGATTACGCTCTATGGGCATCTGCAGAGCAGCAATCGGGTCATTGAATGCCCCGGTTTCAACGATTTCCTCAGCGGTCAGGTAAGCGCGATCGGCCGCCCTGCAGAACCACTCATCGAAAAACGGGTCAGGCCCGGTGATGCGCGAGTTACCGAGCACGTCTGCCTGATTTACATGGCAGATGGCGATATCGGCCTGCAGCGCAGGCATCGCCACGAACTCTTCGCCATCATCATAGGGTGAGGTAATGGTTTTGATTTCAGGATTGGTGGTCATCACGTCTGAGCCAAACCCAACCCGCGTTGGCAAAAAGGGTAGTCTTGCCGCGGCCGCTTTAAGGCCCAGCTGGAACATACCCTCGTCGACCTCCATCACCTCGAATGCACCCGCCTGACGGGCCTGACGGAAGTGGTTTTCCAGGGGTACCAGATCCATGGAAACAAAGCCGAACACCAGTTTGCGGATTTTACCCGCCGCTGCCAGCATGCCTACATCAGGGCCGCCGTAGGCCAGCACGGTGAGATCGCGCACGTCGGTCTTGAGCAGCTCGCGGATCACGGCCATGGGTTTACGCCGCGCGCCCCAGCCGCCTATGCCAAGGGTCATGCCGCTTTCCACCTGGGCGGCAATCTCCTCGATAGAGAGGGTTTTGTCGATCATCTGGTTACTCCGGAAAGTTGTACACGTGGCCCCAATGGTCGCCGACCGTGCTGTTGGTAGGTTCGAAATCAGCCCAGTCAAACTGCAGACCGTCGTAGCCCACTTCCATGGGTATGCCGCCGGGGGCCAGAAAATAGAATGACACCATGCCGTCGTTGACATGCCGGCCCAGGCTGGCCGTGATCGGCATGCCCGCTTTGTTGACCCTGTCGAGACAGGCGCCAACTTCGTCGATAGAACCCATTTCCGTCATCAGGTGCACCACGCCGGAAGGCGCCGGCCCATTGAACAGGGCAAGACTGTGATGGCGCGGGTTGGCGGCGTGATAAAAGTGAATGCACATTTCCGGGAAGCCTTCCGCGGGAGGCGGCAGTTTCAGAATGTCACTCAAACCCAGACCAAACACATCACGATAGAAATCACTGGTGGCGCCATGTTCCGGCGCCGGCAGCACCGCATGGCCCAGGCCGAGTTCACCCGCCACATAATTGATGCCCAGCGGCGATACAAACTCACTGCCCGCATCGCGACTATGGAATATTTCCACCAGATTGCCGGATGGATCCCGAGTACTGACAAATCCACCAACACTACGTGCGGCACAGCCAGCCGCGTCACCCTCTTGCACTTCGGCGCCCGCCGCGTGCAGACGCTCTACAAGGCCGGAAAACTCCTCGGCCGGACATTCCCAACCGGCGCAGACGAATCCCTCATGGTCCGAACGCTCAACGAGATAGCGGAATGGTGCCTCATCGAGGCGCAGACGAACGCTGCCGTCTTCACTGGTGGCGGAGCTAAAGCCGAGAATGTCGCACCCTGCCTTTACCCATTGCTGGGGTTCCTGCATGGCTATTCGAACATAGCCAAGCGCATTGATACTCATGCTTGTGCTCCACCAGATTGTTTTTCTTTGAGCAGATCCAGCGCCACGTCGACAATCATGTCTTCCTGGCCGCCAACCATGCGGCGCTCGCCGAGTTCCACCAGAATCTCCCGCACGTCGAGGCCATATTCCTCGGCGGCTTTTTCGGCGTGTCGCAGGAAAGATGAATAAACCCCAGCATAACCCAGACTGAGGGTTTCCCGGTCTACCCTGACCGGGCGATCCTGTAACGGTCGCACCAGATTCTCTGCCGCATCCATCAACTGATAAAGGTCACAGCCATGCTGCCAGCCCTTGCGATCAGCGGCCGCTATGAAAACCTCCAGCGGCGCATTTCCCGCACCCGCGCCCATGCCTGCCAGAGAGGCATCGACCCGGCGTGCGCCTGACTGCACCGCGACAATGGAATTGGCCACACCCAGCGACAGATTATGGTGCGCATGCACACCGCGCTCTGTGGATTGTTCGAGCACCGCGTCGTAGGCCAGCAGCCGGTCACGATAGCCATCCATGTCGATGGCGCCGCCGGAGTCAGTCACGTAGACGCACTGGGCACCGTAGGACTCCATCAGCTTCGCCTGCTCGGCGAGCTGCTCCGCTTCTATCATGTGACTCATCATGAGAAAACCGATGGTGTCCATGCCCAGTTCCCGGGCGATTTCGATATGCTGCTTTGCCACATCGGCTTCGGTGCAATGGGTGGCCACACGTACCGAGCGAACACCGGCATCATAAGCACGTTTCAGCTCCTCACGGGTAGCTATACCCGGCAGTATCAGCGTGGTCACTACGGCATTTTCCACCACGTCAGCCACTGCCTCGATCCACTCCCAGTCGGTATGGGCGCCGAAGCCATAGTTGAAGCTGCTACCGTTCAGACCATCGCCGTGGGCGATTTCAATAGCATCAACACCCGCCTGATCCAGCGCACGGGCAATATCGCGAACATGATCGATGGTGTACAGATGGCGAATGGCGTGCATGCCATCGCGCAAGGTGACGTCCTGAATATAGAGTTGCTGCCGGGTCGGATCGGTGATCTTCATGCGGCCGCTCCATACTTCAGAGCGGCGATGCGCTCCGCGGTACTCAACGCCGCGGAGGTCATGATATCGAGATTGCCCGCGTAGTTAGGCAGGTAGTGCCCGGCACCCTCCACTTCCAGGAAAATCGTGGACTTGATGCCTTCGTATTCGCCCATGCCGGGAATACGCAATTTGTCGTTGCTGCCGAAGCGTTCGAACTGCACCTCCTGCTTGAGGCGATAGCCCGGCACGTAGCGCTGCACGTTGGCCACCATATTTGCCACTGCCATGGCGATCTGATCGGGTTCAGCTCCGATGGAAAGCGTATAGATCGTATCGCGCATGATCATGGGCGGTTCCGCCGGATTGAGGACGATGATGGCTTTGCCTTTTTCGGCACCGCCCACTACTTCAATACCCCGGGATGTTGTCTCGGTGAATTCATCGATGTTTGCCCGGGTACCTGGCCCGGCGCTTTTCGACGCCACCGAGGCCACGATTTCCGCGTAGGGGAGTCGTTCAGAAACACTGCGAACTGCAGCCACCATAGGAATGGTCGCCTGGCCCCCACAGGTCACCATATTCACATTGGACTGATCCAGATGATCTTCGAGATTCACTACCGGCACACAATAAGGCCCAATGGCGGCGGGGGTCAGATCGACCATCTGTTTACCGTCGGCCACGCAGACTTCGTTGTGGTGCGCATGAGCACCCGCGGAGGTGGCGTCGAAAACGATACTCACGTCCGCCCATTCAGGCAGCTTCCTGGCGCCATCAATGCCCTGGTGAGTGGTCGCAGCCCCGCGTTCCCTCGCCATGGCCAGGCCTTCAGAGGCCTCCTCAATACCCACCAGTACCTGCAGATCGAGAATCTCAGAAGTTTCCGCGATCTTGATCATCAGATCGGTGCCGATGTTGCCGGACCCGAGTATCGCACAACCGATTTTCGTCACAATGCACTCCGTTTATTGTCTTGATTTCAGCAGAACCTTACTTCCGCCGACCCCAGCCCGTCGATCTGCATGCGGAACTGATCGCCCACCGCCGCTGGAGCCAGAGGGACCATGGAACCGGACAGCACAATCTCTCCGGCGTGGAAGGGAATGCCATACTCCCCCAGCGTGTTGGCCAGCCACGCCACGGCATTTTCCGGCGCGCCCTGCACAGCAGCCCCGCTGCCTTCGCTCAGGAGTTCACCGTTCTTTGCAACGGTCACGGTGAGCCCGGCCAGATCCAGGCCGCGAGGGTCGACCTCACTTTCGCCCAGCACGAATACCCCGCAGGATGCGTTGTCGGCGATGGTATCGGCTATGCCGATTTCCCAGTTGTCGATCCGCGAATCGACAATCTCGAAACAGGCCATGACCGCTTCGGTCGCCTCGAGCACATCTGCAGGCGTGACGCCCGGGCCCTTGAGCGGCGACTTGAGCCGAAAGGCGATCTCTGCTTCGGCGCGGGGCGCGATGAGCGATGCTGTATCAATTACACCGTCGCGCACCCACATTGCATCTGTGAGAAAACCGAAGTCCGGTTGAAAAACGCCGAGCATTTTCTGCACGGCTTCGCTGGTCAAGCCGATCTTCTTGCCCACCACGCGCTCGCCACTGGCCATGCGCTGCTCAAGAAACACCTGGGAGATCTGATAAGCATCATCTACCGAGATGTCTGGATGTGCGGCAGATAACGGCGCCATGGTGCGTTTGTCGCGCAGACATGCAAACAACGCCCTGCCGACTTCATCGACTGTGCCGGAATCGAGCATCACCCGTTTTCCAGAAAATCCAGACAGGCCGTGTTGAACATGCGCTGATGTTCCACCATGACCCAGTGACCACACTCGGCTATTTCAATGTGACGGCTCGGCCGGCACATCCGGGTGATCTTGGCGCCGCCGCTGGCCGGCAGCAGTTCATCGTCCACGCCCCAGAAACCCAGTACCGGGCATAGAATGTTCTGGAGTTCCCCTTCCATATTAGGAATGATCATTCTCGAGAGTACTTCCGGCGGCTGATCCTGCAGAATCGCCCAGCGCTCATCCACCAGCTCGTCGGTCACGTGCACCGGATCGTAAACCAGCGTTTCAAGCACCCGCTTGAGACCATCACGATCCAGCGCACCATCTACGAAGTTGCTGATCATCTTCGCCATCGCCGGCATGGCCATGTAGGTTTCCAGTTCTTCGATGCCACCCGGGGCCATCAACACCAGCTTTTCGATCAGCTCCGGGTGATCTAAAGCAGTGCGGATACTGATTGCGCCGCCAAGCGAATTACCGATCAGCACACACCGGTTTACGCCGATGGCGTTGAGCAGACCCACCAGCGCACCGCGGAAAAAATCAGAGGTATAGTCGATATCAGTGGGCTTGGAGGAATAGCCGAACCCCGGCAGATCGGGCACGATGACACGATATCCCGCCGCAACCAGACCGTCGGTATTACCCTTGAAATTGCTGTAACCGCTGGCGCCGGGGCCGCTACCGTGCACGAACACCACGGTACGCTCGGCGTCGGCCGGACCGAGGTCACGATAATGAATGGTCAGGTCATCGACCTCGACAGTTGCTCCACGCGGCGGTGCGCCCGGGCGATCGCTCATTGCCGCGCCCATCAGATGAACACGTCCGCGTTGTCGGCACCCAGGGACATGCCACCTAAGTTGCGCGCAAATGACGTGGGGTTGTTTGCCACATGGGAACGGGCGATGTGGATATCACGCCAGATATCCTGAATAGGGGCGTCATCAAAGACACTGCGACCACCCGCCACATAAAACAAACGATCTATAGCGACGCCCAGCTTGTCGATCACCAGACTCGCCTGGTAGCGATAACGCGCCCGATCAATCAGCGGAATCTCTGCGCCCGCCTGCACCGCATCAACCATGCGGTCGAAGTTACGGAATAGAATAGTCTCGGCCTCATCGATCTCGTTGAGGGTCTCGGACACTCGTCGGGTAATGTCAGGGTCGCTAAGCAGCTTGGTCGGGTCGGTACTGCTGCCGGCGGCATTGCCGGTAAACAGATTCACAGCGTGTTTCAGCCCACCGATCGCCGAAGTCGAAACCACCCGGGTGAAAAGCTGGGCCCAGGGAATGTTGTACATGGGGTTGGGCTGATCGTGCACGCAGTTGAAGCCGTCCATCTGCTTGTGCGTGCGGTGATCAGGCACAAACACCGGCTGGTCGATGACAATGTCATTGGAACCCGTACCCTGCAGGCCATAGACGAACCAGGTGTCTTCTATTGCATAGTCTGTGCGCGGCACCAGGAAGGTTCGGTAACCCTCACCGGGGATCACAGCGCCGAGCAGAACCCAATCGCAATGCGCAGACCCGGAACTCCAGCCCCAGCGCCCGTGCAGCATGAAGCCGCCTTCACAGGGCTCCACTATACCGCCAGCCGGGTTGTAGGAACTGGATATCAACGTATTGGGCCCCGCGGAATAAACATCTTCCTGAGCCTGCTCTGACATCAATGCGACCTGATACGCGTGCACAGCGACCACGGCGGCTACCCAGGATGTACTCATATCCTGTTCGGCAACGGCAATCTGCGCCGCGAAGAATTCCTGGGGAGTGGCTTCCAGACCGCCCCAGCGCCTGGGCAACAGGGCTTTCATGAAGCCCGACTGCTTGAGCAGATCCATCGCTTCCGCCGTTACCTGGCGGTCGGCCCGGGCCTGGGGACCAAGGGCCTTCAACCTCTCCAGGTGAGGTACGATGTTGATCTGAGAGTTGGCAAGGATCCGCGTAACACAGCTCGGGGCCGACGGCGCCTGCGGATTACTAACGGAATCAACTGCTGTAGCCTCGCTCATGGTGATTACCTCGATAAACAATGGGTCTGTGTGTAGATGACGGCAATATTCCATACGAGCGGGTACATGTCTACCCTTTTGCGCATTTATCTATCTTTTTTTTACGAATTTGGTTAATTGATGTAGATTTATCACTCCATATTCCGCATTATCATCGAAAAAACCGACGGAGACACATATGTTCAGCGTTGATGGCAAAGTGGTGCTGGTAACCGGAGGGTCGAAAGGTATCGGCCTTGGCATATGCCGGGCGTTTGCCTCAGCCGGCGCACAGGTCTTCACCTGCGGGCGCAATGCACCCGCTGCCGAGACATTCGCAGACTACCCGGGTATTGTGTTCATTGCCGGCGACGTCAGAGACCCGGACAGCGCCCAGGCAATCATCGATGGGGTCATCGATGCCGCAGGGCGTCTGGACGTACTCATCAATAACGCCGGTGGCGGCCCGCCCGCCGATGCTGCCACGGTATCACCCAGATTCACCGAATCGATCATACGCCTGAACCTGCTGGCGCCACTACTCATGGGTCAACTCGCCCATGCATCGCTTGCTGAAAGCGGCGGATCAATCATCAATATTGCCAGCGTATCCGCCATCCGCTCCTCCCCGGGCACTATGGCTTACGGCGCCGCCAAGGCGGGTCTGTTGAATGCCACGATATCCCTGGCCCAGGAGTGGGGACCACGAATTCGTGTAAACGCGATTATCGCCGGCCTCATCAAGACCGAGGCAGCAGACGAACACTACGGCGGACCCCAGGGCATGGCACGCCTGCAAGCCCGGCTTCCGAGTGGCAGGATGGGCACGCCTGAAGACATCGCTAGCGCATGCCTGTTTCTGGCCTCAGATGACGCCGGCTACGTATCTGGCGCCTCGCTGGAGGTATACGGCGGCGGCGAACCGCCAAGCTTTCTGACATTTATCGAAGAAGCACAGCAATAGCAAAAGCTTCCCGGACTTCACAACGAAAAGACAATCACCATACACAGACCTTTCACAGACCTTTCACAGACCTGTGAGCTCATGCGTATTCACCGGTATCCTGAGTCTGTCTATGGGCGCCGACGCCGCTAAAAGCGTCCCTGCAGGGAAACTACGAGAGCATCGTATTGATAGTCACCCAGGCGATGGCCAACGTAACTGACCCCTACTGCCACCCCGTTGGCATGCTGCATCTGCAGTCCGATAGATGCCCGCCAACGGTCACGTTCGACTTCGTAACCCTCGGTATCGAAACCAAAACTATGACCGCGAAAGGTTGCCGATGTCCGGGTTGGGTCCGCGCGGAAATCCTGTTCGAAGCCGATACGCATCGATGGCAGGACCGACCAGGCGCCCGCTTGGACAAACCAGGAAACATCCAGCCCGACACTGCCCACAACCTGCACTTCATCCTCTGTCTGCACGGAAAGACTCAGTGAGCCACCGCCGCGCTCAGTATAATCGTCTGTGCGCAGCTGCGCGTAGCTCAACCCTGCCGTTGGTGAGATCAGCACACTGTCGCCCAGGGTGAGACTGTGCGCATATCCCAACGAGAGTGACGCCTGCTCGGTATCAAATTGCGACCACACGGGAATTCGCGAGGGCCCGCCATCCGAATTGACCAGGATGACCCGCAGCCGGTCGATCTGCATCGGCCCGTAACTTGCGCCCACGTTCACGGAGTGGGCACCGCGATTGTACGACAAAGACACAGAGTACTCGTTGCCTTCCTGTTCGTCCTCGCCGAACGCCCGGGAATCAACATTTCCTTCCAACAAACCCACCGAAATAGATGCGGCCAGAACCGGGCTGATCTCGTAATATAAGCCAGCACTGACGCTGCTGAAACGCGCGTCGAACCCGTCAAAACCATCAGCGTCATCCTGCCGAGCATCTTCACCCCATGCCTGCAGCCACCAACCGCGCCCGCCGTCGCTGCCACCGGACTCTTCATCGAGATAATTGAAATAAGTCAAAGCAGGCTTATCGGAACTGAGACCTTCGTTGCGCCCCCCACTCAAGGCGGGCAACTGGCTGGCCTGACTTGCACGTTGCCTGACAAAACCCAGGCGGGTAACGTCGGGCAGCATGCTGCGCAAAGTCCGAACAACTTCTCCAGCAGCGACCTCGGATGAATTCAGCCGGTCATATACATTGGCAAGTTGATCCCTATCGCTGACCCGGGCCTGACGCAACGCCGTCAGCAGCTTGGCAAGATTTCGGTGGCGGTCCCGCTCAGCCGCCACGCTGGTATCGATATCAGCGTAGACTCCTGCGCAATGAGTACTCAGCAGACAGACCGCTGAGAAACGTATCAATTGTGACGCGACCCGCAACATTTTTGCATGATCGCGCTGCGGAGACCTCAACACAAGCCCTTCCCGTTAATCCGGCAGAAAAACAACGCCATGTCAACCGATTGGCCACCCGGCCGTTTAGTCTATGTGTCACTCAGAAAAAGCGGAGATTAGACGTGTTTGCAATATCGAGATCTCAATTGACAGCACGGTGGCGTCGATGGACCCGCACCGCACATATCGAGACCAGGGCTCTGCTGGCCATCGCCTTAATGGGGGTGCTGGCCCTGACGAGCGGTTGCGGTGGTGGCGGAGGCGGCTCAAGTCCTACACCGGACCCGTCTGGGAACACACCCGACCAAGGTGAACTGATTATCGGCATTACCGACGCACCAGGCGACTTCATTGCCTACACGGTAACCCTAGAATCTCTCACCTTAACGCGCAGCAACGGCGACACTGTGCAGACCCTGCCCCTCGAAACGCGTATCGATTTCACTGAACTCACCGAACTCACCGAGTTTCTGACCGTTGCAACGGTACCTGCCGGCACTTACGAAAGCGCAACTGTTCGCCTCAATTTCGATGGCGCCGAGATTCTTGTACAGGACCCCGACGGCAATGCCATAGCCGCAGATGCGCAGGATGCCGAGGGCAACGAACTTGCTCAGATCGACATGGATCTGCGGCTCGCAGAGAGCGACGTCATTCGCATCCGTCCGGGCGCACCCGCCGCATTCAGCCTGGATTTCGACCTGGATGCATCTAACGAAATCGACCTCACCACAACGCCCCCCATAGTCACGGTAGAGCCATTGCTGCTGGCGACGCCGGAACTGGAGACGGACCGCGAACACCGGGTACGCGGTGTACTTGACGGTGTAGATGTTGCTGCCAACCAATTCGATCTGCTGGTTCGCCCATTTCGTCACCGCACCGGCCAGTTCGGAGAATTCACCGTGAACGTCGATGAAGACACGCAATACGAAATTGACGGGGTCGGGTATACCGGCCTGCCCGGTTTACAGGCCATGGAAACCCTCGCTGAGCGGGCGCCAGTCATCACCAGCGGGCGCATCGAAGCCGGCGGCTTGGTCGCCGAGATCGTGTTAGCAGGATCTTCAGTGCCCTGGAATGATGCCGATGTCGTACGCGGCATCGTAGTTGCGCGGGCAGACAATGAGCTCACTGTACGCGGCGCGGCCATCGAATCTGCCGATGGCAGACGTATATTTCGCGGCACTCACACCGTACTGCTCACCAGCGATACTACTGTCTCAGCCCCTGGAGGGGGCGAAAAAAACACTCAGAGCATTTCCGTAGGACAACCGGTTCTGGCGTGGGGCGAAGCCACGGATGACACTACCCTTACCGCAGCCCGGGTACGCATGGCCCATGCCCGATTGACCGGCGCCGTGCAACAGGCTGAGCCGCTGGTCGTAGATCTGTATTGGCTCAATTCTCGACGCCCGGAGATCTATGACTTCACCGGCACCGGCATCACCGCAGAAGACGATGCAGACGCAGATTTCTATGAAATCAACACCGGCCTACTCTCGTTGGGATCAATAGAGCAGGGAGATCTGGTGCGTGCGCGCGGGCTGGTCAATGAGTTCGGTGCCGCGCCGGCGGATTTCATCGCGCGAACCCTGATCGATGTACAAACCGATCTGCGCGCCGCGCACCTCAGCGTTGGCTGGCCCGAAGGAACCGCCGAACCCTTCGCCAGCGTCGCGCCGGAGCGCGTGGACGTGGATCTCAGCGAAGCACGCAAGGCACTGAAGATGCGAGGCGTACCCATGGGTTTCATCGAGCTGCTGGACGAAGTGGCGTTGACTGCACCCGACTCCGGAAGAGGCGTATATGCCGTAAAAGTGCGCGGTGCCGGTGAAGCGCATCTGTTCCGCAATTTCGAAGACCTGGTGGATGAGCTGATAGCCCAACTGGACAACGGGCGCCTGCTGCATCGCATAATTGCTCACGGGCGTTACAATACTGATACCGCCGAGCTGATCACGCGGCGCGCCGGATTCATATTCAGTGCGGCCGAAGACAGCGAATAACCAATGGGCAGGCAGTTGAGGCGGGCGGGCGCAATAGTGCCCTGCCTGCCCGGTTGCGTAGGAAATCATGGGCAGCGCCGCAGAACTGAATCAATTCCTGGCCAGCGTTGAAAAGAGAGCGTATGCGATGGCAGTCACCTCAGTAAAAGAACGGGAAGACGCACTGGACATAGTGCAGGATGTAATGCTGACTCTGGCCCGCAAATACTCGCGCAAGCCCAGCAGCCAGTGGCCACCCTTGTTTTTCCGCATACTGAACAATCGCCTTACCGATTATCACCGCTCGCACAATCTGCGGCGGCGTTTTTTCGTTTGGCTCAACACGGCGGACGAGCCCGGGGGCGACCCGTTTGATCAGGTCCCCGGCCCGCAAACCAACAACCCGGACCGCCGCAGTGCCATCGACGGCGCAACTGATGAATTGCAACGCGCACTGGCCCAGTTGCCATTGCGTCAACAGCAGGCATTCATGTTGCGGGCATGGGAAGGCCTGGATGTAAAAGCCACGGCGCAGGCCATGGGATGCTCAGATGGCAGCGTCAAAACTCACTATTCCCGCGCTGTACATTCGCTGCGTACGCAACTGGAGGAACATTACCATGGCTGACCTGGACCCGGCCGATCAGCAGTGGGCTGATCATGCAGCCGAACGGCTGCGCCAGCACGAACACGACGTGCCCAACGATGTCAATCAACGACTACAGGCCGCCCGCCGCGCTGCGGTTGCGGCTGCTGATGAAAAACCTGGGGTGACCGACTGGTGGCCCCGTGCAGCCGGCGCAGGCACAGCGGCAGTTGCATTAATGGTGGCCGCACTGGTGCTGTACTCACCCGTGGATACACTGCCGCGCATCGACGCAGCAGAACTGGCGGCAGCCCAGGAAGCGGAATTACTGGAAGAACTCGAGTTCGTCGCATGGATGATCGCAATGGAAGAAGCAGATGCTTTGCCTGCGCAGGGTTAACCGGGCAATGATCATGAGCGCCGCATTCCTTACTTCACCCCTGCAAGCCGCAGACGAATCGGTCCTGTCTCCCGATATGTCGTTTCTCGAATATCTGGGCAGCATGGTCGAGGTTCGCGGTGAACTCGTAGACCCCCTCGAGGTTTACGGTGACCACCCTGAGGAGACCAGCCCGTCGGGACCACAAGGCAACAACATGGGTGATTCCATAACAAATCCAGAATCTACGGAGGTCGCGCCATGAAACAGTGGACGCTAGTGATCATCCTGTACCTGAGTGCATGTACGACACATGCAGCGCACGCAGTCAGCTGGGAGGCGCTCAACAGTGAGCAGCGCGCCGTGCTGGTCGAATACGAGCAGGAATGGGCGCACCTAGATAACGGGCAACAGCAACGTCTGGCCCTGGGCGCAACGCGCTGGCTCGGCATGAAACGTGCCGAACGCAAGAAAATGCAGCAACGGTTTCAGCGCTGGCAATCGCTGGATGTAGCGGAGCGGCAGGAGATGCTGCGCCGCTGGCAGGAATTCCGCCGCCTCACGCCTGCGCAGCGCCAGCAAATGCGTGATGGTCTTGGTAAGTTCAAGAAGATGCCCCCACAGCAGCGCCAGAAACTGCGCCAGCAGTTCCGTGACTTACCGGCCAAAGATCGTGCGCGGGCTTTGCAGCGCATGCAGCGGCGCGCAGCCAAGATGCGCCGCCCCAGCCAGCAAAGACCCCCGCGAAGGTGAGCACCTTGGGCTAAGAGCCGACGGCGCGCTTGCGGTTGCTTCGAACCAGTCAGTCCCGCAGGTACCCGTCGATGCCCTGGGCCATCATCTGATACGCACCCAGTAACAACTGCCGGACCTGATCAGGATCATCCGGTTCATCAAAAGACCCTGTAAACCGCAGCAGCGTAGCATCGTCCACAGTTTCCACTTCAATCACTGCACGGTACCCATCCACCGGTATAAGCGGGTGCTTTAGCACGCCATATTCGAGGGTTCGCCGATTCGCGTTCACGTCCAGCAGGTATTCAACAATCGGTGCGACTCCCGACCCTTCGCCGAACTCAAGCAACCGGGCGAGATGCCCCTCATGGTCAGACTCAATGACGTTACTCGGCCCGGTCATCCACGGCACCGCGGTGAAGTCCTGCACCACAGCCCAGACCATCTCCGGCGATTGTTCGAGAACTTGTTCAAATACAACCTTCATTTCAATCCTCCACGCCCACGATGCGCCCCCACCTGTAGTCGTATTTCAGTCCCTTTACGGCCAGAGTGGTATCTGCATGCTTAACCCCGGGTAGCGTCATAATCTCCTGATTGACCAGACGCACGAGCTCCCCGCCGTCTTTGACAAGGGTAATCACCAGAATGTCGTAACGCCCCATCATGGTGGCAACAAAGCGTACGAAATCCATCTTGGCGATGGCCTTGGCGGTTTCCTCCACCAGCGACAGGTCGGCGCGCACACCAATATAGGCCAACTCGGGCGGCTCCGGGCCGGCGAAGCTGGTCAGCGCCATGATCTTGATGATGTTGTTTTCCTGCATACGCTTAATGCGGCCGCGCACGGTACCCTCGCCCAGGCCGAGTTCGTGAGCGATTTCGCGATTACTGCGGCGCCCATCCTGAGCCAGGTGCTCGAGAATACGGCGATCTACATCGTCTATCTTCGGTCTACTCATAAGCTCGGCACCATTTCTGACTGGTACTTGTACACCTCAATGGTCAGACCCGGAAAAAGCCGGCCGATACCCTCGATATTGGCGACATCATGATGCAGAAACACGGACAGCTCCTCGAACGAGCGAGCGCCCACCAGAATCTCGATATCATTTGCACCCGTGGTGAGATTGACCGAAAACACTTCCGGCAACGCCGTCAGGTCCATCGCCACATCTTCCGCACTGCGACTCTCAACCTCAATGCCGATGGCAAGCAACAGATCGTAGCCGGCGGCGGAAAAATCGGTTACCGCCACCACCTTCATGGTGCCGGTCTCTTCAAGACGCCGGATGCGCTTGCGAATGGTCGACGAGGTCGAGTTGAACGCCTTGGCGATGTCCTGCGTAGAAGTTCGGCCGTCCTCCTGCAGGAGCCTGATGATCTTCATGTCCAACTCGTCTGGAATGTAACCTGTATTCTTCAATTCGTCTTCGTTCTGCATCAGTTCAACACCCGACTATGATCACGTATTTAAGTAAAAAAATCACCATTTTCATTCGATATGCGTAAAATTATTGGCGTTTTCTGCGAAACATGATAATTTTATCGGCATGGAAAGATCAGATACCTCAATAGACGAGCGCCTCGACCGCCTCGAATCCATCGAAGAGATTCGCCAGCTGGTTGCCAAATACTCGCTCTCGCTGGACATGCGCGATCTGGATGCACACGTTAACCTTTTCGCCACCGATATTCGAGTCAGCAAGACCTTGAGCGGGCGCGCGCACTTGAAACGCTGGCTCGACGACACGCTGCGCCTGCAGTTCACGGGTACCTCGCACCACACCGGCAACCACATCATTGAATTCGACGATGCCGACCATGCCCACGGCGTGGTTTATTCAAAGAACGAACACGAAACCGGTGCGGAATGGGTGATCATGCAGATGCTCTACTGGGACGACTACGAACGCATCGACGGCCGCTGGTACTTCCGCCGCCGGCTGCCCTGTTACTGGTACGCCACTGACCTGAACAAGCCGCCCATCGGCGATGAGAAGATGCGCTGGCCGGACCGCGAGCCTTACGAGGGCGCTTTTCACGACCTGTTTCCGAGCTGGGAAGAATTCTGGCGCACGCCGCCCGACGACGACGAACCACAAGTCGCTGCGCCCGCGCCACTGCAAGAGTTTCTCAACACAATGCGCCGGGGCGCACCCGATCCGCGTATTCGAGTGCGTTAACACCATGAACTTCGAACCCACACTTCCTGCAGCACTGGCGTACGCCGCTGACACGTGGTCTGACAAACCGGCCATCGTCACCGACAGCGAGCAGATCACGTTTGCCGAGCTGAACCAGCGTGCCCGCAGGCTGGCCTGCGCTTTCATCGGCAACGGCCTGGAGCCCGGAGAACGTTTCGCGATCTGGGCGCCCAACAGTATCAACTGGCAGATCACCGCCATTGCGGGACAACTGGCGGGCTGCGTACTGGTGCCACTGAACACGCGCTACAAGGCCAGCGAAGCTCACGACATTCTGACCAGATCCGGTTGCCGCGCCGTATTTCACGTCGGCGAATTCCTGCAGACCGACTATCGGAGCATGCTCGATGGCTGCGGTGTACCCCACATCATCGATATCGACCACACCGATGCCTGGCTGGCCGCTCAGGCAACTCAAGCGGAACTGGACGAATGCCTCGTCGCGATTACGCCAGACACGCTGGCGGACGTGCTGTATACCTCCGGCACCACTGGCGCACCCAAGGGTGTCATGTGCTCTCATGGTCAGAACATCCGCGTGTTCGACACCTGGTCGAAGGGCGTCACGCTGAACGAACAGGATCAATACCTGATCGTTAACCCCTACTTCCACTCGTTCGGCTACAAAGCCGGCTGGCTGGCGGCTTTGATTCGCGGCGCCACAGTGTACCCCGCGCCGGTGTTCGATCTCGATCAGGTGCTGAACCTCATCCAGCACCGCAAGATCAGCTTTCTGCCCGGAGCGCCGACCATATTTCAATCGATACTGAGCCATCCACAGCGTGCAGATTACGACCTGTCGTCGCTGCGCTGCGCGGTGACCGGCGCAGCATCAGTACCGGTACAGCTCGTCAAAGACATGAAGAACGTGCTCGGTTTCAATGAGGTGTACACCGCCTACGGGCTCACAGAGTCCACCGGCGTAGTGTCGTTGTGCCGCTCCGGCGACGATTTTGAAACCATCGCGACCACCTCTGGCCAGCCCATGGACGGCATCGAAGTACAGACTACCGGTGCGGATGGTGAGCCAACCCCGGCGGGTGAAGCGGGGGAGGTCTGGGTACGCGGCTTCAACGTCATGCAGGGTTACCTCGACGACGCCGAAGCCACCAGCGAGACCATCACCGAAGATGGCTGGTTGAAGACCGGCGATATCGGCGTTTTCAATGAGCGCGGCTATCTGCGCATCACCGACCGCATCAAAGACATGTACATCTGCGGTGGGTTCAACTGTTACCCCGCGGAAATCGAAAACGTGTTACTCGGTCACCCGCACGTGCAGGACGTCTCGGTCATTGGCGCGCCGGACGAACGTATGGGCGAAGTAGGCCACGCCTTTATCGTGACCGCGTCTGAAACCGAACCCAACCCGGACGAAATCATCAGCTGGTCACGGGAGCACCTGGCCAACTTCAAAGTACCCAGAATGATCACATTCATCGACGAACTGCCCCGCAACGCGTCGGGTAAAGTGCAGAAATTCCTACTCAAGAGTCAGTGAGGAGAACATGACCGCCATCAATGCAACAAACCGCGACGGTCAGGCCCACGCACTGCAAGCCTATGACGACGCCTCACTGATGGAGCCTTTGCGCGATGAAGGCATGGGCATCGAAGCCATATGCGGTGGACAGTGCGCCTGTGCGACCTGCCACTGCCACATAGATACCGACTGGTTCGATAAGCTACCGGCACCCGGTGAAGACGAGCGCGAACTGCTGGAGTCGCTGGATCACTACGAAGCTGGACGCTCCCGGCTTGCTTGCCAGGTCAACATGACACCCGAACTCGACGGGCTACGAGTCACAGTCGCACCAGAGGAATAGACTCAACACCCTCAAGCTCGGCACACCGCTTTAGAAGAAATAGCTCCCGCCATTGGCCACCAGAATCGATCCGGTGCACATAGACGCTTGATCACCGGCAAGCCAGCACACCGCATCGGCAATCTCCGTCGGCTCCGCCATGCGCCCTAACGGGATCGCCGCTTCCATATCCTTGATCCACTGATCCGGAATACCCTGCATGATCGGCGTGTTGGTCGGCCCGGGCGCCACCGCATTGATGCGGATTCCGCGGCTTCCGAGTTCCCGCGCCAGGGCACGGGTCAGGCCGACGATGGCGGCCTTTGACGTCACATAGTGCAATGGCCCCTCACCGGACTGGGCCGCCGTGGATGCAATGCTGATGATGGAACCGGCGATATCCGCACCGGCCATTGATCTGACCGCCGCGCGCGTACAATAGAAGGTGCCGTCGAGGTTGACGCCCATGACGCCCTGCCAACCCTCGTCTTCCATATGAATGAGGTGATCGACGTGGGTGGTGGGCGTTGCGCCTGCGGCAAGCTGTTCGTTGCGCTGGGCCATCAATTCGTACATTTTGTCGCTGCCGTCACCCGGCGCCTGACCGATACCCGCATTATTGACGAGTATCGCAACCGGGCCGAGTTCCTGCTCTATGGCGGCAAACACTTCATTGACTGCGCTGCTGTCGCTGACATTGCAGGCATAAGCTCGGCAAACCGAAGGGTCAGCACACCCTGCCACAGTTTCCGAAACCTGCTCCAGATTGATGTCCAGTGCAGCGACGTACACCCCCTCGCCCGCCAGACGCTGGGTAATGGCGCGGCCCATACCCTGACCAGCACCGGTAACGACCGCAACTTTTCCCCTCAGGTTTCCTTCACTCATGACAATCCCCTCTAACAGATTCGAAAATAGTGGTTCGCAGACGCTATTCCGCAGCTGGCGGTGGCGGCACCACCAGTTGCGCCGCCTTGCCGCCATCTACCGACAGACAGGTCGCCGTGACATAGCTGGCATCATCGGACAATAGAAACGCAGCAACCGCCGCTACCTCTTCCGGCTGGCCCAGTCGGTTCATGGGAACACCGCCGGCCACCGCCTCGGTGTAGCCTGGAATGCCACCCAGCGCAGCTGTGGTACCCGGCGTGGCAATCACCCCCGGAGCAACGACATTGATGCGTACGCCCGCCGCCGCGCATTCCATCGCCGCAGCCTTGGAGAAGTGAATGAGCGCCGCTTTGGAAGCCGAATACGCCGCCATGTTGTCAATGGCCAGCAATCCGTTGATCGAGGCGATGTTCAGTATTGCGCCGCTTCCCTGACTGGTCATGTGCTCAAGCGCAGCCCGGGTGGAAACAAAAGCGGCATCGACGTTTACCTGAAAATCCTGACGAAAGGTATCGAGATTTGTGTCGCTGATGGCGCTCCACCCCACTGTCATGGCATTGTTGACCAGGAAGTCGAAGCGGCTGTGGGCCTGGTGAATGTCATCGATCAGCGCAGTAAGCGCATCGGTGTCGGCCACGTCGAGCTGGCGGGTGTGTAACGCTTCGCCCAGCTCGATTTGAGCACGTTCCAGCGCTTCGGCGCGACGGCCGCAGATATAGACGGTAGCGCCCTCACCAATGAGACGCTGGGCGATAGCAAAGCCGATCCCTTCACTGCCGCCGGTCACGAGACCGACCCTTTGTGAAAATCTTTCCATATGAGACTTCCCTAATACGCGAAAAAACATTAGTCTAACTGCGCAAATAGCAAATTTATATAGTTAATTAGCTTCTTTTGCACATTTTTGGGTAGATTTCGTGATATTCTACCTGCCGTAAACGATCACCTGGGCAAACCATGCACTGCCCACTGACGACACAAGGCACGGAGCGGGGCAAATTCACAATGAGCGACGTACCCAGTATTGAAGAACAATTCGCCCTGGCAGAAAAGGTCATCGATGGCAGGACCTACCTCGACTTCGCCGAGAACCACCAGTATCTCGCCCAGATGTTCAGCTGCTTCGACACTCATGCCGACGCTGAACTGGTGGTCTATGAAGACGAGCGCCTCACCTACGGCGACGTTGCCGCTGCCGCCGGGCAGCTTGCCGCCGGGCTGACGGCGACTCATGGGATTCAGCCAGGCGACCGCGTCGGCCTGGCGCTGCCCAATTCACCGGACTGGATCATCGCCTTCGTCGCCATCAGTAGCATTGGCGCGACCCCGGCACTGATCAATCCGCGCGCCTCCGATGACGAACTGGCGCACTGCCTGGGCTCCACAGACTGCAGCTTCTGCTTTGCCAACCGCACTCTGCCGGTAAATCTACCCGCCCTCGGCATGCGCGAAACCTGGCAACTCGATGATACTGCTCATCCATTGCCCAGCGTTGCTCGTCTGGGTTCCGATGCAGCGCTGCTGATGTTCACAAGCGGTACCACGGGCAAACCCAAAGCTGCGACCCTGACCCACCAGGGCTTGCTGTCAGCGATGAAAACCATCCAGTATTCCAGCGCCATCATCGCCAGCCAGATGGCGGGCAAGTACGGCATCAGCTACGAAACGTTGGTACAGATGCGCCCGCCGCCGGTCACTCTGCTGATCTTTCCACTGTTTCACGTCAGCGGCTGCCAGGCGGTATTTCTTTCCGCACTGACCCAAGGCGGCAAACTGGTGCTGATGCGCCGCTGGGATGCGCAACAGGCTCTGGAACTCATGGCCGCAGAAAAAGTCACCAGCTTCCCTGGTGTGCCGACCATGCACTGGGACGTGCTGCGGCTGAACAAACATCACGAATACGACCTCAGCAGCCTCTCTACCATGTCGGTAGGCGGCCAGGGCACCGCGCCGGCATTGCTGGAAGCGATTCACGAAGCGTTCCCTAATGCGATTCTGGGCACCGGCTACGGCATGACCGAATGCAACGGCACAGTGACTCTGACCATCGGCGAGTCATTTCTCAACAACCCACGCTCCGCCGGTAAGCTGGTGGAGACGGTACAGGGCGAGATCCGCGACGAACAGGGTGAGGCCCTGCCCGCCGGTGAAATTGGCGAGATTCACGTCAGGGGCCCATCGCTGATGTCGGGCTACGCCAATCACGACAACGAAGGCGTATTCGACGATCACGGCTGGCTCGCCACAGGCGACATTGGTTACTTCGACGACCAGGGCAACATCTACATCGTCGACCGGCGCACCGACATGGTGATCAGCGGTGGCGAAAACATCTATTGTGCGGAAGTGGAACAGGCCGTTGAACGCCATCCCGCGGTAGACGAATGCGCCGCCGTAGGCTTGCCCGATGATCGTCTCGGCGAGCAACTGGCAGTGGCTGTGAGACTGTTGCCCGATGCCACACTTACCGAAACACAGTTGCTCGACCACTGCGGCACGAGCCTTACCCGGCACAAACTGCCCCGTCAGGTATTTTTCACCAACGAACCCCTGCCCCGCAACGCCAGCGGCAAGCTGATCAAGCGCTACATTAAAGAACAACTGCGAGCCACGGAAAACGCTTCGTCATGAGTTATCCCCAGGACACCGCCATCGTCGATCTGATGATGGGCATCCCAGTCAGCGAAACCAATCAGGAGTGGTACGACAGCTTCATGCCGCTGCTGAAAGACGCCGAAAGCATCCAGCAGTTCAAGATGCCTGCCCAGTACATGTTCAGAGACGTACCCACCCTGGAAAAGACCGATGATTACGTGACTTTCCTGGTTGGCGAGATGGACAGGTACAACATCGATGTGGCCATGGTGGGCTACTTCGAGGGGTCTGACGCCGCGGTGTCTGCCAGGCAGCAATATCCGGAACGGTTTGTCTTCGATTTTCCGGTAGACCCCAACGGCGGCATGGAAGCTGTACGCGCCATTCGCCGGGCTCACGCGGAGTTCGGCATCCGCGCTGTCAGCGTTTTTCCCTGCGGCTGCAATCCCCAGGTGCCCATCGATGATCGCCGCATGTGGCTGATATACGGCGTCTGCTGCGAACTCGACCTGCCCATTTTCGTGAATGTCGGTGTGCCCGGCCCCCGGGTACCCATGGCGCCCCAGAAAACCGAACTGGTCGACGAAGTGTGCTACAACTTCCCGGAGCTGAAGTTCGTCATGCGCCACGGCGGCGAACCCTGGGATGAGCTGGCGGTAAAGCTGATGCTGAAGTGGCCCAACCTCTACTATTCCACTTCCGCATTTGCCCCCCGGCATTATCCGGAATCCATCATCAGGTACTTAAATACCCGCGGCGCCGACAAGGTCATGTACGCGGGCTATTACCCCCAGGGCTTATCCCTGGAACGCATCATCAGCGAGCTTTCCCAGGTTCCCGTCAAGAACGAGGAAATCTGGCGCAAGTTCCTGAGTGACAACGCACGTAAACTGCTAGGCCTGCCCGTGGTCGCAGCAAAGGAGACAGCACAATGAGTGAAGCGCTAGACATTCGCGACGCACGCACCCCACCGGTTCTGGTCTGGGATCAGTTAAAGGATTTGAGCCGCGACGAACTGAACCGCTGGCGCGTAGAGCCGGTGGTCAACAACGCCAACATGGTGCAGCGCGCCACCGACGTACCCATGCCGTTCGGCTGGTTTGTGGTTTGCTACAGCGACGAACTGGCGGTTGGCGAGGTGAAGCCGGTTTCCTACTTCGAACAGGAAATGGTGGTATGGCGCGGCGAAGACGGCGCGGCGCGTGTACTCGATGCCTACTGCCCGCACCTCGGCGCGCACATGGGTTACGGCGGCAAGGTCAACGGCAACGATATTCAATGCCCGTTTCATTCCTGGCGCTGGAACGGTGAAGGCGCCTGCGAAGAGATTCCCTATTCCAAGAGCATTCCTCCGTCAATGAAAAAACCTGCCTGCGAGCGGGCATATCCCACCTGCGAGGCGAACGGTTTCGTGTGGATCTGGTATCACCCGGAGGGCGCCGAGCCCAGCTATGAGCTGGAGGTGTTCGAAGAGGTCGGCAGCCCGGACTGGACCGCATACGAAAAACATGAATGGATCGTCTACGGCCCCATGCAGACCATCGCCGAGAACGGCGCAGACGCTGCGCACTTTCAGTACATCCACGGTGTGCCGGACAACCCCAACTACGACATCACCTTCGATGGTCACCGGCGTACTGCAGAGGTATTTGCCAAGATGGGCACACCCAAGGGCATGGTCGACGGCACAATAGCCTACGGTGTAGATGGCCCCGGCCAGCCCTGGACCCGTTTCACGGGCATCTGCGAAACCCTGCTGATCTCCGGCGTCACCCCGATCGCAAGGGACATCACCCATCTGCGCTTTGCTTTCACTCAGCTGAAGAGTGATGCCGACGGCGACAAAGGCGGTGTGGCCAAGGCCGTCATCAAAGAAATCTGCAAGCAGCTCGACCAGGACAAAGTGGTCTGGGATCGTCAGAAGTACATCGCCAACCCGCCCCTGTGCCAGGGTGACGGGCCGATCAACGACTTCCGCGACTTCTTCCGGCAGTTCTACCCTGGCGAGGAGTATGACAAATACCGCGAGCGCGCCGCGAAAAAGCGCGAAATCAGCCGGTAGTGACGGGCTCCACCTACGACTACATCATCGTCGGCGGCGGATCAGCCGGGTGCGTACTCGCCAACCGGCTGTCTGCTGATGCTGCTAATTCAGTACTGCTGCTTGAGGCGGGCCGTTCCCACCGGCATCCGCTGGTTTCCATTCCCTTAGGCTATGGCACCACGGTTTATTCGCCCGGGTTCGCCCATCAATTCCGCTCCAAGCCCGACCCGACCACGCACGGCCGTTCACACCTGCTACCCCGCGGCAGACTTCTGGGTGGCAGTTCATCCATCAACGGCATGATCTACATTCGCGGCCAGCAGGCGGACTATGACCTCTGGGCGCAACAGGGCGCCACCGGCTGGGGCTGGGAATCGGTCGCGCCCTATTTCGACGGGCCTCTACACATTGAAGAAGCCCGCAACAGCTTCCCCATCTGCGAGCAGCTGATCAGAGCAGGGCTGAATACGGGCATCCCCTTTAACGATGACTTCAACGGCGCGGACCAGGAAGGCATCGGCTACTATCGGTTGACCATGAAGAACGGGAGACGCTGGTCGGCGGCAGATGCCTATCTCGATCCGGCGGACCAGCGCATCAATCTGACCATAAAGACCGGCGCGAGCGTGTCGCGTGTCGAGTTTGACGGCAGCCGGGCCATCGGCGTCACAACTTCCGCTGGAGAATTCCGCGCCAGCAATGAAGTGATTGTGGCAGCAGGCGCCTACGCCTCCCCGCAGCTATTGCAGGTCTCTGGCATCGGGCCGCAATCGGTATTGAACGATCTGGATGTTACGCCGGTTGCCATCAGCGAAAGCGTCGGTAGAAATCTGCAGGACCACGCCGGTCCACCCATGGCCTGGCGCCTAAAAGACAACGATGACAGCGTCAATCGACAGCTGACACCCCTTGGCATGCTCGGAAGCGTTGTGAAATACGCACTTAACCGCCGCGGCCCCATGGCGATGCCGGCTGCGTCTGTTGGACTGTTTGTCAAAAGCCGCGCAGACAAACCGCGCCCGGACCTGCAGTTTCACTGCCTGCCGGTCAGCGGCGCAGACTCCGACGATGCCGAGCAGCAGCAGGTAGACCCGTTTCCCGGCTTCACCATGATGCCCTATCTCATGCATCCGGCATCCCGGGGTGAGGTCATCGCCCAATCTACCGACATGGACGAAGCCCCGGCCATCACCACGAATTACTTCGAGGCAACCAGCGATCTTGAGGCGGTAGTCGACGGCATGAAGCTCGCCAGCAAACTGGCCGAAACAGAACCATTCGCCAGCCATGTTGAATCGCGCATCCGGCCAATGCCGGAGGCAGATACGGATGCGGCGCTCGGCGAATACGCTCGGGCCCATGCCCATACCGGCTACCACCCAGTGGGCACATGCCGCATGGGAAGTGATCCCGCGGCGGTGGTCGATCCGAGCTGCCGGGTCAGAGGCATCGATGGACTGCGGGTAATCGACGCGTCGGTCATGCCGAGTTTGATATCCGGCAATACTCATGCGGCAACGGTGATGATCGCCGAGAAAGCCGCTCATACGATGCTCAACGAAATACCAGCCTGAGGAGAAAACAGATGGGAACTTATGCATTGACTGGCGGCGCCTCAGGTATCGGCGAAGCTTTGGCCGAGCAGTTACGCGACGCGGGCCACAAAATCATCAACGTGGATATCAAGGACGCCGACATCATTGCCGACCTGACCACCAGCGAAGGTCGTACCACGGCGATAGAACAGATCAAGGCCCTTGCCCCGGAAGGACTGGATGGCTTCATACCACTGGCAGGTCTTGGCGGAGGTACCGGCCACCCCGCCAGGCTCATTACCGCGCTGAACTACTTCGGAGCCGTGCTGCTGACGGAAGGCCTACGGCCATTGCTGGCCGCCCGGTCCGGCGCAGTTGTACTGCTGTGTTCGAACTCCGCGCCCATGTCTTCAGCGGAAGACCCGCTTGTTGCCCCGCTGCTGGCCAATGACGAACCCGCCGCACTGAGCATCGCCGAGCGCGAAACCGGCGTTGAGTACATGGCGGGCAAACGTGCACTGGCGGGCTGGATGCGCAGGAACGCCATGGCCTATGCGCGGGAAGGCATTCGCATGAATGCGGTTGCGCCGGGGCCCATCCACACACCCATGGTGGATGCGCTGTTTGAAACACCTGGTATGAAAGACACGGTGAACGCACTGTTGTCTGCAACACCCATCGAGCGCATGGGGCAGCCGCATGAGGTGGCCAAGGCCATATGCTTTCTGCTGAGTAGCGATGCCTGCTATGTATGTGGGTCCGTGCTGTTTGTCGATGGCGGGTTTGATGCGACGAGTCGGCCGGCAGCGCTGTAGGCCAGCGAATCATCTCGAGCACACCGCTGACAGCATGAGCAGCCGGCAGCCAAAAGGCATCACCTTGTTGCTGGAGACATTCGTGAGCGTTGCACATCAAAAATCGTTGGCTCATCTCCTTCTCGCCACTGGGGATACTTGGTCATTACGCAAAGAAACAGCTCACCGGTTGTTAAACGTTCCAGCCAATGGTTCAGGTGTGGATAGTCACAAGCCTGAAACCAGTTGATGTCTACATGGGCGAATTGCCGCACAAAGGGCATTATCGCTGCATCCGCAAAGCTCAAGCGTTCGGCAACCACAAATCGATGCTCTGCGAGACGCTCCTCCAGGACCTGCAAGTAGATTTCTGCCTGCGCCAGGGCCATGCGTGTCCGCATGGCGTAGGGGCAGCGCCGAAAACTATAGAGGATGGGTAACGTCACATCGTCGGTCAGGGCTTATAGGTCAGCCGAGTCTCTCTAACGCTATTGGCACTCACCTCTCCGGGCGTGAACCATGCCTGCTTGTATTGCTGTTTAGCAAACAACCGCGACTGATCAAAATAGTTTGGCGATGACGGATCGGAGTTGGCACCAAAAACCAGCAACGAGCTTGCGCGCAGCGGGCGCGCAAATTCGACCAGGCCAACAAAGGAGTGGCCAGCGACGCCGTACATTTTTTTCTGCTGCGGCTGAGGGCGCGCGTAGAAATTGAAAATTGTGCCGAACGGGTTACCGGGTCCGCCGGCAATGGGCAAACTCTCTGCGTCATCATCAAAGCCGGTCGCACCGGAGGTATGCCGCCGTTGTAACCGGTTCACATTCCCCCAGGGCACCCGCCAACTGCCATAGACTTTCTGCATATAGCCGACGGCGTTTGTGAACGCGTCCACCGGGTCGGGGGTACCCAGCTGTCGCTGTTGCAGACGGTAGAAGAAATAAAGCGTCGTTGCGGCAGATTCCGTGGTCGCGATACCGTCCCAGTCCACCAGTAGCTGCAGGGGACCAGCGAGCATTTCAGCCTGATCCTCAGGCAGGTCTCTGGCGGTAATTTCCTGTCGCAGCACAGGGAGCGTGGTCGCTACTTCCAGAACCCTCGTATCCCAGGTGAGCTTTTCCAGATCTGCAAAAGAGAACCTGGCCTGGCTCCCCAACAAAATCCGCGACATGCGCGACCGATTGTTATCCTCTTCCGCCACCATGTAGCTCGGAAAGTCTGAACGCTTCAAGTTGTCGTTACCGCCGGTTGCCAGGAACGGTGTGGCATTACAGTTCTGCAGATAACCGGTTTCCGGGTTGGTGTAAGTGGGAAGCTCGCTCAAGGGGTGGTAACCCTGCCATGCGGTAGCTGAGGTATCACCAGCTACCGGTTGGCTCCAATCGAAATCCGCGCTACGACGTGGCACCGCCCCGTAGTAAGCGTAGTAGATGTCGCCGTGGACGTCGGCGTACATGGTATTGAACATGGGCGTGGCCAGTTGACCAAGGGCTGCCTTGAACTCGCCCAGATTCGTGGCACGCAACATGTCATAACGCTGCTTCAATTGTCCGCCTTCGGCAAACATGGCCATGCGAACCGCCAGCAGCTCACCATCACGCTGGGCTACGATCGGCCCGTGATGCGAGGCATAAAAGTTGAACGACCTGCTTTCCAGCCCATCTTCGGTTTTGACTTTCAAACTGTCACGCCAGGCCCGTACCGGACGATCTGACCCGTCGTATCGATAGTGCGCAGGTTTGCCTACATCATCAACCTTCAGCCGGTAGACATCGACAATATCGGGCTCGTTGACCGTATGGCTCCAGCCCAGATGTTCATTGTGGCCAATGGTCGGCATGGGCGACCCAAAAAAACCAGCGCCTGAAAAATGCAGCCCTGATTCGCTATGCAAATGCCCTTCGTACCACTGCCCCGGTCCGAAGTAAGGCTGATGGGGGTTGATAAACAGCATGGCCTTACCACTGGCACTGCGATGCGGTGCGATGGCCCAGGTATTGGAACCGGCATGGGCCTGAGCATCTGCCACAGCGCTTGTGCGTGGTGGGGCAAGACTACCGGCCAGTAGCTGTGAATCGGTAATGTGACTGGAGGCCAACTGCTGGCTGGCACTGAGCTGGGAAATTTCTTTGCCGGCAATCCGGGCACGATTAAAGACAAACAGCTGATACGTGGAGTAGCGTGAATGAGCCACAAAGTGCCAGGGTTCAAATCGCTCTATCAAGCGCGGCTGATGACCGCTGTCGGCCAGATATTGATTTAAAGCCGCGGCGGCAGCTTCCGTTAGAACCTTTGTTTCCGGCGCCAGCGCCTGCCATTCGCGCCTGGAGATGGGAACCACTGCCAGAGCACGGTTGAGGTAGTCGGAGCCTACAGCTGCCTCGCCCATGACTTCAGCATATCGGCCTATGGCCTGGATAATCGTATCTTCAATCTGCCAGAAGTTGTCTTCCGCCTGCGCATAGACAAAGCCGAAAACCACACTGGCATCAGTAGGGCCGTACACATGGGGCACACCCCATTGGTCCCGCTTTATGGTCACCTGTTCGCTGGCCCAGACTGAACTGACGGCCAGCAACAGCAACAAACAAACACCTTTCTTCATGCACACCCCGCCCGCACCATCACTCCAAACTCAACCTAACTGTACCTGTTCTAAAGGCCCAGGCAAGACGGCATACTGAAAACCAGGGCGACCACACGAATTCATCACGTTGCCGAAGCTTGAGGGATGCGCAAAGTCCAAACGTGCACCCCACCATGCCAATCGGGTTTACAGAAAGTAACCTGGGGTCAGGCAGATGGTTCCGATTAATTCAGATCGGACCTGATCGGAACGGATCTAAATCGACCGCAGCCATGGTTTGCGCTACTCGGTATTATGGCGGCGTTGCATCAGTTCCCGCCAGGTGGTGAGCACAATGTTCTCTTCCTCGAGTACCCGCGCCACTTCAGGTGACAGCATGGCGTCCAGATCGCCATAGCGCGAAGGGCCGGAACTTGTGATGTGAGGGAAATTCGTACTCTCACTCGAGCAGTGCATGATCATCATGGTCACGCCTGGCTTTAGACCTCGTATAGCCTCTACATAGTTCGTCACCTTGTCTTCGCGCGGCCATCCATAACTGGAGTTATGCAGATCATCCAATACGGGCAACCCCTGTTGCCAGATATAAGCGCCGGTCTGCAGCGCTTCTTCGCCCGCTCGATCACCATAGTCTTTACGCGCATAAAAGTTGTGCCCACCGGGAAACATGACGGGAATCTGATGCTCAACACCCAACGCGATGTAGGCCGCCAGATAATCCGGCGTAGCGAACAGCGCACCCATGTGGGAATCCATGTGCGTAGGTTCAAAGCCCATGGTTCGCGCGCGCTCTAACTGAGCTGCAATCTCCAACGCCACATGTTCTGTACTACCATACTCAACCACCTGTTCAACCGTCGGCCATAACGCACCTTCATCGTCCACAAGCGATCCTACGGCAGGCTTACCCGCCAGTGGTCCCCACCGATAGTTACCCCATTCGGCATTGAGCGTTAAGTGCAGGCCGGCATCCACATCCGGATTACGCGCCAGGAAGTGAACAAACTCCGGCACCCAGGGGGTGGGCATCATGACGCTGACCGAATTTGCCGCACCGCCACGGATGGCGCGAATGGTGCCATCGTTGGATTCATGCGACATACCGGCATCATCCACGTGCAGAATGAGCGCGCGCGTGCCTTCCGGCCAGCCTAGTTTTTCTGCATAAGTTTGCGCCGCCGCATCAAACGACAGCAGGAACAGACAAGCCAACAGGTATCTCATGGTAGATGCTTACAGGTGGTTGAATTGCCGGTCATGTTAGAGCCCATCAAGGGGCCTTGTCAGCAAGAGCTTCCTGGTGCTACCCGGCCTGATTGTGATTCCGGTTGGCTAACCTGCGCTTATGGCAAGATTCAGTTAGACGCCACCCGAGAAGCTTGAACCGGTCGTAGACGCACGATCGCCCCACCGTGGTTATTCTCCAGCAATAGATAAACCAAATCGTCCGAGCCGACCTCGATGTCTCTTATGCGCGCCAGATCACTGATAATGGCTTCCTTGTGAACCGCCTTGTTACCTTCCAATCTGACACGATAAAGACTCTGTGCTTTCAGCGATCCAACCAATATATCTCCCTGCCAGCCGGGAAACGCGCCACCGCCATAAAAGATAAAGCTGGAGACCGCAGGTGATGGACTCAGGTCCACGACAGGTTGCTCGATGTCATCCATATCAAACTCGATGCCTAACTTCTTGCCATAGGCTACCGGTGAGCCATCGTAGTTCATGCCTTTGGAAGTCAACGGCCAGCCGTAATTTCTACCAGGCAATAGCAGATTGATCTCATCCCCACCCCGAGGCCCATGCTCGGTACCCCAGAGTTCACCAGCGCTACGGCGATATTCCAATCCTTGCGGGCTCCTGTGCCCATAGCTCCAAATGCTGTGCATGGCACCTTCGTGCTCCAGAAACGGATTGTCCAACGGGATGCTGCCATCATCATGGACGCGATGTATCTTGCCCCAGGGCGTGCGCAAATCCTGCACACCTGTGTGATTGTCGAAGCCTTTCATACCCACGCTGATAAAGACATGGCCTTGATCGTCAAAGGTGATCCGCCCACCCCCTGCCAAATCTGTGATCGGGCCGTAAAACTCGATGTCCGACTGCCAGATGACTTCTTCATCTACCCAGGCGCCTTCCTTGATCCGCCCACGTATGAGTTTGTTCATGGACACCGGTCGGTCAGCTTCCCGGCTCAACGCATTACAATTTTCACACCGCTCACCGTATTGCAGATAGACCCACCCGTTCTCTGCATGGTTGGGATGCAGTTCGGTCTCCATCATCCAGCCGTTCCCCCACTCCTGTTCCACAGAGATGATGTAGGTATCGGCAAAGGTCCTGGGTGTTCCGGTGATGAACGCAGATTTCTGGCCATCTGGTGAAATGATGCTCATCCCCAGTTTCTTTTCCACCAATATCATGCTGCCGTCAGGCAAAGGTGTTATGGAAAATGGTAGCGGATCCAATCCATCGATCACGGTTTCAATGGTAAAGCCATGGAGTTCTGTTTCGATTACCCCTTCGGGAATCACCAGTTCAGCGTTGTATTTGAAATCACCGTAATTCAGGTTTTGTATTTTTTCCGTCACAAACAACGCCAGGTTGCGCAGATCTTGATCGGTCATGGTTTCTGACCACGCGGGCATGCCTTGTTGCGGAAAACCTTTTGAGATACTGGCAATGATCTCATCAACGCTGTCACCATGTTTGAGGGCCACGCCGATCAGCGGTGTGCCCTGGGGTGCACCCTCCAGGTTCTCGCCATGACAGACCGCACAATTGTCCTGATAGCTGTTGGCATAAAAGGAGGTGTCCAGCTCTTCTTCCAGGAAGTCTGTACTGGTGTCCTCTGCTGCCCGGGCATCCATCGCCATAGCTGCAAAGAAAATCCAAAAAACGCCGACGAAAAAATATCGCATAGCAGCCCCCCTGACCGACTAAACAACTGTCCTAATAAGCGGTATCTTCTGACACAAGTCAACCACAGGCGGGGAAATGACAACAGCGCTGACCGTACGCGACTTCGAATTCACTGCAGATGTTCAAGGCCCAGATAATGGTGAACTGGTGCTCTTCCTGCACGGTTTTCCACAAACCCTCTATACCTGGCGAGCCGAACTACCCGCCCTGGCAGCCTTAGGTTATCGCTGTTGTGCTTTCGACCAACGCGGCTACTCACCGGGTGCAAGACCCGAGGGTATCGCAGCTTACCTGCCGGAAAGCCTGGTGGACGATGCGATCGCCATTGCCGACCACCTGGGTGCAGCCAGATTTCACCTGGTCGGCCATGACTGGGGTGGCGTGACGCCCGGCAGGCTGAGCGTTCAGGCCATCACCGACGCTTTCAGTCTCTAGACGCAGCAGACGAGCTTCTGGCAGAAAACGCAACAACTCTACGAAATATGTATGTGCATTGGGGTGGTGTACCTGCCGACGATGCCGAAGCGTACTTAAAAGTCCTGGGCCAGCGGCCAGCGCTGGACGCCGCTATCAATTGGTATCGTGCAGTGGGTAAAACGAAACTCAATCTGGCCGAATTACCACCTATCACCATGCCCACCCTGTACGTTTGGGGTACCGCAGACTCAACCGTGGGCCGCGTGGCTGCCGAAGGAACGGCGGATTGTGTCGCCGGACCATTCCAGTTTGCCGAGATACCCGATATCGGGCACTTCGTCACCGATGAAGCGCCAGGCGTTTTGATCGGCAGCTGCGCACAGGCATCCAACGCCTTCGACTTTATACTCGGAGAACACGACGCCGCACTACATGCCTGAACGGGTAACGCATGGGCCCCACCCCGCCCATAAAACGCTGAATGGCGCGGACGCAAGGGCTTACGGGATGCGGTGATCATCGACGATTGGTTCGACCGCCCAGCAGGCATTGGCATCAATGTGCGTATGTTCGATGCCGAGGCCCATGTGCTGGTCCACTTCTCTTTACGCATGAGCAGGTTTGATGAGCCGATGATCAAGCCAGGATCGTTTTAGCGCTGCGAAGACCGCTTGCCTTATGCTGACTAAGCTCCTAAATTGCCCGAATGCGTTTTGTTAACCTGTTTGTTAGTTTTTTCTTATGCGGCCTGGCCTTTTGCGCAGATGTCTACGCCTATGAATCTGACCAGTACACGAACAGAACTCAGAAGGTCGCTGATGCGCTTGAGATCATGGATCAGCAGGTTAATGCGGCTATTGATAAGGTGCTTGATCGAGACGAAATGAGTATCAGCAGAAAGGCTGTGGCTCGTTCTATCTGGAGCAAAATCGGCGGCATCTACTGGGCAGACAAAATTGAGCGATGGGCCGCCAAATCCCCCCTGGTTGATAAATATGACCAGACCAGGCATCAAAGCATCTATCGCAACATGCCCATCTGGGCGACCAGGGTAAACTTTGTCTTTGGGGTAGGCAGATCCTTCAAATTGAGCGGTGTTATGGTTGGTTCAGACAAGTTCGGCCATTTCTTCTCTCAGGGGTATAAATATTATCGTCGCGAATTACGCGGTGAACCTGAAGCCCAGCTGCTTGCCAAGGGTGCTTTCGCCGAAAGATGGTTGTTTGGTCAGTTAACCACGGGGGTTTATTCAAATGCGGACCTGGTCGCTAACTATGAGGGGTGGAGGTTCTATCAGTCTTTATTTGATGATGGTGTCATAGAAGGCAAACCCGCAATCCTGGAGCTTCAGGAGGGAAGATACATTCGCAGGCGTAAATTTACCTGGGCCGATCATGTTAACGCCTACTGGGATGAAGCTCTTAACCCTTCTTATAATGCGCAGGCACTCAATAAACGATTACGTCATTCGATTCTGGAACTTTGTCCGAAAGCCAGGCAGGCGCCTGCCCATTACATGGCACCCGACGACGACGAACTGTGGCAGCGATATCAGCATATCGGGCTAAAGGATAACAGGGCAAATCAGTTCAAGGTCATCTGTGAGCTTTAGCGACTGCAGACCAAGGGCTGGTTAAGAATCCGAAACGCACTTATCGGATATACACCGAAGAACAGCTCCAGGTGCGCAGGAAAAAGCGCAAGAAGTTGATTCGACCCAGAGTGCCGATGGCGCTACATGACGAAGTGAGGCCCCACAGCTCGTTGGGCAGAATGCCGACCCGCTGATTTGCGGAACGGGCGGCATGAACATTAGACTGGAATCCCCATCTTGGCAGTGGTTTGGTTCTGCGAGTAAGGTCATTTCCAGGATCCAGCAATGCTGCAGTATTCACTGGGCATATCAGGGGTGGCAATAGCTGAACAATACCGAGAAACAAACCCAGACCAGTAACAGGCAGATCATATTAAGATGATTGAGGCGCAATACACTTATGAAACAGTGGTGGGTTATACCCGGCGATAGCGGCGGCGAACTTGAATTACGCGATGTCGATACGCCTGAAGCCGGACCAAACCGGGTTCTGA
>CAYMUT010000029.1:0-64713 GCA_964393625.1 uncultured Pseudomonadales bacterium
AGTCCGATGAATCTGGCCAACATCGGTCACGACCTGAACGCTTATTCCAAGGGCCGTTTCACCCTGGGGCTCGGCTCTCAGATCAAACCCCACATCACCAAACGTTTCAGTATGCAGTGGGGTGCGCCGGCCGCGCAGATGCGCGAACTGGTGCTGGCCATGCGCGCCATCTGGGCCAACTGGTATGACGGTGAGCCTCTGGAGTTTGTTGGAAAGTACTATCGCCACACGCTGATGACGCCGGCGTTTACGCCGGAAGACCCGCAGTACGGAGCGCCCCGGGTAGTGCTGGCTGCAGTGGGCCCGAAAATGACGGAAGTTGCCGGCGAGGTAGCCGACGGCATGATCATTCACCCCTTCAGCACGTTGCCCTTCATTGAGTCGGTGACCCTTCCAGCCATTGAGGCTGGCCTCGCCAGGGCGGGGAGGTCCAGGGACGATTTTGAACTGTCCTATGGACCCTTCGTGATTACCGGCCGCAGCGAAGAAGAATTCGCCAGGAACCGCAAGAATGCTCAGGAGCGCATTGCCTTCTACGGCTCTACGCCGGCCTACAAAGGTGTGCTCGACTCCATCGGGTGTGGCGACTTGCAGGGCGAATTGAACGCCATGTCCAAGCAGGGGCGCTGGCAGGAAATGGGCACGCTGATAAGCGACGACATTCTGGCCGAATTCGGGGTGGTCGGTGAGCCTCACGAAATTGCTTCACAGATGTTGGAGCGGTATGGCGGTTTTGTCGATCGCACGTCGGCATCGTTCCCTGTATCCGATGATGCCCAGCGGGCTGAGATTATCCAGGCGTTACGTGCTGGTTAATTGACGGCTTTCGGCTGCGGGCTTATCTAAGCGCCTGCAGCCTTCTCTGTCTTTTTAGAATAATTTGGCATAAGGCAAATCCTTTCGGGAACAATAGTTTCTCACATGGGTCTATGTTTCTTAGGTGTCCGGGTAAGTGGGCGCTCACTTATTACATGCCAATACATCTGGCGAACAGCAGAGATTCAGATCACGGCTAAAATTCAATTCATAGTGTGACGCAACGCAAGTAGAATACGTGTCGCGTGACACCCATCGGCCGGAAGTAATGCACAGGGGTTTAGTGAATTA
Source organism: uncultured Pseudomonadales bacterium (assembly GCA_964393625.1). Lineage (GTDB taxonomy): Bacteria > Pseudomonadota > Gammaproteobacteria > Pseudomonadales > Azotimanducaceae > UBA4421. The sequence continues at coordinate 1,108 of CAYMUT010000029.1, forward strand.
CGGCCGAACTAAGTAATTTGGGGAACAAGGATCCTTCGTGACACAGCTCATGACACAGCAGGCTGATAGCACGCCGGAGCGGATCTCGATCAGGGACAGATTGCACCGCTCACTGAACCGCCTTGCCCGGCGGCCGACGATCCAACTCATCGGTCAGTTGCCGCGGGGTTTGCTAGCGGGTTTCGGAACTTTCGCAGCATTGACGTTCGTCTTGATGAGCGTGAGCTTTGCCGTGGGCAACGTAGTTGCTCATCAAGGCTATGAGAAGATTGCATTTGCCACGCCTGCGGCTTCAGGCCGACTCATCCGCCAGGCCGAGGTAGCTCAGTTCGGCTCGCGGGTAAGTAACGCGTTTGGCATTCGTAGTTCTGTGGCGACGGAATTTGCCGATTGGATACTCGAAGCATCCGAGCGTCAGAATATTGCACCTGAGCTGCTGGCAAGTCTGGTGATTACCGAGAGTTCGTTTCGCAAGACCGCGCGTTCCAACGTTGGCGCTGTTGGACCTACTCAGGTGCGGCCGGACTACTGGGGTAAATTCTGTGGTGCCTCTGATCTCACTGACCCCGAACAGAACGTCTACTGCGGCGCGCAGGTGCTGTCTCACCTGCTTGAGCGTTGTGAAGGCGATCGTGACTGCGCACTGGCGGCGTACAACGTGGGGCCCTACGCGTCTAAAATGGCCGCCGCCCAGCGCTACGTTAACAAAGTCGATAAATACCTTTCCACTTTCGACAAGGCCACGGTCGACGCCGCTGCGGCGCTCTGATACATACTGGCCGTTTCACAGGTTCACTCGCGGCACCACTCCCACATACAATAGCTCCGGACTCATTTGTGGAGAGCGGCAATGACCGACTTCGGCCTACTCATTTTTGCTACTGACTATTCCATCCGCCCGGACGTGCTGGCCCGTGAGGCGGAAGCCCATGGCTTCGAATCATTGTTTTTCCCTGAGCATACGCATATCCCCGCCAGCCGCCGCTCGCCCTGGCCTGGCGGCGCCGACCTGCCTAAACATTACTGGCACAGTCACGACCCCTTTGTCGGGCTTACCATGGCCGCCAGCGTCACCACCGACCTGAAGGTTGGCACCGGCATTGCGTTGGTTACAGAGCGCGACCCGATTCTCATGGCGAAGCAGGCAGCTACCCTCGATTTTTTGTCCAACGGCCGCCTGCTGCTGGGTGTCGGCGCCGGATGGAACGCGGAAGAAATGGAACACCACGGCGTGAATTATGCGGACCGCTGGAAGGTACTGCGCGAGCGTATTCTCGCTATGCGTGAGTTATGGACGAAAGACGAAGCGGAGTTTCACGGCGATTTCGTCGATTTCGAAAAGAGCTGGACTTATCCCAAACCCAAACAGGCGGGTGGGCCGCCGGTGCTGATGGGGGCCTCGTCAAAATATGTATACAAGCGCATTGCCGAGTATTGCGACGGCTGGTTCCCCATCTATGCGGACCAAAGCCGAACGGCCGCCAGCGGTGCGGTAGATTATGCGCAAGGCATCGCGCGCACCCGGGAAGCCTGGGACGCAGCGGGCCGTGATGGTGCCCCGAACTTCTCCATATTTGGTGTGGGACCCAGCGCTCGAGCAGTGGAAGGGTTGATTGAAGATGGTTTCGACCGGGTGATCTTTGCGCTGCCGTCGGAAGACGCAGATACGGTTCTACCCATGGTTGAAAAGTACGCAGCGCTTGCCCATCAGTTCAACGCTTAAGGAGCAGTTTGTGGAGTGCCGGGCAGGGTGCGGCGCATGCTGTATCGCGCCTTCGATATCCACGCCGCTGCCGGGTATGCCTGATGGCAAGCCCGCAGGAGTCAGGTGCCTTCATTTGAGCGATAGCCTGCAATGTAAGCTGTGGGGCGATTCACGACGTCCCGAAGTCTGCGCGCAATTCAGACCTGAGCGCGAAATCTGCGGCACGAGTGCGGCACAGGCTATGGCCACCCTGGCGCTGTTAGAGCAGAGCGCTTAGCGCCTGCACAACTTCCTGTTCGCTGCGCACGTGCTGGGCGCGCAGGCCAGCAGAGCGGGCGCCCGCTACGTTCTCCAGCGTATCGTCGAGGAACAGCGTGTGCTCCGGCAACGTATCCATTGCTCCGCAGACGTACTCAAAGGCCGGCGTGTCTGGCTTACGGTGCCCGATTTCCGAGGATACGTAGATTGTGGCGAAACTTTCCAGGCGATCTGAAAACCGGCCGCGCCACGATTCGGCGTGGGTATCGTTGGTGTTGGTGAAACAGCACAGGTGATAGCGCTCCGCAACCTGTGGCAGGAGTTCTATGACATCGTGGAACGGGTCCGTCCAGATCGCATTCCAACCCTCCCGCCAGTGTTCCAGCGGCAGGTCTACCTCGAAGCGCTCGCCCAGCACACGGCAATACTCATCGAACGTCATGTGTCCGGTTTCGTGGGCTCGATAGGCCGGGCAGATCTCCCAGCGGTCGTAAAAGCGTTGCTCATCGACACCAGCGAATTCGGCCCAGTGGGTAAACACACGGCGGAAATCCACACCCAGAACCACATTGCCGAGATCGAGAAGAACGGCTTGGGTCACTCGCAGGCTCCATTAAATCAGGGTTCAGAGGCACAATTATAGATTAGTCGGCACGATGAGAGGCCGGCAGTATCGGTGTTTTCCCCATTCAGTCCGCCACGGCGCTCGCTCGACGCAAGGCGATAGACGTGAATGATTATGAGGCGGTCTAGAACCCGGCCGAACCTGCCTTGACCGAGTGGACGTAGTCCTGATCCATGGGCACGTAGCTTGCTTCTCCAGGCTTCATGACAAACACCGGATCGTCGAACTCATCGATGTTGTACGCCTGTTCGCGCAGATCACCCTTCACCATTTTGAAGGTGCCGGTAACGTCAATGGCGGACTGTATGCGCAGGAATACCGGTATGGCGTAGCCGGGTAACTCGTGCCTCATGTATTCGGCGAAGGCATTGAGATCGAGTGACTCGACCCCGTCATTGAGGATCACGGCAGCCATGCCGGCGCGGCCATCGGCACCGGGAATATTGACGCCGTAGACGTTACTGAACTTGATCTGCTCGTAGCCGTTAATGATCTCACCAACCTCGTTGGTGCTGACATTTTCCGATTTCCAGCGAAACGTATCGCCCACCCGGTCGACGAACTGATAGTGGGGGTAGCCGAGGGTGTAACCCGCTTCGACAGTGCGCATGAGATCGCCGGAGTTGAACCAGGCGTCGCCCTGTTCGTACACGTCGCGGACGATTTTCTTCTCTGTCGCTGCAGCGTCGGTATAGCCTTCGAAAACGGTGTTCTCGGTAATCTTGCCCAGCAGCAGTCCAGGCTCGCCATCTGCTACTTCACTGCAGCGGCCGTTGGCGTCGCGCACCATCTCGTCGTTGTGAATGTCGTACTGCACCAGGGTAACCTCAGCAGAGGTCATGCCGACGGTGCAGTCTTTGTTTAACAGGTTGGCGAATGAGACGTTACCTTCCGAAGCACCGTAGAACTCCGCAATGCGCTTCACGCCGAAACGTTGTTTGAAGTCCATCCATACATCCGGCCGCAGGCCATTGCCCATCATTGAGCGGATGGGATTGTCGTGGTCGTCGGCATTGCGTGGCGTGTTATTGAGGTAGCGGCACAGTTCGCCGATATAGATCAGGCCGGTGCAGTTGTGCTGGCGGACTTCCGGCAGGAAGTTGCTGGCGGAAAACTTGCGGCGCACAAACATACTGGCGCCCGAGCAGAATGCAGAGCCTGCGCCGATGAGCAGCCCGGTACCGTGGTAGAGCGGCAGGCACAGATACAGGCGGTCCTGCTCGGTGCATTGCAGACCGGCGGCTGAGGCGAGGTCGGCGCTCATCAGATACCGGCGATTAGACAGCACGGCTGCTTTGGGCAGGCCGGTGGTACCGGAAGTGAAGATGTAGAAGGCGGTTTCGCCGAGGGTGGTCTCGGCGGTATCGGCCAGATTGTCTGAGGGGGCATTGCTGCTGGCTTCGCTCAGGTTCTTTGCCCAGTTGGGCATGGCGCTGTCATCACCGTCGGGTACAACGTAGTAGTCTGCCCCTTCCGCCATGTTCAGCTCGCCTTTTACGTCGTTTAACGCTTCGGCGACTTCACTGCCGAACACACACTTGCTCGATTCGGTGACGGTGATGCAGTGGGTCAGAGGACGGCCCTGCAGGTTAGTGTTTATCAGCGCGGCGGTCGCGCCCAGCTTGTTCAAGCCGATGATCAGGGCGAGGAATTCAATGCGGTTTTCCATGACCACACTGACGGTGTCGCCGCGCTGCACGCCTTCACCCTTCAGGTAGTGTGCGTAGCGGTTTGCCAGTGCATTGAACTCGCTCCAAGTGAGCTCCTGGCCTTCGAATATCACGGCGGAACGGTCGCCGAAGCGAACTGCCTTGTCTTCCACACGTGCTGCGATGCAGTCTCTTGTATCCATCGGGCGAGGCACCATGCCCTTTTTCAATTTCAGCAGTAGCGGTACCTGCACCAGCGTAGATGCGATATCAACCAGCCCCATGACATCCTCAGATTGAATTCAGCGGTAAACCTTACCTTAATCCGGGGTGTTCGCCCACCATATCGGCACAGTACTGCCAGACGCTGGCGTTTAGGGTTAAAGTGGCGCATTCGTTTGGAGGAAAGAGGAGAGGGCATGAATCAGTGGCAGATCGGTGACGTAAAGATCACACGCATTGTGGAATTGGAAATCGCGGGGGGCAGCAAGTTTATTCTGCCCGATGCAACACCGGAGGCTTGTCTCGCCTACGACTGGCTGCAGCCTCATTTCATGGACGCCGACGGCAACCTGATCATGAGCGTGCATGCGCTCATCGTTGATACTGGCGAGCGGCGGATAGTTGTCGATACCTGCATCGGCAACGACAAAGAACGCAATGTACCCAACTGGAATAATCTGCAGACCAGCTTCCTGCAGGATCTGACCGACGCCGGCTATCCCCGGGAATCTATCGACACGGTGATGTGTACGCACCTGCACGTGGATCATGTGGGCTGGAACACCATGCTGGTGGATGGCAAGTGGGTGCCGACATTCCCCAATGCGCGTTATCTGGTGGCGGAGAAAGAGTGGGCATACTGGGATGCGAATGAAGACGAGAAGACCTACGGGCCTGTGCTGGCCGATTCGGTTCGCCCTGTGGTAGAGGCCGGTGTAGTGGATTTCGTTTCCGAAACCCACCAGGTCTGCGACGAAGTCTGCCTGGAACCCACCCCCGGGCATACACCGGGACACGTGAGTGTGCACATTACTTCGAAGGGTCAGGAGGCGCTCATTACCGGCGACTGCATCCACCACCCGGTGCAGATGAGCCGTACCGACTGGTGCTCATCGGCGGATTACGATCAGGGCCAGGGGCTGGCGACCCGGGAGGGTCTACTGGAGAAGTATGTGGATGGCGACGTGCTGATCATCGGTACGCACTTTGCCACGCCCACGGCCGGGCACATCAAGCGGCATAGCCCCGAGGGTTATTGGTTGGATGTCGGTGATTGACCGTTGCCGGAAATGACCCAAGCCACAACAAAAAAAGGCGGCCCAATGGCCGCCTTTCAGTTATACCGCCCTGAGAGCGGTGCAACACTGCTTACAGCGTAAAGCGGTATTGCAGGCTCAGCGACCGACCCAGTTGCGTGGTAGCAGCCTGGTCGAGGCTGTTGGCGCCGGTGTTGTTGGCGGGGATTCTTCCGGGAATCGCGCCGGCACCGATCGCGTAGACCTCGTCTTGAATGTTGCGGGCGATCAGGCTCAACTGATGCCGGCCGCTTTCAGAGTAAACGCTCGCTGCGGCATCGATGATCCAGAAAGAATCCTGCTTGAATGGGTTGAGCGACGCTGTAATCCCGTAGTCGTCGGTATAGCGGGCGTCAGCAGACAATGAATAGCGCCAGCCATCCATTAACGCCCTGTCAAAGGTGAAGCCGACATAACCTGAAACATCGGCACTGCCGGCACCGTCCTGGCCGTCCAGGTCCTCACCCGTTGCAGTGATGAACTCATCCGAATAACTGGTGTCGGTCCATGCCAGGGCGCCTCGCACTATCAAGCCATCAAAATCCGTGTAATAGATGAAGTCCGTTTCGAAGCCCTGTGTCTCCAAGGCGGAAGCGTTGAAGGTACTGAACTGAATGATGGTGGAGTCAAACAACTGCACCTGCAGATCGCTGTACTCATAAGAGAAGATTGTGGCGTTGAGACGCAATGATCCATCCATCAGGTTGGCCTTCATGCCCACCTCAAAACCGTCGGCTTCCTCTGACTCGTACTCCAGGAAGCTGAAGTCACCGCCGTTTACTGCAGGGTTCAATGCTGCGGTAGGCAAAGCGCTGTTGTCCAGACCGCCGGACTTGAAGCCTTCCTTGTAGGATGCAAACACGCTGACATCGTCGTTTATGTAGTAGTTGATCGCGACCTCCGGCGAAACGTTTTCGTCGTCGAAAGAAAGGCCGTCGATGCGCGGCGGCCCACCGAAGCCGAACAGGTTCGCTGCGGTGTGCACATAGGGAATCAGGATGTGGCCGTCTTTTTCTTCGTCGGTGTAGCGTGCGCCGAAAGTCAATTCGGTACGGTCGTTGATATCCCAGTAAACCGCTACGAACGCTGACATGACGTCAGTATCCAGATAGTGGTCTTTATTGTAGTCGTAGTTGTTGCCGGTGAACGGGTCAGGACCAACCACTCCGCTTGTCAGGTCGACAGGAGCGACGATGGGTGCACCGGTTGCCGCGGCGATGCCATCGACGAAGTCGGCATAAAACGGGCCGAAGATGTTGGGCATGATACCCAGGTTGAACGCATACTGATAAGCGTCGAACTGCTGCTCGATCTCCTGCCAGTAGAAACCCACCTGCACGTTGACCGGTGAGTCTTCGAAGTGGGTATTGAACAACAGCTCCTGAGACAGGCTTTCGTACACGTTGTTGTGCAGGCCGCCGAACACGCCCGTGCCGTAGCTGTAGTCATCCAGCTCCCAGTGCGCCAGATCGACATACCCGGTTACCGCGCGCAGGGACATGGATTCGTGGAAATCCCAATCCAGGGTAAGCGACGCAAAGTCGGTTTCCTGCTCGAGCCCTGACTGGCCGTCGTCGAAGCCTTGCGGTAACCCGGCTCGCAGGCCTGGGTTCAAGCCGATTTTCGACGTATTGCCGTTAATCTCACAGTCATCGACCCCCTGAAATACCGCGAAAGCAGTCGCGCCGGATGGTACGCCAGTAGGCTGATGCGCGCCTTCCGGACAGATTTCCTCTGCCCACATGGTGCCGCCACCGTTGTTGTCGTATTCCGAGTAGCTGTACTTGAATTTGGCAGTGAAGGTGTCTGTGGGCTGCCACACCAGGGTCAAGCGGGTGTTTAGCGACTCGTCACCGAACCACTCTTCGGAGCCATTGCTTGCGACCTGGGGGTCCCTTCTAAAGGAGTAGTTCTTGATCAGCTCGTCATTGTCGGTGAAACCCACGGCCAGGCGGGCTCCAAACGTGTCGGACAACGGACCCGAGATGACCAATTCGCCGTAACGCCCGTCATGTTCGGTGGCGAGACCGCCCATGATCTGAAACTCGAATTCATCGCCAGGGTCATTTGTGGTAATAGAAACCACACCAGCGGTGGCAGACTTACCAAAGTACAGAGATTGGGGGCCTTTGAGGATCTCCACCTGGCCCATGTCCATATATGAGTTGTGAATGAAACGGCCGCGATTGACCACGACACCGTCTACATTGATGGCGACCGAATGGTCGAATGCGGCGGAAATCGAACTGGAGCCGATACCGCGCAAGCGCAGGTTGGAGCCGTTGCCTGAGCCGCCAGGTGCGATGACCATGTTGGGCACCATCTTGGCTGCATCGACCAGGCTGGTGATGTTGTACCGATCGAGGTCTTCCTCGGTCAGGGCTGCGATAGTTACTGGTACGTCCTGCAGGGTTTCGGCCTGCTGACGCGCGGTAACGATGATTTCTTCGATTAGTTCTTCTTCCGCGAATGCAGAACCGGGCAGAGATAAAGCAATGCCCAGTACCGTGCATGCGGCACCGGTTGTTATACCTTTCATTAGTCCCTCTCCAATTAAATGGTACGAAATAACGGAAAAGCTAATCAGCTCTCCGCTATTCTGTCTGCACAATAAGCGACAAAAAACTCTATATCAAGATGCAAAATTGGCTAAATGATTCCTTCATGCTGCAGTGCAGCAATGGCGTCCGCGTCATATCCGAGTGCGTCGAGTATCTCCGGGTTGTGCGCCCCCAGTGATGGCGCGGCGCTGCGGATCTTTGTAGGTGTCTTGTAGAATTTCACCGGCGGCGCCGTCAACGGCGCTTGCTTATCGTCACTCAATCGAGTCGGCACAAGCATGTCCCGGGCCTGAATGTGCGGCTGACTGTGCAGATCACGCATCTCATGCACGCGGGTTGCGGGAATGCCCAACTCGGCAAACCGATCGACCACATCTTCCACCGTGCGGCCAGCACAGTACTCGGCAAGCGGCGCATCGACAGTGTCTCGCTGGCTGATCCGCTCAACGGCGGACAGCTCCGCCAGGTCTTGCCTGCCCAGCTCGGCGGCTAGGAGCTTCCAATGGGTATCGAGCAATACGCCAGCGAATACATTGCCGTTGGTCGCAGCATAGATGTTTACCGGCGCGGCAATGGCGAACTGATTGCCGGTGCGGGGAACAGGCACATCCAATGCCCCGGCTGTTGGGAAACCGTTACTCTGGAACATGATTGAATCTACCAGCGCCACGTCGACGTGCTGACCTTCGCCCGTCCTGTCTCTATGCCGCAATGCCGCCAGGGCGCCAAGTGCGCCGTGCAGTCCGGCAAGGTCGTCCCCCAGATAGGTTGGCGCCTTGGTTGGGCCGCCCTCGGGGTCTCCGTTCAAAGATGCCCAGCCGCCATACGCTTGAGCGAGAGGGTCATAGGCGACCCGGTCAGAAAGAGGGCCGTACTGACCAAACCCGCTGATGCTGACGTAAATGATGTCGTTCTTGACGGCCTTGAGGTCCTGGTAACCCAGCCCCCACTCAGCCAGCGTGCCGGGACGAAAGTTCTCGACGAATACATCAGACTGTTCGATGAGTTTGAGCAGAATATCCTTGGCCGGCTGCTGATGCAGGTCGAGAGTGAGAGACTGTTTGTTGCGGTTGACGGTCTCGTTGGCAATGGTCAGCGGACTTTCGGGAAGAAACGGTGGCAGGCGACGGGAGACTTCGCCGCCGGGCATTTCCACCTTGATGACCCGTGCACCTAAATCCGCGAGCACACAGGCGGCCATAGGACCCGCCCACGTGGTGGTTGTTTCAACCACCGTGACACCTTGCAGCGGCCCGGTCAGGTCATTGCGGGCATCGCGGTAAAAATCGTCCTTTTCCATTGCCTCCCCCAAAGTGGTCCCAGCTACCCTGAACTCATGCGCCGCAGGCGTGCTTTAAACCACCACCAGGCGGCGATGCCCAGCGTGATATTGGTGATCAGCGTAGCGATAAATATACCCTGGAAACCATACAGGTGGTTGAGTACGGTCGCCAGAGGAAGGTATACAATGAACATACGCAGGAAACTGAGCGCGGTGCTGGGCAGGGGTTTGCCGAGTGCATTGAAGCTGGCCGATGACATCATCAACACGCCCCAGAAGCCGTAGCTCCAGGGCACCAGCGCCAGGTAAAAGCCAGCGACGGCGACCACCGTGGGCTCGTCATCGATGATTTGCGCCAACGAGCCGCCGAACAGAAACAGCAGCGTGGCGGCAAAGGTCCCCCAGGCGATAGAAAACTGGTAGCTGGCGCGCACGCCCAGGCGAACCCGGTCAATCTGGCGCGCTCCCCAGTTCTGTCCGACAAACGGTCCGATGGAGCCAGAGAGCGCGAACAGCATCATCGCTGCGACTGCCTCAATGCGGCCGGCCACGCCGAATCCAGCGACCACAACTTCGCCATGTTGCGCGAGCATGCGAGTGATGAGTGCCGCAGTCACCGGCCCAATGAGTTGAGTGGCCATGGCCGGTAGCCCGACCTGCAGAATTCGTTTCGCGGAATTGGCGAACCGGGCACGCACGTTATGGGCCAGAGCCATTTTGCCGTTGAAGACATAGTAAATGAGCACCGCTGCAGTGAGCGCCCGAGTCACAGTCATTGCTGTGGCGGCCCCGGCGAGTTCCATGCGCGGCAGACCGAACCAGCCGAATATGAGAAAGGGGTCGAGAACCAGATTGATCAGCGCACCAACGGTCATAACCACGCCCGGAATGTTGGCGCTGCCGTTTGCGCGCATGATGTTGCCCGCGATCATAGTCAGGGTGAAAAGGACCGTGCCTGGCAGATAAATGTCGAGGTAGCTGTGGATGAGCGGCATGAGTGCGGCACTGGCACCGAGCGCTTTGAACAGTGGATCGATCATCAACCAGGCGATTGCCGACAACACCGCCAGCAACATTGCCACCAGAATCAGTGCATGAGTGCCCAGGCGCGCTACATCATCGTGGTCCCCCGATCCCACAACCCGGGCGATTACGCTCGATGTGCCGATACCAATGCCCAGCGCGATACTGGTCAGCACCATCGCCAGTGGAAAGGTAAACGTGATCGCCGCCACATGCTGCGTGCTGAGCTGGCCAATGAAGCCCATTTCGAGGGTCTGCACGAGAATGCTCGACGAAACACCCATGACCATGGGCGCTGTGAGTTTGGCCAGCGATTTGGGCACAGAGCCCTGGGTCAGATCTTTCTGGGACATTCCAACTACGGCGAAACTGCTTCTGCCGCGTTTGGAAGAGATCGAAACGGGCGTGCAAACCCCACATTATCGCACGTCTGTATGCGCGATGGGCACACTCCTGAGCAACTGACTGGGTGCGATCAGGCTGGAGCGGGCGTCGCTTCATTGGTTGCGCGGCCAGCGAAGTCCGTCCAGCAGCGCTGCCGGAAGTCATAGAGCTTGCAGCGTCGTGCGGTATCAAAATACCAGCGCCAGGAAAAACGCTGCACGATGATCTGATCGGGGAGGTTCTCCTCGAGTATCGCCTGGGCTTCTTTCAGGTTGTACAGCGGTACACTCATGTCTACATGGTGTGCGGTGTGTTCCATGATGTGATGGAACATCCCGCCGAACCTGAACGGGAAAATCAGGTGCACGGTGGTAGACACGAAAGGCATGGTAGCGGCCCACTCTTTCTTGTCGTCGTGCCATTGCACTTTCGGGTGGGTGTGGTGCACGTAAACGACGAAGCCGATGAGGGCGTTCCATACCAGGAAGGGCACCAGGAAGCCAAAAAGCAATATCAGCCAGACGGGCTGACCCGTGGCTACCGCGGCAGCGATCATGCCACCAATCCAGGCCGTACCACCGACAGCTGAGACGATGCTGTCGAGCAGAAATTCCGTGCGTCGCGTGGCCATGTACTGCTTATTGGGGAAGAACATGCGCAGCCACCACATTTCGATGAAATAGTACAACCATGGGCCCCAGCCGCTGCGATAGATGTGCTCGAGTACGCGTCGGCTTGGTGACATCGCCTGGTATTCTTCCCGGGTCAAGGGCGCCCACACGAAATCGGTGCCTTTTAGGTTTGTATAGCCATGGTGGACGACGTTGTGCCCGACCTGCCAAAGGCTGTAGGGGGTAAGCGATGGCAGCATCGAGATGCGCCCCAGTACTTTGTTCAGTTTTGCATTGGGCGTAAAGCTCTGGTGGCAGGCATCATGGCCGATAATGAACAACCGGCCGATACAGATACCGGCGCCAAGGCCACAGATCAGCTTGGCCCACCATGCCTCGAAAGCCACTGTTCCGGCGAGCAGCGAGCCGTAGACAGCCAGGTCGACAATCAGCAGCCAGATCGCCCGGGTCGTCCGTTGTTTTTTCATGGGCGCCAGCCAGGCACGAATGGTTTTGCGGGTTGGCAGAGTGACAGTGGCCGTATTGGTTTGCTGATCGATAAACTTGCGGGAGCCGGTCGTCATTTGAGAATCGGGCATTGATGCGTATGGGAGCAGCAATATTGCAGCCGCGCCGCCTTGCGTTGTTTGATCTGGATCAAATCCTGGGTGCCTGACTATTACCGGCCGTGCAACTCGTGAAGCTGGTCACTTGACCAGATTTTCCTTATGAAACGGGGGTTAGTCGAAGACATGTCGATCTGATAGGGGCTTTCTTCCCGGGTTAGGGGCAGATCGAGTATTTCGCAGAGTTTCTTGCCCAGCCACCGTTCGATCTTGAGCACTACCATTTTGCGGCGCAGGCGGCCCTGAACGTCTCGATTCAGAACCGTGGGCAGGGTGTTGAGAGTCAGAATCTCGTCGATGGCGGGGTGCGCCATTTTTTCGCGGCCTTCTTCGCTGGCGTAGAAGTGAGAGACGGCGAATATCGTCTTGCCGGGGTTGATCTGCTTGAGGAACTGGCAGGATTTCACCACGGTGGAGCCGGTTCGCACCATGTCGTCGAACAGCACGATATCGTGACCGTCGATCTCCTCAAAGGTGGATTCACTTTCGTCGTGCAGTTTTATGTCGACTTTGCGTTCGCCGGAACGCTCCTTGTCGAGCAGTATGAACTTCGCCTTGGGCAGGTCGAGGTGCGCATACATGTGTTTAACGAACTCCCTGGCGCCTGCGTCGGGTGCGCAAAGCGCCAGGCCTTCCCCTTCCGACCCACAGTTGATGATGTCGGATTTGTGCAGGTAATCAGTGTAAATGTCGTAGGGGATGAGGTTGTGGAAGTTACCTGCGAAAACCTCGGTGAAGGTCTTTTGCACAGAGAAGGAATGATTGTGCACCGTCAGCACCCGATCGACGCCGGCGAGCTGCAGCATCTGTGCATATAGCTTGGCCGTGAAGGGCTGCCCATCGAACTTCTTGAGGTCTTTTTCGTCCCGCGGGGCCAGTGTCTCACCCAACCTATGCGCCGGGCCGCGATCCTGTGCGCTGTAGTACAGGTCGGGCTCAACGAGTACCACATGCTCGGCGCCATTCTCTTTGGCTGCGCGAGCAATTAATAAGTTGCGCATAGCCAGGTTCTGGCGGCTTACGATAAGGCTCGACGTGCTGACGATGACTACCGTCTTGCCACCGAGCTTTTTGCCGATGTTGGCGAAGTCATCTTCATCTGAAATGAAGCGCGGGCAGAATTCGCTGTTGGCGAACGTCTTCATGCTGATGAGGTCTGCGATGTCTTCTGCCTGACCAAGGCTGAACGCGAGGTCGATTGCAAACGGATCGTCTGACGAATTGCAGACGATGATTACGTTATTTAGAGACGAGGCCATTACACAGGTAGTCAATTACAGATCGAGGCGTGCAGCCTAATTAGGAATGCGCCCATGGGTCAATAGCGATCAGCCAGATTGGCCTCAACCGTCGTAAAAAAAGGGTTCGTGCAAGCCGATTATCGTGCGCGCACGATCAGAATCGGCGCGCGCGATGGCGTCATGCGATAGATGACTGGCTTCGGCAGTAACCCGCAGCCGTTGCGCTATGTCTCTGCGGCCGTAGTGCACCTGCAGAAAGAAGCGGCCCTGGTCGCTGGGCTGCGTGGTCATGCGTCGATGCCAGACATCAGAAACAAAAAGTCCTACGTCGCCTGGCTGGGCAAGCAGGGGCGTAACGCCGACCCCGTTGCAGGTTAGATCGTCGTCGAGTAGCCGGTCTCGGGGAGGCGTCTGGCCGGACAGATGCGAGCCCGGGATAACGCCAGTCGGACCATCTTCGATACGGCATTCCTGGAGGTAGATGTGTGTGCCGATGGCAAACACCGGGTGCGGAATGTCTGCCGGCCAGGTGATGCCTTCCGGCAGAGGAATATGCGGCCCCGCGTCGATATGCCATCGTTCACCGCCGTGAAGGCCTTCTGTATTGGGTGGGTTACGCCAGGCGGTATTGGCGATGACGTGGCAGTCTTCGCCAAGCAAGGGTTCGATTACGTCCAGAATGCCCCGGTGGGCCAGTGCGCGTTGGCATGCCCCGCTGCGGTTCAGCATTTCATAGCGAAACATTTCTTTGCCGCCTTCGTGGCGAGTCATGCGGATATCTGCAGGGATTTCGTCGAAGACCCGAGAGATTTCCGAGGCTAGTTCGGTTATTTCATCCTGGCTGAATAGGGATCGGAGGAGGACGTAGCCTTCGCGCTCAAGGTGCTGTGATTCGGGTGATCCTTCGGAGGAAGGGCGGTGGGTTAGGTAGCCGTGGGTGCGGTGGATCATGGTGGCACCATAAGATTCCGAAAGTACAATGATTATGCTTGGGCCACTAGTTCGAATAAAGAGTGGTAGCGTTGAATGATCGCCACACTTTGCTGATCGAACCTACCGTGATCATTAACTTTGGGGTTTAGGCTGATGTCGGGGGGTTGCGTTCTCTCTTTTGCGAATCGATCTCATCGTGCATGTGGTTGCCCACCAAGAGGCCGAAACTGCCAGTAGAATCACAGTGGATATTTCCTACATTAGCAGAACCGCCCTTTTTGGTAGATTTTGGCTCGTGTGCACACCGTTTTCATATTGGTGGATAAGATGCCGGGAATTCTGAATCGAACCCTTTTGTACAAGCATCCTACATCATGGTTGTTTGTTGATGATCAGGAAAGGTTTTTGCAGGCGTTGACATTGGTCTTTCCCGAGGATCGGCGCTGTATGGTCGCCACTGGATCAAGTGAAGCGAGGGAATTATTGGAACTCGGTCGTGTAGTTGCTTCCTTCCCGAGAACGCATAGAGAGCGTGTTGAAGCCGGTGGCGTGATTACGCTGGCACTTAACTTTGAGCGCGAAAAGGACTGGCATGAGCTAAGCAGTAGGTTTGGTCCAGTATCGGTTATTGTTTGTGACTACGCTATGCCGGTTGAGAATGGGCTTGAGTTTTTCGTGAGCCTCGGAGAAACGACGTTGCGAAAGATCCTGCTGACGGGCGTCGCAGATGAAGCGACCGCAATTGAAGCGTTTCATGATGGAATCATCGACAGGTTTGTATTGAAGAGCGACCCGAACGCGCTGGAAATGGTTATGCGGTATGCGAGAGAATTAGAAACAGAGTTCCTATTGGGACTCCAACATTCGGAGTGGCAACAAGCCGCGAGTCTCGAACCGGAGCTCTTCAAATCAGCTTCATTTGCGTCTTTTTTCCAAAAAACATTAGGTGAACAAGACGCGGTTGAGTACTACTACTCGGCAGTCCCGAAGGGTTTTTATTTTGTTGATCGTGATGGTGTAGTAGATTTTCTGAGGGTGGCGACGGATCGTGACGTTCGCGAAGATTTTGGTTTGATTGAGCGGACCAATCGAGGTTCTATTGATTTCGAGCAGATAGGGTCGCGTAGAAGAGTCTTGTGCGATTTTGGTGGTGAGGAAAATGATGGCGAATTGAAGGATCTTAGTGAAATTACGATTGAAGTGAACCCAGTTCCGGAAGCTAATGGAATCTACGCTGGATTATGGCGAAATCCCCCCGTTTCGATCGACTTTGACCCGGCAACGTGCTCCTTAGCTGCCTTTATTGAGGAATCGTAATCGTAAATTCAGTGCCTTCTCCAATTGAAGAAATGCATTGGATTTGACCTTGGAAAGCCTCTTCTATGGCATACTTGCAAAAAGGCAATCCTATACCTGTTCCTTGCGCAGTAGATTGTGAGTAAAACGGCTCGAATATCTTCTTGGTGAGGTATGGTTCTATGCCTTTTCCATTGTCGGTTATTCGAACGAGTCCGCTTTGATTTTCCACTTCCGTTTTCACCCTGATTTGGAGCATTTGCGCATTGCCGAATTCCTCGAAAGCGTTCTTAAACAGGTTGAACAAAACGTGCACGAAGAAGAGCTTTGGTCCGTGAGCTATGAAATCTTCGCCGTCTACCAGTTCGATGGCAGCACGTTCTCTTTCTGACCGATATGGAAACCGTTCGATCGCCTCTCGGGCTGCCGCTTGGACAGAGAATCGCGAGGAATTTCCAATGACTTGGTTTTTTACTCCCCAAGAGGAGTTTACCAGGAAAATGTCAATTAGGGTCATCGCGGCTTCTGCTTCGCTCTTGATTAGTTTCGTGGCAGCTTGTGAGCGATTGTCGCTGATGGGTTTTTGACCAATCGACTGATTCCAGGAGCGATCTGTGGAAGTGGAATCAGAAACTTCATCTATGACATTGGCCGCAGTCTTGATGCTCAATAAGGGCGTGCGTAGTTCGTGAGCAATTGAGGAGCCTACTGCGGCAATTGCCTCAGACTTGCTTCTTGAGGATTCAAATCGACGCCGCAAAGCAACTACGATTGCGAGGGAGGCCAATAGGTAGCCTGAAAGCACCGTAACCCAACTTAACTCTAAGATCTCGGTGTGAAAATCGGATATCGGGGCCATTATCAAGAATAGAAGGCAACAGAGTACAAGCGTCAAGGCCGTGGCTACAGTGATACTCGCGCTCGCTAAGATTAGAAGCCCGAACGCGGCGGCAAACTCGTATTGACTCCTGATCAGAGTCACTAGATTTGGCTTGGTACTACTCAGTTCATTCAGCCAAGCACCAAAGAGGAACACTGGGCCAACTAGAGTCAATGCCAACAAGAAGGTTCGTTTTAGCGTTACGGAAAGCCTTGTGCGCTCAAACACCGCGCACAATGCGAACGTCACAGTTAGCGTGACTGCGAGAACACGCAAGATAACCGGTTCGGAAACCCCGGTTAATATGTTTATAAAGTAGTGCGCGATGTGGAACAGGGCGAAGAGGGAAGCAACTATTGGGAGCCAGGGCCTAAAAAGCTCGTAAGTCTCGAGTGACGCAGAATTATATTTCTGGAATAAGTTGATCACGGGAAATGAAACTCCAGGAAAGCGTTATTGATTGCCTGCTTTGTGGTTACTTCGTGGTCGTCATTAGATTGTCCTCAGCGTTGGCAAGGCTAAACAGTGGTTCTCAACAAGTACATACCGAGCTGGTCAGAAAAACTGTATCAGAGTTGCGGGAACCTTGGCATTCATTCAACGTAAACCTCTACGTTTAAAGTTGGCCAAAAAAGGGGGATTACACAACCCAGCAAGGTTGGTGCTGATTTTCAAATGAAGGCCATTCTTAGCGCTTTAATTGGCTTGCGCAGGAAATAAGCAGGAGGGGCGAAATCGCGTGGGCAGTTGCCCGGAGCATTTTTGGCAAGATAAACCATGTACCTCTATCAGGACGTGGAGATTCACGCTGTCAACTTGCGAAGTGCTCGAAAAGGTCTTTGTTAATCAGAATCGCTATTATCAACTCTGAGCAATTACAGCACTGATTAAGGACGTTGCTTCGTTGAAGTTCTCTATTTCGGGCCTCTGGGCCACTACTAGGTCGGCATAGCCGCGATAGCATGTGGCGGAATGCTTGGACGTCAGCCCGGCGGCGCTGACTGTACCTAGCAACTCGTCAGTTGTGTGTGTCCAAAGCGTGCCCGATTTTTGCTCGTTCTTCCCAGACCGATTTATCGAATAGATTTTCGATTGGCGGCGGACCGCGGCGATGGTCTCCACAAGACCGTATGTCTTGAACACGTGCTTTACAAGGTACCAACCCCAATCTATGACATTGATCTCGCGACCAAAGTCAACGAGGAAAAGGTACCCGCCAGGCACGAGCCAGCGGTAGATGTTTTCAAGCATGGGCTTTACGGGGGGAGCATTGTTGAGAGAATTCACGCAGACAATCAGATCCTGCGAGCAGTCCTTGATTGGAGCGATTTGCATATGGGAGTCGACGATCTTAACGGTTAGCCCTTTTTCTTGGTATTTTTGGTGAGCAATGTCATTCATTTCCGGGCTACAGTCCAGGTGGGTAGCCTGAGCGTCAGGGAGGCGTTCGAGCAGGGTACAAATGAAATTCCCAGTGCCTGCGCCGAGATCTGTGACTCGCGCTCTATCTGGAAGGTCTATGTCGTCCAGGACTTTGCCGAAAAGAGTGTGCAATTGCTGGTATGCCGGATTGATCGCACACATTTGATCGAAGTGTGCGGCATAGGCTTCATAGTCCATCCCTGGTCCCTTTATCGCTGACTGTAACCGTTGGTGATTGCACTTTGCTCGACCCGGCGCCAGAAAAAGTTAACAAACTAGGCAGAATTAGCAAGTCTATCAGTACAGCCGCAACAAGGACCAGTACGGTGCACGTGCCAAATGCGCTGTTCACTTCGAACTTCGAAAATGCTAACACGCCGAATCCGACCACTAAGATTAGCGTTGTAGTGCAAATGGCGTTGCCGACGCGATGAATGGCATATGAAATAGCATCTATACGTGACTCGCCCAACTTTGAGATTGCGTAGTGGAAGCGGTAGACCATGTGCACGGTGTCATCGATAACAATGCCTGTGCAGATGCACAAGATAATAGTGGCGGCCATCCCAATTGAATCTTCGGTTAGCGTCCACATACCGAATCCGCATAGGATTGGGACGACTGTGGTAAAAAAGAGGATCGCGCCGAGTCGAATGCTTCTGAAATACATTCCCAAGACAATGCTCGTTCCCAAGATAGTTAGGAACAGGGACCAGGCAATGTTTGGAATATTCTTCTGAGAGAGATGGGCCAGCGGAATTGCTTCCCCGGTGATTGTTGCAGAAATGCCTGCCAGATCGGTACGCTCGTTCAGCCAGTCTTCGAGCGCGATGATCTCATTGGACTTGAGATCTTTTGCGACAATGGAGATTCGCAATTGCGTGTGATCAACACTTATGAAGTCATTCGTTGATTGATCTACCGACAATGATAGTTCGTACGCGAAGATCAGCTGTGCAACCCCCGAGGCGTCAAGTTCTGTCCAGTGTGTTGGGGATACGTGCGCTCCGTGGATATCCAGTATGTCGATGATGCTAACAACTGTATCGATCTGAGGATGTGTCCTTAGATCTGTGATGAATTGAGCGGTCTTCCTAAGGAAGAGGGGATCGTAAATTTTGCTGGGTGCATTAACGATGACTTCGATGTTGGTCGGTCCCACTAGAACGGACGCGACATGTTCTGCATCGGCCCTAAATCTGGAGTTGGCGTCAAAGTATCGAATAAGATCATCACCAATGCTTAACCGTGAAATGTTCGCGGTGGCAGCAGTGGCTGCTACTAGGACGATAATTGCGGTTACCCAATGCTTTCCGGCAGCGCGGGCGTGCCGATTAAGCAAAGGTTGAAGATACGTTTGCCATAGCGACGGACGAATATTGGAGATGCGGGCAACAACGAGCGGCACCAATCCGAACAGATAAAGGCAGCAAATGGGAAGCGAAACTGCTGTCCACAGACCTAAGTCGCGAAATGATGGGGAATCAACCAAAAGCATTGACAGCATGGCGACCACTGTTGTTGCAGCTGTAATGATGGTTGGTGCGAATTGGTAACGAGCTGCACCCAATGCGGTGCTAGGAATGTTCCTCGAAGAGTCTTCTGTGATAACTCGAACAACATTCATGAAGTAATGCATTGCCGTCGCTGTGCTCAAGGTGAGGATCACTGTTGGCAGCGCCGCGCTTCCCAGGCTGACAACAAACCCGAACCAACCAGCGACGCCAAACGTAGTAAGAATTGTAGAGAGTGATAAACCAAGGGATACGCATGCTAGGGAGATGTTTCCAAAGGTAAAAATGAGGAGAGTCATTATTAGCAAAGTTGCGAGCCCCATATACCCAATTATCTCGTCGATAGATGCCTGTACAAAGGCATACATCATCGGCACGCGCCCGACGAAATGGAGCGTCGCCTGCGGGGGAAGAATAGTTTCGCTTTCTATCCTCTTCAGAGAGTTATCAATCTCAAATACAGCACCAGTCTGGCTTGTGTCGAATCGAAGTGACGCGAACACGGCCATTGTTTCTCCCCTAGCATTGGCCAAGCGCTTGGTTAATGCGGTCCCATTGTTTTTTAGAGTACCCTCGGGGCAGTGAGGATTGCAGAGTTTGTCGAGAAAGCTTGCGCTGGATACTTGGTTTTCGTCTGATGAGAGAACCGGGTGATTGTCCAGCGATTCAACTCGAACCACATAAGGAATAGACAGCGATCGTTGATGCAGCTCCTTGATCGTGGCGGGTAGTAATCTCTGGCAGCTCAGCGAGTTTGGTGGGCAGGTTACGACTATGCCCACGATGTTTGCGGCTCCAAAAGTGTCTTCAAATCTCGTGAGATCCACTACGAGCTGATCTGATGGGTCAAGAAAAACGCGATTGTCGGGTGTGAATGATAATCGCGGAAGACCAGCTAGTGAAAAAAGAAATATGCCCAAGCAAAGAAAGGCGAGGGAGCTTTGGCCGATTTTCAACATCTAATCGTTGCTTTTCTTGTTTAGGCGTTGTTCTCGATAGTTTTTCACAAGAAATGCAACAGGGCCCAGCAATTTGTAGAAAGTGATCCGAATGCGATCGATCCCCCTGATCTGTATGCGCGATTCCTCCACAAGGAACCGAGTGACTCGACGCCAAACGAGATTCCAATAGATAGGGTTTACGCTCTGTCCCAGTATGGCCTTATAGATATCTCCAAATAGCAGGTGACCTTTGTCGCTAAACAGTTTGCTTTCGTATTCCAATCCCATCTGTGAGAAACCGATTTTCTCGAAAAAAGGAATCATTTTCTCTAAGCAACTCATGATTACGTATTTGCGTTCGTGCACGCATGTTGTTGCAACGAATTCAAACAAGCCGAGAAGAAGGTCCCCGTGGCGGTACTCTGGATGGATCGCGAGTCGACTAATTTCGACGATATCTGTTTTACGGGGGAGGTCGCTCGGCAGGTTCACCAGTTCGCTATGTTCAAACGGTATGTCATCGCTATTAAACAAAACCCGCACCGTGCAAATGATCTCTCCGTCTGTCCGAGTGCCGATAATGATCCGTGCATGACTATCGAAACGATCTCCCATATCGTCTACTGAAATGTTGTCGTTAAGGTTGGCATCTGCCGCATGCGCTAGTTGGCGCAGAACCTTGACTCGGTTGTATTCGTCGGCCGTTGTCAAATACGCGAAGTTGACCGCTGAGGACACGGAACCGGGCCACAAATCATCGGCTCTAAGGGACGCTAGGGAAGCATTCTCGGAGAATTGAATTAGGTACTGACCAATGATTGACCGCGTTCTGGCTGTCAGAGTGTCAAAATCGACGCCGACTGCTAGCTTGTCTTTCCCGGCTTCCGAGGCGAATCCAACGCGGCGAATCGTAACCGTTGTATGAAAAACGCCATCCACACCAAAGTTCACAGTTAACTGCAGTGACATTCCTGGCACCAGTAGTTTGTTGCGTAGGGAGCAAGTCAGTAACATTCCGTGCTTGGAAATGTCTCTAACTTTGAACCAAATATGGTCGTTGATTTTACCTGGCGTGGGGCAAGTTGCTGTTGGAGCATAGTCAGGCCAGCAAGTCCACCGTGGCTGGCGTCGCCTATCCGACCCTGGTTCGCGGTTTGCTACGTCCTGGTGAAACCTTACACCCGCGAGCTTGATCGTGTCGTTTTCTTGAATGATCTCTACGACACATGCATCAAATACGATGCGTTGTCCTGCGATTAGCAGTTCGAGGCTGAGTGGGACGCCTGGTTCAAGATCTGGTGATTCTTCGTCTATGACCAGTTCTGCACCGATGGGGCTTGTACGCCAGACTCTCATCGGCGTGTATGGACTTTGCCGGTTCAGCCTGATTCGTGCTTCGATGTTATCGTTCGTGCGGACGTCTGCGGGGTAGATCAAGCCGTGCAAGTTTGAAAAATCGAGCGCGTATTTGTCCCGGCCATCTGCAAGGACGCTCAACGTATAACCTCCATCAAAACTTTGTCAAGCAACTCTTCTAACTCGTGTGTGGGTGCTAACTTGTATAGACCGCGGACTTCTGGGAAGTCCCGAATCTCGATTCTTGCGGAATCAAGGTCAATGTGTTCGCAGCGGATATCAATGTTTAGCTCATCGACAAATTTCTTCACTTCCGAACTTAAGATTAGGTCGCCGGAGTCTAACCTGTCGGCGATTGCTGGAGATTTCGTGATGTCATCTACCCTACTTAGAAAGTTCACGGGCGTTCCCAATGCTGTAATCTCGATTGAAGAATCCAGCCCGCCGAAATTGCCCACCATTGCCTCTCCCGCTGAGATCAGAATGTATCGATTGATTCGCTTCTCTGATGCAGACAGGTTCATCGCCTCGTTCAGTCTTGCGACTTGTACACCCGCTCGAATTGCTCGAAGTATGTTTAGATGCATAGAGCCATCGTCGAAATATGCGAAGATCAAGTCACCGACCTTTCTAGGTATTCCGGCTAGGTCTTCGATTGCGTTTGAGCAAGCCGTCACCTCAGGCATCACACTTTTTGCAATGAAATCGTCAAGCTCCTTTGAGTCTTGAGTGAACCCACGTATGTCTGTGAATAGGCACGCTATGAGCTTCTTGCGGGCTTTTAGGGCTTCGATAGATGCTTCTACTACAGACATTCCATCCTCAATGTAGTGAGACATGCGATCTGCAATTACGCGTGGTATGAAGGACTGCACACGACCTGCATACTCATTACTTAGTTCGGCGATTCGCTTTTGCTGCGCGAGATTTTGCTCGCTTAACAAAAAGTTCCTAACGTCAGATAACGCAGAACGACGCATGATTGCGACGAAACAAATCACGACGATTGTCGACGAGACAGTGTATTCGGGCGTGATACCGGACTCTTCAAGTATTGGTGCGCCAAGGATGCATAGTGATGAAGCGTATGCGATCGACCATATGACGTTCAGACTTAGGATCAGGGTGCAACCCATTACGAAGAAATAGAAAAAAAGCCAGGCGTCCTGTGAGAACCAAATCGTGACGTGGGCTTGGGTGTAGCACATTGTAAAGCACCCGAGCATAGCAGGCACTTTGTAGAAGCGCGTTCTGGTCCAGGGGCTTATGTAAAACGCTGTGCAGAGTGCGGCCATTGCTGCCATAAGAACTCGAAAGGTCAGCCAGAAGTCAGCCGGTTCGAGTTCCATTGGTACGTCAAATAGGAAGTAGTTCGCGATATAGCCGATCGCGATGACAAAGAAAAAGAACCCCACATAGCGGAGGAAGTTTTCTTTCTGAAGTTGGTTCCACCTCTCTTTCCACTCCGGGTCCGTGATTAACACGTCCGGTACGAGGTAAGAGATGATGGAATCGATTAGTCGCAAGTCATTACCTCACAGCTTTGAAATAACCGCCCTCCATAGACACCACTTTCCCTCAACTGCATATCATGTAGGAAACTGATGAGTAAGGAAATCATGATGTTTGAGATGTTCACGTTCTTTTGCATAATCCTATCGGTGAAGTGATTGAACGCTGTAAATTCAATAGAAGCGTAGTTGATTGCATATTGAAAGCAGTGCTGTACTCCTAGTCACACTATGTGTGCGGTGTAGATTGGGTTGCACTAGGAATCTCATTATCCCCCCTGTGTTGAAACGTGATCATTGTCGCAAAAGCCGCGTCCAGTTGCGGCTAGGCTGGTACGGATAGCCGAAGATGGGTAATCCGTATGGAGTGGAAGATATGGGCCGAAGAAGGGTATTGTGCTTATGGGACGATACTGAGTGCGTATATTGATCTTACTCCTCTCCCTAGTGGAGCGGTGCGCTGCATTGGCCCATTCGGTCGCGAAAATCAATCGGAAGTGAGTGTCAGGCGAGCCATGCAGGACCTCACGCTCAGGCTTGAATCAGAGCACTTGGGTATTCATCAGTTTGTTCTATGGGGTGCATACGTCGAAGATGCGGAATTCGAAGAGCATCGTGTCACCGTATTAGGCAGCAAGTGTGGCTATTCGCCTCTGCCGTGGATTAGGGGGCAGATACTTGGGCGGGAAGCTCTCAAACATTCCGGCCGTGAGTGGCTGGTTAGTGACGGAATAGCAGTTCATAAATCCGGATTGAGATTTCCTCGGCCGGGACATTCGATCGTAGATCACGCAATGTTCCATCCAACAACTGCAGAATTCGCTGTGTCTCAGCTCCGAGAATTTGTAAATGCCCATTTCAATATTCGGCCGGGTGCCAGCGACATACCTTCATTTCGTTGGCGTCGCATTGGAGAAAAAATCGGCCATACTCAGAGGTGGCGCTAGTACCGACATGTGGCCCGATTTCCGGTGTGGATTGCGGAAATTACGCACCGTTGCTCACGACTTCGCCGCCACCCTACCCAGCCACCACCCGAATCTCCACTCGAGCCCCAGGCACCGCCAACTCCGTAATGCCAATCGCTGTCCACGCTGGATAAGGCTCCTTTACAAACTCGTCCTTAACTTTCATGAACGTCCCCATGTGCTCCTGCAGCCCGACATGGTAGCTGGTGAACTCAATGATCCGTGAATAATCCAGCCCTGCTTCGGTGAGAATAACGCCCACCTGTTCCCATGCGTTTCGAAACTCCTGTTCCGCTGACTCGGGCACGCTACCATCTGCGCCCAGGCCGATCTGACCAGATGCATACACTACGCCTTCATGTCGCTTGGCCGGGGCGAAATGGAAGCTGTCGTATGTTCTTTTCATGGAATCGGGCAGAATCAGGTCAGACATGGCGTGCTCCAAATTGGTATATTTGCTTGATCTTAACGGGGCGACCTCGAGGCGTAAACCACGTGAGCGACACATTTGGCTATGGGGCTAAGGTGGAGATTCCTGCTGCTGACAAGGCGGCTTATCTGGAGTTTGCCAAGCGCACAGCGCGCGCTGCCGGCGCGGCAACTTTGCCGTTTTTCCGGGCCGAAGCGGTAGTGGAAAACAAGCGATCGGATGGTGGGTTCGACCCTGTTACGGAAGCTGATCGCGGTGCAGAGCGTGTCATTCGTGAGGCGCTTGCCCGGGAATACCCTGAGCATGGCATTTATGGCGAAGAGTTTGGCTACCTGCGGGGCAATGGTCTGACCTGGGTGATTGACCCCATTGATGGTACCCGGGCATTCATGTCTGGCATGCTGCACTGGGGTGTTTTGCTGGGTCTCTTCGACGGGCAGGAGCCTGTGCTTGGGGTTATGTACCAGCCCTATACCGATGAGTTGTTTGCTGGCGACAATGAAATCGCGACCTTTGAACGTGGCGGTGAAGTTCGCACAATGAGCGGTGCGACATGCGAGCGCCTTGACGAAGCAGTGCTCGCAACGACCGGTGTCGAATGGATTAGTGACTCGGATTTGTCACGTTTTGAACGACTGCGCGAGCAGGCGCGCTTGTGCCGTATCGGTGGCGACTGCTATATCTTCGCGCTGGCCGCTCTTGGTTATGTACATCTGGTCACAGACGGGTCCCTCAATACCTACGACATTCTGCCGCTCATACCAGTGATTCGCGGTGCTGGAGGGGTGATCACGACCTACGACGGCGGTGACCCCAGCATGGGCGGCACGGTGTTGGCTGCGGCGAACCCTGCGCTGCATGCGGCGGCCATGGCGGTCATACGTTCGTAGGAATCTCCTGTTGAACGTCTAACTTCGTATATCGTTCAGTTGATATTCATGTGAAATGGTCTTTCATTAGGTTGTGCCTGAATCTGTGAGGGTCAGGCGCAAATGAAACTTCGGCGGAGAGGTTTATGACTCGTTCGAACAACCAGGCCGCAGTTGCGCAAGCGTCATTCGCGTTTCGGGGCAGCTGCGGAGAAAGCGAAGTTGCCTGTCGGCATGCATTTGTACCCGCATTTCGCAACAGCACTGACGGTTGTGTGGAGATTGCTAAGCTTGCAGATGGCAGTCCCGCTGCCATGCACCTTATTTCTCACCTTCCCGGCGATTGGGCCGCCCGATGCGATGCGCAGGGGAACGTTCTTGAATTGAAAGCCGGCATTGAGGCCGGATTTGTGCGAGACGGGCAGTTTTATACGCGGGCCGAGGCGGCAGCAGCAGGTTAACGCTTAAGCTGCCCTTTCGTTGGCCAGCTCCGCCAGCGTGTTGATGAGCAGCTTCTGCTCGGCGGCTTTGACCCGCTCTTCGAGACGCTCGACGGTATCGTCGCTTCGAACCGGAACTTTTACCTGAGCAAGCAGCGGACCCGTATCGTATTCCGTATCCACTAAATGAATCGTTGCGCCGGTTTCTTGTTCTCCGGCCTCAAGCACCGCTTCGTGTACCTTGCGTCCAAAGAAGCCCTTGCCGCCGAATTTCGGCAGTAGAGCCGGGTGTGTATTGAGGATTCGACCATTGAAGGCAGCAAGGGTTTTATCGCCCAGTTTCTTCATGTAGCCCAGCAGCAGCACCCAGTCTGTGCCTGCCTCCTGTAGGGCAGCGAGCAGTGCTTCGTCTTCGCCAACGGCATGAGTCTTACTGCTGATGTGAGCGTTAGTGAGATCGGCTTCTTGCGCGCGTCTCAGCGCCCCGGACGCGCTATTGTTGCTGACCACCAGCGCTACCGTCGCATCGAGTGTTCCGTCTGCGCAGGAATCTATAACGGCCTGGGCGGTAGTGCCTTCATGGGAAGCAAGAATCGCCAGGCGCATCATGCGGCTACCTTGAATATTGCGGTGTGGTGGATGTCGGCGGCCAACTCGCCGTCATGCCAGAACGTAACATAGAGTCGAATGAATTCGTGGCCTTTCTTCTGCCATTTTTCCAGGGGAACGCTGCGTATCACTATGCTGTCGCCTTCGCGCAGCAACTGGCGCCGGCGGGTTTCCGAGCCGACGTGAATCCAGGTTGGCATGATGTACTCTTTCATCAGTGCTTCATTTGCGAGTGCCAGCACGTAGTGGGGGTGTATCAGCCCGTCGTCATAAATGGGCAGGGTTTCGGCCACCTGGTCTATGTACTTGCGGTTGTGTTCGGTTGCGAGCGTTATTTCCCAGGGCGTAAACGGCTGATTTGGAACGACGGTGTCCCAGGCGATCTCTACCCGCTCCGGGTATTTGTATTCTCCATCGAGTAGCTCAGGGCTCTCTGGCGCGGGCAGTTGTGCGGGCATGGATGTCGTCAGATTTGCGAGCAGCACGCCATCGCGATCATGGCAGGTCACGGTGCGCAGATCGTCAGCCGAGGTCATTGCGAGGTCGATCTGTTCGTCATGGTAAGCGGGCTTGAGCAGGCGCAGATTGTCTACGCTGTGGGTCAGCCAGGTTTCTCCAAGTGCTTTTACCGGCAGATGGGTGAGGTGTCCGTATACGGCAACGCCGGGCACCAACGCACCGCGGAAGCCGAATTTGCGCGCAATTTCGTCGCTGTGGATCTTGTTCTCGCTCGACTCCGAAAAGTTCTGCGCGATTACCTTGTATTCGTTCATGCTCGTCCTGACCTGGTCCCTCAGGGTGCTATTTTACCCATACGCCTGGGCAGGTAGCCAGGTAACCAGCGCATCCCAATTAAAGATGATGAGCATGCCGATCACCTGCAGCGCGATGAAGGGCGCCACGCCACGGTAGATGGTCGCGACATCCACTTCCGGAGGGGCTACGCCCTTGAGGTAGAAGATTGCGAAACCTACTGGTGGCGTCAGAAAGCTGGTCTGCAGACAAACGGCAAAAAGAACTGTGAACCATACCGGGTCGAAGCCCAGACTGACCACAACCGGAGATACCAGGGGCAGAACGATCAGCGTGAGTTCGATCCAGTCGAGGAAGAAGCCGAGCAGAAAGGTCGCCAATAGTATGCAGATGATGATGCCTGTGGGTCCGAATGGCAGGCCCAGCATGGCGCGCTCGATCAGCTCGTCGCCGCCGAGGCCGCGCAACACCAGTGAGAACGCCGTGGCGCCCAGCAATACACCGAATATGAGAGCCGTGGTGCGGGTGGTTTCCTGCAGTACCTGACCCATCACTTTGCGGTCGAGTTGTCGCTTGATGATCGCCAGCAACAATGCCCCCGCAGCGCCGACACCGGCCGCTTCGGTGGGCGTTGCCAGCCCGAAGAAGATGCTGCCGAGCACTGCAAGAATCAGAAAAGCTGGCGGCACGATGGCTTTCATCAAGTCGAGCACGGCGCTGAGATCCATGGGGTCGTGTTGCCCGGCGGGTGCGGCGCTGGGCCGCAACAGCCCGGTGAGGAATATGTAACCGATGTAGAGTCCGCCGAGCAGCAATCCCGGGAAAACGGCGCCCAGAAACAGATCGCCGACACTCATCGACATACGGTCTGCCATGAGCACCAGCATGATGCTGGGTGGTATGAGAATGCCCAGAGTGCCGACCGCGCAGACCGTACCGGCTGCCAGTGATCGATCGTAGCCCTGATTGAGCATTACCGGCAGGCCGAGCAGCGCGAGCAGTACCACTGAGGCCCCGATGATCCCCGTGGTGGCGGCGAGCAGCAGGCCGATCAGTGTTACGGTGATGGCGAGGCCGCCGCGTACGCCGCCAAACAGACGGGCGAAGCTGGTCATGAGCTGGTTGGCGATGCCGGACCGGTCAAGCAACAGGCCCATGAGAATGAACATCGGCAGCGCCACCATTACCCAGTTTTCCATGACGTTCCAGATGCGATCGACAGTCAGCGACGTATAAGCCCAATCCATGCCTATCGGCAGTGAGAAATCGATCTGCAGCACTACGGCCAATGCGCTGAACAGCACCGCCAGCCCGCCGAGGATCCAGGCCACGGGAAAACCGGTGAACACCAGGGCTATGAAGCTCACAAACATGAGCACAGCGAGGACTTCGTTAGCTGCCACGTTGTTCTCCGCTGAAAAACAGGAAAGTCCACACGCGGGTTAATCGGGAAAATGACGCCAGCAGCAGTATGAAGAAACCGATGGGCAGGAATACCTTGATCAGCCATCGCAGCGGCAGTCCGCCGGGTGATGGGGAGATTTCGCTGAGAGCGAAAGATGACGCAACGAACGGCATGGCATAGATCAGCACCAGCGCAATGAACGGGAACAGAAACAGCACGATGCCGTATAGCTCTACCCAGGCCTGGGTGCGAGGGGTCATGCGTTCATGCAGCACGTCTACCCTGATGTGTGCGTCGGCCTGGTACGCATAGCCCAGACCCAGCAGAAAACCAATGGAGTACAGGTGCCACTGAAGTTCTTCCATCTCGATACGGCCCTCGCTGAATGCGTAACGCATCAGCACGTTCACCACGATCACGCCGAGCAGCACCAGCCATATGTAAGACAGCCACCGGCCCAGCGCTTCGAGGCCGCCATCGATGATCCTGGAGATCGCTGTATGAGGCAGAGAATCGCTGTCACTCATCAGAAATCACGGGGCAGGTATGCGCGGGACTTCCAGTGCGCGTAGTTTTCGCGGAACGCTCGTTGCGATTCGAGGATTTCGGCGAAGTTGGCATCTTTGGCGGCTTCTTCGGCGATCACCTGATCTGTCACGCTCTGCAGTTCACGCAGAATCGACTGAGGTAGCACTTCGGCAGAAACGCCGATTTCGGGAAAGCCGGCAATGACGCTGCCCTGGCTCGCTTCTGAGTTGGAAAGATTGCGCGTCACTCCCGCGGTGCAGCCCAGTTCGACCAATGCCTGATCGGCGGGCGACATTTCCTGCCAGGCCTGCAGGTTGACCATAAGGTGCGACGCGGTGAAGGTCTGGTGCCAGCCGGGGTAGTAGTTGTACTTGGCGACGCGATTGAAGCCCAGTGTCTGGTCGACGATGGGTAACGCAAATTCAGAAGCGTCGATGGCCCCTTTCTCCAGTGCCTGGAAAATTTCTCCGCCGGGAATCAATGTCACGCTGGCGCCAAGTTGTTCGATAACTTTACCGCCGAGGCCGGCGAAGCGGATCTTCAAACCCTGCAGATCGCTCAGCTCGCGGATGGGTTTGCGAAACCAGCCGGCAGTTTCCGGGCCGGTCATACCGCAGTAAATCGGATGCATGTTGTGCTCGCGGTACAGTGCCTGCGCCAGTTCGCGTCCGCCGGCTTCGTACCACCAGGCGCTGAATTCCCAGGGTTCCATGCCGAAGGGCACGGCGCCGAGCAGAGGCGACGCCGGAATCTTGCCCTGGTCGTAGCCCACCCAGGTGTAGCCGGCTTCGACCTTGCGATCACGCACCGCATCGGTCACAGAAAATGGCGGCACGATCTCGCCGGGCTCATAGATGTCGATCTGTATCGCGCCGCCAGACGCGCGCCTGATCATATCGGCAACGTAGATGGGGTTGTCACCGAGCACCGGCATGGTGGTCTGAAAAACCACCGGCATGCGCCAGTGTATGCGTGCTGGGGTCTCGGTCGCGTTTGCCGCGATAGAGGGTGCCGGAGCGGCAGTCCCTGGGGGTCGAACCGCCAGACTGCCGATGATTCCGACCAGGAATGCGACGATGACCGCAATACCTGCGGCGCGATTACTCATGAACTTCTCTCCCCGAGTGAGTTGGTTTCCCTGCAGGGGTGATTGTCGGGTAGGGGTCCTGCTGAATGCAAGGCAAAGGGGCGTCGACATGTCCGCGAACTTCCTCTACATTGCACGCAAGTTGGTATCTGTTGAAATTGGGAACAACATGCTGAAGTCCGTGAGTATAGCGTTGGTTTTCACGCTATTGGCGCCGGAGGTCCTCGCTGAGGAAATGAACTGCTCGCAGATCGAAAATGCGCGGGATCGGCTTGCCTGTTTCGACCGTTTTTTTCCTCGCGACCCATCACGCGCCAATGTGCTGCCCGACCCGCAGCCGGCGATGAAAGCCTCGCCGTCGCTGGAAGAACCTGACATGGAAGGTGTTGCCCCGGCATCGCCCGGTACGACCAGGAAGCGCCCCCGGGGCTTTCTTGACTGGCCGGAAGCGGAAGACGCTGAAGAGATATCCTCCACCATTGCCGCCATTCGGCGCCAGGACAAGACCAGGATGGTTTTCCGGCTTGAAAACGGTCAGATCTGGATGCAGGTAGCGCCGCGGGACTTGCCCTTCCAAGAGGGTGATCGGGTTACCATCAAGGTGGGCAGGATTGGCGGCATGACCATGCGTTCGGAAGGCGGTACCAGCACGCGAGTGCAAATGATCGAGTAGGTCTACCTGCAGGTTTGCGGGAGCTCAAAAACAATTCCAAAGCGGAATATATTCGTTGACTTGTCAAATCAACGGGACTAGCAGTTGTTTTCCTGTTGCCCTTGGGTAAACTCGCTCGGCTTTTTTTGGTTCGAACATTACTGGTTCGATAGTCACCAGATCAATAATCTTCAGGGGGATGCATGCAGATTGGTGTGCCTAAAGAAACCTGGCCGAGCGAGACGCGTGTGGCGCTGGTGCCGCAGAATGCGAAAAAACTCGTCAATCTAGGTCTGTCGGTCACGTTGGAGAGCGGTGCTGGCGTTGCGGCGGGTTTTCTCGATGCGGAATATGAAGAAGCCGGTGCGGTAATCAGCAGCGACCGTCAGCGAGTGCTGAGTGGGGCCGATATCGTCATGCGGGTTCGCAAGCCCGATGCGGGCGAAGTGCCATGCCTGAAAACGGGTGCTATCAGCATGAGCTTTCTTGATCCGTTCAACGAAAAAGAACTGGTTGAAAGTATGGCGGGCCAGGGCGTTACGGCCATCTCCATGGAGATGATTCCGCGCAGCACCAGAGCTCAGAAAATGGACGCGCTGTCGTCCCAGGCTAATCTGGCTGGGTACGTCACGGTGGTTCAGGCAGCCTATCATCTGCCGAAGATGTTCCCCATGATGATGACCCCTGCAGGCACCATTCCCCCGGCCAGGGTATTTGTCATTGGCGCTGGCGTTGCCGGGCTGCAGGCCATTGCGACTGCCAAGCGTCTCGGGGCGAGAGTAGACGCATTCGACACCCGTCCGGTCGTGGCGGAACAGGTGCAGTCACTGGGTGCCAAATTCGTTGAGATCGACCTCGGCGATACCGGTCAGACCGAACAAGGCTATGCGCAGGAGCTGACGCCGCAACAGCTGGAAATGCAGCGCGAAGGCCAGAAGAAAGTCATCGCTCAATCCGATGTAGTCATTACCACGGCTCAGCTGTTTGGCCGTGCTGCACCGGTGATCGTCGGCCGTGACATGGTAGAAGGCATGAAGCCGGGCAGTGTGGTTGTCGATATGGCGGTAGAGAGCGGCGGTAATGTCGAAGGCTCTGTGCTCGACCAGGTGGTAGACATCAACGGCGTCAAAGTCATCGGTCAGGGCAATCTGCCCGGCGAGGTGGCGCGTAATGCGAGCGAGATGTACAGCAACAACCTGTTCAACTTGTTCGACGAGTTCTGGGATGAGGAGGCCAAGAGTCTGAACCTCGACCCGGAAGACGAAATCGTCAATGCCTGTGTGATCACCCGCGATGGTGCGGTGGTCAACGAAACCATCAAGAACGTCTACAGCGGAGCATAAGAATGGAAGCAGTACTACTTGGCCTGGTATTGATGTTGTCCATCATTTTGGGCTTTGAACTCATCTCGAAGGTGCCCGCAACGCTGCACACGCCTCTCATGTCGGGCGCTAACGCGATATCGGGCATCACCATTGTGGGTGCGCTGATTGCCGCGGGTGCGGAATTGGGCGGCTTGTCGACTTTTCTCGGCGCGGTGGCTGTAGCGTTCGCCACGATTAACGTGGTGGGTGGTTACCTGGTAACCAACCGAATGCTGAGTATGTTCAAGAAAAAGAAGTCCGATCAGCCGGGAGGTAGCGCATGAGCATCGAGCTGATCAACATCTGGTACATCGTTGCCGCAGCGTTGTTCATATTCGGGCTGAAACAACTTGGTTCCCCGGCGACCGCTGTACGGGGTAATCTGCTGTCGTCCATTGCCATGCTGATTGCTATTGCGGTCACGCTTTTCAATGCGCAGATTCTGTCTTTCCAATGGATACTGATTGCGGCGGCTATTGGCGCCATCATTGGCGCGGTAGCTGCTCAGAAAGTGGCGATGACCTCCATGCCGGAAATGGTGGCCCTGTTCAACGGTTCCGGCGGAATCGCCAGTCTGCTGGTCGGATGGGCCGCGCTGTATAACGATGGCAATACGCTCTTTACCGACATCACCATCGTGCTTTCGGTCGTCATTGGCGGCCTGACCTTCACCGGCAGTATTCTGGCCTGGGGCAAATTGTCTGAAGTTATGGTGTCCAGAGCGGTGGTGTTTGGTGCCCAGCGTATCTTCAATGGGTTGCTGCTGGTTGCGCTGCTCGTATGTGCGGTGCTGTTCTGCATGGATCCGGCGGTAGATTCACCGTACCTGTATGCCATCATTGGCCTGTCCATGGTGTTCGGCGTCATGGCGGTACTACCCATAGGCGGCGCCGACATGCCGGTGGTGATCTCGCTGCTCAACAGCTATTCCGGGCTGGCTGCCTGTGCGGCGGGCTTTGCCATTAACAACAACATACTGATCGTGGCCGGCTCCATGGTGGGTGCTGCGGGTATCATCCTCACCAACATCATGTGTAAGGCCATGAACCGCTCGCTGGCCAATGTGCTGTTCTCCGGCTTCGGAGCGGTCAAGCAGGCCGCCAAAGTCGAAGGCGAGGTCAAGCCCATCAATACCGAAGACGCTTTCCTCATTCTGGAAGCCGCCCAGTCGGTTACATTCGTACCGGGCTACGGCATGGCGGTTGCCCAGGCCCAGCACGTGGTTCGCGAACTCGGTGAGCTGCTGGTGGGGAATGGCGCTGAAGTGACGTATGCCATTCACCCGGTAGCGGGTCGTATGCCTGGCCACATGAACGTGTTGCTGGCCGAGGCCAATGTCCCCTACGATCAGCTGGTGGAGATGGAAGACATCAACCCGCGTATCGACAATATCGATGTGGCGGTCGTCATTGGCGCCAACGACGTGGTAAACCCGGCGGCGCGCAGCGACGAAAACAGCCCGATCTACGGCATGCCCATCATCAATGTAGACAGCGCGCGTACGGTGTTCGTATTGAAGCGCTCTATGGCGTCGGGTTTCTCCGGTGTGGATAACCCACTGTTCTTCGGTGAGAACACGCGCATGCTGTTCGGTGATGCGAAGGAGTCGATTTCCGCCGTGGTTGCGGAGTTCAAGGGCTGAGCAATAGTAGCGTTGGATCAGAAATTCGGCTTCGGGGGTTCCCGGAGTCGCGATCCTGACACCCCGGCGAGTTGTTGAATGGCGTCTTCTTCGTCGAGTTTGCGCGGTCCCTGCTCATCTTCGGTTACCGGCTGCGCTATCCGTTCAGGCAGTTCGCTCACGCCCAGCCGCGCTCTTGCATGGGGGTTGTGGGCGACGATGATGCTGCCCAGAATAATACCCAGGCCTATGACGAACAGCTTGTTCAGAACCGGCTCCGAATCAGGTTTCACGCCCTTTAAGTGAAGCACACCGGCGCGATAGCGTCGGTGATTGACGTCGCAATCCGTAACTGTTTTTGAGGCACCCGTTGTGAGTACCCATCCTATTGCCATTGTCGATGTCTTTGCCGAGCGTCCCCTGGCGGGCAATCAGCTGGCGGTAGTGCTCGATGCTGCTGATTTGAGCAGTGAGCAGATGCAGGCGATTGCGCTGGAAATGAATTTCTCGGAAACGACCTTCGTGCTGTCGCAATCTCCGGGGCGCGCGACTGTGCGTATTTTTACGCCCACCTCGGAATTGCCGTTCGCGGGACATCCCACCCTCGGCACAGCATGGGTATTGAGTGAGGGGGCGGGTTCAATCGTGCTGGACCTGCCGGCAGGAGACGTGCCGGTGGCATTCGATGATGGTCTCGGCTGGATGGTTCCGCCGGAGGTGTCCTTTGGCGGAGAGTTGCCGCGAGCGCAGGTGGCGGAACTTGTGGGGCTGCAGCCGGAAGATTTCGATGACAATCTTCCCATGGAACTGGCCGAGGTCGGCCCTAAGTTTGTGCTTGCTCCGGTGAGAACCCTCGCCGCGCTGCGTGCTGTCCGGATAGATGGTGGGGCTTTTCAAGCGTTATTCGGCGCGGGCGACGGTGTGCACAGCGTGTTCCTGTTCACCGCGGAAGGCTATAGCGATGATGTAGATTTCGCGGTGCGCATGTTCTTCGAATCAGCAGGAGTGCGCGAAGATCCCGCCACGGGCAGTGCCAACGCGGCATTTGCGGCCTATCTGCGCAGGCATCTTGGTAATGTGGGGCCGGTTCTGGTTGATCAGGGCGTGGAAATCGGCCGGCCCAGCCGTCTTTACCTCGAGGTGGCGGACGTGTTGCGCGTAGGTGGCAAGGTCCAGAGCGTAGTTCGCGGCGAGATCGCTTTATGAAATCTGTGTGGTATTGCAGGAAAACGAACGTTAGTTGTAGCGGCAGGTCTGTGCGTGACGCAGCTCACGTTTTTGCCGATTGGACATCGTTACATTTATCGCATGCGTGACACTGACGAAAAATCTGGAGTCCGATACTTTCGCACCGCCAGCCGGCTGTTCTGTGCTGACGGCAGGTGGTGGTTTAGCACCCGTGAAGGTGAGGAAGGTCCCTATCCTAACCGTGAGGAAGCGGAACTGGGACTGGAGCGGTTCATTCAGGCGCACAAGATCCTGAAGCATATGAGCACGCGCAAGGTCGTCGATCCAAAACCCGGGCGCCCTCAGATAGACACGTCTATCTGGAATAGACAGTTAGACCACGGTTGATCGCTCTAGACAACTTCGCACCATTCTCCTGGCGCTAATCCATCGATTGTCCACGAGCCTACCCTGTAACGAATAAGCCGTAAGACCGGAAATCCGATTGCTGCGCACATGCGCCGCACCTGACGGTTACGACCCTCGTTTATGGTGAGGCTCAGCCAGCTTGTGGGTATGTGTTTGCGCGTTCGAATCGGCGGGGTGCGCGGCCACAGCTGCTCAGGCTCATCGATCGACCAGGCCTTTGCAGGCCGGGTTATGCCGTCCTTCAATGCAACGCCGCTGCGGAGGGGTTGCAGCTCTGCATCAGTCGGTGCGCCGTCCACCTGAACCCAGTAGCTCTTACCCATGGCGTGATCCGGGTGGGTGATCTTGTGCTGCAGCTTGGCGTCGTCGGAAAGCACCACGAGCCCTTCGCTGTCTCGGTCCAGGCGTCCTGCCGGATAGCATCCGGGCGCATGTAAGAAATCAGCGAGAGTCGAACGACCCTGGCTGTCGGTGAACTGTGTCAGCACATTGAAAGGCTTGTTGAGCAGGATCGTGCGAGCCATGGGCGGATTATTCAACCCGCCTGGGATGTGCTTCAGGAGACCGTGCGCTTGCGCCCTTGTGGGTGCCGTTCGCCGATAACCGGGCCCCAGTCAGACGTCAACACCTGCCGCATCTGTTCTAAGCTGTCGTAACCCACACGCTCTGCCAGAGCCTGTTCGGTGCCGCGCAACGTCTGCATGGCCTGTTTGATCAATGCAGCGCCCTTTTCGCTGAAGACGATGCGATTGGCGCGCTTGTCGCTGGGGTCGGGAAGCTGGGTTATCAGATCGTCTTTCTCAAGTTCATTGATCTGCTGCTGGATAGCCTGGCGTGATACGCCCAGGGCTCTGGCCAGTTCTGCGGCTCTCGTGACGCCATTGGAAATGTGTATGAGAATCATGGTTTGGGTGCGCGTGCGGGGGCGATAGCCCGCTTGCTGCAGACCATTCTGCAGGCTTTCGTCCATCCAATAGTATGCTCGAAGTAATCCCCGTATCAGTATCTCCTGGGTGTTTTCATTGTGCGAGTTGTGCTCAAAACCACTCATATCACTCATATCAGTCTGCGTCTCCTTGTCAGTCTGCTTTATGTCTATGATTGCGGCGTCTGTAAATGGTGCTTACAGTGCTCGGCTGCTACTGTCGCACAGTAGCCTTGGTGAGGCAAGGTGCTTGTCACTGTGTCCAATATTATCGCAGGAAGATCGCAGGAAGATCGCAGGAAGCGTACCAAATAACTGTAAATATGGGGCGAAGAAAATGGAGCTATATGACGTGATGCGCACGACCTTTGCGGCACGGGAGTTTATCGATGAACCCGTGCCCGACGAGGTGCTGCGACGTATATTCGATAACTCGCGATTTGCTCCCAGTGGCGGTAATCGCCAGGGCTGGCGGGCGATCGTGGTGCGTGATGCGCAGACCCGCGCGGCGCTGCCGGACCTGATCCGGCCGACGTTCCAGCGCTATGTCGCCCAGGTACAGGCGGGGGAAGCGCCGTGGAATTCCATCAACCCCACGAAGTTGTCCAACAAGGACATTGCGGCGACGACGCCACCGGAGGCAATGATACAGCAGCTATGTAATGCGCCGGTGGTGATCATGGTATTCGTCGACCTGTCTGTGGTGGCGTCATTCGACAGTGGGCTCGAGCGGGTGGGGGTGATATCCGGCGGATCGATTTATCCCTTCGTCTGGAATATCCTGCTGAGTGCGCGCAATGAGGGATATGGCGGTACCCTGACGACGTTTGTCGGTGGCCGAGAGCCGCGGCTGCAGGAGCTGTTGGGGGTCCCCGAGCACTACGCATTTGCTGCCATGATCCCGCTCGGGCGGCCGGTTAAGCAACTCACCAAGCTGCGTCGCAAACCTGTCGATGAAATAGTGACCCTGGAAAGCTTTGACGGCGAAGCTCTCCCGCAATAGCGCAATACAAAGAAGAGGCGCACATGAACGAACCGATGAAAGAGCCCGGGGACGGCCAGGTGAACCCACGATATGCGCGCTACGTGCTGTTCGTACTCATCGTCGTTTACATATTCAACTTCATCGACCGGCAGATCATCAGCATTCTGGCAGAGGAGATCAAAGCGGACCTGGGTATAGGTGATGCCGAAATCGGCTTCCTTTACGGTACTGCGTTCGCCATTTTCTATGCGGTGTTCGGCATACCTCTGGGCAAGCTGGCGGATGTTTGGAATCGTAAGAGCCTCATCGCCATCGGCCTGTCGTTCTGGAGTCTGATGACGGCGCTGTCTGGTTTTGCGCGCGGTTATGGCGCGCTGGCGGTATGCCGCTTCGGTGTTGGCGTGGGTGAAGCCAGTGCCACACCTGCAGCGTTTTCCATGTTGTCGGATTACTTCTCGCCGCGGGTCCGCGCTACCGTGCTGGCGGTGTACTCCAGCGGTATCTACCTCGGTGCAGGTATCGGTCTGTTCCTGGGTGGTGCGGTGGTCGAGGCCTGGTATCACTGGTATCCCGACCCATCGCTTGCTCCGCTGGGTATCAAACCTTGGCAGGCGGCTTTCCTTACGGTAGGTCTGCCTGGTTTGCTGGTCGCTGTATGGGTGTGGACGTTGCGTGAACCGGTTCGTGGCCTGAGCGAGGGGCTGGTCACCGAGCAGCATCCGCAACCCTTCCGCGCCACCCAGAGCACCATGATGAGTGTGTTGCCCGGCTTTTCATTGATCGTTCTGTATCAGATGGGAGGCGTGCAGGCAGTGCTGCGCAATCTGCTGAGCCTGGCGGTGGTGGCTGCATTGTTTTACGGCCTGTATCTGTTCATGCCGACGCCGTTGCAGTGGATTGCCTTGAGCCTCGGCGTGTACATCACGGTGAGCTGGGTTCAGTATCTGAAGCTTAACGACCCAGCCTGCTATGCCATGATGTTCGGCTCGAAAGCGTTTGTGCTGGCATCTGTTGGATTTCCCAGTATTTCTTTCGTCACCTATGGTGTTGGATTCTGGTCGCCGCCATTCATGCAGCGGATGCACGGTGAGTCGATTGCCGACGCCGGGCTTTATCTGGGCCTCGGCGCGGCCATTGGCGGTTTCATCGGCATCATTCTGGGCGGCTACCTGGCTGACCTGTGGAAGGCGCGAACGGTCAACGCCAGGCTCTATATCGGGTTGTCGATTCCGGTGCTGGCCATACCCTTTGCGCTGGGCTTTCTCTACACCGACAGTGTGCTTGCAGCCTACCTTTACAGCTTTGTGTTCAGTATTCTGTCGCCAGCGTGGATCGGTTCCGGCGCCAGCACCATTAACGACCTGGTGATGCCGCGTATGCGGGCCACCGCCTCGGCTTACTATGTTCTGATGAATACGTTCATCGGCCTGGCCCTTGGCCCGTATCTGATGGGGCAGATCAGTGATCTCAATGTTTCGGGCGGCATGGCGTCCAGCGAAGCATTGCGCAGTGCAATGGCCTGGGGACTTGGCATGTTCGGCATCAGCGCTGCATTCCTGCTTGGCGCGATGAAATACCTTGCCGGCGATGAGCAATCTCGGCTGCAACGCGCGCGTGCACTCGGTGAGTAAAGCTGCGCATCAGGGCTTAATCCACCATCTTGGGCGTTGCCTTGGCTGGGTGTTTCATGCACCCTTCGTGCTACGTTTTTCGAAGGGACAGCTTTGGAACAGTCAGGCGAATACCGCATCGCAGCGTCTCGAGAGGAAGTATGGGCCGCGCTGAATGACCCCGACGTTCTCGGCGCCTGCATAGACGGATGCCAAAGCATCACCAAGTCAGATGATCAGAATTTCGACGTTGCCGTGAAGGCCAAGATCGGGCCGGTCAGCGCGACGTTTCAGGGTCAACTGGAGTTGACCGACCTCGATCCGCCAATCAGCTATGTCATCAATGGCAACGCCAAAGGCGGCGCCGCGGGTTTCGCCAAGGGCAGCGCCAACGTTTCACTTGCCGAGGAGGGCGACGGGGAGGTCACGCTGTTGCGCTATGGAGTCAGAGCCAATGTCGGGGGCAAGCTGGCGCAGGTGGGCAGCCGCCTGGTCGACGGCGCAGCGCGCAAGATGGCCGACGACTTCTTCGAAACATTTTCAAAACACCTGAGTTCTCAAGGCGCTGCGGCTGATGCGGGGGAGCTGGCAGGGTCCGCGGCGCATGAGACGGGCGCAGAGGGTGAATACGAAAAAAGCGGCCGTGGAATTGTCTGGTTGATTGGCTTTGCCCTGTTGGGGATAGCAGTGGTGTTCGCTTTGTAGGGTAGGTAACGGAGACATTGTCAGGGGGGTTCAGAATGAAACTGACGCTGCAGGTTAATGGTAAGTCTGAAGAAATGGACGTGCCGGCAAATACGCTGCTGGTCGATGTGTTGCGCAACGGGTTGGGTCTGACCGGCACCCATGTGGGGTGCGATACGTCTCAATGCGGGGCATGCACGGTGCATATGGACGGCAAGGCGATCAAGTCCTGCACTGTGCTGGCGGTCCAGGCGGAAGGCGCGCAGATAACGACTATTGAAGGCATCGGCAGCGTTGACGATCTGCATCCAGTACAGGCGGCCTTTCGCGAACATCATGCATTGCAGTGCGGATTCTGTACGCCGGGCATGATCATGCAGGCCATCGACCTGCTGGAGAACCATGACGATCTTGACGGCTCGGCGATACGCGCAGGCCTCAAAGGCAACCTGTGCCGGTGTACCGGGTACCACAATATCGTCAAAGCCATTCAGTCTGTCGCCGACGCGAACTGAGCAACCGGGGGGAATCATGAGCGAAGCAACCGCAGAGGAACATACCGGTATTGGCGCCTCAGTGCGGCGTCGGGAAGATTTTCGATTTATCACCGGTAGCGGCCGATATACCGATGACATCAACGCGGCCGGGCAGGTGTATGGCGTATTCTGTCGCAGCCCTATGGCCCATGCCCGCATAAACAGCGTCGATTTCGGCGAGGCCCTGGAGTTGCCCGGTGTGGTCGGCATCTACACTGGAGCCCAGATGGTTGACGACGGCATCGGCGATCTGCCCTGCGGTTGGACTGTCAAAAGCAAAGATGGCGGCGACATGAAACCATCGCCGCATCCGCCGATGGCGGCGTCGGTGGTCAATTACGTCGGTGAGCCTTATGCACTGGTGGTGGCGGAAACCCTGCAACAGGCTAAACGCGCTGCGGAGTCGGTTTATGCAGATTTCGAAGAACTCGATGCCGTGGTCGATCTGGCATCGGCGACGGTGTCAGAGCAGATCTATGACGGCATCGACAACAATCTCGCATTCGAGTGGGCGCTTGGTGATGAAGACGCCACTCGCATGGCTTTTGCCAGGGCAGCCCGGGTTACCACTTTAGAACTCACAAACAATCGTCTGATTCCCAACGCCATGGAGCCTCGTGCCTGTCTCGGCCAGTTCGACCAAGCCTCCGGTGAGTACACCTTGTACACCACCAGTCAGAACCCTCATCTGGAACGGCTGGTGCTGAGTGCCTTTGTACAGGTGGCGCCGGAGCATAAGCTGCGCATAGTCGCGCCCGATGTGGGCGGCGGGTTCGGCTCCAAGATTTTCATCTACGGTGAAGAAACCGCGGTGATCTGGGCCGCTGCAAAAGTCGGCAGGCCGATCAAGTGGGTGGCCGAACGCAGCGAGAGTTTTCTCGCCGACGCCCATGGGCGTGATCACATAACGACCGCCGAACTGGCCATGGACGAGCAGGGCCGTTTCACCGGACTGCGGGTGAAAACCACAGCGAATCTCGGTGCTTATCTTTCTACTTTCGGATCGTCCGTACCCACTTATCTGTACGGCACGCTGCTCGCGGGCCAGTACAAAACGCCAAACATTTACGTCGAGGTGCAGGGTGTTTATACCAATACTGCTCCAGTAGATGCATATCGTGGCGCGGGCCGGCCTGAGGCGACCTATGTGGTGGAACGTATTGTCGAGCAGGCCGCTCGAGACCTGGGTAAGGATCCCGGCGACCTGCGGCGCATGAATATGATTCAGCCCGACGAATTTCCGTATGAGACACCTGTAGCGCTGGTGTATGACACCGGCAACTACGAAGCGAGTCTCGATAAAGCTCTCGAACTCATTGACTACGCCGGTTTTGAAAATCGCAGAGTTGAGGCGGCGGAGCAGGGCAAGCGCAGGGGTATCGGCTTTGCATGCTACATAGAAGCCTGCGGTCTTGCGCCGTCGAAGCTTGCGATAGAACTGGGCGCGGGAGTTGGTCTGTATGAAAGTGGGGAAGTACGCATGAATCCCACAGGTTCTGTCAGCGTGTTTACCGGTACCCACAGCCATGGGCAGGGCCATGAAACCACTTTTGCACAAGTCGTCTCGGCCAGGCTCGGCGTTCCTTACGATGATGTGGAAGTGATCCACGGCGATACCGGGCGCATGGAGTTCGGGCTGGGCACCTATGGCTCGCGTTCCCTTGCGGTGGGCGGTTCGGCGCTGGTGGTGGCGGCCGAAAAGGTCATAGAAAAAGGCCGCAAGATCGCCGCCCATATGATGAAGGCCGAGATCAATCAGGTCGATTTCGAGGATGGTCAGTACAGTCTGCGTGACAGCAACCAGTCGATGTCGATTCAGGAAGTGGCGTTCGCCTCCTATGTGCCCGCTGACTACCCGGAAGATCTGGAGCCGGGCTTGAGCGAAAAGGCATTTTACGACCCCAATAACTTTACTTACCCGGCAGGTACGCATATCGCGGAAGTGGAAGTCGACATCGATACCGGCGTGGTCACGCTGATCGACTTCGTCGCTGTAGATGACTTTGGACATGTTATCAATCCACTGATTGTGCACGGACAAGTGCATGGCGGCGTGGCTCAGGGAGTGGGTCAGGCGCTGATGGAGCAGGGCATCTACGATGAATATGGACAGTTGCAGACCGGCTCGATGATGGACTACTGCCTGCCCCGTGCCGACGACATGCCGGACTTTACGGTCGATACCACGGTTACGCCCTGTACCCACAATCCATTGGGCGTTAAGGGCTGTGGGGAAGCGGGCGCTATCGGTTCGCCAGCGGCTGTGATGAATGCGCTGACCCATGCACTGGGCAACAAAGACATATCCATGCCAGCCACGCCGGAAAAAGTCTGGCGCACGATTCGCGGAGAATGACGATGTATCAGTTTGAGTACCATAAGCCAGCGAGCGTCGCCGAAGCGGTTGCGCTGTTCAATGATGCTGATGATCCAATGTACTTAAGCGGGGGTATGACCCTTATCGCCACCATGAAGCAGCGCCTGGCCGCGCCTACAGATCTGATCGACCTGTCGGGTATAGCCGAAATGACCGGTGTCTCGGTCGGCGGAGGCATAGTCAGCGTGGGGGCGTTTACCCGTCATAACGAGGTGGCTAACTCTCCAGAAATCCGCGAGGCGCTGCCGGTACTGTCCCAGATTGCAGGGCAGATTGGCGACAATCAGGTGCGCAATCGCGGCAC
This sequence comes from uncultured Pseudomonadales bacterium, assembly GCA_964393625.1. GTDB lineage: Bacteria > Pseudomonadota > Gammaproteobacteria > Pseudomonadales > Azotimanducaceae > UBA4421. The sequence goes on from CAYMUT010000029.1 coordinate 43,967, forward strand.
CATAGGCGGGTCGTTGGCAAATTCGGACCCGGCCGCGGATTTTCCTGCCGCGGTGGTGGGATTGGGCGCGACCATACATACCCAATCCCGGGCCATATCCGGGGATGAGTTCTTTCGCGATCTGTTCGAAAATGCGCTGGCGCCGGGTGAGGTCATCATGCGAATTGATTTCCCGGTTCCGCAACGTGCCGCGTACCGGAAGTTTGCTAACCCCGCTTCGCGTTATGCTGTGGTGGGCGTGCTGGTCGCCGACTTCGGCGGCACCGTGCGGGTCGGTGTAACTGGCGCCGGCCCCTGTGCGTTTCGTGGGAGCGGCCTGGAAGAACTGCTTAATCGCAATCTCAATGCTGATGCCATAAACGGCGTTGAAGTGCCCGATGGCGGCTTCAATAACGATCTGCATGCCTCGGCAGAGTATCGCGCCCACCTGGTGAAGGTTATGGCGCGGCGGGCCATTGCAGATTTGCTGGATAGCTGACACTAGCGGCTGCATTTTCCCATTCGACAATACGGATTCGCGGTAGTAAATTCCGCATCCCGGCTTTGATCTTCAGGGTAGACGACTCAGATCGGGACGACAGAACTCAAAAAGACGTAAGCGTAAGGACTTGATCCACTGAGGGACAGGTACCGGATTGCGAAAATACAGCTCTCCTCCAGTCCCTCCCGATATGGGAGGACACAATGAACGTGCTCGATTTTGCCAAGCGCAAAAGTGCCGGCGAGAAAATCTCAATGGTAACGTGCTATGACCGCCGTTTCGGCGCGATCGTGGTTGATTACGGAGATCACACGGTTCGCCTGATCGATAACGTAGCGGCACGGAAGGCAAGCTTATGATTCTCGCGCTCGATGTTGGTAACAGCCAGATTTATTGTGGTGTATTCGATGAACTCGAACTGAAGATCCAGTTCCGCCACGCATCGTCCTCACGCAGTTCGTCGGACGAGATCGGTGTGTTCCTGCGTGGTGCGCTGCGGGAAAACAATGTCGACCCGGAGCAGATCGAAACGATCGCCGTATCGTCTGTGGTGCCTGAGCTGAACTACTCGCTGCGCTCTTGCTGTCAGAAGTACTTCAACATCGAGCCGATGGTCATGCGTCCGGGTATCAAGACCGGGCTGAAGATCGCCTATAAAGATCCCAAGGAAGTAGGTAGCGACCGCATTGCCGACGCGATTGGTGCAGTGAAGTTGTTTCCTGAGCGAAATCTCATCGTGGTTGACTTTGGTACCGCCACTACGGTTTGTGCAATCAGCAAAGATTGCACTTTCCTGGGGGGCAACATCATGCCGGGCGTGCGCCTGGCGATGGAAGCGCTGGAGGCGAAAACCGCCAAACTACCATCGGTCGAGATCAAGCCGGCACGCAACGCGATTGGCAAGACCACGGTAGACAGTATTCAAAGCGGCCTTTACTGGAGCAACGTGGGCATGGTGCGTGAGCTCAGCAAGCGCATCACCGAGGAAGTTTTTGCTGACGAGCCGCCGCTTATCATCGCGACCGGCGGCTTTGCCCATCTGTTCGACAGAGAGAGCCTGTTCGACCATGTGGTTTCTGATCTGATTCTTGTAGGCCTGCTTGAAGCGCTGCGTCTGAACGCTTATCTCGATTAGCCTAAAAGTACCGATCAGGCATGCAGGGTGCTGCTAAAGAGCGATATCGGCATTGGACGATTTGTTCAGTTACCTTATAGTGTCTTCTTTGTTTTGAATCGGTGTACACATGTCCAGTCCTCGCCTGTTGGTTGTAGATGACGATGACTCGGTACGTCGGGTAACGTGTCAGATGCTACGGCGTGGCGATTATGACGTTGAAGAAGCGGATTGCGGCCACGCGGGGCTGGAATGTTTCAATAACAGCAGCTTCGCTCTGGTCCTGCTCGACGTGAGCATGCCGGATATGGGGGGCGTCGAGGTGAGTAAGGTCATCCGAGAGCGCGTACCCGATCAGAAAATCGTATTCATGACGGGTTATGCAGAGCAGGACGAATTCGGTCTCGATAACCCGAATACCTGGATGCTTGGCAAGCCTTTCCGTCTCGCGGAATTGCTCGACGCTGTCGAGTCCGCCCTCTGATCCAACTACGCCACAACCGGTGACCGCGCCGAATTCTCAGAGGGGCAATTACGGCTGGGTAATCGTTGCCGCCATGCTTGTCGTGCAGGCGGTCAGTTCCGGTCTCGGCTTCTACAACATGTCCGTCTACATGACGGAGTATGCGCGCACACTGTCGGTGCCGTTGGCCGATATCTCCTTTGCGGTAAGCCTGTTCTTCATCGTCGGTGGCGTCGCCGGTATTTATGTGGCACGGCTGCTCGATCGTATTCATGTGCGCTGGGTGATGACCGCTGGTGCGCTGCTTGGCGGAGGTTCGCTGGCTCTGGTTGGCGAGGCCGAGTCGTTGTGGCAGATCTATCTGCTGTTCATGCTATTCGGTGCCGGCAATAGTGGTGTTTCTCTGGTTGTCGCGACCACGCTGGTAACCCAATGGTTTCCGGGGCCGAACAGATCCATTGCATTGTCTATTGCGTCTACCGGCCTGTCGTTGGGCGGTGTGGTGATCACCCCGGCCACTGCATACCTGTTCAACAGTCTCGGTGCGCACGCCACCATGCCGTGGCTCGGTTTGTCGTTCGTGCTGCTGATCGTGCCCATTGCATTGTGGGTGGTACGGCCGGCGCCGGCTGCGCCCGCGGCTTCCGGAGGTGTGCCTGCGTCTCCCTGGGGGTACAGGGAGGCGGTGCGTTCGCGGTTTTTCATTCTGCTGGCGGTGGGCTACGTGTTCTGTCAGGGGGCTCAGGTGGGGGGTATATCCCATCTGTACAATCGCGTCGATCAAATTGCGGGTTTCGAAGCGGCGGCGCGGGCGGTGCAGATTCTGACGATCTGCGCCATTTTGTTTCGCTTTCTGGGTGGGTGGCTGGTGACCCGGATTGCCATTCGCTGGTATACCCTGACCAATGTCATGATTCAGTGTATCGGACTGGCGATACTTGCCAACGCCGACAGCGCTGGCATGGCCTGGTTTGGTGCGGCGGTGTTTGGCGCCAGCATCGGCAATATTCTGATGCTGCAGCCATTGTGGTTGGCGGAGGCCTTTCCTGGGTCGATTTACCCAAGAGTGTTTGCGTTGGCTAACGCGGCATCGGTGATGGGCGTTGCCGGCGGCCCCTTCATGCTGGGTTTGGCGTATGATTTCGCCGACTATTCCGTGGCCTACAGCCTGGCGGTGGCGACCTCGCTGGTGGCTGGGGCGTTCATTCTGACGGCTGGGCCACGACCGGTGCGCGGTAGTGTCGGGACAAGCTAGCGCGGGGCACTATCGATCGCTGAGACGGTCAGATAAGACGACAAAAACAAAATTGAGGTTATGCAAATTGCTGAAGTTACGCATGCTCAGCGTCACACTGCTGCTGGTGGCGACACAAGTCTGTAACGCGGCGCTGCCCGTGACGGTGCCGGGGCAGGGTGAACTGCCAAGCCTGGCGGACATGCTCGAGGGGGTGAATCCCGCGGTGGTAAACATTGCCACCTACACCGAAGTGAGTAGCGGTAATCCATTGCTGGACGATCCTTTTTTTCGCCGCTTTTTCAATATCCCTCGCGGCAGTATGCCGAGGCGTCGAACCCAGAGCGCCGGTTCCGGTGTGGTGGTCGATGCTCAGGAAGGTTATATCGTTACCAATAACCACGTCATCGACAGGGCCGATGAGATCAGCATAGGTCTTTCGGATGGCCGTGCGTTGAAGGCGAAACTGATCGGTCGGGACCCCCAGGTCGATCTCGCGGTTCTGCAGGTCGACCCGAAAGAACTGCACGAAATAGAGTTCGCCAACAGCGCCAACCTGCGCGTCGGCGACTTCGTGGTTGCCATCGGTAATCCTTTTGGTCTGAATCAGACGGTGACCAGCGGCATCGTCAGTGCGTTGGGCCGTTCAGGTCTGCGCATTGAGGGCTATGAAGATTTCATCCAGACCGACGCGCCGATCAACCCGGGTAACTCAGGCGGAGCTCTGGTCGATCTGCGGGGTAATCTGGTAGGGATCAATACGGCGATTCTCGCGCCGTCCGGCGGCAATGTGGGCATCGGCTTCGCCATACCCGCCAATATGGTGCGAGCGATCATGGAGGAGTTGATCGAACACGGCGAGGTTCGGCGGGCGACCATTGGTGTGGTGGTGCAGGCGCTGAATGCCGATCTGGCACGCGCGTTTGACGTGGATCATCGCGAGGGCATCGTGGTGGTCGAGGTAGATCCCGATAGCCCGGCAGATGCCGCGGACCTGCGTCCCGGCGACATCATCACCCGGGTGGGTCAGCGGGATATCGCGAAGATTTCCCACTTTCACAGCCAGGCAGCGGTGATGTTCATCGGCGATGAAATCGAAGTGGAAGTGATCCGTGAGGGGCGCCGCAGAGAACTGGCGCTGGAGATTGTCAAATCCACCCTGGACCATGCGGTAGGGCGACGCATTGACCCCCGGCTGACTGGTGCTGAGCTTGAAAACTTCTGGAACCCGGACGAGCCCGGCATGAGCGCTGGCGTGCTCACTACCGAGGTGGAGCCCGGCAGTCGTGTATATGCCTATGGACTGCGCGCCGGTGATGTCATCGTGGGTGCTAATCGACGCACCGTGAGTGATATTGGTGAACTACGCGAAGCGACCAAGCTGGGCCCGCGGCAACTGGTGCTGCGGGTATACCGGAATGGCCGCTTCGGTAATATTACGATTCGCTAGGCCTATTGAGAGGCCTGTCGCGGCGCCGCCAAGGCTCGAGTAACTGGTGCTACTCAAACATGATGACGCTGCGTGCAACCTCTCCGGTTTCCAGGGCGGCCAGGCCTTCGTTGACGTCTTCCAGCTTGATCCGACGGGATATCAGGTCATCGAGATGCAGACGGCCCTGCAGGTAAAGTTCGATGAATCGCGGCATGTCCACTCTGAATCGGTTAGACCCCATATTGGAACCCTGCATCTTGCGTTCCATGAGAAATTCCGGGCCGTGCAGTTCTATCTGTATACCCACAGGAATCATACCGATGATGGTGGCGGTGCCGCCGAAACCCAGCATCTTGAACGCCTGCTCCGCGGTCTGTTTGAGGCCGATGGCTTCGAATGAATAATGCACGCCGCCGCCGGTCATCTCGCGTACTTCGCCGATAGGATCTTTTTCCTTGGCGTTGATCACGTCGGTGGCGCCGAACTTGCGGGCCAGTTCCAGCTTGCTGTCGACCATGTCGATGGCGATGATGCGCGCCGCGCCGGCAATGGCGGCACCGTTGATCGCGGAAAGTCCGACGCCGCCGCAACCGATGACGGCCACGGTGGAGCCCGGTTCGACCGCTGCCGTATGGATCACCGCGCCTACGCCGGTTGTCACGCCACAGCCAATGAGCGCTGCACGGTCCATGGGCATGTCTTCGCGGACTTTAACAATGGCGTGCTCGTGTACCAGCATGTATTCCGCGAAAGATGATAGATTGAGGAACTGAGCGATGTTTTCGCCGGCCTTGGCCAGGCGCGAAGGCTGTTCCATAGGGCGCTGTAGTTCAGGCTCCTGGCACAGTGACATATGTCCAGTCAGACAGTGTTCGCAGTGACCGCAGAAAGCCGACAGACACGTGATGACGTGATCGCCGGGCTTTACGTACGTGACGTCTGAACCTACGGCTTCTACTACCCCGGCGGATTCGTGACCCAGTACCGCGGGCAGGGGATATGGATAAGATCCGTTCTGGAAGTGCAGGTCGGAATGGCACACGCCTGCGGCAACCGTGCGAACCAGCACCTCCCGGGGGGCAGGGTCGCCGTGTTGAATGTCTTCGATCTCCAGAGGCTTGTTGATTTCCCTCAGTACTGCTGCCTTCATCGGCTATCCTCCCGTCTGACTTTTTCGTTTAAAGTGTACACTTGATTGATGAGCAGTATAAGCAAACGTGTTGGTATTGATAGGGCTCGGCAGCAACCGGGGGGATTCGCTGAATACCATGCGGGGGGCCCTGCAGCGGCTGGGGAAATTTGCGCGGCCGGGTACTTTTGTGGCATCACGCATGTGGCGTACATCGCCGGTGGATTGTCCGCCGGATGCCGGTGACTTTGTCAATGCGGTGGCCTGTTTCGAAGCGTCGGATGGCATAGAACCCGAGGCGCTGCTGCAGGACCTGAAAGCACTCGAGCGGGAGTTTGGGCGGGATGTGGCGTACGTGCGTAATGCGCCGCGGGAACTGGACCTCGACCTGTTGCTGTTTGGTGAGGAGCAACGCAACAATGATGCGTTTACGCTGCCGCATCCTCGGGCGGTCAATCGGCGCTTCGTACTCGCGCCGGCGGCAGAGATCGTGCCCGGGCTGATCTGGCCCGGCACAGACAAGACAATAGCGGAGCTACTTGATGAGCTGCAGAGCGATGAACAGGTTGAGCCCCTCTAGCGCGGCGCTGCTCGTGCTGCTGGTGCTCGTCCAGCTGGGTTTCAGTACGCCTGCCAGGGCATACGAAGCTGAGATTCATCAGCAGCTGACGTTCATTGCCGCGCGCCAGCTCAATCGTTGCATGCAGGCCGACAGCCAGGTGCCGCTGCTGAGCGCACTGGAAACCCGTTACATCGCCAAAGCCAATGTCGCTCAGGCAGAGCCTAACCTGTTTGTGCGGATGTTCCGCTGGCCCTATTACAATCGAGCAGATCAGACCAACCGCAGCACGTTGGGTGTGATCGATACGCGCTTTCACGATCACTTTAAAGCGTTGCTACGCAATATAGAGGATGCCAAGTCCCGCCGTCAGCAACTGCGTGAGCTGGGGCGGGTGATCAACTACGTGCAGGATGTCAGTTCGCCGGCCCACGCGGTGCCGGTATATACCGGGCGCTGGTGGCGGCTGTCGATGGGTGATCGATTCGATCGCTATCGGCTGCGCAGCGAGCGGGTAAAGCACGCAGCGCAGTCGCTGTGCGGCGCCCTGCTGTCGCGGGCGGTGAGTCTCAGTGCGGTGCTGGCGGACGCTGCGCAAGAGACTATTCATGCCGTACAGGAACCTATCGCCGGTTTTCCGACGACCTGGGAGTCATACTGGCGACTTGCTCAGAACGAGGAAGAATTCGGTGAGTACGGTCGTGCCGGCAATTCGTTTGGTGAACGTACCGAATTCCGCTGCGGCGCCGGTGAGCGCTGTCTGTTGCTGGAGAATGACCCGCTGTACGAAGAGTTTGCCCAGCAACGGCATGTGTCTGCGGTAGCGGCTACCATGCGGGCGATGTATCTCTTTCAGGTTGCCACGCTGGTCGGTGATGAAGCGGATCAGGACGGATCAGTTAATCAGGTTTCTGCTCGCACGGCGCAAAATCGGTAGGGTCCTGCCAGGTGAGCGTTGCCTGCAGAACGTCGAGCGGGTCGGTGCAGGTCCTGGGCGGCGGGGTATTTATTTCAGCGCTGGCGATGGCGCCAGGCAGAATGTCATGGGGTGCGTTTTCCGTATCCTTGGTTTGTAGGGTCTCGGGTAGTAGTTCCTCGTTTGGCGCCGGGTTGCCGGAATCAGTTAAAACGACGCCGATCCCGGCTGTGCTCAGTAACACGAAGCCGGCCAGCACCGCGGCATTGGTGCGATCTATGGGTTGGCGTTTGCCGGCCGCCTTGTCGGCAGGTTTTTCCACCGGCTGGTGCAGGTAGTTGGCCAGCTGGCGCACGTCGTGGTCTGAGGAACGGCCGGGCCAGCTTGGAATACGCACGCCGAAGTCGGCGGGTATGTCTTGGGATCGTTCATCCAGATGCAGGGCGATGTATTCCACCCCTGGTATTTTGTGCAGTTCGGCGAATGCCGAGCCGGATGCTTTCGGTATGATTACCCGGCGTGGCGCCGGTCGGTCCGGCTCCTCTTCACAAAGCACCAGATCCACGTCGAGATTCCGCATGTGGTCCTGCAGCAGGCGCACGCGGGGCATTTCATCTGATTCAACTATCAGGTCGACCCGTACCATACTTTCAGGCTAGCAGAGGTCCGGCGGGCTGTGTAATCTGCGGTTTTACTTTGAATGAGATCGATTTGAGCCGCCTGCACCTTGGCCTGACCCCCTGGAATTTCGCTGATCTAGGCGCCGCGAGCTTGTGTGAACAGGCGCGGTTTGCTGAAGCGTGCGGCTACGAGTCCATCTGGTTGCCGGAGAACCACTTCGGTGAGAATGCACTACCAGATCCGTTGACGCTTCTAGCCAGCGTCGCCGGAGCGACCAGCCGCATACGCCTGGGCACCACCTCATATCTGCTGACATTACGTAACCCTCTGCAGGCTGCTGAGCAGGTTGCGGTGCTCGATCAGTTGAGTGGCGGGCGGGTCATTCTGGGTGTCGGGCGGGGCTACGCGCCGGAAATGCTCAGGGCGTTTCATGTGCCCCCGAAGGAAAAGCGGCGCATCTTCGCCTGGACACTGGGCATCATGCGTGAAGCCTGGGCAGGCAATCCGGTATCGCTGGATGGTGAACAGGACCATGCGGTGGAGGTGCACCCGCGACCAGCTCAGGCGCCGCACCCGCCATTGTGGGTGGCTGCGTTCGGCCCCAAAGCACTGGCCCAGGCGGGCCGGCTTGGACTGCCCTATCTGTGTTCTCCCATGGAAAGCCTGGCCACGCTGCAACGCAACTATGCAGCCCATCGCCAGGCCGCTGAGGATGCGGAGACGGTTGCGCCCGCAGAGGTACCGTTGATGCGCTCCGTATTCGTCACCCGTGATGCCGGTTTGCTGAAGAAGGTGCGGGCGCTCATGCATGAGCGCAGTGACAATGCCAGGCTGGAGGAAGGCGAGGGCATAGACGACTGGACCATCACAGGCACGCCCGAAGAGGTACAGGACAAGATCGACATGTATATCGAAAAACTGGGCATGACCCACCTGATCGCTACCCGCCTGCGCATCGCCGGCGTCGAACAACAGGTCATGCGTGACAGCGTCGCGTTGCTGGCGGAAACGGTAAGCGCGGGTTAACATTTTCGGCAAATAACGCCAGTTTCGGGGGAGTAAATGACGTTCAACATTCTGTGGCCAGCGATGCGCTGGCCGAGCGATCGTGAGATCGAGGTTTCCAGTGTCGGCGAGCACAACGCGGATTTTTTTGAGCGTTATGACGATGTTCCCGACGATCAGTGGGCAGGCTGTGATGCTGTGGTCAGCATCAATGATATCCCCGAAGAGTTTCGATCGAAAATGACCAACTGCCGCATCTTCATGACGCCAAAGGTCGGGTTCGACAATATCGACGTGCGGGCCTGGGGTGAGATTGGCGTGCCGGTCTGTAACGTTCCGGACTACGGTACGCAGGAAGTGGCGGACCACGCCATCGCCCTCATGATGTCGCTGATGAAAGGTATCACCTTTCATACCAGAGAGCTGAAGAAAGACCCCCGCGGACTTTGGCGCCCGGCACTCAACCCCTATGGCAAGCGCCTGTCGGTCAGCGTTTGCGGCATCGTAGGATTGGGGCGTATTGGTACCGCTGCGGCCCTGCGGGCCAAAGCGCTGGGCATGGATGTGGTCATGTATGACCCATACCGGGAAAATGGCGCGGAGCTGTCTGTCGGTATCCGCAGAGCACATTCCCTGCAGGAACTGTTCGGCCAGAGTGATGTGGTGAGCATACATGCTCCGCTTTCTGCCGAAACTGCAAAGCTCATCAACGCTGACGTGCTGGCGGCGAGCAAGCCGGGCCTGATTCTCGTCAATACCGCGCGCGGCCCGATCGTCGACCTGGACGCATTGCACGATGCGTTGCGCGATAACCAGATTCAAGCTGCCGGACTCGACGTGCTGCCGGAGGAACCGGCCAACCCTGAACATCCGCTGATTAAAGCATGGGCTGCAGACGAGGAGTGGATCGACCATCGCCTGTTGCTCACGCCCCATTCGGCCTTTTTTACGCCCGAGAGCGTATATGACATGCGTTATAAAGGCGGTGAGGTCGCTGTGTCGTACTTGAGCGGCGGACGCCTGCAGAACTGTGTTAATGAAGCGTGGTTGAGCTCACCGCGACAGTGAGCCGCCATTGGCGCCAATGCTATGACGATTGACTATCACAAGCGGCGACAGCGCCTGTTCCTTATTTTGTCGGGGGTTTTCCTCGGTACACTGGCGCTGCTCAACGTACTGGGTATCAGTCGGTTTATTGACTTGTCATTCACCGTTTTCGGTGTGGAGCTGCCCATGGTGGTAGCGGTGGGCGTGTTGCCGTACCCGGTAACGTTCATGTGCACTGACCTGATCAGTGAGCTTTACGGCGAAAAGAAAGCCAGAGATATGGTGTGGGTTGGCTTGCTGCTCAACGTGTGGGTGGTTTTTCTACTCTGGCTTGGTGGCGTGCTGCCCGGTTTTGAGCCCGTTGATCCGGCTACAGGCCTGCCCCGTGTAGATGAAGCAGGGCGTCTGCCGGTGTTCTTCGAGGTCCGGGAACTGGCGTTTGGTGCGGTGGCTGCGTCAATGGTGGCGTATATGGTCGCGCAGTTCTGCGATGTCAGGTTGTTTCATTTCTGGAAGAGGGTCACTGCCGGGCGACACCTGTGGTTGCGCAATAATGCTTCGACGATGATGAGTCAGATTGTTGATTCGACTGCAGTGATACTGATCACCCATTTCTATGCGCGGGCGCTGCCGGTTAATGCGGATGAGCCGATCTGGCCTCAGCTGCTGATTTTCATTGCTTCTGGCTACGTATTCAAGTTGCTGGTTGCGTTGGGTGATACTGGACCGATTTATCTGGCGGTAAGGTATTTACGACCTTATCTGGGGTTGAAGGAGAACGAGGAGGCTACCGACGATTAGCAAAGTAGCACACACAACGCGCAAACCCGCTGAAGCCAGAGCAGACCACAAGCGGGAAGAGGGAGGTTATATGAGACATCTGATCATCGCCGGCTTGACCCTGGGCCTGGTTTTTCTTGCCTTTGACGGTAAAGCGGAAGAGGAAAAAGCGGAAGAAGCGACGCTAAAGCTCCGATTCATTGATGGTGTGAGCGGCAAGCTGACACCGGCGCGTCTGCATGTCCGTGATCGATCTGGTGAGGACCATGTTGCGCAGGACGCCGTGAGATTCGGGGGAGATTGCGACATGAGCGACGCCGGTGCAGGTTACACTAACCTTGCATCGGCGCTTGCCGGCTTTAAGGACAGACTGACCAATCATTATACGCGTTCCGTACAATTCTACAGCGATGGCACGGCCAGCCTCACCCTACCTGCGGGAGAAACCGAAATTGAGGTATTCAAGGGACCGGAATACCGAGTATCGCGCGAGAGGGTTTCGCTGAAATCCGGGGAGACTCGAAAGCTCGACATCACCATGGCCCGCTGGATCGACATGCCCAGCCAGGGCTGGTTCAGCTCAGATGATCACTTGCACATCCAGCGTCCTCATCCGGATCTCAATCCCATGATCCTCAAGATGATGCAGGCTGAAGACCTTCATGTAGCCAATCTGCTACAGATGGGGAAAGTCAGGAATTTCGATATCTCGCCGCAATATGCGTTTGGTCCCGGCAGTTACTACCAACGAGGTAACTATCTGCTTGTCACGGGACAAGAGACGCCAAGAACGCATTTCCTGGGCCATACAATAACCTTGGGTGCATCCGAGCCGATTTTTGACCCAGAGAACTACCTGATCTATCGCGAGGCCTGGGAAGAATCCGTCGCCCAGGGCGGGATTAATGGTTTTGCCCACGCTTTTGCAGCCAGCGGCAGCCTCCTGTCGCCTTATCGAGGCATGGCTGTTGTTTTGCCACACAACCTTCTGCATTTTCTGGAGGTCCTGCAATTCAACCGGGCTGGCTATGATGCCTGGTACGACATCCTCAACCTGGGTTTTCGAGTTGCCCCGACAGCAGGTACCGATTATCCCTGCGCCGACCAGAATATACCCGGACATGAGCGCTTCTATACCAAGGTCAGCGGCCCGCTGACATATGAGAAGTGGTTGGATGCTGTGCGCTTGGGCAGAACCTTCGTGACAACCGGGCCTATCGCAGACTTCAGTGTTAACGGCGCCGGAATCGGTAGTGAACTTCAGCTTACCGGACCGGGAACAGTACGGGTGCAGGGTTACCTGGTCTATGACCCTGATAAAGACCGGATTAATGTCTTAGAAATTGTTCGGAACGGAAAGATCATCAAGCGGCTGTCTCCCATTGAGGGAGCAGAACGCGTTGACTTCGACCTTGACCTCGAGGTTACAGAGAGTTCCTGGCTGGCCTTGCGTGCCTACGGTTCCGAGCAGTCTTTTTCAGGCACCTCATCTCCGATTCATTTCGCCATTTTCAATCCGACCAGCAACCTGCATACCGGCGCTATCTACATAGCGATTGAGGGCCAACCCCGGATTGGGGATTCGACTGAAAGCCGGCAGATCGCGAGGGCATGGCTCGCCCGGCTCGATGATCTTGCAGAAATCCTTATTCCCGAGAACATGGAAGCGCTAGGTGCGCAGCTCGAAGAGCCGGTCTTTGACGCCGTTCCCACAGAAACACTTACCCACAATCGCAGAGCGCTGCTGCATGAGATCAGATCCGCGAGAGCGTATTTCGAAACCATGGCAGGACGTGACTAGCTTTAGACATTGGGTGTTTGGCTGGAACGGTCGCGGGTGCTTGAGCGCGTAATGCAGCCGCCGTCAAGGAAATGGTTGAAGCGGTAGCTGGATCTGCGCCAACGCGTTCAAGCGCCAGAGCAACCAGGACACCGATAACACCACCGGCGAGACAGGCGCCTTAGATGTAACCGAGTTCCGCCGCCGAGTTGAGGGCGAGCTCGGAAAACTCGGCAAAGTGATTGCGTCTGCCCGTTTCCGGGCGGTCGTGCAGCCACCCCAGCAGCGAACAAGTGCGTACCACATGAAAGGGACGCAGCCAGGCCCGCATCCGCTCGGCGTGAATGGGGCGGATGGTGCTGTAGCCTGTGATCAGCGCGTCGGCAATCTCGTCATACTCCGGCAGGGTCTGAAATTCATTGATCGCCACGGCCAGATCAAAAGCATGAAAACCGAATGCGGTGTCATCAAAGTCGATGACATGCAGCGTATCGTTGGATCTGATGACATTGTCAAGGTGTAAGTCGGCGTGAATGAGCGAGAACTGCTGGGTTGCTCTGGCCAGTATCTCGTATTCACCGAGTATCAGTTGCAATGCCTTGCGCAGGTGGGAGAGCCGGTCTCGAACCGCTCGATCGATTTCTGGTACTTCCCAGAAGCGTCCCCAGGATGGCATTTCGCCAACCAGACCGTCGGTATCCAGATTGCGTCGCTCAAAGCCTTGAGGCGGAGTCCACGCGATGGCCTGCTCGTGCAGGCGCGCGATAAGGCGGCCAAGCTGCTGCAGGTATCGGCTGCGTATGTGTGGATCTCTGGTGGCGTAAAACTCGGGCCGCAGGGTAGTCCCCTCAGACCAGTGCAACATGCCGGCGTAGCGCTCTTCGATCTGTACGAACTGTTCTCCTGTGATGGAAGGTACGCCGATCGGTGCGCTGATCCCGGTGTTATTGAGCGCTGCGGTCCATACCCGTTCGCTTTGGAGCTCGGCCAGAGAGTTATAGCCGGGCCGGTGCAAGCGCAGCACGAACTCTTCTTCCTGCGCGCTACGCACTTTGAATACGATATTTTCTGATTGAGATATGAACTTCAGTTCGGCGACCTGCACCGGCCAATGCTCGAGGGCCTGTCTGGCAGCGTGTTCGGATATCGGATTGGCAGAAGAACCGGGGTTTGACAAGTCAGCTCACTGTTTCGGCAAACGCGTTTAGAAACTCCTCGGCATGGTCCATGCGAAATGCCAGGGGCGGCCGAATCTTCAAAACATTACCGAGTGCCCCGGCGTTGCTGATCAGGAAACCTTTGTCTTTCAGAGTATTCACGACCTGCGCGGCGCCCTCGCGGTCTGGCGTGTGTGCACCCCGATCACTGACCCAGTCAATGCCGATAAACAACCCGTGGCCTCGTACATCGCCCATGGCTTCGACCTGTTCGCTCAGTTGCTGCAGCGCGTCGCGCATATGCTGGCCGATTGCCGCTGATGTGGTCAGCAGATTCTCATTCTCGATGACATCGAGTACTGCGGAACCCACAGCAGCTTGCATCGGGCTCGAGGCGAAGGTGTTGAAGTAGCGTGAGCGTTTGCGAAAGGTATTCACGATCTCGCTGCTGGCGGCGGTAGCGGCCAGGGGTAGTCCATTACCTAAAGGCTTGCCCATTACCGCGATGTCGGGTTCGAAACCGGTCACTTCATACCCCCACCACCTGCCGGGTCGGCACACACCTGCCTGTACTTCGTCGGCAATCACCAGGCCGCCGGCATCGCGGATGAGCTTTGCGGCCTTTGCCATAAAACCCTCAGGAATGTCGGGCAGCCCTTCGTTGGCGAAGATCGAGCAGACCAGCAACCCGGCCAGCGGCACGCCGCGGGTTTTGAAGTCTTCAATTGCATCGGCGATGCGCTCGAGATACCGATCGCAAAGTGCTGTCTGGCTCAGGCCCTGTTCTATTGGTCGGTATAGATCCGGAAACGGAAAAGCCCGCACATCATCGTGGTGCGTCGAATCTCCAAGGTGCGTCAGCTTGCGGACCATATGGCTGTTGCCGTGATAGGCAGCGGTGGTGGTGATGATGCCCCGTCCGCCGGTACAGGCCCGGGCCATGGCAATGGCAACCTCGTTGGCTTCGGTACCCGTGCAGGAAAAGACGACACTGTCGATGCCCTCCCAGTGGAGTGCTGCCAGACGTTCCGCATAGTCCACGATACCTTCGTGCAGATAACGGCTGTGCACGTTCAGTGTCTGTGCCTGGCGGGTAAGGGCTTCCACCACGTGGGGGTGGCAGTGGCCGACGCACGGCACGTTGTTGTACATGTCGAGGTAACGGCGCCCACTGTCGTCGAACAGCTCCACACCCGAGCCACGCACGATGTGCACGGGTTCCTGATAGAACAGCGGTGCGCCTGTTCCTAGAGTGGCGTTGCGTCTTTCGAGCAGGGTTGTTGTGGCCATAGGTTACTCCATTGAATCAGGATTATTTTTGAAATACACCAGCGGATCGGTGTAGTCGACGCTGCCATAGAGAAAATTGACCTTCTGAAAACCTAGCAGACGCTGCAGGCGCTCGGGTAACGTCAGCCAGATCTGTCGGGGAATGCCGACATACTGATTCTCCTGCTGACGCAGCCACGAGAGGTTGAAGTTCAGATTGATCGAACGGCGTCGGCGGTCGCTGGTGGTATTGCCGCCGCCGCCGTGCCACAGTGCCCCATCGAATACCAGCAGAGAGCCAGCGGACATCTCGGCGTATTCCACTTCAGCGTCCTGATCTACGGCGTGAGTCCAGCGGTGGCTACCTGGCACGATGCGAGTTGCCCCATTGGCCCGGGTAAAGTCATCCAGCGCAATCAGCGTGTTGGCGATAAACGGCGGGCGCGGGCGGGGTAGCGGGTAATGCCCGTCGTCCTGATGCAGACCTTGGGGATCAACGCCGGGATCTGGACACATTGCCGTGGCAACCGATAGTTGAAATTGCGGGCCCAGCGCACCTTCGATGATTTTCAACAGCAGCGGGTCTACGGCAATCTGATCGACGGCTCGGGTTTTGGCGAACAGGTTGTGGACATGCACGGTTTGCACACCTTGGTAACCCGGTCGGTTACGGCCGCCGGAAACATCCCGGCTGCCGGTCTTTGCGAATATGGGTTCCAGCGCCGCCCGCAGATGCTCCAGGCGTTCGGTATCGAGGAAGTCGGGCAAAACGGCGTACCCGACTGTCTGTACTTTTCGCACAACCTCATCAGCCTGCTGGATATCGGTATCACTGAGCTGAAGACCGTCGGTTAATGGGGCAGGCGCGCGCAGTGAAGCAACTCGTTTGACGTACTTGTCATTCTCGCTCATCGGGTTAACCTCCCTGGTGCAACTCGATCTACCAGATGCCCGGCGCAAGCCGGTAACGAACAGCAAGCATTAACGCTGTTTTTGCCATGTTTTGGAAGTATCTGGCGTAGACGACCTGGATGTTTGGCGGGAAGGGTGGCACTTGCGCGGGCGTAGCGTGGAATCGACGAATATGGCTGCTGAATCGAAGAAGATCGTGTAAAACGATGCCATTGCTGAACATATTAGCCGGTGGTAGATGGACTTAGCTGCTTTATCGGGAAGCGAAATAGCACGATTAATCGCGGAGCGCGAACTCTCCGCCGTGGAAGTCATGGAAGGGACGCGCGATGTCGCTGAGCGGGTCCAGAAAACCTGTAATGCGTTCGTCACACTTGATTGGGAGGCAGCGCTGGACGAGGCGGCAAGATGCGATCGTACTCTTCGAGGTCAAACCGGTGATCTGCCTGCTCTGTATGGCGTCCCTTTTTCCGTAAAGGATCTCCTCAATACCAAAGGTATGCGCACGACTTATGGATCACGGGCTTTCGCAACCCATGTTCCTGATTCTGACGTCGCGGCCGTCGCCCGGTTTCGGGCGGCTGGCGCCATTCTGATTGGCAAGACGACAACCCCGGAGTTTGCTGCTCAAGTACTGACGGATTGCGAGTTAAGCGGCATTTCCAGAAATCCATGGAATACGTCACTTTCACCGGGGGGTAGCAGCGGCGGGGCGGGAATAGCTGCTGCGACAGGGGCAACAACCCTGGCGATCAGCACAGATGGAGGCGGGTCATCAAGAATCCCCGCAGCAGCCTGCGGCGTGCTGGGCATGAAACCCACGGTTGGTGCGATACCGCACGAAAGCTGGCCATTTCACTTTGGCAATAACAGCTCGATATCGATGAACTGCCGGCATCCGGTTGACCTCGTTGCGATGTTTAACACCATGGCGGGCGCACACCCCCTGGATCCCTGGTCGCGACGCTTTGTACGACCGCTGGAAGTGCCGAGCGGGGTGGGCGAACTGCTGCAAGGTAAGCGGGCGCTGTTCCTGCCAGGGCTTGCGGGTTTACCGCGTGAGCCGCAAGTCCTGGCGCTGGTCGAAGAAATGCTCAATGAGTTGGGTTCTATGGGGCTCGAGGTTGAGTCCTCAAATGTGGACCCCACGGAATTTTCTCCGAAAATTGCCACGCAGATGATGGCTGCGAACCTGGCCGCCAGAGTCCGCGCCATGTCTGCGGAACAGCAAGAGCTGTTGGGGCCGGTGATGC
Source organism: uncultured Pseudomonadales bacterium (assembly GCA_964393625.1). Taxonomy (GTDB): domain Bacteria; phylum Pseudomonadota; class Gammaproteobacteria; order Pseudomonadales; family Azotimanducaceae; genus UBA4421. The sequence continues at coordinate 61,119 of CAYMUT010000029.1, forward strand.
AAAGCTTGCTGGATGACCAACGTTTTCACATCGATGGTGTGGGAATGCAGAATGATGCAATTGCCCGATCTGCCCTGTACGACGAACTTGAAGGGCAGTTGGCAGACTATGATCTGGTGGTAACGCCGACTTTGAATGCTCCGCCGCCGCTGGCTGATCCTAAGGAAGATCAGCGGGTCATGATTAATGGGAAAAAGGAGGCACTTGCGAAATGGTGGTCACACCTTTCTATTGCGAATCTCACCGGGCACCCGGCGATATCCATTCCCTGCGGTGCTGATGATTCCGGTCTACCTGTTGGGCTGCATGCCATTTCAGGCTGGGACTGCGAGCAGCAGCTCATCGATCTTGCCTTTGCTATTTCGTCGCTGCGCGACTGGACGGCAAATGCACCCTCATTGGATTGAGTTTTTTGGGAGTTACGACCCAGATATCTGAATACAACAAGTATGGCAACCGGTGTTTAGTGTTCCGTATCCGCTAGGCTATCTGCTCGCGAGTGCGCTCGAATAGCAAGCATTAACGGCGTTTTGCCATGTATCGGAAGTTGGCGTGGACGATTTTGAGGTTTGTCTGGAAGCGTCGCGGGAGCGTGTAATTCGGCGTACGGTTGGGCGATGCGATTCTCGGCGTGTCTATCGGGTATGGAAGAATCCGTTCTGCAGCTTCGAACCAAAATCGAACTGTTCTGGACAAACCAATTTATTGTCTAGAGCCCAGGGAGAATGAGAGTGAAAAAGATGTATCGTTTCGTATTGAAAGCACTGGTTCTGGCCGTACCGGTCAGCTTCATGTCGGAACTCAGTTTTGCTGAAGATGCGCCACCGCCACCGGCCATCCTCGAATCTTATCTGTGTAATTATCTGCCAGGTAAGGATCAGGATGATCTGATGAAAGCCCGAGATAACCTGGTGAAAACCCTGAATGCGGCAGATATCCCTTTGCGTGATACCTATCTATGGAATCACCACAAGGGCGATTCTCAAGTAGAGGTGATTTGGCACAGCGTCTATCCGAACTTGGGCGTCTGATTCTGATGCCAGCGTGGCCTCGTCGGCGGTGGCTGCTGCTGGTGCTCGCTTTGACACCATTGTCGATTGCGTGCCGATGATGGGCGGGGTTCGACCGCTGCACGTGCAGGAAGAGCAAGGTAGTGGCTCTTTCATTGGCGCATCAGCATGTCGCACCAAGCATGGCGTGACGAACGAAGGACTGGAGGATCTGTTTCGCCATATGAGCGGCGTGCTGGGCAGCATGGGTGATGCCGCTCCGGACATGGTTATGGCGGTGCAACCATATACCGCAGGCGCAAATACGCCGGATGTGGTGATCTTTGATGTGAATGACAGCGCTACAGCCTGGACTAAGTTCGTGGCAACGTTGAATTCCGGCAGTGGTATGCTTGGGCGGCATTTCAATAGCACTCTGGAATGCAGCTTCAACATGTGGGGTGGCCAGCAAATCATCGAAGGCTCAGACGGCTAGCCAATCTGAGTCAATGAGTAAATCGCCGGGCATTGCCCGGCGATTTTTTTTGAAATACCAGGCATCGCAACCGCTCGGGCCCCTACCCGACGTTAGCGGTGCAGAGAACCATACTCGAGACCCTTCTATACCGATCCGACCGGGGCGATTTCGGCCTAACTTCCAGGAAATCTCCACAAAGCGATATCTCGTTGATATCGTGAATAAAAGTAAGCAATGTATTTGTTTGTAAATAATCTTGCTCGTTTATCAATACTCCCTTATGTTGATATCAAAATGCTCTCTTAGGGTGGCATCTAACAGGGTGACATCCTAGAAATCACAAGCCTCTCCGCACGATAGGGTTGTGATGGACAAGCAGCTAAAAATTGGGGGTGGCAGGCATGGGATCGTTTAGTCGATGGAGATACGTTTCTCTCGTCGCGGCGTTGCTCTTAGGTGCGCCACATGTGAGCCACGCAATCTCTTTGCCGGTTATCGACGATACGTGGATAAAAGAGAACAACGCCAAGGTAGCGGACCCAGCGTTACTTAAAGTCAGCCAAGGCGCGGTGGGCCGCCCAGGAAGATTCACCTATCTAAACTTCTCGTTCGCGGCGCTGCCTGAATCGACCGCGGGTGCAGACATTGAATCTGCAACGTTACGCTTGTGGGTCCAGAAGGTTCGCCGAGGCGGAACACTGAATCTGAATGTGGTGACGTCTGCTTGGGACGAAGACAGTGTCGATCCCATGCTGCCACCGCTCAATGACTTTGTTTCTCAGTTTCAGGTTGAAGATGGACACGTTGGTCGATATCTGGAAGTCGACGTGACGGGCATTGTCCGGGCTTGGTTAGATGATCCCTTCTCTAACCGAGGTCTTATGCTTCAGGGCGCTGGACGTGTGGATGTCAACCTGGGCAGTAAAGAATCACTGGAGGGATTACCTGCCGAGATAGAGATTGTGATGTTCGCTTCGGAAGGATCAGAGGGTCCTCGGGGTGCTCAGGGCGATCAGGGCCCTCAAGGTGATACCGGTGCAACAGGTCCTCAAGGTCCTCAAGGTGAAACAGGTGCTCAAGGCCCTCAGGGAATTCAAGGAAAAAAAGGACCAAAAGGACCAAGAGGACCAAAAGGACCAAAAGGAACGAAAGGGCCAAAAGGTGATGCCGGCGCTCAAGGTCCTCAGGGAATTCAAGGAAAAAAAGGACCAAAAGGACCAAAAGGAACAAAAGGAACAAAAGGGCCAAAAGGTGATGCCGGCGCTCAAGGTGCACCAGGTGAAACTGGTCCACAAGGCGATCAAGGCCCCGCTGGCCCTCAAGGTGAATTAGGCCCTCAAGGCCCTCGGGGCGAAACCGGTGCTCAAGGCCCTCAAGGTGAAATAGGCCCTCAAGGTCTTCAAGGTCCGCAAGGCGAGACGGGGCCACAGGGTCTTCAAGGCCGCGCGGGCGGCGGATTAAGCTTCGAGTTATTGTACGACCGAAATTTCGTGTCCAGCCCATCGTTCGTGCAAAGTGGGGGTATACAGTTCCTTAACGAGCTGAGCCTCGACACGACCTTGCTGATCAGCAATACCGATATATACGCTACAAATAACACTGAGCTCTACTCTTACGTACTTCAAGAAGCTGGAAACCGGGATGTCTCTGTTTTGGTGCGTTCAGACCCTGAGCATTATCAGATATTCAGAGACCTCGACATCTCGCTCGTCACCGATTCGAGCACAGGCTCAGAAAATTTACTTATTCGGGGCAGTCTATCGGCCTCGTCCTCCGGCTTAGATCTAAATCCCTTCATCGATAGTGACATCTTACAAATAAGCTTTCTCTTTGGTGGCTCGACTGCAGCTCAAGGCCCTCAAGGTGATACGGGCGCTACCGGCGCGACCGGCGCCCAGGGCGATACGGGTGCAACAGGAGCCACCGGCGCTCAAGGTGATACTGGCGCAACAGGTGCAACGGGTGCTCAAGGTGATACGGGCGCTACCGGCGCGACCGGCGCCCAGGGCGATACGGGTGCAACAGGAGCCACCGGCGCTCAAGGTGATACTGGCGCAACAGGTGCAACGGGTGCTCAAGGTGATACGGGCGCTACCGGCGCGACCGGCGCCCAGGGCGATACGGGTGC
>CAYMUT010000030.1:0-62680 GCA_964393625.1 uncultured Pseudomonadales bacterium
TTCGACAACGTGGCAACCGGCGATGATAATGGCCGTAACGAATACACGTCCTTTGGAGCGAATTTCCTCTGGATGCCCGCTGATGGGTTAGAGCTGGAATGGACCAGTGTCATTGAGGAGAGCGAGGAAGATACCAACGTGCTTCTGAACGTCGGTCAACCAGGGCAGCTGTTCTGCGACGTGTTCGGATTCTGCTCGCCCAATACCAGCGAACCTGTCACGGGCGACCGCTATAGAAATGCCCAGGTGTTCGATGGCGCGGTCCTGCCCGACGGCTCAGACCCGGGCTTTGACCACAACGGGTTGTCACCAGCAGACACCAGCTTTGATGCAGATACCCATCAGTTTGAAATGCGTTGGGAAATTAACGACAGCTGGCGCATGGACTACATCGGCGCGTCCTGGGAGACGGAAGAGGATGTGATTTCCGACTGGGACGCCGTGCCGACGCTGCTGTTCCACACTGACCGTCCGGCGGAGTACGAACAGATGACTCATGAGCTGCGCTTTACCTTCGATGATGGCGGCAAACTCCGAGGCACTGTGGGTGGATATTACTGGGATTCAGAGTATGAGATCCGTCTGCTGAGCTGGATCGGGTTCGCGATTCCGGGCGTGCTTGAGTTGCCTCAGTACACCAACCAGGAAAGCGAATCCTGGGCGGTGTTTTTCGAAGGAGACTACGATCTCACAGATAGGTTGATGCTCACGCTGGGTGCTCGTTACACCGAAGACGACAAAACCAGCAGCCAGCGCGGCATCGTGCCCTGCGCGCAGGATCCGGCCACCTTCCCGAGTGCTTACGCCGGTATTCCCGCCCAATGTGCCACCAATTTCTTCACGCCCATCTCCAACTCCGAAACCTGGAATGAGTTTACGCCCAAGGTGGCGCTGACCTATCGCGCATCTGAAGATCATATGTTCTACGGCTCGTATTCACGTGGCTTCCGCGCCGGCGGTTTCAACGGCCGTGTTGATGCGGTTGAAACAGCCATTGCGCCCTACGACCCTGAGACGGTAGACAACTTCGAGATCGGTTACCGGTCTGAGTGGGCGAATGGCAAGATGACCATGAACGCAACTGCGTTCTACATGGAGTACGACGATAAGCAGGAAGAGATCCAGCAGCCCTCCGCCACCAGCGGCACCGGTCAGGTTACGCGGGTAGTGAATGCGTCTAACGCCACGCTCCAGGGTCTTGAGCTGGAGATGGCGTGGTTGCTGACGGATCGTTTCACGGTGCGGGCGAACATGGGGCTTCTGGATGCCGAGTACGATGACTTTGCGGTCGACACCGGCACGCCGGGAAGTCCGAACATTCAGGATTTCTCCAGCCTGGAAATCCGCCGTGCGCCAGATGTGACGTTCGGCATCAACGCTGATTATCAGTGGGAAATCGGTCCGGGATCTGCGCGGGTCTGGGTTGGCATGCGTTACCTCGGCGATCATGAAGTGGACTTTGCCAACAAATCTGAGCTGTCGAATGATTCCCAGAGGCTGATTGACGCTTCGTTCACCTACGAGTACCAGGGTTGGTACGCCAGCCTGTTCGGTCGCAACATAGGGGATGAAGATGGTTATCAGATCGGTTTCGACGTGGCTGGCTTGTGGTCGTATGCGGCACCGCGGGCGCCTCGTACCTGGGGGCTCGAAGTAGGACTGAACTTCGGCAATTGAATCAACGCTTGAAGGGGTACGGCCAGTAGCGGGCGCATGAGCGCCCGCTTTCGCATGCGCTTCCCATAACCGCACTGCGTGCGACAAACCAACGTTGCGAGTAACATTGGAATTCTTCGCGCCTGGTGCGCGCACAATTGTTCAACAGGATGGATATGGTTCGAGTGGCGGTGACCGGCGCGGCGGGGCGCATGGGCAGGACATTGGTGCAGGCGATCGGTGAGGCGGAAGGTCTAGAGCTGGGTGCCGCGTTTGAGCATCCGGACAGTCCCGACGTGGGCCGCGATGCCGGCGAGCTTGCCGGCGTCGGTGCCTGCGGTGTCATGGTCAATACTGACGCGGCAGCTCATGTAGATGACTTTGATGTCGTCATCGACTTTACTGCGCCTTTAGCTACCCTTGCCCTGTCAGAGGTATGTCGCGGCACCGGTAAGGGCATGGTCATCGGCACCACAGGGTTTACGCCCGAGCAGCTGGCCATGCTGCACAGAGCTGCCACCGACACCGCTTTGTTCATGGCCCCCAACATGAGCCTGGGCGTCAACCTGGTCTTCAAACTGATCGAAGTCGCCGCCCGTGCGCTGGGCGATACGGTGGATGTGGAAGTCATCGAAGCGCACCATCGTCATAAAGTGGATGCCCCGTCTGGTACCGCCGTGCGCATGGGCGAAGTTCTCGCCGACGCGCTGGGCCGCGACTTGACTAAGGATGCGATATACGGGCGCGAAGGCATTACAGGTGCGCGGGAGCGCAGGACCATTGGCTTCTCCACCATCCGGGGGGGAGATATCGTGGGCGAGCACACGGTGTTGTTTGCCGGTGAAGGCGAGCGGATCGAGATTACCCATCGGGCTCAGAGCCGTATGAATTTTGCCCAGGGCGCCTTGCAGGCTGTACGCTATATTGCAGGCCAGCCACCGGGCCTGTATGACATGCAGGGCCTGTTGAATCTATAGCGGGCCAGAAACACCGGTCATAGCGCCTGATTGTGCGGTATTTTCAAAATTCTCACGTTTTCCGAATAATAATTTTACTGCTTTTTTAGCGCGGTGCCATTAGACTTCCCACCTTAAGTTCAACTGGCGTCCGATACCGTATGGGGCGCTCTGCCTCCCTACTTCGTGCACGTTGAGCCCGGTAAACCGCGCGCCTGAGACGCGGCAAATCTAGGCAAATTTGTAACAGACAAAATTGAAGGAAGTCACTTGATACCGGCTTTACTCGCGCTCGAGGACGGTAGTGTTTTTTACGGCCAGTCGATTGGGGTCGCAGGCTCCAGTGTCGGCGAGGTCGTGTTCAATACCGCCATGACGGGCTACCAGGAGATCCTCACGGATCCTTCCTATGCCCGCCAGATCGTCACGCTGACCTATCCGCAGATCGGCAACACCGGCGTAAACGAAGAAGATAATGAATCCGAGCGCGTGTGGAGCGCAGGTCTGATCATTCGACAGACACCGCGCAGACTCAGCAGCTGGCGCGCCCAGCTGTCGCTGCCCGAATTCCTCGAAGCTCAGAATGTCGTGGCCATTGCAGATGTCGATACCCGCCGCCTCACCAAGCTGATCAGAGAGAAGGGCGCGCTGGCGGGTTGTATACTGGCCGGTGAAGAAGCGGCTACCGATGCCGGACGCGACAGCGCGATGGCCCAGGCGAAAGCCTTTCCGGGTCTGGCAGGTATGGATCTGGCCAAGGAAGTCACAGGCCCGCAGCGGGATTGGACGGCAACCACCTGGGAGCTCGGGAAGGGCTACGGTGAACTCACCGAGCCCAGATTCAATGTCGTTGCCTATGACTTCGGCGTGAAGCGCAACATTCTGCGGCTGCTGGCTGACCGGGGCTGCGCCCTGACGGTAGTGCCGGCGCAGACGCCTGCAAGCGAAGTGCTCGCACGCAAGCCGGATGGCATCTTTCTGTCCAACGGTCCCGGCGACCCGGAGCCCTGCGATTATGCTATCAGCGCCATCAAGGAACTGCTGGAAACGAACATTCCGATCTTCGGCATCTGTCTGGGACATCAGCTGTTGTCGCTGGCAAGTGGCGCAAAGACCATGAAAATGTCTCACGGCCACCATGGTGCGAACCACCCGGTACAGGATCAGGATTCCCGCCAGGTAATCATTACCAGCCAGAACCATGGCTTCGCTGTCGATCAGGACACCCTGCCGAATAACCTCAAGTGCACGCACCTGTCTCTGTTCGACGGCACGGTTCAGGGTGTGGAGCGCACCGATGTGCCGGCGTTCAGTTTTCAGGGGCACCCGGAAGCAAGTCCCGGACCACAGGACTGTGTATATCTATTCGACAAGTTCATCGATCTGATGGAGAAAGAGATAGCCGATGCCTAAACGTGCCGATATTGATTCCATTCTGATCATCGGCGCGGGTCCGATTATCATCGGGCAGGCCTGTGAATTCGATTACTCCGGAGCGCAAGCCTGTAAAGCACTGCGCGAAGAAGGCTATCGGGTGGTGCTGGTCAACTCTAATCCAGCGACTATCATGACTGACCCGGCCATGGCCGACGCAACCTACGTCGAGCCAGTGGAGTGGCGGACGGTGGCGCGCATCATTGAGACGGAAAAGCCGGATGCCCTGTTGCCGACCATGGGCGGCCAGACTGCGTTGAACTGTGCGCTGGATCTGGTGCGCGAAGGCGTGCTGGAAAAGCACGGCGTGGAGTTGATCGGCGCTGACCAGGATGCCATCGACAAAGCCGAAGACCGGGAGCGTTTCGATCGCGCGATGAAGCGCATTGGTCTGGAAACGCCTCGCTCGGCGATTGCCCACAGTCTGGAAGAAGCATTGCAGGTACAGAGCCAGCTTGGTTTTCCCTGTGTCATCCGCCCGTCGTTCACGCTGGGGGGAAGCGGCGGTGGCATTGCTTATAACTCCGAAGAGTTTGTCGAGATCTGTACCCGCGGGCTGGAACTGTCGCCCACCACGGAGCTTTTGATTGACGAATCGTTGCTGGGTTGGAAAGAATTCGAAATGGAGGTGGTGCGCGACCGGGTCGATAACTGCATCATCATCTGCTCCATCGAAAACCTCGACCCCATGGGGGTGCACACCGGCGACAGCATCACGGTGGCGCCGGCCCAGACGCTGACCGACAAGGAATACCAACTGCTGCGTAACGCGTCTATCGCCGTGCTGCGCGAGATCGGTGTCGAGACCGGTGGCTCGAATGTGCAGTTTGCCATCGACCCGGACAGCGGGCGTATTGTGGTCATCGAGATGAACCCGCGGGTATCGCGCTCTTCCGCGCTTGCCTCCAAGGCCACCGGCTTCCCCATCGCCAAGGTGGCGGCCAAGCTTGCGGTAGGATATACCCTGGATGAACTGGGTAATGACATTACCGGCGGGGTGACGCCGGCGTCGTTCGAACCCAGCATCGACTATGTGGTAACGAAGATACCGCGTTTCACCTTCGAGAAATTTCCCCAGGCCGATCCCCGCTTGACTACGCAGATGAAGTCAGTTGGGGAAGTGATGGCCATAGGCCGCACTTTCCAGGAGTCGCTGCAGAAGGCCATGCGCGGTCTGGAAACCGGTATGAGCGGGTTTGACCCGATCATCGATCTGAATGATGCGGAATGGCAGGCCGAACTGAAGCGCGAGCTGGCCAATCCCAGCGCATCGCGTCTGTGGTACGTGGCCGATGCGTTCCGCAATGGTTTCAGCCTGGAAGATGTTTTCAACTACACCAGCATCGATCCGTGGTTCCTTGCGGAGATCGAAGACCTGCTGCAGACCGAGGCGCAACTCGCGTCCCATGCCGCCGAGGCGCTGACGAAACAAGAGTGGTATTCACTCAAGCGTAAAGGCTTTTCAGATGCGCGTCTGGCGGCGTTGCTCGATTCACCCGAGGCGACGGTGCGCAGCCTCCGCCAGGATCATGGCATCAAGCCTGTGTACCGGCGCGTCGACACCTGTGCCGCTGAGTTTCCGGCGACCAGCGCTTATATGTATTCGACCTATGAGGAAGAGTGCGAATCGAACCCCTCTGATTGTAAGAAGATCATGGTGCTCGGAGGCGGCCCCAACCGTATCGGTCAGGGCATCGAGTTTGATTATTGCTGTGTGCACGCCGCGTTGGCGATGCGTGAAGATGGTTACGAAACCATCATGGTCAACTGTAACCCGGAAACGGTATCTACCGACTACGATACTTCCGACCGGTTGTACTTCGAGCCGGTAACACTTGAGGATGTGCTGGCCATCGTAGAAGTGGAGCAGCCCGCCGGCGTCATCGTACAGTTCGGTGGTCAAACCCCGCTCAAACTGGTGAATGATCTGGAGGCTGCTGGTGTACCGATCATAGGCACCAGCCCCGATGCCATTGACCGCGCGGAAGACCGGGAGCGTTTTCAGCAACTGGTCGAAAAACTTGGTCTGCGTCAGCCGTCTAACCGAGTGGCGTCTGAACCGGAGCAGGGTATTCGACGCGCTCAGACCATTGGCTACCCTATCGTGGTGCGACCCTCGTATGTACTCGGTGGCCGCGCCATGGAAATCGTCTACAACGACGACGAGCTGATGCAGTACATGCAGAGCGCCGTTGACGTCTCTAACGATTCGCCTGTTCTCCTGGATCGTTTTCTCGACCACGCTGTTGAAGTGGATGTCGATGCCGCCAGCGATGGCAATCAGGTTGTGATCGGCGCGATCATGCAGCATATCGAGCAGGCCGGCGTGCACTCAGGAGATTCGGCATGTTCGCTGCCGCCCTATAATCTCGACCCGGCCATACAGGATCTGATCCGCGATCAGGTCAAGTCCATCGCTCTGGAACTTGGCGTGATAGGGCTCATGAACGTGCAGATGGCGGTGCAGGGCGAAGACGTATTCGTGCTGGAAGTTAACCCGAGGGCGTCACGCACGGTGCCGTTTGTTTCAAAATGCATCGGCCGGTCGCTGGCCAAAGTCGCTGCACGTTGCATGGCGGGTACGAGTCTGGAGGAGCAAGGGTTCACGGCAGAATTCATTCCTGATCACTACCATGTGAAGGAAAGCGTATTCCCGTTTCCCAAATTCCCCGGCGTCGATCCGATTCTCGGGCCGGAGATGAAATCCACCGGTGAGGTCATGGGGGTGGGAGAGAGTTTCGGTGAGGCATTCGCCAAGGCGACGCTGGCCGCAGGAGACCGTCTGCCGGGTAGCGGCCGGGCATTCATCAGCGTCAAGAAATCCGATAGAGATCGGCTGCCTGCACTGGCCAAGATGCTCATCGATCTCGGTTTCGATCTGGTGGCGACACCGGGCACCCAGCGGGTTATCGGTGCTGCCGGACTGGAATGCGCCAGCATCAGCAAGGTCAACCAGGGCCGGCCGGATGTGTCGGACATGCTCAAGAATGAGCAGATCGACCTGATCGTCAATACCACTGAAGGGCGTCAGTCGATCGCCGATTCCGCCATCATCCGTCGACTCGCGCTGCTGAATAAAGTGTGTTACACCACCACACTTGCAGGTGGTGACGCGATTGCCATTGCCATTCGCCAGGGCCAGGGCGAGGTGGTTCGCCGGCTTCAGGATTTGCACGCGGAAGTTTAGCGGGGGGCATCATGCCGATTCCAATGACCGTCGAAGGCGCAGAGAACCTGCGTGAAGAACTGCAGCACCGCAAATCGGTAATGCGCCCTGAGATTACCCAGGCCATTGCGGAAGCGCGTGAACACGGCGACCTGAAAGAGAACGCTGAGTATCACGCAGCCCGGGAGCAGCAGGGCTTCAACGAAGGCCGCATACAGGAAATCGAAGGCAAACTTGCAGATGCTCAGGTCATCGACATCGCCAAAATCCCTGCCGGAGAAAAAGTAATCTTCGGTGTCACGGTTACCCTGCTCGACGTGGGGACGGACGAGGAAATTACCTACAAAATCGTCGGCGAGGACGAGGCAGATCTGAAAATCGGCAAGATCTCGGTCATGTCACCCATCGCTCGTGCGCTCATCGGTAAAAACACCGGCGATGCCGTGACGGTCTCGACCCCCGGTGGTGACCGGGAGTACGAAATCGATAACGTCGAACATATCTGACGGGCGACCCACGACTACCGATACCGGGCGATATTCGAAAGTCTGGGGTCTGCTTTGGGATTGGCACGATACAGAATGACGACTTTACCGATCTGCTGCACGATTTCCGCGCCACAGAGATCGGCAAGATTCGCAGCAGCAGCATTGCGTTCGTCGCGCTCGCCCGCCGCGATGCGAACCTTAATGAGCTCATGGTCCTGTAAGGCGCGCTCGGTCTCATTGATGACGCCCTCGCTGACACCCTGATCGCCGACAGTTACGACGGTATCCAGGTGATGGGCGATCTGACGCAGAGATTTTTTTTCACGGCTGGCGAGTGACATTGGGGTATTCTACGCTCATTCGCGCCCTTTTCCGGAATTTCATGGCTGGTAAATCAAAGCGCAGCAAATCCAGCAACCGCTGGCTACAGCGTCAGAAGCGGGATTATTTCGTCAGACAGGCTCAGGACAAGGGTCAGGTTTCCCGCGCCCACTATAAACTGCAGCAGATCGACCATCGTTTCAAACTGCTGCGCAGCAACGGCAGAGTGCTGGAACTCGGCGCAGCACCGGGCGGATGGACGAACTATCTCGAATCCAAGGTGACTAAAGGTTTACTGATCGCTGTTGATCCGCTGCCCATCACCGCTGGGCTGCAAACACAGGTGATTGAAGGGCGGGCCGGTGAGCCGGAAGTCGACACGCGTATTGATGAAATTCTGGGTGGCGAAGCCCTGGACCTTGTTTTATCGGATATGGCCCCCAATATTTCAGGAGTACGTGCGGTCGATCAGGCACGCTCGATGGACCTGGCCGATATCGCGCTGGCAGCTGCAACCCGTCGGTTGCGATCAGGCGGCGCGATGGCCATCAAGGCTTTTCAGGGCGAAGGTCTCGACGACTGGGTGAAAATGCTGAAAGAGCAGTTCCGCAAGGTCACCATGACCAAGCCGAAAGCCTCGCGCCCCGAATCCCGAGAGGTCTTTGTGGTGGCTGAGGGCTGGCTCGCGAAACGCGACTGAATTGAAAGATTGGTGTAGGCTTGCGCGGCTATAGTTAATGTACATGAAATTATTTGAGCAGCCTTTGCTCCTCCGCTACGTAAGAGGTAACTCCCTTGTCTGATATGGGAAAGAATTTGCTACTGTGGTTGATCATCGCGGCGGTGCTGCTGACGGTGTTCAACAACTTCAATGTTGAGCCCCAGCAGGAGCCCATGGCGTATTCCGACTTTGTGAAGGCGGTTCATGCGCGCCGGATCAATGAGGCCCAGATCCAGGGCGAAAAGATCATTGCCATCGATCGCAATGCAGAGCGGTTCAGCGTGGTATGGCCGGAAAACGACGAGAAGCTGATCAGTGAACTCATCGACAACGGCGTTAAGACTACGATTCTCGAAGAAGAAAAGCAGAGTTTCTGGTCTCAGTTACTGATCGCCAGTTTCCCGATTCTCATCATCATTGCCGTTTTCATGCTGTTCATGCGCCAGATGCAGGGCGGTGGTGGCGGCCGCGGTGGCCCCATGGCCTTCGGCCGCAGTAAGGCACGGCTGCTTTCGGAAGACCAGATCAAGACCACCTTTGCCGACGTGGCCGGCGTGGATGAAGCCAAAGAAGAAGTACAGGAGCTCGTGGAATTTCTGCGTGACCCGGGCAAGTTCCAGCGTCTGGGCGGCCACATCCCCCGAGGTATTCTCATGGTGGGCCAGCCGGGCACCGGTAAGACGCTGCTCGCCAAGGCCATCGCCGGTGAGGCCAAGGTGCCGTTCTTCTCTATCTCCGGTTCGGACTTCGTCGAGATGTTTGTTGGTGTAGGGGCATCTCGTGTGCGCGACATGTTCGAGCAGGCCAAGAAGCAGGCGCCCTGTATCATTTTCATCGACGAAATCGACGCAGTGGGACGCCATCGTGGTGCGGGCCTTGGCGGCGGGCATGATGAGCGGGAACAGACCCTCAATCAATTGCTGGTGGAAATGGATGGCTTCGAGCCCAACGACGGCATCATTGTGATCGCCGCCACCAACCGTCCCGACGTGCTTGACCCAGCGCTGCTGCGCCCGGGCCGCTTCGACCGTCAGGTCGTGGTAGCACTGCCGGATATCCGCGGCCGTGAGCAGATCGTCAAGGTGCATATGCGTAAAGTGCCGCTGGCCGACGATGTCGACGCCAGCATCATCGCCCGGGGTACTCCTGGTTTTTCCGGAGCGGATCTGGCCAACCTGGTGAACGAAGCCGCGCTGTTCGCTGCCCGGGCCAACAAACGCCTGGTAGAAATGGAAGAGTTCGACAAAGCCAAAGACAAGATCATGATGGGCGCTGAGCGCAAGTCCATGGTCATGTCGGAAAAAGAAAAACGCAATACCGCCTATCACGAGGCGGGGCACGCCATCATCGGTCGGCTGATGCCGGATCATGACCCGGTTTATAAGGTCACCATCATACCCCGGGGTCGTGCGTTGGGCGTGACCATGTTCCTCCCCGAGGAAGATCGCTACAGTCTTTCCCGCCAGGCGATCCGCTCGCAGATCTGTAGTCTGTTCGGCGGTCGTATCGCAGAGCAGATGATCCTCGGCCCGGAGTACGTCACTACCGGGGCGTCGAACGATATCGAAAGGGCGACCCAACTGGCACGCAGTATGGTTACCAAGTGGGGCCTGTCTGATCGTTTGGGTCCGCTGAAGTACGATGAAGAGGACGGCGAGGTGTTCCTGGGCATGTCGGCCGGTTCGCGGCCCAAGCCTCTGTCGGATGGAACCACCAATGCCATCGATGAGGAAGTGCGCCATATCATCGACCAGTGCTACGACGAAGCCAGCAATCTGCTGACGGAAAACATCGACAAACTGCACACCATGGCCGATGCGCTTATCGAGTATGAGACGCTGAGTTCTGAACAGCTCGATGACATCATGGCCGGTGCTAAACCGCGACATCCTTCCGATCCGCAGCCACCGACCTCCGGCCCGGACTCTAAGCCCGAGTCCCCCATCGGCGGCCCCGCTGAAGAAAGCTGAGCGCAATGCCCCAGGCGCTGCATTGCGCTGATCGCATTCTGACCTTCGAGCGCCCCCGCATTATGGGGGTGCTCAATATCACGCCGGACTCGTTTTCCGATGGCGGCGAGCTTTTCGTCAATGGCGCAGCCGATCTCGACGCCATCAGCGCACGAGCTGCAGACATGATTACACAGGGTGCGGACCTGCTGGATATCGGCGGTGAATCCACCCGACCCGGTGCGGAAGAAGTATCTGTACAGGAGGAAATCGATCGTGTTGTTCCCGCCATAACAGCGCTTGGCGGTCTCGATACGATCCTGTCCATTGACACCCGTCACGCAACTGTTGCTCGAGCGGCTGTCGAAGCCGGTGCTCACCTGATCAACGACATCAGCGCCGGTGCAGACCCTGCCATGCTCGACGTGGTTGGCGATTGCAACGCGGGCTTTGCCCTCATGCACATGCAGGGTACGCCGCAAACCATGCAGCGTGCCCCGGTCTATAGCGATGTGGTTGACGAAGTCCGCAGGTTTCTCGAGCTGCGTTTCGAGGCCTGCGTTGCCCGGGGAATCTCACCGGATCGTCTGATGACTGACCCGGGTATCGGGTTCGGCAAGACAGTGCCGCACAATCTGATGCTGCTGCAGAATCTCGAAAAGCTGCGCACAGATGGTCGGCCGCTGCTGGTCGGAGTCTCGCGCAAGAGCATGCTCGGCAGGATCACCGGGCGGGAAATAGGTGATCGTACTGTGGCAAGCGTCACATCGGCGGTGTTGGCTGCCCAGCGCGGGGCTGACATACTGCGCGTACATGACGTCAGTGCTACTCGCGACGGGTTGAGCGTGCTGGCGGCATTCGGCTAACAAGGAAAGCATCACACATGAGCAGGAAGTATTTCGGAACCGATGGTATCCGTGGTCGCGTAGGGCAATTCCCCATCAATCCGGATTTCTGTCTGCGCCTGGGCTGGGCGGTCGGCAAAGTATTCGCCAGCAAAGGACCGGCCCACATCATCATCGGTAAAGACACGCGCATCTCAGGGTATATGTTGGAGTCAGTACTCGAATCCGGTCTGGCCGCGGCTGGCGCCAACGTGAGCCTCATTGGTCCAATGCCCACACCGGCCATCGCCTATCTCACCCGCACCCTGCACGCAGATGCGGGAATCGTGATCAGTGCCTCACACAACCCATACTACGACAACGGCATCAAGTTCTTCGACGGCAGCGGCAACAAGCTGGGCGACGAAGTGGAACTGGAGATCGAAGCCCTGCTGGAACAAACCATGGCTTGTGTTGAGTCGGATCAGCTTGGCAAAGCTTCGCGCCTGAATGATGCGGCAGGCCGTTACATCGAATTCTGTAAAGCGACGGTGCCGCGCAGCTTCAGTCTCAAAGGGATGCGCATTGTCCTGGATTGCGCCCATGGCGCGACCTACCACGTGGCGCCGCGTGTTTTTGCAGAACTCGGTGCGGATGTGATCAGCATCGGGGTACAACCCGATGGCACAAACATCAACGCTCAGTGCGGCTCCACGCATCCCGAGACGTTGCGGGAGAAAGTGCTCGAAATTCATGCTGATGTGGGTATTGCGTTTGATGGTGACGGTGACCGAGTCTGCCTGGTGGATGGTAAAGGCGAGGTCCGTGACGGTGATGAAATCATTTACATCATCGCCCAGCATCGGCATGAACGGGGTGTGCTGGGGGGTGGTGTAGTTGGCACGGTGATGAGCAATTTCGGACTGCAGCAGGCCCTTACGGAGCGGGGTATAGAATTCTGCCGCGCAGCAGTGGGTGATCGGTATGTCATGGGAATGCTGCACCAGCGCGGCTGGCATGTAGGTGGTGAGACATCCGGTCATGTCCTGTGTCTCGACCTGACCACCACTGGCGACGCCATCGTATCGGCTCTGCAGACGTTGTTACCAGTAGTGGAGACTGGGCGCAGCATCGCTGAACTGGCGGATGGTATGACCAAAATGCCCCAGGTAATGGTGAACGTCTCGGTGGAGGATCCGGCGAAAACGGCGCAATGTGATGCTCTGCGCAAAGCCATCAACGCCAAAGAAAGGGCGCTTGCCGATCGCGGCCGGGTGCTGGTGCGTCCTTCGGGTACCGAACCACTGTTGCGGGTCATGGTAGAAGGCGAGAACGCGGAAGAAGTGCGTGATATAGCTACCGAACTGGCACACGTGGCAGAGCACGAAGCCTGAAACTCGCGCAACGCCTGCACTCCGACTGGCCCTATCCGGCGGCGCGCCTGCCGTTCTTCTATGGCTGGGTCATCGCGGTCATTTCCACCGTTGGATTTCTGTTCAGCGTCCCCGGCCAGACCATGGGCATGGCGGTATTTGCTGATACTTTCATAGCCGAACTGGGGCTGACCCGAACTGAATTGTCCACCGCCTACCTGTTCGGTACGGTCGGTAGCGCACTGTGTTTGACCAGGGCGGGGCGCTGGTACGACCTGTACGGGGCCAGAGTCATGCTGGTGGCTGCGCCAGTGGTGCTCGGTGCGACCCTGTGTTTCATCAGTGTGGTTGATGTACTCGGCGCCAGCCTCAGCCGGTTTGTCGGGGCTGAACTGGCATGGGCGACTTTTCCTCTGATACTGCTCGGTTACTTTGGCGTGCGCTTTGCCGGTCAGGGCGTGCTGACCAGTGCATCACGTAACGTGCTGCTCTTATGGTTCAATAGGCGCCGGGGGCTGGTGTCTGGTGTCCGGGGCGTGTTTGCCTCTCTAGGGTTTTCAATTGCGCCATTGTTGCTGGTGCTGTTGATTGGTGCATTGGGCTGGCGTGGTGCGCTATGGGCCATGGCGGGTGCCGTGGGTATTGGTTTTGCGCTGCTGGCTTTGTTGACTGTGCGTGACCGGCCGGAAGTCTGTGGCCTGCTGGCCGACGGGCGTCGTAAGCATGACGGCGATGCCCAAGGAACTCGGCACGTTGTGGGCGACAAGACCCTCAGGCAGGCGCGCCGCGACCCGGTCTTCTGGGTGTATGCGGCGTCACTGTCGATTCATGCGCTGTTCGGTACTGCGGTGACCTTCCATATTGCGGCGATATTCGCGGAAGTTGGCCGCTCACGGGAAGAGGCGTTTGCATACTTCCTGCCTCAAGCGGTTGTCTCGGTAATAGTCAATCTATGCGCCAGTGCGGCTGCCGACTATGTTCGACTGAAGCCGTTTCTGGTGGCAATGTTGCTGTGCTTTCTGATCGGCGCCTGGGGCGTTATCAACCTGCACAGCACCGAGGGGTACTGGCTGCTGGTGTTCGGTTTTGGTGCCGGGGGCGGGCTGTGGGGCGTGTTGTCGAATCTGGCTTTTATCCGTCAGTACGGCGCATTGCACCTGGGAGAAATCAGCGGATTGAATACGGCAGTCACAGTGCTCGCCAGTGCAATAGGGCCGGTGGCGTTCAGCATGGCGAATGATTCTTTCGGCACCTTTGACGCCGCCGCATACGGCTGCATGATTGGCCTCATTTTGTTGCTCATTGTGAGTGTGGCCTTGCCCCAGCCAGGTGACTTTGATCCTCGCGCGAGTGACGAGTCCTGAAGGGGCCGCTTCAGATCAAGCGCTGATTGAATTCAACCATGTTGCCGCTTGGATCATGAGTAAATGCCTGCACGCATACGCCCGGGATTTCGTTAGGCCGTGAGCATTTGAACCCCGCCGCTTCCACTGTCGTTGTCACTGCAGAAAGATCATCTACTGCAAAGGCGAAGTGTTGCTCCTTCGGGGGCGGAGTTGACTCGATGCCGAGCAGGTGCAACTCCTGAGCGCCGTTCTTGAGCCATGCGCCTGGAAAGCCCAGGTCTGGACGCTCTATTTCTTCCATGCCCAGTACGCCTGCGTAGAACTGAATCGCAGCGTCGACGTCCTGAACGTTGATTGACACGTGATGAATGCCATTCAGCATGCTTTTGCTCCTGTCGGTTCAGTGTAGTGTCCTGTGTTTTGCATGGGACACTACACTAATTGGCTCTGCACAGCATATTAGATCTTGAAGCGGTGCCCCATCCCATTTGTAGCGTATTTTGCCCTTGGCATTTTGGCTCATGAACGTATACCATTGCGCGCCCTCCGTTAGCGGGTAAAGAGGATGCGTCGAGCGCTGGTCGCAGCGAACTGGAAAATGCACGGGTCTTATGACCTGATCCGGTCGTTTGTCGCACAACTCGCAGTGACGGAAGAGATCGATGTGGTGGTGATGCCACCGGCAGTCTACCTGCAGACGCTTGCCAGCAGTGCGCCCACCGGGCTGCAGTGCGGTGTGCAGGATGTAGGTACAGCCGCCGAAGGTGCCCACACTGGCGAGATCGCAGCGGAAATGATTCGCGAAGTAGGCGGCAGTTGGGCCATTGTTGGTCATTCTGAGCGTCGCATCATGCAGGAAGAGCGTGAAGACGTCGTGGCGACCAAGGCGGCTGCGGCATTGCGTGGCGGTTTGAACCCCATCGTCTGCGTAGGTGAAACCCTTGCAGAGCGCGAGGCCGGACATGAGCTCGCCGTGGTTGAAGGACAGCTGGCAGCAGTATTGGATCGCGTCCGTACGGAAGATCTGGTGCGGCTTTCGATCGGTTACGAACCGGTCTGGGCCATTGGTACCGACAGGACGGCAGCGCCGGAGCAGGCTCAGGAAATGCATGCGTTCATTCGCACGCAGATTGCCGCCGAGAGCGCTGCAGCGGCAGACTCGATGCGCATCATTTATGGTGGCAGCGTGAAGCCGGACAATGCTGAGGAATTGTTCAGTCAGCCGGACATCGATGGTGGGCTGGTAGGCGGAGCCGCGCTGGATGTGGCGCAGTTCAACGCCATTATTGCCGCCGCGGGTTGTGCATAGCACGCCCGGGCGAAGAGTTTTTAAGTGGAATAGAGTTCGGAAAGGTTGTAGCACCCATGTCGACAATCGAAACTGTATTAATGTCTTTGCTGGTGCTTGATGCCATCGCGTTAACCGTGCTGGTCCTGCTGCAGCAGGGCAAGGGCGCTGACGTCGGCGCGGCTTTTGGCAGTGGTTCGTCGAACACCATGTTCGGCAGTGCCGGGTCTGCATCGCTGCTGACTAAATTGACGGCCTGGCTGGCCATCGGATTTTTTGCCATCGCGTTCGGGCTCGCCTATCTGGCCAAGGAGCGTGCCAATAGTGCCGGTCTGCAGGGTATCCCCACGAGCGGATCCCAGGCCGAGACCGAAGAGTTGACGGTGCCCGCGGAAAGTGTAAATTCTAGCGATACTGATGTTCCATCTGTTGGAATTGATGAATCTGGCGCAGAACAAGAGCGTGCCGGCGATGTCCCCGTGCTACCTGAGGACTGAGGACACCGGAAAGTTATGTGGCGATTTGCACCAGGCATAATCGCCGCTCATGCCGAAGTGGTGAAATTGGTAGACACGCTACCTTGAGGGGGTAGTGGGCTTATGCCCGTGCGAGTTCGAGTCTCGCCTTCGGCACCATTGCAACTGCTGCGCAGTTGCTTGCGGGTTTCCCGCCTATGGTGGAAAACATCGTGGCACTGACTGGGCGGCATCCTTCGGCGTAAACCACCTCGGCGTAAAGCACCGCAATTCTGGCCCCTGATATCCGGTTAAGATAGCGCTTCCATCGTAGTTGCAGCGCGCGCTTTGCATCTCTATAATCCGGCCCCTTGCTGATGCGGGGTGGAGCAGTCTGGTAGCTCGTCGGGCTCATAACCCGAAGGTCGTGGGTTCAAATCCTGCCCCCGCTACCAAAGGAAGGAAAAGCCCCTCGACAGGGGCTTTTTCGTACGCAAGGCGCGGCTTTAGGCCGCGTCGCGTGTATCTGGAAGGCACAGGTGTAACTCCGGTTGTGCGGGGATACGTTGCCCGTTAAGACCGATTCCCTTGGTGGCCCGCCTCGTCACGGCGGGCGCTCGTGCATAGGGCTCAGATTAATTTGGAGTCATTCGAGATGGGCGTCAAGCCCATTTTTTGTGCCGGTAAGAAATTGAACAGACTGAGATTTTGAACAGAGGAAATTGAACAGAAAGGAAAAACAGGTCGAAGAATTGCTCACGCCTACGGTTGAGTCGCTGGGTTGCAGTATCTGGGGTATCGAATACCTCAGCCAGGGCAAACACAGCAAGCTGCGGGTGTATATCGACAGCGACGACGGTGTGAGTGTCGATGATTGCGCTGCAGTCAGCCGCCATGTTAGCGACATTCTCGACGTCGAAGAGTTCAGCAACAACACCTATACCCTTGAGGTGTCGTCGCCGGGGCTCGATCGTATTCTGTTCAAAGAAGATCAGTACGAGGGCAGCGTTGGCCAACAGGTGGAAGTACGACTCAACTTTCCCTTTGAAGGACGCAAGAAGTTCGTGGGGTTGCTGGCTGCAGTGCAGGAGCACATGGCGGTGGTGCAGATCGACGATGAAGAATACCTGTTGCCGCTGGAGAACATCCAGCGTGCACGAGTTGTGCCGGTGTTTGATTAGCGCTCATATCACGCTGGTGATTTGAGCACTTGAGCTTTAAGGCAAGCGAATGTCAAAAGAAATACTGTTGGTTGTTGAATCGGTCTCTTTGGAGAAAGGTGTTTCCAAACAAGTGATTTTTGAAGCGATTGAATCTGCGATGGCCATGGCGACTAAGAAACGCTATGGCGAAGACGCGGAGTTTCGCGTGGCGATCGATCGGGAAACCGGCGAGTACGACACCTACCGCACCTGGAAGGTGGTTAACTACGAAGACGAAGAAGAGCCGAATATCGACGCCATGTACAGCGTCGAGGAAGCCCAGGAGGTCAAGCCGGGGGCGCAACTTGGTGATGTGCTCGAAGAGCAGGTGGAGTCTGTAGAGTTCGGCCGTATCGCCGCGCAGACCGCCAAACAGGTCATCGTACAGAAGGTCCGCGAAGCCGAGCGTGCACAGATTGTAGAAGCCTACCAACCGCGTATCGATGAACTGGTCAGCGGCACGGTGAAGAAGATGGGTCGTGACAGCGTGATCGTCGATCTCGGCAGTAACGCCGAGGGCATTCTCGCCCGGGAACACCTTATCCCCCGGGAAACCTTCCGTATCGGCGATCGCCTGCGCGCTCTGCTGGTTGAGATACGCCCGGAAAATCGTGGCCCCCAGTTGATTCTGTCGCGCACGGTGCCACAGATGCTGATCGAACTGTTTAAAGTTGAAGTACCCGAGATATCTGAAGATGTCATCGAGATCCGTGCAGCTGCCCGTGATCCGGGCTCCAGGGCCAAAATCGCTGTCAAGACCAACGACGGCCGCATTGACCCGGTGGGTGCCTGTGTAGGCATGCGGGGTTCACGGGTACAGGCGGTATCCGGCGAACTTGCGGGGGAACGTATCGACATTGTGCCGTGGGATGACAACCCTGCACAGTTGACGATTAATGCCATGGCACCTGCGGAAGTGGCTTCAATTGTGCTCGACGAAGAAACCCACGGCATGGACATCGCTGTCACCGAGGAAAACCTGGCCCAGGCCATTGGTCGTGGTGGCCAGAATGTGCGTCTGGCAAGTGACCTGTGCGGCTGGTCTCTCAACATCATGACCGAGGAAGAGGCCGTCCAGAAACAGGAAGAGGAAGCGGTACGCTTCATCGAAGATTTCATGAATGCGCTGTCGGTAGACGAAGACGTCGCCGGCGTGCTGGTTGAGGAAGGGTTCACCACCTTAGACGAAGTCGCCTACGTGCCCATTGAGGAAATGCTGGCGATCGAAGGCTTTGATGAGGAAATCGTAGAGGAACTGCGGAACCGAGCGAAAGACGCTCTATTGACCAAGGCAATCGCCAGTGAAGAAGCACTTGGCGACGTTACCCCGGCGGACGACCTGCTGAACATGGAAGGTATGCGCAGAGAGCTCGCCTTCAAGCTGGCGGCCAACGAAGTGGTAACCATGGAAGATCTGGCGGAACTCGCCATTCCCGATCTTCAGGATATCGAGCCGGAACTGGACGAAGAAGAAGCCGCCGCACTGATTCTGAAGGCCCGTGAGCCATGGTTTGCCGAGGAAGAAGGCGACGATGAGCCAGTCGGACAGGCGGAGTAAACACAACTGCTCGAGATAGATCAGATGATTGTGGGCAGTAGGAGTAAGTGATGGCAGACGTAACAGTTAAACAACTAGCAGATACAGTTGGCGCACCAACAGATCGCCTGTTGCGCCAAATGAAAGAAGCCGGCCTGTCGCATACAGCGGAAACTGATGTCGTCACCGAGGAGCAGAAGCAGTCGCTGCTCGCATATCTGAAGCGCAGTCATGGCGCTGCCGAGGAAGCGCCGCGCAAAGTTACCTTGAAGCGCAAAAGCACCGGTACGCTGAAAGCCGGCCAGGGTCGTGGCGGCCGCAATGT
Source organism: uncultured Pseudomonadales bacterium (assembly GCA_964393625.1). Taxonomy (GTDB): domain Bacteria; phylum Pseudomonadota; class Gammaproteobacteria; order Pseudomonadales; family Azotimanducaceae; genus UBA4421. The sequence continues at coordinate 19,042 of CAYMUT010000030.1, forward strand.
AACTGTTGAAGTTCGGCGCAAGCGCACCTACGTCAAGGCGGCTGAAACTGCTGCAGAGCCTGAAGCTGCCGCGCCGAGCGAAGAGAGGGGTCCGTCGCAGAGCGAACTCGAAGCACAGCGTATTCACGAACAGGAAGCCTCACGTAAAGAGGCAGAAGAAAAGGAACGTAAGGCCGAAGCCGAGCGTAAGGATGAACTGGAACGCCGCGCTGAGGAAGAGCGCCTGGCGGCGGAAGAAGCGGCACGTCGCGAAGAGGAGGAGCGTGCAGCCAAGGCGGCCGAAGAAGAACAGGCGCGTAGCGCTGCACAACCCGAGAAAGCTGTGGAGGCGGCGCAGGATCCCGCTGCCGCCGCTGCAGAGTTGCAGGCTAAAGAGCAGGCTGAGCAACGTGGCGGCAAGCGCGCCAAAGGCAAGGAAAAAGAACGCAAAGAAAGCTTCGGTGATGGCAGGCGCGGGCGTCACGAGCTTTCGATGAAGGGCGATCGGCGCAGAAAAGGCAGAAGTGTGCAGCGGGCTGCGCCACTGCAGGTGGAACAGCAGGGCGGTGAGTTTAAACCCACCGACTTCATTTCCCGGGAAGTGGAAGTCGCCGAGGTCAATATGGTCGGCGATCTGGCTCAGGGCATGGCGGTCAAGGCCAGCGAAGTCATCAAGACCCTCATGGGTATGGGTGTGATGGTCACCATCAATCAGAGCATCGATCGGGATACTGCCACTCTGGTCGTGGAAGAGATGGGCCACAAAGTCAGGGTTGTCAGTGATGATACCCTGGAAGAAAAATTCGAAGCATCGCTCAATATCGAAGGCGATGAAGTTGCCCGGGCGCCCGTCGTTACCGTGATGGGGCACGTTGACCACGGTAAAACGTCGCTGCTCGATTACATCCGCAACACACGTGTCACCAGCGGCGAAGCTGGCGGCATTACCCAGCACATTGGCGCTTATCGGGTACCTACCGCGAATGGTGAAGTTACCTTCATCGACACGCCGGGTCACGCGGCGTTCACCGCGATGCGTGCCAGGGGCGCCAAAGTTACCGATATCGTGATTCTGGTAGTGGCGGCGGACGATGGTGTAATGCCGCAGACGGAAGAGGCCATTCAGCACGCCAAGGCGGCGGAAGTGCCGATGATCGTAGCCATCAACAAGTGCGATCTTGAAAGTGCAGACCCTGACAGAGTGACCAACGAACTGGCCGCCAAAGATGTAGTGCCGGAAGATTGGGGCGGCGATACTCAGTTCATCCGCGTATCTGCGCACACCGGGCTGGGCGTTGACGAGCTGCTGGAAGCGATCACCCTGCAGGCCGAGATCATGGAGCTCAAGGGTATTGAAGAAGCGCCCGGTCAGGGCGTCGTCATTGAATCCCGGTTGGACCGCGGACGCGGTCCCGTAGCTACCATGCTCGTACAGAACGGTCAGCTCGAGCAGGGAGACATTATCATTGCTGGCGAATCTTACGGCCGGGTTCGAGCCATGCTCGACGATCAGGGCAAGGCGTCCAAGCAGGCGGGCCCCTCCTATCCAGTGGAGGTACTGGGGTTGAACGGTACCCCCCAGGCCGGCGATGACTTCTCTGTAGCCAAGGACGAAAAAACCGCCCGGGAACTGGCTGAATTCCGTCGCGACAAGAGCCAGGAACGTCAGCAGGTGGTTCAACAGGCAGCCAAAATGGAAAACATGTTTGCCAACATGGGTGAAGGCGAAAAGCGCATTCTCAAGCTTGTCGTCAAAGCCGATGTAAGGGGCAGCCTTGAGGCCATCATTCAGGCGTTGGCGGAGTTGGGCAACGAAGAAGTCGGCGTACAGGTACTGGGTTCCGGCGTTGGCGGAATCTCCGTATCAGATGCGACCATGGCATCCACCTATGGTGCCGTGGTGTTCGGCTTCAACGTGCGAGCGGACAAGGCTGCGAAGACCATGTTTGAGCGTGATGGCATAGACCTGCGTTATTACAGTGTCATCTATGAGCTGATCGATGACGTCAAAGCCGTGCTGTCGGGCATGTTATCGCCGGAGGTTCGGGAAGAAATTGTCGGTATAGCGGAAGTGCGCGATGTATTCCGCTCACCGCGTTTTGGCGCGATCGCCGGTTGTATGGCGACAGAAGGTACCGTATACCGTAACAAGCCGATCAGGGTGCTGCGTGATAACGTGGTGATCTATGAAGGCGAGCTGGAATCGCTGCGTCGCTTCAAAGAGGACGTAAATGATGTGCGCGCGGGTACCGAGTGTGGTATCGGTGTGCGTAACTACAATGATGTTCGCGTAGGTGACCTCATTGAAGTGTACGACGCCCGCGAAGTGGCTCGCGAGCTCTAACAGCGAGCCTAGTGCAAAGATAAATGCTGGCCATGTCAAGAGAGCTAAAAGTTGGCGACTTCATTCGCGATGAGCTGGCGCGCATCATTCAGTTGGAGATGCGTGATCCGCGGGTTGGCGGCTTTGTCAGCGTCAACGAAGTGCGTGTCAGCAAAGATCTGGCATTCGCCGATGTTTATGTGTCATCGCTGCATGCCGACGACCAGGCCAGCCGTGAAGAATTGATTGGCATCTTGAATGGTGCCGCTGGATTCTTCCGTTCAACACTCGCGAAACGCCATAAGATGCGCACGACTCCCAAGCCGCGTTTTCACTACGATGAACTGATCGAGGGCGCGCCGCGCCTGGAAAAGCTCATCGATAAAGCGATGCAGGGCAACGGGCCGGCGGAGGGTAGCGAGTATGGCTAGACGCAGGCGTGGACGCCCGGTCAATGGCGTGCTGGTGCTGAACAAGCCCGCAGGTATTTCATCTTCTGATGCCGTGCAGCAGGTAAAGCAGCTGTTTGGCGCGCAGAAGGTCGGACACACAGGCAGTCTCGACCCATTGGCAACCGGCGTGTTGCCGCTGTGCTTCGGTGAGGCAACTAAGTTTTCTCAATATCTGCTATCGTCGGATAAGAAATACTGGACGCGCATTAAACTCGGTGTTGCCACCGAAACCGGTGATGCCGATGGCGAGGTGATCTCCACGGCCGATGCCAGCCGCGTTACCGTCGCGGATATCGAGGCCGTGCTGTCCTGCTTCCGCGGTGAGATAAAGCAGGTGCCATCGATGTATTCGGCGCTCAAATACAATGGTGAACCGCTTTACAAGCTGGCGCGTCAGGGTATTAAGGTGGAACGGGAAGCGCGCTGCGTAACGATCTTCAGCAATGAACTGGTCAAGTTCGAAGACGGTGAATTAGAACTGGAAATTCACTGCAGCAAGGGTACCTATATCCGCACCATAGCCGAAGAGGTGGGCGCGGCGCTAGACGTAGGCGCACATGTTGTCGCGCTGCACAGGCGTGCGGCAGGTCCGTTTACCGAGGCTGACGTGATCGAGATCGATCAGCTGCGCGCGCAGCGCGAGGCAGGTCAGTCCCTCGACCCGCATCTGCTGCCGATTTCCAGTACAGTAGGCCAATGGCCTGAAGTTTTGTTGACGGATGCCACGGCGTTTTATGTGCGCCAGGGGCAGCCGGTGCAAATTGCTCATGCACCCACCAGTGGGTGGGTGCGATTGAGTGAATCCTCCAGCGGCGAGGCGTATTTCCTCGGCGTAGGCGAGGTGTTAGATGATGGGCGCATTGCGCCCCGTAGATTGGTAGCTGTTTGAAGAATGAACAGCGACCGTAACTTGAAGCCCAGAGCAACTACAAATATGCGTGGTTGGATCTGTAGAACCGGAGCATGCCCGTAACTGAATATGGGCCGCTCGCATATTAGAGGAGTTAGAAATGGCATTAAACGCCAAAACCAAAGCAGAGATCATCAAAGACTACCAACTTGAAGAGGGCGACACCGGGTCGCCGGAAGTACAGGTCGCTTTGCTGACTCATAACATCAACGGCCTGCAGGGCCACTTTAAAGATCATCAAAAAGATCATCATTCACGCCGCGGCCTGATTCGCATGGTGAACCAGCGGCGCAAATTGTTGGATTATCTGAAAAGTAAAGATTCAGCTCGTTATGCAGAACTGATTAAGCGACTTGGATTACGTCGTTAAGCATCGCGAGATCAATGGAGGAATAAATTGAACCCAATTACCAAAACATTTCAGTTTGGCGACCAGACCGTTTCGATTGAAACAGGCAAGGTTGCCAAGCAGGCCACCGGCTCGGTGGTTGTCACTATAGGCGACACCGTGGTACTGACCACGGTGGTTGGCGCCAAGAGCGCTCGCTCGGGGCAGGACTTTTTCCCGCTGACCGTAAACTATCAGGAGAAAACCTACGCCGCGGGCAAGATCCCGGGCGGCTTTTTCCGTCGCGAAGGTCGACCCAGTGAGAAAGAAACCCTGACCTGTCGCCTCATCGACCGGCCTATTCGTCCGCTCTTTCCCAAGGGCTTCATGAACGAAGTGCAGGTCATCCCCACGGTGATTTCCGCGGATAAAGACCAGGACCCGGATATTGCCGCCTTGATCGGCACGTCTGCGGCGCTGGCCATTTCCGGTATTCCGTTTGCCGGTCCCATTGGTGCTGCGCGGGTAGGTTATCTGGACGGCACATACCTTCTGAATCCCGGCTACGAAGCGCTCAAGACTTCCGAGCTCAACATGACCGTTGCCGGCACCGAATCTGCCGTTTTGATGGTGGAGTCCGAGGCCAAGGAGCTTACTGAAGACGAAATGCTGGGCGCCGTGTTGTTCGGCCACCAGGAAATGCAGGTCGTGATACAGGCTATTGGTGAGTTAGCCGCCGAAGCAGGCAAGCCCGCCTGGGACTGGCAGCCGGAACCCACCAACGATGCCCTGCTCGATCAGGTCGCCAGCGTGGTCAAGAGCGATCTGGGCGATGCCTACCGCATCAGCGACAAGATGGAGCGCTACACTCGGGTTGGCGAGCTGCGCAGCCACGTAGTTGAGCAACTGAGTGGCGCCGAAGATGCGGAAGTATCTGGTGACGAAGTTGCCGAAATCTTCGGCAAGGTCGAAAAGAACCTGGTTCGTCAGCGCGTGCTGAATGGTGAACCCCGTATCGACGGTCGCGACCTGCGCACGGTCCGCCCGATTCACGTTGAAGTGGGTGTACTGCCCAAGACTCACGGTTCGGCACTGTTCACCCGCGGTGAAACTCAGGCGCTGGTGGTAGCCACCCTGGGCACCCTGCGCGACTCAGCCATGATCGATGCGCTGGAAGGTACCTACAAAGACCAATTCATGCTGCATTACAACTTTCCGCCCTACAGCGTCGGTGAAGCAGGATTCATGGGCGGTCCTAAGCGGCGGGAAATCGGCCACGGCCGCCTGGCTCGCCGCGGTGTTGCGGCTACGCTACCTGATCAAGAGGGTTTTCCTTACACGATCCGCGTCGTTTCTGAGATCACGGAGTCCAACGGCTCAAGTTCCATGGCCAGTGTCTGCGGTACTTCCCTGGCGCTGATGGACGCGGGCGTGCCGGTCAAGATGCCGGTTGCCGGCGTTGCCATGGGTCTGGTGAAGGAAGGCAATAAGTACGCAGTTCTCACTGATATTCTGGGTGATGAAGACCACCTGGGAGACATGGACTTCAAGGTCGCCGGTTCACAAGCTGGCGTAACCGCTCTGCAGATGGACATCAAGATCGATGGTATTACCGAAGAGATCATGGAAGCCGCTCTGCAGCAGGCCAATGAAGCCCGCCTGCACATTCTTGGTGAGATGAACAAGGTGATCAGCACTGCGCGGCAGGAACTGTCCGAGAATGCGCCGGCCATGACTACGGTCAAGGTTCATCCTGACAAAATCCGTGATGTCATCGGCAAAGGTGGTGCGACGATCCGCGGTATCGTTGAAGATACCGGTGCGGAAGTCGATATCGAAGATGACGGCACCGTGCGCATCTACGCGGAAAACAACGAGTCCAAAGACGCGGCAGTCGCCCGCGTTCAGGAAATTGTTGCAGAAGCGGAAGTGGGCAAGATCTACCACGGCAAAGTTGAGCGCATCGTTGATTTCGGCGCATTTGTCAACATCCTGCCCGGTAAAGATGGACTGCTGCATATCTCCCAGATCGCTGAAGAGCGTGTTGAGACCGTTAACGACTATCTGTCCGAAGGTCAGGAAGTCGACGTTGTGGTTCTCGATGTAGATCAGCGCGGCCGCATCAAGCTGTCTATCAAGGAGCTGTCTAAGTACCAGGATAGTGCTGAAGAAGATGCCGAGGCTGCCGAAGGCTAGCCAGATCGGAAAAACTCGGGTCGGAGTTCAGAGCCTCTGGCGCATCTCCGACCCGACCTTCTCGAACCCGTACTTCTCATAGAAGGGCTGGTTGTGCTCGGTATGGGCGACCAGATACAGCCCATACTCGACGCAGCCGCGCTTCCGCGCCCTATCGACGGTTGCCTGCATTAAAGCGCCGCCGGCATTCAGCCCCCTTGCCTCAGGGTCTACGATTAATTCCTCCAGCTGACAGTATTCACCGCCGTATCTCGCCGCTAAGTTGTAGGATACTGTAGCGAGGCCGACTATCTGATCGTCGTGTTCCGCTACCACGGCATCTCCGCGTGTCTGAGTCAGCAGGCTGTCGAAAACATCGCCAGCCTGGTCTGATACGTCAGGGTTGAGGATCTTGAGGAGCTCGATGCATCGGCCCTTGTCTGCGGTGGTTGCTGTACGTATCTGCATGACTCAGATGATATCACCACGACAAGGTACGCGGGCGACTGCTCTTGCGCATTCGATGTGGTTGGCGACAATGGGCCGGTTATGCATAAGGGAGATGTGCCGTGGTCCAACCCCTCATCCTTGAAGTATTCACCGATTTCGTCTGACCCTGGTGTTATCTCGGTGCCGGGCGCATCGAAAAACTGCGAGGCGAATACGAGATCGACGTAAAGTGGGTGCATTTCCCGCTACACCCTGAAACGCCGCTGGAAGGGCGTTCGTTAGAAGAACTCTTCGCCGGCCGTAATCTCGACCCTGAGGCGATTCATCTCAACATGAAAACGGTAATGGACGACGAGGGTTTGCCCTACGAGCGGCGTACGTATACATACAACAGCCGTCTGGCCCAGGAAGTAGCGAAATGGGCCGAGACGCAACCTGGCGGCGAAGCCTTGCACGAACAGCTGTATAGAGCATATTTCGTCGATGGCGCGAACCTGTCTGCCCCCGCCGTGCTGCTTGACCTGGTGGAGACCGCGGGACTCGACCGTGGTGTGGCGTCAGTCGTCATTGCTGATCGAACCTTCTCGAAGGCCGTTGATGAAGACTGGCGGCTGTCTCAGGCCTACGGCGTAACAGGTGTGCCGACATATGTTGCCGACGGGCGCGGCGTAGTCGGTGCACAGGACTACGCGGTACTCGAGCAGCTTGTTCAGGCGGGCGGTGCTGTTCGCAGAGCTTAGCGGTCAGGCGTAGGTGCCTGCCATCGGTTCCGCTTGCCCGGCCACCGGAGCGATACCACCGCGTCCGGCTTGTCCCGATTGATACCCGCGGCCGAAATCTGCTGGAACTTCCCGGGCTTCATGCAGCGTCAGCCACAGCCGCAGTAAGTGCCGCTTGCGTGCTGGGTCATCATAGTCCTCATAGGCTGTGCGGGCGTGTACCAGGGTGTAGTTGCTCAGAAACTGTATGTCGCCGGGGCGGAAGTCGGTCTGCAGGGCCACGCCTGGTTCGTTGAGTATCTCATCGATCAGATCGAGAAATTCCACCTGCTCAGCGGACAGCTCGGGAACCCCTTCGTGGCGCGAGGTAGACTCCAGGAATGGCCGCACATAGCGGATCGACAGATGTTCGCCATCCCAAGCTGCCAGGGGCGAGGCGAACCAGGGCGCCTCACCGGGTTGCTGTTCATTGCGCCGATCGAAATACCACTGCGCGAACCAGAGATGCGCCAGGTCTGGTCGGCGCTTGAGTATCTCGTTCCAGATGGTGGTGGTCGATGCCAGTGAACTTGCCCCGCCTGTCTTGGCAGGGTGCAGGCACAGTAATCCGACGACATCTGAGCTGTCGGTATGGTAGGGGAGCTTGAGTGTGGTCTGATAGCCGCGAGCGCCGCTGTTGCGGCGGAAGTCTACGCCTTCATCGGTAACGTGGCCGAGCAGATGTCCGCGCGCGTTCTGCGAGACTGGCATACCCATATGCAGGCCCAGGCCCCAATAGGCGAATGCAGCGTCTCGTTCGGACATCTGCGCCACCGGTAGGCCGCGCAGTACCCAGAAGCCCCGGCCCTGATCGAGTTGGTTCGCAAGCTCAAGCATACGCGCGCCTAAGGTTGGGAGTTCGAAGTCTTCCCTGCGCATGTCAAGCATGCTGATGCCCCGTTCGTTGACCGACTTGACCGCGTTCAGGATCTCGTCGATCTCCGTTGCATTGAGATGCTCCAGCCAGCATTGATCCTGCAGCAAATCGCGTCCGTACCAGGCCACGGACGATTCCAGTATGCCCGGCATCTGCTCTTGCATGGCTTGCGCGTTACCCATTGCTGCGCTCTCCGATTCCTGTGTGACGATGCAGGCCATACTAAACCAGTGGCGCTTAATAAACAACGTAGGTACGTTGTTTTTTTGCGATACCCTGATGTGGCTGTACAATGGCGTTGTTTACTCCCCATACAGGCAGAACATGTCAGAGCAGTCGGCGCTCAATTTCGAAAACAGCTTTCTGGCCCGCGCACGTTACCCGAAAGGCAGAAAGCGATTACAGGCGATCCTCGATGCCACATACGATATCGTCATAAGCCAAGGCCTGGCCGCAGCCTCCCAGGAAGCTATTGCGCGCCGCGCCAATGTCACCCAGAGCGCGGTGCGCCATTACTTTCCCACCAAAGATGAATTGCTGGTAGCCTTCTTCACCACCGGCATCGAGCGACTGCAGCAACTGCTCAAAGATAAGATGGCCGAGCAGGGCCGCGAGCCGAAGGCGTTGCTGCTGGAAAGCGCGGCGCTGCATTACGACCGCGTGCTGGAGTCTGAAGATGTGTACTTTTTCGAAGCCGCGGCGTTCTGGGCACATAATCCCGATTTTCGGGACATGCGAGACAACTGGTATCAGAGTCTCGACCGCCACTATGCGCAGCTGATCGCTCAGATCCAACCTCAATGGAGTGAGCAGCAATGCGCAGCGGTAGCCATGCAGATATTGACGCTGATTCTCGGCGGTTGGGTTACTATGGGAAGCTCTCGCCCGATACGGCGCTCGCTGGCCAGCGGAGAGCTGAAAGAGATACTGTTACAAGGCATTGAGAGGTTGATCACTAATGGCACTGGAACTGAATAAAGAGGTGTTCATCACCTGCGCGGTAACAGGATCGGGTGGCACTCAGGATCGCAGTCCGCATGTTCCGCGAAGCCCGCAGCAGATTGCCGACAGCGCGCTGGAAGCGGCTCGCGCCGGTGCTGGGGTGGTGCACTGCCATGTCCGCGACCCGGAAACCGGCGCGCCCAGCCGAGATCCCGATCTCTATCGACAGCTCACCGAATTGATACGGGCTTCCGATACAGACGTGGTGCTCAATCTCACCACGGGGATGGGGGGCGATCTGATCTTCGGTTCTGTAGAGCAGCCTCTACCACCCGGGCCTGGCACTGACATGGCTGGCGCCAGCGAACGCATGGAACCCATTGCCCGGTGCCTGCCGGAGATATGCACGCTGGATTGCGGCACCATGAACTTCGCTGAAGCGGACTATGTCATGACCAACACGCCTGGCATGCTGCGGGAGATGGGGCGCCAGATTGCCGGACTTGGCGTGCAGGCGGAGATCGAAGCGTTTGATACCGGCCACCTGTGGTTTGCGCGGCAGCTCGTTGAAGAGGGCGTATTGCCGGAGCCGGTGCTGGTGCAGTTATGCATGGGTGTGCCCTGGGGCGCCCCTGACGATCTGAACACCCTGCTGGCCATGGTCAACAATATTCCTGAGGGTTGGTTCTGGTCTGCCTTCAGTCTTGGTGCGCACCAGATGCCGTACGTGGCTGCGGCGGTACTGGCGGGCGGCAATGTTCGGGTGGGTCTGGAAGACAACCTCTACCTCGGCAAGGGGCAGCTCGCCACTAATGCGCAACTGGTGGAGCGTGCTGTTAGCATCATCGAAGGCGTGGGCGCGAGGGTTCTAGGTCCGCAGGACGTGCGCGAGCGATTGGGGCTGGTACGGCGTGACCCGCTTTGAAAGCGGCTGTGCTTGGCGCCGGGGTCATTGGCGCCGGTTGGGCGGCGCGTTTTCTGTTGCACGGTTGGGATGTTGCGGTGTGGGACCCCGACAGTCGCGCAATGGAGCGTGTAGAGGCCGCGCAAAGCCGAGCTGCAGATGCATTGGGCGAATTGTATGACGTGGCCTTGCCCCGGCCAGGTAATCTGAGCTACTGCGAGGAAGTTGCGGATGCGGTCGCAGACGGTGATTGGATTCAGGAGAGCGTACCGGAGCAACTGGAGATCAAGCAGGCACTGTACGCGAGCATAGCGGGAGCGGTTCGTGAGAACGTGCCTGTTGCATCATCGACCTCCGGGTTCAAACCGACGGAACTGGCATCAGGCAATCCACTGGCCGACCAGATACTGGTTTGTCATCCGTTTAACCCCGTCTACCTGATCCCCGGGGTTGAAGTAGTGGCTGGTGAAAAAACCGCGGAAGAGATCACCAGACGTGCCCGGCAGGCATTGCAGAGCATAGGCATGCAAGCTGTGGTCATAGACGCGGAGATCGATGCGCATGTGGCGGACCGGTTGCTGGAAGCGGTATGGCGTGAAGCCCTGTGGCTGGTTAACGACGGTGTCGCTACCACCTCACAGATAGACGAGATTATCCGCACTACATTCGGGTTGCGCTGGGCGCAGATGGGATTGTTTGAAACCTATCGTCTGGCTGGGGGCGAGGGCGGCTTGCGCCACTTTCTGCAACAGTTCGGGCCTGCACTGCAGTGGCCCTGGACCAAACTGATGAATGTGCCGGAGCTGACAGAGGAACTGGTAGATCGCATTGTTTGCCAATCCGACGAACAATCCGGGGGGCGCAGCCTCGCGCAGATGGAGCGTCAGCGCGACCGCAACCTGGTGGCGTTATTGCGGGCGTTGAAAGACGAGGGTCAGGGCGCCGGGCTTGGTATCAGCAAGTTTGAAGCAGGCGACTATAGACCTTGATTTTCGCCGGCCAGCGGCAGGAAGCCTACGCTGGCAGGGTTTGCGAAGAACTTGACCAGGACGCGGCTGCCACTATCCGGCAGTGCATGAGCGATGCCGCTGTTCAGGTCGAAGTGGAATCTCTCGGCGGCGACCATTTCAGATCCCCGCCGCAGGACACATTCACCGTCCCCGGCGACTAGGTCGAGAGCCGGGTCGTAGGTTACCGATTCGGCGGTCAGATGGTATTGGTTCGGTAGAGTTGGCGACTCGGTTTCACCTTCGGCCGCGCCCTCCTGGCGGATCAGTTCCTCCAGCTGCATGGTCAGGGTGCTGGCCCGGAATGAATAGCCACCCTGATTCACGACCACAGACCCGCGCCACACGGCGAGTTCTTCGTGGGTGCGCAACTCGAAAGCGTCAGCTTCAACGGTAATGGCTGCTAAAGTGGAATTAGCGCTGTCATCGGCGCCTGCCTCATTGCAGAGCAAAGCAGCAAGCAAGCCGCAACCCGCTATTATCAGCTCGCGTAGGTTGATGGCGATACCCTCTGAATAAAGCAGCGCGAAGTTTAAACGTTGGTTACCCTGATCAACAACCTTGACGTCGCCGCAAAAAAATGTCAAGTAAATTCATGCCATGACGTTGCTGGTGGACTGTTTTTCCCGCAGCCGAGAGTAAAAACTGAGGTCTACCTGGCGCCCCACCGTCGCAAGGCTCAGCTGCGCGGGCTGTTCATCGTGATTGGCGCCGCTGCGTTCGCCGTCGATGATCGCCAGCAGGATATCGCCGACGATGGGTGCGTTTTTGAACTGATTGCCGCTGGTGCCGATTGCCAGGTAGTACCCGTCAAGTTCTGTACGGTCGTATATCGGTATCCAATCGTCGGAAACATCGTACAGGCCCACCGTGCCGCGGGCCTGATTCTCGATTTGCAGATCAGGAAAGCGTTGTCCTGCGCGATACAGCTGGGTGGTCCATTGTTCGCTGAACTGATCGTTGTACTCATCCGGGTCGACAACGTCCCGCTTGTCGCAGGCCGGGTCGGCTGAACCCACCAGCCAATCGTGCTGATCACGTCGGCAGTAAACGCCGGCGTCGAAGTCGGCCATAAAGCCATTCATCTGTGATCCGCTGTGAGGCGCGCGAGTGTAGGCGACCTCGTGGCGCTCGGCGCGGGTGGTGATGGGTAGTGCATCGGCCAATCCTGCCATTTCGTTAATTTTGCTGGAGTGCGGACCAGCGGCGTTGACCACGATAGGTGCGTCGATGGATTCGCCTGAATCGGTGACAATCCCGCGAATACCGCTTGGGTCTATGCACAGTTCTGTCACTCTGCAGCCAAAGCGAAACACAGCTCCCCGTCCAGCAGCAGCGCTGTACAGATTGTGCGCCGCCAGCTGAGGGTCAGACACATAACCGCAGGCCGGAATGTAAATGGCGCCGACAATTTCACCTTGTGAGGGTTGCCCGAAATGAGGGTCGTTGACGAGTCGGGGTGGTCCAAAGGATCTGAGATCTATGCCATCGAACTGGTGTGCCAGATCATCGGCGCTGCGCCATTCATACTCGACCCCGATTTCTTCCATGGCCGAAATGCTGGCCGCGTGCTCGTGCTCGCTGCCCTGTTTGATCAGGATCAACCCGCCGGTTTCGCTGTAGCGGGCGAAACCCCGCTCATCTTCGACGCCGAGAAACTCTGGCCAGTTCAGCCAGCGCGCGCGTGCCTCGTGAGCGATGCCGCACGAGGTTGAATGAGAATAGTATGGCCTGACGATTGCCGATGAATGACTGGTAGAGCCATAGCCTGGTGCGGGCAGCGCATCGACGTTCAGCGTCTTGTAGCCATTGCGGCTCAGACTCAAAGCAATGCTGCATCCTACGATGCCTGAGCCGATAATGATGACGTCGAAGCGCTCTGACATCTGCCGCAGGGGCCCTGGATTACGGCCCGCGACTAGGCGGGTGGGCGGCACTCATTTCCAGCAGTCGTTCCCCCTCGGGCTGCAGTTCTTCGAAAGTTGCATCCACACCCAGTTCCACAGGGTCGTTGACGAACACCTGAGACCGATAGTAGCGACCACCCATGGCATTGATGACGACCCCATTGGGCGCCTCGTCGCTGCACATATACAGCACGGCCGGGCTGACCAGCTTCGGCGCGCGCTCGGCGGGTGGATTGTTCGGGTCGATATCGCGTCCGGGAATGGTGGCGATCATGCGGGTGGCTGCACCGGGGGCCAGGGTATTCACGCGCACGTTGTTGCGGCCGCCCTCCAGCGCCAGTACGTTCATCAGGCCCAGCATACCCATCTTGGCGGCACCGTAATTGGCCTGGCCGAAATTGCCGTATATCCCCGAGCCGGAACTGGTCAGCACGATGCGTCCGTATTTCTGTTCATTCATCAATGGCCAGGCTGCATGGGTCACGTAGGCGGAACCGTTCAAGTGAACCTGCATGACCAGGTCCCATTCTTCCAGGGACATTTTCTTGAACGATTTGTCGCGCAGTATGCCGGCGTTATTGACGAGAATATCTACGCGACCAAACGCGTTGACTGCATCTTCGATAATGCTGGCTGCGCCTGCTTTGTCGGCGACCGATGCTTTGTTGGCGATGGCCTGACCGCCCATGGCTTTGATTTCGTCCACGACGGCGTCGGCGGCGTCGCCGGAGCCGCTGCCGTCAACGGCTCCGCCGAGGTCATTGACCACGATTTTCGCGCCCCTCTTGGCAAACTCGTGGGCATGGGACCGACCAAGCCCATGGCCGGCACCTGTGATCACCACGACCTTGTCCTGAAACTCTGAATCTGCGTATTCGCTCATGACATTCCTCCCGAGTAGCCATTTATGTGAAGACGTAATCCGATAGTATGAGGAACTCGGGTTTTGGGTAAAGTCCCGGTGTTTGTGGATTTCCCTTAACGCTTTGGATCCTCGCCATAGTCCTGCCAGGGCTGATCGCGCTGCCGGATGACCTCGCGGAAGCCATTCTCCTGAAACGACTCCACCCATTGGTACGCTTCTTCGGTATGCCGGGTAACGCCGTCGAACAGCGTACCCAGCAATTGCGTGGTTCTCAGGCCCATGTTTTCGTAGGCCTGATTGATCAGCAGTTTGTTCAGGGCGAGTTGATTGGCGGGAATGTTTCGATACAGCCTGGCTTCGGCTTCGATGAAGTCGGCAAGTTCGTCTGGCTCCACCACGTGAGAAACCAGGCCGATGCGGTGGGCCGTCTGCGCATCGATGGCACGGCCACTGAGCAGAAACTGCTTGGCGTGTTCAAGGGTGAGCCGATACACCCACATCATGGTGGTGGGGGTTCCGTATATGCGGCTGGGTGCGTATCCGATGTGTGCGTCGGATGCCATGTACAACTGATCGCAGCATAGAATCAGGTCAGTAGCACCGCCGATGGCCCAGCCTTTGATCTCCCCCAGCACCGGCTTCGGGCATTGCCAGATACGCATGAAACGCCGCACATTGTTGCCCATGAAGTGCAGGTCGCGGACCGGGTCCCATGCGCCTTCGCGGTGATCGATAGAAGGCGCATCATATGGCGTATCCCAATCGCGCCGGTTGGCGGTGAGGTCGTAGCCGGCGGTGAGCGTGTCGCCGACGCCGCGCAGTACGATTGCGGCGACGTCTTTAGAGCGGCTCGCCTGGTCGATGCCGTCTTCAATACCCTGAATGACCGAGTTGGTGAGTGTGTTTTTCTTGTCCGGCCGGTTGATGGCGATGATGGCAATGTCGTCGCGCTCTTCGTAGATCACTTCTTCGTTTGCTGGTGTGGTCATGGTCTGGCCTTTGTCCTTTTTAGATAGCCCGACGTTAGCATATCGTGCTTTGAGAACCTGCTGTGATAGAGTCCGCCCGTCGAACGATCAGGCGAAAAGGTGGTAACGGCATGGCGGTGACGATAATGGATGGCGGGATGGGCGGCGAGATCCAGGCCCGTCTTGAAGGAGCCGGCCATGGTTTGTGGTCGGCCAAGGCGCTGGTTGAAGCACCCCAGATCGTGGTGGATCTGCATAAGCAGTACATTGCTGCGGGCGCGGAAATCATCATTACCAACTCTTACTCCACAGTACCCCATTATCTCGACAAGGAAGGATTAGCCGGGCGCTTTGTTGAGTACACGGAACTGGCCGGCCGGCTGGCCCGTCAGGCGGTTCGCGAGTGCGATCAACCAGTGCAGGTGGCCGGATCGATTCCTCCTCTGAACGAAAGCTATCGGTCAGACCTGGTGCCGTCGGCGGAAGAGGCGTTGCCGGTCTATCAGCGTATGGCCGAAGCGCTGCAACCCTATGTGGATTGCTACATCTGCGAAACCATGTCCAGCGCTGAGGAGGCCCTTAATGCAGCGGGCCAGGCGGTGGCGTACGGCGGCGGTAAGCCGGTTTATGTCGCATGGACCCTGAACGAACGCCCGGGCACTGGATTGCGCAGTGGCGAGCGCATTGCCGAAGCATATGACCGGATCTCACACCTTGATCTGGCCGGGTTCATGTTCAATTGCACCAGCCCTGAGGCGATTATTGCGGCTATCCCCGGGTTGCGCGAGCTTACCGATAAGCCGATCGGCTGCTATGCCAATCGAATCAATGAGGTGTCGCCGGAATGGACACTGGACAACGAAATAACTACGGGTCGGCGTGCCGATCTGGGCACGGAGACCTTTGTCAGAATGGCGCAGGATTGTGTGGCCTCAGGGGCCACGATTGTGGGCGGCTGTTGCGGTATCGGCCCCCAGGATATTGCCGCGCTGCACGAAGCGCTTGGGTCCGCCTGAGCCGCGGTTTTCAGATCGCCGCGGCTGGCGGTTGTTCAGTGTTGCGTAAGGCCCGCCGCAGAACATTCAGATAGCCCGTTGCCACCGTATCGGGGTGGTCGCCATAGAACCCCCTGGCGACGAGTAATCGATGCAGGCGCTTAAGCCGATAACTCGGCACACTTGCCATGAAGTGATGTTCGCAATGGTAGTTGACGTGGTTCGGGCAGATCAGTAACCGCTCTAATGGATTGGCCCGGGTGGTCCGGGTGTTCATGCGCGGGTCGGGGTCGTACAGATCCGCGACGCATCCGTGTTCGGCCAGCTGTCGGATGCGCGCCGCCAGGGGGTAGAAGACGAGGAAGCCGATTGCCCACATCAGGTACAGCTCGCCCACGCCGGCCGCGAGCAGAATGCCGAACAGCAGCGCGTTGACCAGCATTCCCTGGGTAACCGGTGGGCGCCGATCGCTGCCCCGCATCATGATGTCGCCGCCGTCGCCCTTGAACAGCGCCAGCAGATTGCGCATGCCGGTGCGCCCGGACAGGTCACGCATGACCTTGCGTCTGAAGCTTGCCGGGCTGACAGGGTACGCCTGGTAGTTCGGCAGATCGGGGTCTTCCGGGGTGCCCGCCAGTTTGTGATGTTCGCGGTGCGAGGATGCGTATGCGTGCATATCGCTGAGAATGGGATACGCGCAAAGCCATTTGCCTGCCGCAGCGTTGAGCCATGGGGTGCGAAACAGCGTGTTGTGCCCCGCCTCGTGCATGAGTATTGCAAGGCCAAGGTGGCGACTCCCGAGTAGCAGGGCGCCTAACGCCCAGCTCACCGGATTGGACCATTGAGATACACTCCAGAATATCGCCGCGATGAGCAGCCAGTTAAGTGCCACCTGCAGGGCTGCCCGCGCGTCACTACGCAGCGTAATCAGTGTAACTTCTTGCTGGCTCAACCAGTCGGCTGTGGTCATGCGCGACCCCGTTATGATACTCATCTGATATCCTGCATCAAAGTAGCTGTGAATAGAAGATGAGCAATCGAAGAGAAATTCATGACCGGGTGCTGCAGGCGGCTGACAAGGGTGACCTGGCATCTGCCTATTCCGAATGGGCGTCGACTTACGATGCGGATCTGGTCGATGAAATGGGTTACCGGGCGTTTTCCATTGCGTCGGATCTGTTGATTGATCAGTTGCAATCTTCGGGGGCCCGTATCCTCGATGCCGGGTGTGGTACCGGGTTGGTCGGCAGTTACCTGACTCGAGCAGGGTATGCCAGCATCGATGGCCTGGATTACTCTGCGGATATGCTCGCGCAGGCGCAGGCCAAGTCGGTATATACCAACCTGTTGCAGGGGGATATGACCACGACACTTGCGATCCCGGACGATTGCTACGATGCCGTTATCTGCGTTGGCACTTTTACGCTCGGCCACGTAGGCCCCGGCGCGCTGGGGGAGCTCGTGCGTGTCACCAGGCCTGGTGGATATGTCTGTTTCACGGTGAGAGATGCAGCATGGCTGCAACATGAATACGCCAGGCACATCGACGAGCTATCCGATGAGGGCTTGTGGGAGCTGCTTGAGAGCCGCCAGGCTACCTATATCGAAGAAGAAGGCTCCATGGGCCAGGTCGTGTTGTGCAGGGTCACTGATGCTGCTGCCGATGGGCCTTAGGTAAAGCGGTTGCAGTGTAAGTTGCGCAGATCACCAGCGCGGCTGACACCATCAGACAGGCTTCCATACCCCACTCCTGAAAGACCCACCCCGACAGTATCGTGCCGGTCAGTCGGCCGGCGGCATTGGACATGTAGTAGAAGCCGACGTCCAGAGTTACACCGTCGTGCTCCGCGTAACTGACGATCAGATACGAGTGCACTGCCGAATTTACTGCGAATACGAATCCGAACACGAGGAGTCCACCCACCAGCGTCAGCGTGGGATCGGCGCCGATCTCCAGCGCGATTGCCAGCGCGAGCGGTATGCCGACAAGGCCCGCACCCCATCGGAAAGCGGTACCACCGTCGGGCGTGTGTCCCGTGCGCGTTCCGGTCAGTGCCGGGGAAATGGCCTGTACTGCGCCGTAGCCGATGATCCAGACCGCCAGGAACGTGCCTACCGCAACACTCGACCAGCCCAATTGCATCTGCATGTAGACAGGTAGCGCCACAACGAACCACACGTCACGGGAGCCGAACAAAAAGAACCGGGCGGCAGACAATCGGTTGACTGGCCCGCTTTTCGACACGAGGTGACTGAACTTTGGTTTAAACGTTGTCCTGCCCGTCTGGAAGTCCACCAGCACTCCGGTGACCAGCGCGACGATCACGAGCATACCTCCCATGGCGGCAACCGAGCCATGAAATCCAAGGGTAGATAGCAGGACCCCACCAAGGAAGAAGCCGAAGCCCTTGAGTGCATTCTTTGAGCCGGTAAGCATCGCTACCAGCTTATACAGGCGCCCCTCGGTAGATCCGGCGAGGTGTTTCACACTGCTCTTGGCGCTCATCTTGTTCAGGTCTTTGGCGATGCCCGACAATGCCTGGGCTGCCATGACGTAGGGCACCGTCAGCCAGGCATCGCCGGCCAGCAGCATGCCAAGCGCAGCAATCTGCAGCAGCAGCCCGCCCATCAGCGTAGCGGCCAATCCGAAGCGCGCCGCCAGCCATCCGCCAGCCAGATTCGTCACAATGCCGAAGAACTCGTAGAACAGAAACAGCAGTGCGATCTGCAGGGGGCTGTAGCCGAGCTGGTGGAAATACAACACGACCAGCATGCGCAACGCACCATCGGTAAGCGTGAATGCCCAGTAGCTTGCAGTGATTATGGCGTACTGGCGCATGATCAGCTCAGCTGATTGAGCGGGCCACTTTTGCAGCCAGTTCCATCAAGCGGTGCACGTAGCCGATCTCGTTGTCGTACCAGGCGAGTATCTTCACGTGAGTGCTGTCGATCACCATGGTCGAGTCTGCATCGATGATACTGGAGCGCGTATCGCCCAGGTAATCTATTGAAACCAGGGGGCGTTCCTCGTAACCCAGCACACCCTGCAATCTGCCGCAGGCGGCTTCTTGCAGGGCGGCGTTGACTTCTTCTGCGCTTGTTGGCTTGTTTACTTCGAATACACAATCCGTCAACGAGGCATTGGCGAGCGGTACTCTGACCGCGATACCCGAGAGCCGGCCACGCAGCTCCGGAAAGATCTCGGCGATGGCGGTAGCCGACCCTGTGCTTGTGGGGATGAGCGACATGCTGCTGGCGCGACTGCGACGCAGGTCCTTGTGGTACTGGTCGAGCACGCTCTGGGTATTGGTGATGTCGTGAATGGTGGTGATCGATCCGTGACGGATGTCGAACGCCTCGCTCACTACGCTCACCACCGGTGCGATGCAGTTCGTGGTGCAGGAGGCCGCGGTAACGATGTCATGCTGCGCGGGCTCGTACAGGTAATCGTTTACGCCCATTACGATGTTGAGCGTACCGTCCTTTATCGGTGCCGACACGACAACCTTGTTGATGCCTGCTTGAAAGTAGGGTTGGAGCGACTCGCTGGATTTGAAGCTGCCGGTGCACTCAACCACCAGGTCTATACCCATGACGCTCCACGGGGTGTCTTCGAGGGCCGCATTCGATGAATAGCTGATCCGTCTGCCATCAATTTCGATGCTCTGACCATCGGACCTCACGTCCTGTTCCCATCGACCGTGTTGAGAATCAAACTCCAGCAGGTGCGCGGCGGTCTGCGCATTGCCCGCGATCTCGTTGATGTGTACGAATTCGAATTCCGGGTTGCCCCATGCAGCACGAAGTGCCAGGCGACCCATGCGTCCGAAGCCGTTAATTGCGATTCTCTTTGCCATCTTGCGCCCTTGAACTCTCTGCCGCGCGGCGGATGTTATAACCCTGCCGGAAACCTGTATAGAAGATCGCACTCACTGTCGCAGTGCGCGTCAAGCAATATAGGCGTGGTCGGTTAATCTTGTGTGACATTGCGACAGGCAGGCATCTGGTACACTACTGACTCTGCTTTATGACCTCCAGGAATGTTTATGGAACTCGTCTGTAACCCGGCGGGACATGCACCGCTGCGCCGACCTAACTCAGTTCGCCGCACCTCGACTCTGGATACAACCTGGCCGGATGGTCGCGACGGCGACCTGCAGATTCAGGGTCGATGCCGTGATCTGATTACCCGTGAGTCGGCTGATAGTGTCGACATCGCCAGAGAGGACACGATGGTCGCGCGCCTGGGCTGGGACCGGGTAATCCACAAGGTGACCAACGATCGGCTCGATCTGTCGGTGCTGAATGGCGCGCGGGGCGGTGGGCATCTGCGCGCGGTGCTCGACGAAAAAATCCATGAGGAACGCACCCACGGAACACCCCTGTATCTGCTGCTGGATGATATCTCGGGCGTGAGCCTGGTATCCGGCTGGGCCTGGTCACGCTGGGAAGACTTTGAGCGGGACGGCGGCTTCGAAGAGCGGCGTATGCAGATGGAAAACATCTGCACTGGTTTTGCCACGGGCAATAGCGCGCTGCAGGCGGAGCGCCCGCCGCGAAATAACCCCCGAGTGGTGCCTCTGCCTAATCCGGAGGACCCGCAAAGCTGGCATGCTCTGCCTGAGATCGATGGCGTGGGCTTTCGGCGGGCGCGGCGTATCGATGTATGGCGGGAAGACGACTGCGCTGTCATGGATGTCGGGTTCCAGGATAGTGCCGCCGACCCGGAGCTGGGGCGGGTAGCCATTCACGAGTACCGGGTGCACGCCCGCGCCGACGCGGCCGGTGGTGAGCTCCTTGAGATATCGGCTACGCCTCACATTCTGCCCTTCGCCGAGTGCCCGGGCGCGATAGCCAATATTCAGTTAATGGTGGGCACGCCGCTGCAGGAGATGCGCACCAGGGTGATCGATACATTGCCCGGGGTCAAAGGGTGTACACATCTCAATGACCTGTTGCGCGGGCTGGCGGAGGTCCCGGTGCTGGTTGGCCTGCTCGGGTAGGCCCGGCGACAAAATACGACAGCGCTGCCGGCTGCTGGTGTTGCCGCGCCTCCGCGTCTACCTGTTGGCCCGGTTCTCGACCAGATCCTCCACCACACTCGGATCCGCCAGTGTGCTGGTATCGCCGAGATTGTCCAGCTCGTTGGCTGCGACCTTACGCAGAATCCGGCGCATGATTTTGCCGGAGCGGGTTTTCGGCAGTCCCGGAGCCCACTGAATCACGTCGGGTTTGGCGATGGGGCCGATCTCGTTGCGTACCGATTCAATCAGTTCCGCCTTGAGCTCATCTGGCTCGCGGTGATCGCCGGCCATGAGCGTGACATAGGCGTAGATTCCTTCGCCCTTGATTCCATGCGGGAACCCGACAACGGCCGCTTCGGCCACGGACGGGTGCAGCACCAGCGCGCTTTCCACTTCCGCGGTGCCGATGCGATGGCCGGAAACATTGAGTACGTCGTCCACGCGCCCGGTGATCCAGTAGTAACCATCAGCGTCTCTGCGGGCGCCGTCGCCGGTGAAGTAATAGCCCTCGTAGGCCGAGTAATAGGTGTCGATGACACGCTGGTGATTGCCGTACACGGTACGGATCTGCCCGGGCCATGACGCGGTAATGATCAGGTTACCCGCGGCCTCGGTGTCTTCGATGATGTTGCCTTCAGGGTCCATCAGCGCCAGTTGTACGCCGAAGAACGGCCGCGTGGCGGAACCGGGCTTGAGCTCCGTAGCGCCGGGTAATGGCGTGATCATGATGCCGCCGGTTTCCGTCTGCCACCAGGTATCGACGATGGGGCAGCGATGGTCGCCAACGACCCGGTGATACCACTCCCACGCTTCGGGATTGATAGGCTCGCCCACCGTGCCCAGCAGATTCAGCGATGCGCGGCTGGTGCTGGTGACGAATTCATCGCCCTGGCCCATCAATTGCCGCAGTGCGGTAGGGGCCGTATAGAACGTGTTGACCTTGTGTTTGTCGATCACCTGCCAGAAGCGCGAGGCGTCGGGGTAGGTGGGTATACCCTCAAACATCAGAGTGGTCGCGCCGTTGGCCAGCGGCCCGTAAACGATGTAGGAGTGGCCGGTAATCCAGCCCACATCAGCAGTACACCAGTAGATGTCACCGTCGTGGTAGTCGAATACGTATTTGTGGGTCATTGCCGCATGCAGCAGATACCCTGCGCTGGAGTGCTGCACACCCTTGGGCTTACCCGTGGAGCCCGAGGTATAGAGGATGAACAGCGGATCTTCCGCGTCCATGATCTCAGGTTCCGCGGTGGTCGGCTGATCTGCGGTCAGCTCGTGGTACCAGACATCCCGGCCTTCCTGCCAGGCGACGTTGCCGCCGGTGCGCCGCACTGTAACAACCGTATGAACGTTGGGACAGTCCTGTAGAGCGGCCTCTGTGTTTTCTTTCAGTGGAATGGCTTTACCGCCGCGAATGCCCTCATCGGCGGTAATGACGGCGCGGCAATCAGAGTCGAGAATGCGGTCTTTCAGAGATTGGGGAGAGAAGCCGCCGAATACCACGCTGTGTATCGCACCTATGCGCGCGCAGGCGAGCATGGCGTAAGCGGCCTCCGGGATCATCGGCATGTAAATGCACACCCGATCGCCCTTCTTGACCCCTCTTGCGCGAAGTCCGTTAGCCAGGCGGCACACCGCGTCAGACAGTTGCTGATAGGTGATCGCGTCGTCGTCGCCGGGGTCGTCACCTTCCCAGATGATCGCCGTCTGGTCCGCTCGTTCCGGCAGATGACGGTCGATGCAGTTGGCGGTCACGTTGAGCTTGGCGCCGGAGAACCAGGCGAACTCCCCAGTCAGGAAGTTTGCCGAAGAAACTGTGTTCCATTTTTCGTCCCAGTCGAGGAACTTATCCGCCTGCTCGGCCCAGAATGCATCAGGATCGTCGATCGACCGCCGGTACATGGTCTGATACTGATCTTCATTGATGAATGCGCGTTCGCCCATGAACTGAGGGACTGGATAGACGTGGCTCACGGTGTGACTCCTTAAATCTGGCTTGCGATGATTGTGCTATCGCTTCGAGGTTCGCAAGTACTCAACCAGCTGCATGGTTGCGTTGACCGATTCGGCCTGGATGTTGCCGGACGACAGCTGCTCGTAAATCGGCACGGCCAACTGCTTGCCCAGCTCGACCCCCCACTGGTCGAACGAGTTTAAGCCCCAGATTGCCCCTTGGCAAAATACCTTGTGCTCATACATGGCTAGCAGCGCACCCAGTTGGCGTGGCTCCAGGGCGTCAAACAGGATTGTGGTAGAGGGATGGTTGCCGGGTACTTTGCGGTGGGGCTCGTCGTCGCCGGCATGGAAACCCACCGCCATGGCTTCGGCCTGGGCGAAGGCATTAGCGACCAGCCAGTCATGATGCTCGCGCAGCGCGCGGTCATCGCGACCCACGACAATGAAATCGGCGGTGTATGCACGGGTGCCCTGGTGCAGCAGCTGGTGGTAGGCGTGCTGCCCCTTGGTGCCTGTGCCGCCCCACAGGATGGGCATGGTATGAACGCCCACCGGGTCGCCCTGCTGGGATACCGATTTGCCGTTACTCTCCATTTCCAGTTGCTGGAGATAATCCGGCAGCAGACCCAGGCGTTCGTCATAAGACAGGACCGCGAGGCTCCCGGCGCCGAGGAAGTTGTAGTTCCAGATCCCGTAAAGCGCTTTGAGTAAGGGCACGTTCGCATCCGGCGCAGCGTTGGCAAAGTGCAGATCTACCTCTCGGGCGCCGTCGAGAAATGCCTGGTGATGCTCGGTGCCGATGCTCAGCAGTAT
This sequence comes from uncultured Pseudomonadales bacterium, assembly GCA_964393625.1. Lineage (GTDB taxonomy): Bacteria > Pseudomonadota > Gammaproteobacteria > Pseudomonadales > Azotimanducaceae > UBA4421. The sequence goes on from CAYMUT010000030.1 coordinate 42,675, forward strand.
CGGCAGGCCCACCGCTGACCACAACGAAAAGCGCCCGCCGACCCAATCCCACATGGGCAGTAGATTGTCCGGATCGAGACCGAACTCCGAGGCCGCCTCGATGTTTGTGGTGACGCCGATGAAATGATCGGCGATGGCTTGGGGTGCAGCGGTGCGTTCAAGAAACCAGCTGCGCGCGCTGTTGGCGTTGACCTTTGTTTCCAAGGTGCCGAAAGACTTGGATACCACAATGAACAGCGTAGTTTCGGGGTTTAGACCAGCCAGCGCGTCATGCAGCTCGTTGGCATCAATGTTGGCGACGAAGTGTACGCGCAGCGATGTGGTGGCGAAGTCGCGCAGCGCGTTAGTGACCAGTTCCGGGCCGAGGTGGGAGCCACCGATGCCGATGTGCACCACGTCGCGGAACGCTTTGCCGGTGTAACCGCGCTTGCGACCGCTGCGGATGCCCTCGGCGAAGGATCGCATACGCTGCAGAGTGTCATTGACTGAGACGGTGATTTCAGGAGATACATTTGGGGCGCCGCCGCGCAGTGCGCTGTGCAGCACTGCTCTGTGCTCGCTTCGATTGATCGGTTCGCCGCGGAGCATGGCTGCGGCCTGCTCAGCGACGTGGCGCTGCGCGGCCAGCGCCAGCAACTGGTTGTTGACCTGGGGCGTGATCCACTGCTTGGCGAAATCGATCCGGCATCCCGCGAGATCGAAAACGAGACCGGCGTTGCGCTGGGCGTCGCATACGAGGTCTTTCAGCGGCTGTTGGCTGAGCCCTTTGGCGGCGGTAGCAAGATTTTTCCAGGCGGAAGTAGCAGTAACCGTCACAGTGTTAAACCCAGGCTGTCTGTTGTGGAAACAGAGCCTAGTTTAACCCGTCCTATGACACGAAATGATGTTGAATTGTCTGTTGGTGGCAGCAGGTTGTCGGCGTCGAGTACCGCGAAGTACTCCACCACCATACCTGCGCCGCGCAGGGCGAGCCGCGCGGTTTTTTCCAGCTTGTCGTAGCGGCGTGCGCCTGTGCGAATGGCGTGCACGACATCGCGTAGAGTGTTGTAGAGCACTGGCGCGCGTTCGCGGTCTATCGGTGGCAAAGCATCTACCGTGGCAGAGACTGCAGTGCCGTCCGCATGCCGCTGGGTGGGCACACATTGCATTTGGGTGGGCAGACCGAGATCCTCGATCATCTGGGCGACGTGGTAATACTCGAGAAACCTGTGTTCGCCCCACACGACGATGTCGGGGCTGACCGCGTTGATCAGCTTCAGGTGCATGGTCAGGTCTGCAGCGGGCACATCGAGGGCCCCCTCGATGTGCGGGCTCGCGACCCCAAACATCTGCTCGGGCGGGCGAGGGAAAAGGTCGGCGTAATTCGGTGCGAACAGTACGTCTACCTCATGCTGTTCAAGAAATCCGATGTCGGAAAACTGGTCGGCAGATACCACGTTGCCCTGGGTGTCGTTCGGATTGGGAGTCAATGCAAACACGATCAGATCAGAAACGGTTCTGGCGGCGTTGATGACCGCGCCATGGCCGTCGTGCAGGCGTCCATGGCTGGTGACCAGGCCGACGTGCCGCCGCTGGCTGCCGCTGCTGCGCAGTGAAGCCAGTTCCTTACTGAGTTTCGTTGCTTTCCGGGCAATAATCATAGCTGTCCTGCGCCTATTGTTTTTGCCGTTGTGAGGGGCGTTGGCTGTCCAAAACGCCCTAGTCTAATGCCCCGCAGGCTAATTGATAGCTGCCGACAACGTAGCTCTGGCCTGGTTAGCAGCAGCAGCGTGACGTGCGTCTCGTTTCTCTAGGTCGATGTGCGTCTCATTGTTCAGAGCAGCGTGGGATTTGGATTGAAGAACTGACGGGTGCCATCCATGTGCAGGAGCTGATCGAGTAGTGCTTCGAAGTGAGCCTCGTTGTTGGCGAAATCTATTTCCGCGGCATTGACGATGAGTAGCGGTGACCTGTCATAGTAGTGAAAGAACTCGGTGTACTGATCAGTCAGCGCGATGAGGTATTCCAGATCAATGTGTCGTTCAAATTCGAAGCCGCGCCGCGCGATGCGTTCGCGCAGGATCTCGGCAGGCGCCTGCAGGTAAATCACCAGATCCGGATGCGGTGGCCGCAAGGCGAGACTTTCATAAATCTGCTGATAAAGGGCGAATTCAGCATCGTCCAGGGTCAATCTGGCGAATAGCTGGTCTTTGTCGATGAGGAAATCTGCCACCAGCATGGGTCCGAGCAGGTCGTCTGTGGGCATGTCGGACACCTGGCGGGCCCGATGCAGCAGAAAGAACAGTTGCGTCGGCAACGCGCGGGCGCGCGCTTCGGCGTAAAAGCGGTCGAGAAAGGGGTTTTCTTCCACTGGCTCGAGCATGACCGGGTAACTGAATGCTTCGGCGATGCGATGCGCCAGGGTCGTTTTGCCAACCCCGATGGGGCCTTCTACTGCCACGAATCTCGGTAGACTGGCCTGCTGCCGTGCCGCGGATACCTTGCGCGCGATTTCGCCGCTGACGTCGATTCGGGCGCTCGAGCTCAATATTTGGGAACTCCGGGGTCGAAGGGTATCTGGTTCGGGTTGCGGTTGCGGCGTCGACGGCGGCGCTTATTGCCGCTTTTGCCCAGCGCTTCAATCATGGCCTGCTGGTCGTCCTTGTCGACTTCCTGGATTTTTTCCCACCATTCACCCAGTGTTTTCAGGCGTTCGTCTGCAGCGCCACGCAGGCACAGGAAATCGAATGCGGCGCGGAAACGGCGGTGGCCGAGCAGGCGCCGGATGTAGCGCGGGTGGCGTGATTCGAGACGCGACTGCAACTGCCAGACTTCTCTCGCGAAAATGCTGTAGCGTCTGGGAATGACAATGTGCTGCTGTTGGACGGCAAGCACATCCATGGCAATGTCGAACATTGGTCCCGGTTTGTTGTCCGGATTGGTTTCAGCGCAGCGCGACTGAAAGTCTTCCCAAAGCAGTATGGCGATGAGGAAACCGGGCGTAACCGGCAGCTCGTTGGCAATGCGCTGGTCTGTATTGCGCATGGCATCCATAACAAGTTCGCTCTGGGGATTACAGCTTGGGAACAGACTGCGCACGAGGGGCGTGTCTTTCAGGCTGGTCCATGCTGCCGCGCCATAGCCTGATAAGAACAGCTTGAGAAATTCCTCGAACAGACGAGCGCTGGGGATCGCTTCAAGGCGTTCTGCAGTGTCTTCCACCAGGGTGGTGATTTCGTGGTCGATCGTAAAACCGAGTTTGGCTGCAAATCGAATCGCGCGCAGGTAGCGGACCGGATCTTCTGCGAGTCGCGCCGCCGGGTCGCCGATGAACCGCAAACGGCGCTCGCGTACATCTTCCAGGCCGCCGACGTAGTCGATGATTTCGTCACTGTGTATGTCGTAGTACAGTGCATTGACGGTGAAGTCGCGGCGGAAGGCATCGCCCACCAGATCGCCGAATGCATGATCACGTACGATCAGCCCCTGGTCATTGGTTTCCAAGTTGTCGTGTTCGGCCTGGCGGAAGGTGGATACTTCAATGATCTCCCGGCCGTAGCGAACATGCGCAATGGGAAACCGGCGCCCGACCAGGCGCGATCGGCGGAACAGCTCGCGAACTTCCGATGGCGTGGCATTGGTGGCGACATCGAAGTCTTTCGGCACCATTTCGCACAGTAGGTCGCGCACACAACCGCCTACCAGATAGGCATCGAAGCCATGCTCCGTTAGGGTCTTCACGACATCTATGGCGTTCGGGTCGATGCTCACGGGTTTTATCCCGTGGTCGGAAATACGCTGTGGTTCTTTGGTCGTCACTATGGCTTACAAACTACGAATGTCATTGCGGCGGGCTAAGGGCCGCTCATGTCCCGGCGCGGGCCGCGTTTTCTGGTCTTGCGGCGGGGAATATTCAGGCGTTGCCGTCGTTCCCACAAACTCTTGCGGCTGATACCCAGCTTCCCGGCCAGTTCAGTCTCAGTGTATTGATCCTGATTGTCGAGCACAAAGCGTACGAAATAGTCCTCCAGCGAGGTCTGATCTGGGTCGGTGGGTCGCTCAGTGGCGCCTGCATTGGCTTTTGTGGGTTCAATGGCAAGCAATGGTTGGGTAATGAGCATGTCGTTGTCGCTGAGAATCACTGCCCGCTCGATGGCGTTTTCCAGCTCCCGGACGTTACCGGGCCAGTGGTAGTTCTGCATGGCCTGCTCAGCGTCTGCGGAAAAGCTCAAGCCAGATTTGTTCAACCGCGCACTGGTTCGTTGCAGCACCCATTCGGCAATTTCCAGCACATCCTGACGGCGTTCACATAATGGCGGAATGTCGAACGACACCACGTTGAGCCGGTAATAGAGATCTTCGCGGAAATTACCGCTGCGGGTCAGATCATCGAGATTGCGGTGCGTTGCGGCGATGATGCGTACATTGGCCTCTGCCGTGTCTGCGCTGCCTACTTTGCGGTTTTCGCCCTGCAATACCCGTAACAGACGGGCCTGCGCTGAACTCGGCAGCTCAGCGATTTCATCGAGAAACAGGGTGCCGCCTTCCGCGGCTTCGATCAGGCCGTGATGAGATTGCGTGGCAGCGTCGTATTGCTCAAGCCCGAACAGCTCCGCTTCGATGAGGTTGTGGGGTACCGTGGCGCAATTGATCGATATCAGCGGCGCCCCTGCGCGCCTGCTGCCGGCGTGCAGAGCGCGGGCGACGAGTTCTTTGCCGGTGCCCGACCTGCCGGTGACGAGCACGGTGGAATCTGTTGGCGCTACTTTGGCAATACCTGCTTTGAGCTGCTGCATGGCCGGTGAAGAGCCAACCATGGGAAACTGATCGATACTGCTATGACGGGCGACTACCGTGTGTGTGCGGGCCAGCTCGATAGCGGCCACCATTGATGGGGTATCTACGGATGATTCGAGGTAGTCAACGGCACCCTGCCGGATGCAGGATACGGCGGCGGGAATGGTTGGCGAATCTGAAATGACAAGGATTGTCGCCAACTCACAAAGCTGGGTCAGCCCTGCTTCTACAAGCGCATCGTGTACGACGATGCATTCGTATCGCTGCAACTGCTCGCGCTCGGGTAACGCACAAGCCAGTTCAGCGGAAATGCTCTGACCTTCCAGCGCAGCGGCGAGGCTCGTCAGCTGCTCCGGCTGCTCATGGATTAGCAGAATATCTGACATGGGATGGGATATTAGCAAAGCTGATTGATTCGTACCCGCCCTTTCTGACGGTGAATTTATGTATGCTTAGCCTGCCCCATGGGTGGGGTCATACGGAGGCAGAGCGGCTGGTATGCGTTCAAACTGCCAGTTGCTGATGGCCCACTCTATCCACCTTGATGCCGGCCAGTGGTCCTCCGCCGGGGGGGCCTGACCCAGCAGGATGAGCGCGTAGCGTAAATTGTCGCCGGCTTTGTTGTTGTCGATGGCGGGCGCATGGGTTTGTTTCGAGAGCTTGTCACCATCCGCGAAGCACAGCACAGGAATGTGTGCATAGTTCGGCGTCGACAGATTCAACAAATCCATCAGATACGCCTGCTGAGGTGTTACCTGCCACAGATCCTGACCACGCAGAACATGGGTTATATCGAGTCCGTCGTCCACCGCGGTTGCGAAATGATACGACCAAGGGCCGTCTCGTCGTTTGACGATGAAGTCGCCGAAGTCGACGGCCGGGTTGCAGGTATGATTGCCCAGTACCGCATCATGCAGTGCCAGCCCGGTTGCGGTGACGTGTAGACGGGCTGCGCTGTCGGGCCTGGGTTTTCGGTGCCGACGGCAGGTACCCGGGTAAACGGATTGCCCGGCCAGTTGCTTGCGGGAGCAGTCGCAATAGAAGACGTCCCGGGTCAGGGCCGCAAATGCGTTGCGGTATCGCTCAGCGTGATCACTCTGGCGGGCGACCGGCCGATCACCGCGCAGGCCGTGGGCTTGCAGGGTCTGCAGGATCTGCGCGGGCGCCTGCGCATCTGAGCGGTGCACGTCGAGATCGTCGATGCGTACGAACCATTCGCCATGGCGTTGTTTGATGTCTGCGAAACTGGCGAGGGCGGTCAACAATGACCCCATGTGCAGCGGCCCAGTGGGCGAAGGTGCAAACCGCCCGATAGCCACTTCAGTCTCGTAACTCGCCCGCTATGGTCGGATTACCCGTGAATCTGGCGTTCTTTGATCTCATCCAGGGCTTTGCAGTCCACGCACTGAGTCGCGGTAGGGCGAGCTTCGAGACGACGCAGGCCGATTTCGATGCCGCACGTGTCGCAATAGCCGTAATCGTCGGCATCGAGTCGATCGATGGTCTGGTCGATTTTCTTGATCAGTTTGCGTTCTCGGTCACGGGTGCGCAGCTCGATGCTGAATTCTTCTTCCTGGGTGGCGCGGTCGGCCGGATCAGGGAAGTTCGCCGCTTCATCCTGCATGTGGAGCACGGTGCGATCGACTTCTTCCATCAGGTCGAGGCGCCAGTTGTTCAGGATCTCGCGAAAATGTTCCAGTTGCGCGTCGTTCATATAAGCTTCTTTCTTTTTCGGCTCATAAGGCGTGAAGGCGCGGAACTGGGAATCCACTGGTTTTGCCGCGGTGCTGGCTTTGCGGGTAGGTGCTTTTGCTTTGCTCTTGGCTTTTTTCTCAGCCGGTGTCTTGGTGGCTGCGCTCTTCTTGGTTGTTGTCTTTTTCACTACAGCCTTTTTTGTCTTTGTCGAAGCCTTCGTGGTTGAAGCCGCTTTGGTCGTGGCCTTTTTGGTCGAAGTCTGCTTTGTTGGGGCCTTCTTCTTGGCCGGTGTTTTTGCTTTAGCCGCCATAAAATGGTCCTTTACGTACGGGCAAATAAACGCCCAGATTTGCGAAGGGCGCGTAAACTACCAGAACAGTAATTCAAACACCACATCAAAGTGATGAAGTTTTCGTGGAGGAAGTCGAATTTTTATGTATGCCAAGCGCGTTGATCAGATTAAGCCATTTCGGGTCATGGAAATCCTGGCGAGGGCCGGCGAACTGGAAGCGTCAGGGCATCGTGTGGTGCACTTCGAAGTGGGCGAGCCGGATTTCGACACGGCTGAACCAATTGTAACCGCGGGCCGCAAGGCATTATCCGATGGGCGCACCCGCTACACTACCGCAACCGGAATTGAACTCTTGCGCGAAGCAATTGCGCAATACTACGAGCGTATCGGCGTTGCGCTGGACCCCGGCCGTATCATCGTAACCGCCGGCGCCAGCGGTGGTCTGGCGCTATTGGCTGGCCTGCTGCTCGACCCGCGAAGCGAGGTATTGATCACCGACCCGGGTTATCCGGCTAACGAAGTGTTTGTGCAACTGGTGGGCGGTAACCCCGTGCCCATGCAGATTGGTGCGAATCAGCAGTTTCGGCCTTCGCTTGTCGACGTGCAGGCGGCCTGGGGCGAGCAAACCCGGGGGACACTGCTGGCATCGCCCGCCAACCCTACTGGGGCGATGATTCCCGCGGACTCGATCCGCGAGATCAGCGCATTTGTAGCCCGGCGGGATGGGTTCTTCATTCTCGACGAAATCTATCAGGGGCTGGTCAATGATCCCCCATACGCCAGTGCTCTGCAGATCGACCAGAACCTTTTCGTACTGAACAGTTTTTCGAAATTTTTCGGCATGACCGGGTGGCGCCTGGGTTGGGTGGTGGTTCCGGAGCACGCCGTGGCTGGCATCACCAGGCTGGCACAGAATCTGTTTATCTCGCCAAGTTCGGTTGCGCAGTATGCGGCCGTTGCCGCGTTTTCCAGCTTGTCAATGGCCATTCACGAAGAACGCGCCCAGATGTTTCGGGACCGTTGTAAACAGCTTGCCGATGGTCTGCGTGAATTGGGTTTCATTGTTCCCGTCATGCCCGATGGTGCGTTTTATCTGTATGTGGATGTTTCGCACACAGGGTTGACCAGCGGCGAGTTCTGCTTGCGTCTGCTGGACGATTATCACGTCGCGGTTACTCCTGGTGAAGATTTCGGGCAGTACCAGCACGATCGCTATGTACGCTTTGCCTATACCACCTCAGGGGAAGACATCGCAATCGGGCTCGAACGCATCCGCAAAGCGCTGGCGGACTGGGAGTGTGCGTGAAACTGCCCGGGCTGGAAAAGGGTGTGTTGCTTAGACGTTACAAGCGCTTTCTCGCCGACATCGAAACCGACTCCGGGGTGATTACCGTGCATTGTCCGAACACCGGCGCCATGACCGGTTGTGCGGAGCCAGGCAGTAGCGCCTGGTATTCGACTTCCGACAATCCGAAACGCAAGTACCCCAATACGTTGGAGATTGTCGACACCGACAACGGGCTGGTATCGGTCAATACCGGTCGGGCCAACGCTCTGGTTGGTGAGGCGCTGGCAACTGGAGCAATTAGCGAGTTGGGGGAACTCGGTGCAATCAAAGCTGAAGCCCGCATTCCTGACGGCAGCGGCCGCTTCGACTTCATGGCCGGCACGCTGGACGGTCCGGTGTGGATAGAAGTGAAAAGCGTCACCCTGCTGATGGAGCAGGGTCAGGGCGCCTTTCCCGATGCAGTCAGTGCACGGGCCCTCAAACATGTAAATGCCCTTATCGACCGGGTCGCCCTGGGTGAGCGGGGCGTGCTCATCTTCTGTGTGCAGCATGAAGGCATCGAACGGGTGCGCCCGGCCCATGAGATTGATGCGGACTATGCGGCAGGCCTGGCTAAGGCGTGTGAAAGCGGTGTCGAAGTGCTTGCCTATGGCAGTTCCACCGACCTGATCGAGGTGACCCTGGATCGGCGGTTGAGCTTTTCTCTGTCCTGAGCTTGGCGAAGCCTAGCCGAATTGCGCTAACAGACTCTGGTAAGCATCCGCCGACGGCAGTCGTGCGCCGTAGTGGGTGACCAGCTCCGCGGCGCAGTGATTGGCGAAGCGCGCGGCATCGTGGGGCGATGCGCCCCGGCAGCGCGCGGCCAGACATGCGCCGGCATAGATGTCCCCCGCGCCGGTGGTATCGAGGGGTTCGACCTTGATGCCCGGCGCCTGCTCGGCGTGTCCGTTAGTCACCGCCAGCGAGCCGGCGGCGCCCAGCGTTATATACACTTCCGGCGCGATGTCCTTCAGTTCAGCGATAGCGACATCCATTCTGTCTGTGCCGGCCCAGCTCAGCGCCTCTTCTTCATTGCAGAAAAGATGATCGATGCCGTTACCCAGCATCTGTTCCAGCCCTTCGCGGCAGAACTCCACCATAGATGGGTCAGACAGCGACAGGCTGACATTCACGCCGTTGGCTTCGCACACTTCGCGGCAGAACACCGAGGCGACCGTAGCGGTGGGCGATGCGCTCATGTAGCCCTCTACGTAATAGTACTTCGCATTGCGCAGGGTCTCTTCGTCGACTTCCGTGGTGCTCAGCTCAACCGAGATCCCCAGATCGGTCATCATGGTGCGCTGGGCGTCGTCGGTGATGAGCACCAGGCACCGACCGCTGCGGCCTGATGGAGCTTTCGCGTTGGCGTTCACGCCCACGCCGGAGGCGGTCAGATCGTGAATGAAAAACTCGCCGGTGGCGTCGTCGGCGACCTTGCAGTTGTACCAGGCGCGCAACCCCAGCGCCCGAGTGGCGTAGATGGTGTTTGCCGCGGACCCGCCGGAGCAGCGTTTCACGGGCAGTTCTTCGAGCGCGTCGGTCAGCGACTGCATCTGCGTGAGATCCACCAGAGTCATGTGGCCCTTGGTGATTTCGTGAGAGCGCAGAAAACCTTCGTCGATATTTACTTCAGTGTCGACCAGTGCGTTGCCGAGACCAACGACGTCGTACATTTGCTGCTCCTATGCCTGACCTAACTCTGCGAATGACTGATCTGCCGCGTCCAGAGTCTGTTGTATCACGTCATTGCCGTGTGCGGCGCTGATGAAGCCTGTTTCGAATGCGGATGGCGCCAGATACACGCCGCGGTCCAACATCAGGTGGAAGAACCGGTTGAACTTGTCCACGTTCGAGTTGGCCACGTGGTCAAAGTGTTCTGCCTTATCGATGTCGAAAAACATTCCGAACATGCCGCACACATGATTGGTGGCAACGGCATGCCCGTGTGCCCGGGCCCGCTCGGCCAGACCTTCGATCAACTGCTCGGTGATGGCGGCGATACGGTCGTAAAGATCATCATGTAGATGATTGAGCATAGTCAGCCCGGCGGCGACTGCCAGTGGGTTGCCGGAAAGCGTTCCTGCCTGATATACCGGGCCCTCAGGAGCAATGTGGCTCATGATCTCCGCACGCCCGCCGAACGCGCCCACCGGCAGACCCCCGCCGACGACCTTACCCAGCGTGGTGAGATCCGGCGTGACAGCAAAGCGCTCCTGGGCGCCGCCTCTGGCGACCCTGAAGCCGGTCATGACCTCATCGAAAATCAGCACCGCGCCATGCTTCTGTGTTGCCGCCCGCAGACCCTCCAGATAGCCGGGCACCGGGGGAATACAGCCCATGTTGCCGGCTACCGGCTCGACGATGACCGCGGCGATCTGCTCGGGATATTCTTCGAACACAGCGTCGAGGGCTTCTACGTCGTTGAACGGCAGCGTCAATGTATTGGCGGCTATCGCGGCGGGTACCCCTGGTGAATTGGGAATGCCCAGGGTCAGCAGACCGCTGCCCGCTTTGACCAGCAGAGAATCGGAGTGGCCGTGATAGCAGCCGTTGAATTTCACGATCAGATCGCGGCCGGTAAAACCCCGAGCCAGGCGTATGGCTGACATGGTCGCCTCGGTACCTGAATTGACCATGCGCACCTTCTCGATACTGGGCACCAGCTCGACGACCTTCTCCGCGAGCTCGATCTCGCCTTGTGTAGGTGCGCCAAATCCGAGCGCTTGCTGAGCTTGTGCGACTACCGCGTTGATGGTGGCCTGGTGACCGTGCCCGAGCAGCATGGGGCCCCAGGAGCCCACGTAGTCGATATAGCTGTTGTCGTCGACATCGAAAAGTATCGCGCCCTCGCCGCGCGTGAAGAATACCGGGTCACCCCCCACACCCTTGAAGGCGCGCACCGGTGAATTCACGCCACCGGGTATGGATTGCCGGGCGCGTTGGATCAGTTCGCTGGACCTTGTACGGTTCGACACAGTTGAGTTCCTTAAAACGGTTTTACGACGACTAGAATAACCGCCACGATCAACACCAGGGCAGGCACCTCATTGAATATGCGGAAGAACTTCTCGCTATGGGGTACCTGGTCAGTGGCGAATGACTTCATGATGCGCAGACAGTAATGATGGTACCCGATCAGCAGGACCACCAGGAAGATCTTCAGCCAGATCCATCCCTGGCCAGAGAAGGCCTGCCAGGTTTCCACCAGCAGCCAGATGCCCAACCCCACCGCCAATACCATTGAAGGGTTCATGATGATGCGGTAGAGCTTCGATTCCATTACTTTGAAACGGTCTTTGGAGATCTGATCGGTAGCGCTTGAGTGATAGACAAACAACCGCGGCAGATAGAAAAGGCCTGCAAACCAGGTAACCACAAAAATGATGTGAAAGGCCTTGAGCCAGAGGTAGGTCGTCATTCGCTTTTGTCCCTGTAATTGTCGATGTCGTTTCGTGTGATCACGCCCACCACCGGGGCGATCAGCGGTGCTGTGGTTCGGATGACGCAACAGGCTTCTGTGCGGGTCCTGTTCAGCAGTTCCTGAACCTGCATCACCGTGGCCTGAGCACTGATGGTTGCTACGTCCATGCGCTGACCGGGTATGCGTAGCAGGTTGATCTCGAAATCCTCTTCCGGGGTTTCGTTCCAGCCATCCACAAAGGCGGCCAGGTCGCTGGGGTTGAGTACCGCGGTAATCTTGCCCTCGTCGTTGTCTATCACGAGCCAGTGGGGTTTGGTGGCGAGTATGCCTTGCGCTGTAGCTGGACTGATGCGGGCGTTGGTACGCCGGAAGTCACGGTCCATGATCGCGGTTACCCCGACGCGCTGCAGATGCAGCGTAACCGGGCTTGGCGGATACTGCAGTCCCAGGGTGTTGACCATGGTTATGAACGCCGAGCGCTGCTTGAATACTTCGCTTGTCACCAGACTCGCAACGACGATGATCACCATGGCCGGCATAACCAGGCTGGTATTTGCGGTCATTTCCATCACCGCCATGAGTGCCGCCAATGGCGCCTGCAACACCGCGCCCATCATCGCGCTCATGCCCAGCATGACGTAGAAGCCCAGGGATATGTCGGCGCCCTGCCAGTTGATCAACACGGCGCCGAAGATTCCGCCGAGTGCTGCGCCCATGAATAACGTCGGGCCAATCAGCCCCACGGGAATGCCCATGCCCACCGCGGCAGCACTGGTCACCCCCTTGGCCAGCAGCAGCGCCAGCAGCAGAGCGATGGACATTTCGCTCAGCATGATCTGGTCGACTGTGTCGTAGCCGACTCCCATGACCTGGGGCAAGATCACCGCCGCGGCAGCGGTTATCGCGCCGGCGGCAATGATACGCATCCACAGTGGCCGTTCGGAAAGGCGGGCGAACATGCTGATGAGCTGGATATAACCTGCAGCGACGCAGCCGATGAGAATGCCACCGATCAGCAGATAGGGAATCTCCAGTAGCGAATGCATATGCAGTTGGGTGAGCGAGAAGGCCGGCTCGCTGCCGTAAACAATCTGGGTCACCAGTGTAGATGCCACCGCGGCGACGATCACTGGAATGAAGCTGGCGATGGTGTACTCCATCATCACCACTTCCATGGCAAAAATGACGCCGGCGATGGGCGTGTTGAAGCTGCTCGCGATTGCGGCGGCGGTGCCGCAGGCTACCATGGTGCGAATGCTGTTGTTGGGCAGGCTTGAAGCCCGGCCGAGCAGGCTCGCTGCGGTCGCGCCCAGGTGGATCGCCGGTCCTTCACGCCCGCCGGATTGCCCGGAAGTCAGGGCAATGGCGCCGCCAATGAACTGAATCATGGCGTTTTTCAGGGGCAGGTAGCCCTGGTGCCGGCTCAGGCGCTCCATCACGTGGACCACGCCAACTCTGCGGGCTGAGGGGCTGTAGCGATTGAGCAGCAGTGCGAGTATGCAGGCGCCGCCCATGACGGTCAGGATGCGCGTGATTACATCGAGGCCCTCGAAATTCTCTACGTCACCGCCGGGCAGAAAACCCAGGCTGAAATCGATCAGCGAGCGAAACCCGAGGATCACGATGGACGTAACCAGGCCTGTCGCCACACCCAGCAGGGCCAACTGCGGCTGGGCATCGACGGTAGCCAGACGATGACGGAACAGCTCCAGCGATATTGGTGGTTTGAGTTTCGTGGTATTCCCCTGCTGGAATGTCTGGTCGGATGTGCCATTAATTATGATGCACTACACCAGTATACTGGCTTCTCAGCAGCAAAAGGATACTCCCATTCCCAAGCTCAGTTTGGAATCGCCTCGACTCAAAGTGGTCGAGCATCAGCCCTGGCGTCGCCCCGTGGTGGTGTTCGTCACGGCGTTGATAGGTGCGACCTGCCTGCTTGTTGGGTATGGCCTCGGCTACAGCCAGGTCATTTTCGACCGGGCGGAGAATGCGCGGCTGTCGAACATAGCAGCCCAGGCCGAGGGGCAGCTCGAACGGTTGCGCAGCGATGCCATAGACGCCCGCCTGACGGCAGACGTCGAGGGTGAAGCGGCCAACGCGCTGCGTCGCGATATGACGCAGTTGCGCCAGGCTAACGCGCGCTTGCGGGAAGAGGTCACTTTTTACAAGAGCCTGATGGCGCCGGGCAGCGATGCCGAAGGCCTGCGGGTGGCGGAACTCGAGATTCTGCCTACCGAGGCCGACAACGAATTCAATTTTGAAGTATTGCTGACCCAGGTCGCCCTGCGGCGGAGATACATTGCGGGAGACCTGCGCATCGAGGTGACAGGGCGATTTGCAGGTGATCAGGGATCGCCTGGCGTATTTCAGGCCGATGTAGTGCTCCCGCTCACAGAATTGAGCGATATCAATACCTATCCTTTGAAGTTCCGGTTCCGCTATTTCCAGGATCTGGCGGTTCGTATAACGTTACCGGAGGATTTCCTCCCAAAGACGGCGCGGGTAAGCGCATTGCAGAAAGGCGAAAGTCCCGTTGAGGCTACATTTGCGTGGCCTGAACTATAGGTGCAGTATTCCGGGGTTTAAATTGCCAGTGGCCATGGATAACCACGCTGGCGCACGTTAACCGACAGGATTTCAAGGGAGTAGAAGGAATGGTCAGAAATAAGATGGGAAAAGGCGTTACGCTGATCGCCGCCCACACTGAGGTGGTGGGGGAAATCAAGTTCGCCGATCAGCTTTATGTGAGCGGCAAGGTGACGGGAAATGTATTGGCTGATAAAGACAACGCTACCGCCATCATCAGTGAAGAAGGCTGCGTCGCCGGCGAAGTGCGGGTGCCTAATGTGGTCATCAACGGGCTGATCGAAGGCGACGTCTATGCCAGCCAAAGGGTTGAACTGGCGGCTCAGGCCAAGGTGCGGGGTAATCTGTATTACAAGCTCATCGAGATGAGCCTGGGCGCCATGGTCGACGGGCAACTGGTGCATGAAGAAAACCTCGTTGCAGAAAACGTACATAAGCTGAAGGCTGGGCCGGATCCCGAGTAGATCTCACCGCTTTAGCGAACCGCTTTAGCGAACCGCTTTAGCGGTACTTGACCCTTCAAGGGGCTGCTGAGGATAATTCCGACCTTCGCGTGGTCTAATGGGCAATGCGTAAGCTCACATACCGGCTGACTGGTAGCTGGGTATCTATCAATCAGGCACTCTCAATCAGATAAAAAGGCGTTGGCGTTGGAAACGAACATCAATCTTTCAGACAGGGCTGCGGCCAAAGTCAAAGCGCTGATCGCTGTAGAAGGCGATGATTCACTGCGCCTGCGGGTGTTCATTACCGGTGGCGGCTGCAACGGCTTTTCCTACGGTTTCACCTTTGACGACGATGTGGCCGATGACGACTCGCTGGTGGAAAACGACGGCGTGGCCATGGTGGTCGACGCCATGAGTTACCCCTATCTCGAAGGTTCAGACGTAGATTACGTGGAAGATCTGAGCGGTTCGCAGTTTGTGGTGGTCAACCCTAATGCCGCCTCTACTTGCGGCTGTGGCAACTCTTTTTCGATCTGACTCAGGGCGTTGGCCCGGCGTAAATCGCGCCCAGTACTCTTGGACCTGCCGCGCCCGTAACTGCGGCGGCGCTGCCTGGCAGCCCGGCGAGGGTGCGATAAGCCAGCCAGGCGAATAACCCCGCCTCGATGGCATCACCGTTCACACCGAAATGTTCGCTGGTCTGCACGTTGGCCGCTGCAAAGTGCTCAAGACGCTGCATGAGGTGGTGGTTCAGGCGGCCGCCACCGCACACGATCAGATTGGAATAATCATCACCCCACTCGGCCAGCGCATCGGCCGTGCACCGCGCGGTGAGATCCACCAGGGTGGTTTGTACGTCCTGGGGACTTGTTGTTGCGTCAGACAAAAGCCTGTCGAGCCATGGCAGGTTGAAATACTCACGTCCGGTGCTCTTGGGTGGGGTCATGGCGAAGAACGGGTCGGCCAACAGGTGCTGCAGTAATGCCTCATCGGTTCTGCCGCCTGCCGCCCAGACTCCACCATCGTCAAATGGTTGTCCCGTGTGCCGGGTGCACCAGGCATCCAGCAGTGCGTTGCCAGGGCCGGTATCGAACCCTCGAACCGGGTCGCCGAGAATCGAAACGTTGCTGATACCGCCGATATTGAGCACCACAGGGGCGGGGCCCGCGGATGCAAATAACGCCTGATGAAAGGGCGGCACCAGGGGCGCGCCTTCTCCGCCTGCAGCCATATCGCGGCGGCGGAAGTCGGCGACGGTTGTTACGCCGGTGATTTCGGCAATTCTGTTTGCGTCACCGATCTGCAGGGTAAAGCCGTGTTGTTGTCCGGGTCGATGACGCACGGTCTGGCCGTGGTTGCCGATCGCGGCTGGTTGCAGATTGTGCTCGGTGATGAAGGCGTTGATGGTGATGCCGGTAAGCTCACCTAGCTGTGCATCGGCATGGCCAAGCTGATCTATGTCGTCGTTTTCGGGCTGACCCAGCGCCAGAAGCTGCGCTCTGAGATCGTCGACTATTGGGTAGGTCTGTGCGGCCCGAAAGGAAATCCTGCCGTTATCGTCTATGTCCAGGGCTGCAACGTCCAGCCCATCGACGCTGGTTCCGCTGATGCAACCGATGAACGTTTGCGCGTTTGTGTTGTTCACCGCGCCAGCGCGACGGAGATCTGATTCTTATAGTTGTCCAGCAGAACGGCGAATTGCTTTGTCTGGTTCTTGAAGCGTAGCATTTCGTTGTCCCTGATGGGTGCGGCGTCAGGGAGTGAGACCGTACGCGGGTTTTGGTGCACGCCGTTGACCAGGAATTCGTAGTGTAGATGCGGCGCTGTCGTCCAGCCGGTTGCGCCGACGTAGCCGATCACCTGGCCCTGCTTTACGCGTGCGCCCGAACGGATGCCACGACCGAACTTCGACAGGTGCAGGTATTTCGTTTCAAACTGCTCGCCGTGCTGAATAAACACAAAGTTCCCGTTGGGCTGGCTGCGCGAGGCACTGATGACCTTGCCGTCGCCCGCAGCGAGAATCGGTGTGCCGCTCGGGGCCGCATAGTCTATGCCGCGATGGGGGCGAACGCTCTTGAACAGCGGGTGCACCCGGCGCAGATTAAAGTTCGAACTGATGCGGGAAAACTCCACTGGGGCGCGCAGAAAAGCTTTGCGCATGCTCTCCCCTGTGGGCGTGAAGTAATCTCTCACACCATCGTTGTCAATGTATTGAATGGCCCGATAGCGATCGCCCTGATTGATGAAGTCGGCCGCCAGTATGTTGCCGTAGCCGATGAACTCGTCGTTGAAATACAAATCTTCGAACAGCACGTAAAAGGAGTCACCGGGCCGGATATCAAGTACGAAATCCACGTCCCACTGAAAAATCTGGGCCAGGCGCATGGTGAACCCATCCGGCAGATCGGCCCGCTGGCTGGCCACGAACAGGCTGTGATCGATGGTGGCGTGTTTATATGCCAGTATGCGCTCGGGCTCGGCAGTGATTCGCTGCGCGGTAAAGCCGTCGCCGCTGCGTTTATACTCCAGGGTATCCAGCGGCCCTGGGGAATAGATCAGCCTCATGAGCTGCTTGTTCTGGTCTATCTCGAAGGTTATCTCATGCCCGGGGAAGATGTTGGTGAGGCGTTTGCCCAGGGGTTTGGTATGGCTGACCAGGTGTAAGTCTTTGGCGCTCAGGCCGTTGCGTTTGAAGATCAGTGCTAGATTGTCGCCGTGTTTCACCTTGGCGGAAATCTTCTGCCATTTCTGTTGAGGGGCGCTTTCGGCAGCGCCGGGTGGCGCAGTTGATTGTAGAGCTGATGAAGAGCTCGCGACGGCTCTGACCTTAGGGAGTGTATTCCCCATTTGCGTCGTGGTCGGTGTCAGCCGGCCGGAAATATCGACGTCTGCCGCAGTCTCTTCGAGTGCAGGCAGTTGCAGCAACACAGACTCGTTGGTGAAGCGGTCCTGTTGGGGCGTATTGGCAACTCTGGCGATGACGAACGCGCAGAGTCCTGCGCTCAGAACAATGATGATAAACAGGTGTGTGCGTGGAAAATGCACGACTAACTTACCGTCCTTTACTTGCCACTTTACTGGTCCGATCGAAACTGGTCGATCGAATTTCCAGCAGATTTCTGAAATCTGCTTTAAAAAACCGTAGCTTACGGCCTTAAGTTATGAAAGTGAGCGAAAGTATACGAATTTGCGGAATGTGCGCCAGTCCTTTTGTGCGGCGATTTATCACAGATTTCGGCGCCTTGCGCCGTTTCCTTAGTCTGATATTGTGCGCGTCCTTTTAACGACCTCGAGCGACGATATGTCCAGGGACCTGATAGATGAACTTCAGTGGCGCGGGCTGATCGCCCAGGCGTCGGATCTGGAAGGTTTGGCGGAGCACCTGACGACGGGATCCCGTACGCTCTACTGTGGTTTCGATCCCACCGCGGACAGTCTGCATATCGGCTCGCTGGTGCCGGTGCTGGCGCTCCGGCGCTTTCAGCGATACGGCCATAGACCCATTCTGCTTCTTGGCGGTGCAACCGGTCTCATTGGCGATCCTTCATTTAAGACGGATGAGCGTACGCTCAACGACAGCGGCGTGGTTGCCGGGTGGGTGAAAGCGCTGCGTAGACAAGTAGAACCCTTCCTGGATTTCGATGGTAAAAACGGCGCCATCATGAGCAACAATCTCGACTGGACCGAGAATCTGGATGTCATATCGTTCCTGCGCGACATCGGCAAGCATTTTTCCGTCAACCAGATGATTCAGCGCGACTCTGTCAGGCAACGGCTCGAGCGGGCCGATCAGGGCATCTCCTATACCGAATTCAGCTATATGCTGCTGCAGGGTATGGACTACCTGGAACTGGCCAAGCGATACGACTGCTCGCTGCAGATTGGCGGTTCAGATCAGTGGGGCAATATCGTCTCAGGTATGGATCTGGTGCGACGGCATCTGGGTAGGGATGCGTTTGCAATGACTTTGCCGCTGGTAACCAAGGCAGATGGCTCCAAATTCGGCAAGACTGCCAGCGGTACCGTATGGCTGTCGCCGGACAAGACGTCACCATATTCTTTCTATCAGTTCTGGTTGAACACTGCCGATGCGGATGTAGCGAATTACCTGCGCTACTTTTCCTTCCTCGATAAGGAAGAAATTGATGCCCTGGCTGAAGATCTGGCCGCGCAACCGGAGCAACGCAATGCCCAGCGGCGCCTGGCCGAGGAAATCACTGGCCTGGTGCATGGTGCCGATGCGGTGGTCTCGGCGCAGCGTATATCTCAGGCGCTTTTCGGCGGCACACCGCGGGACCTGCAGGAAGATGACCTGCATCAGTTGCAGCAGGACGGTCTGCCCAGCACTGTCTGCGATCAGGGCGACGGCTTATTGAGCGTGATGGTTGAAGCAGGCCTGACCAAGTCCACAGGAGAGGCGCGTAAACTGGTTCAGGGTGGCGGCGTCAGACTGAATGGCGAGGTCTTATCAGACCCCCGTGCCGAGTTGGATTTCAGTCAGGCGCTATATGGCCAGTACATTGTGCTGCGCCGCGGCAAAAAGGTGTATCACCTGCTGACGAAAGCCTGAAAAATAGGCCCTGGAAATAATTCCGGATTTTTTGAATTAGTTGTTGCACAGGGGTTCGGCCTACGTATAATACGCCTCCCTTGCCACGGGGCTCTAGTTCCGGCGGCAGCTCTTTAACAATTAAAAGTGAGTACTAGAAGCTGATGGTGGATGACCTTTAAGGCGGTCATGAAGCTAGGCAGTTCTGCTCGACCACATAGCAGCGTGGTCAACTGGGCGGCAATTGCGTTTAACAGTCAGCTTAATTACTAGTACGACAAGCCATTCGTGTGGGAACACGTAATTCGTTTCGAGCAAATGATTTCGCTGGCATCATGTCTCCGCTTTAGGGGATGAAAGCCGGCAACCTTTATTAAACTGAAGAGTTTGATCATGGCTCAGATTGAACGTTGGCGGCAGGCCTTAGACATGCAAGTCGAACGAGAAAGCACCTTCGGGTGTGAGTACAGTGGCGGACGGGTGAGTAACGCGTAGGAATCTACCTTCAGGTGGGGGACAACTCGGGGAAACTCGAGCTAATACCGCATAATACCTAAGGGTCAAAGTGGGGGATCTTCGGACCTCACGCCGGAAGAGGAGCCTGCGTTGGATTAGCTTGTTGGTGAGGTAATGGCTCACCAAGGCTACGATCTATAGCTGGTCTGAGAGGACGATCAGCCACACTGGAACTGAGACACGGTCCAGACTCCTACGGGAGGCAGCAGTCGGGAATCTTGGGCAATGGGCGCAAGCCTGACCCAGCCATGCCGCGTGTGCGAAGAAGGCCCTAGGGTTGTAAAGCACTTTCAGTCGCGAAGAAAAGCTTGAAGTTAATACCTTTGAGTCTTGACGTTAACGACAGAAGAAGCACCGGCTAACTCCGTGCCAGCAGCCGCGGTAATACGGAGGGT
>CAYMUT010000031.1:0-55708 GCA_964393625.1 uncultured Pseudomonadales bacterium
CGCCGACACCACGCGCTTTGCCAGGCTTTCGCTGCAGCATGTGCACTCGCCGTTAAGCAGGCAGGATTTCTGGTTTAGTTAATCCACCCCTAGACGTCATACTCCTATCAACCCCCACTCTGACATCAAACGATCAATATCGAAGTTCCCGTCTGATACCAGAAACTCACAAACATCGAAGCCAACACCACCCGACCCGATCACTGCAACAGATTGGCCAACGTCGACTGATTCTCTTAGCACCTCGGCGCAACTCAACACCTTAGGGTGGTCTGCGCCATCGATATCGGGTATGCGCGGTACAACGCAGTCGCGATGATTACGCTATCAAGATCCATTTCGTTAAGCCGTTGCGCTGCTATTCGGGGGAATTCAAGTGAACATCGACGTTCTTTAACACCAACTGCTGCCCGAAATATCGCAATGCATGAGCAAAGTCCTCTTTGCCCGGCACTTGCGCTGCAAGCTGAAACTGTCCACCGATGGCAGCATCCGCTTCATACAATGTGACCTCGTGGCCAATTTCCGCCGCCGTGATTGCGGCGGACAACCCGGCGGGTTCTGCTCCTATGACTGCCACTGATTTCGTCTCTTCGACTTTAAGCTCGTTTAGATTTACTTCATCCTCACGACAAGCGAGTGGGTTGACCATGCAACTGGCAATACGTCCGCTAAAGTAGTGATCAAGGCAAACCTGGTTACAGCCAATACAAGGGCAACTCTCATCAGCCAGGTCTTGCGATGCCTTACGCACAAAGTGAGCATCCGCCAGGAATGGGCGCGGTAACGCGCACCTACCCAACTCCAGGCCCCATGAGACACCCGGGACACAACCGTCGGCACTCTAGCTTCATGCCAACCGATACCCACGTTCAGCATGGAAACACCCGCATCAACCAGCGCTTCGGTAAATGTCGGAATCTCAGGAAACGTATTGCCATCTTCAACAAGCTCTATACCGTTGAAGCGAGAGATTATGATGAAATCAGCGCGCACTGCAGCGCGAACACACCGTACAATCTCGACTGCAAAACGGACTCGATTTTCTACACTGCCGCCGCATCGATCATCGCCACGATTGGTCCTTGGCGTCAAAAACTCCGATATAAGATAGCCGCCCGCACCAAGAATCTCGATGCCGTCGTAGTTCGCTTCCTGCGCTTTTAGCGCGCAATCGACAAAACTCTGAATAACGCCCTCTATTTCTTGTTCACTCAACTCCCTAGGCTGATATTGGCTAATCGGCGCCTGTAACAATAAGCTCAACACCGCGCTTCACACGCTCAGCGTAAAAAGCCGCCAATATTTATGGGTTGAAATAGATGTGGATAGCGCACATCTTGGGACTCCAAGCAATTCTTAGTGTTGGGGATACAGGGTTGAATCAGGCGCCCGAAATGCCACGCTGCTCGCTCTCCCAATAAGGAGCACGAATGGCCTTTTTGTCCGTTTTGCCCACCGGGGTTTTCGGCAACGGCTCTCTTTGTATCACCACCGACTTAAGCTTCTTGTACGACCCCAGCTCACGAACCACGAGATCCATGACCGCCTGTTCTGTCACATTGCCTTGTGAAACAACAACTGCGACCGGACTCTCACCCCATTTCTCATCAGGCACACCAATCACCGCCACATCTTCCACACCGGGCAGCGTGGCTAAGACATTTTCAATTTCAGCAGGATACAAATTGAATCCTCCTGAGATGACCAGGTCTTTCTTTCGATCCAGCACATAGAGATAGCCGTTGTCATCGAATCGACCAATATCTCCTGTTTTAACCCAGCCATCGACAATGGTCGCCGCTGTCTCTTCTGGTGCTTGCCAGTACCCCGACATCTGCCCCGCACATTGCGCAACAATTTCACCTGCCTCGCCGGTGGGAACCAGTTGATTGTCTGCATCCCAGATCTCTATACGCGCGAAAGGTAACGTTTTGCCGCAAGCACGGAGTGGCTCACTACCTTGTGGTTTTGCAAACCATTCGGAACTGGACATCATCGTCAATGGGAAACATTCTGATAATCCATAACCCTGATAGAGCACGTCGCCAAAACATGCCCTGGCCCGCAGGGTCGTATCCTCGGTGATCGGAGCAGCCGCACTCATCAAGACCTTCAGACGACTTAAGTCCCTTGACTCTATATCAGGTTGACGAGTTAAAACGTTAATGGCGGTTGGCGGGAGAAAGAGATACGCCACGTCTTCTGTTTCGAAGGCATCCAACACCAGTTGCGGGTCGAACTCGGACAACAAGACATTCCTTCCCCCAACGCCCCACAATGGCAGCAACATCGACCCTGAGGCATGGGTAATAGGCGCGGCATGAAGCACCGCGTCTTCAGCGACTGGATAGGGAAACGTGATGAACCAATCAGCAACCTGCGACATAAACTGTGCGTGAGTCGCCGGAACCCCTTTTGGCGCGCCAGTGGTACCACCGGTAAACCGAATCTGAAATAGATCGGAGTCTGCTATGGCAATCTGTGGGTCAGAACCTGCATGTTCAACCAGCCAGTCTTCATAGACTGTATCGGTGACGATGATGTGCTCAAGCCCAGGTAGTCGCTCCCGAATCTCCGCCAGTTCATGAACGTAGTCAGGGCCCACCATCACGGCTTTGCATCCGGCCTGGCGCAACATACTTTCATGGCCACTACTGGCATTGCGCGCATACAGTGGAACGCGCACATAACCACCTACCGCCAACCCGACAAACGCATCGACTGAAGCTATATTGTTGTTTTCCAGCACCGCCACATGATCTTGATGGTGCAAGCCCAGGCTGTGGAGTCCGCGGGCCAATGCCGTGGCGCGGTTCCAGACCTGGCTAAAGGTAAGCCGCTGATCACCGAAGACAATGGCCTCCCGGCTACGATTGTTTTCAGCGCCTCGCCGCAAAAAGGTAGTGACGTCCATACGTTGCCCTCCTAAGCTCACATTATCGTCCACCACGTGACTACGCTATTCTTGTCCTTCGGGGCACCCCGCTTATCTCTCATAGCGCCGGGCGATCATAGGGCCATATAAACTGAATCTACGACGAGATAACTAGTAGCAAGCCGGTTCGCAGTCCCGTAAACCCCCCAGTCGTCTGCACTAACAGGCCACCACCAGGAAAAATTCCAACAACTGCATCGTTCTTGTGGCTGTAAGGACAAAGGCCATATGGAGCGTACTCAGGATGTTCCCCATAAATGTGCAGCTGAAGTTGATTGAGCCTGGCAAGCCAAACCAGAACGCCTACATCGAATCATTCAACGGGCGCTTTCGAGATGAGTGTTTGAACGAGCATTGGTTTGCCAGTTTGATCCATGCCCGGAATTTGGCAATGAAAGCAGGTACAGTAACTGGCGGACTCTAGAGAAAAGCGCTACTCAAGAAGGGGTGACGTCGAACCATCGACAAGCGCAAAGCCGTCATCCGACAGCTCATAGACAGTGCCACATTCGATGGAGAAGAACTTCGGCTAGTGCCAAATCTAGCCACCCTCACCGGTTAGGATGGCGTCCCCTAGGGCATAGCGCATGCGCGATGCCGAATCGCACAGAAAACCAAGAGTAAGCCGCTTGACGGTGAGATAAAATACTCCCATTATGGGAGGTATGAGGCTCATCGCAATTGGAACATTACGCAGATTTTGGACTGCTTACCCCGATAGCAAAGAGCCCCTTAAAGCGTGGTACCAGCTGGCGCAATCTGCTGCTTGGACCACGCCAAATGAAGTCAAGCGGCAGTTTCGCGCTGCGAGCATTATTGCCGGAAACCGAGTTGTGTTTAACATCGCTGGCAATAAATACCGCTTGATCGTAAAAATTCACTACAACACCGGCATCGTCTATGTGCGATTTGTTGGGACCCATCGCCAGTACGATGCGATTAATGCGGAAGAGGTGTGACATGAAAATCAAGCCCATCAAAACCGATAAAGACTATCAAAGCGCGCTTGCCCGTATAGAAAAGCTGATGGACGCACACCCCGGGTCACCAGAAGAAGATGAACTTGACGTGCTGGCAACGCTAGTTCAAGCCTACGAAGAAAAGCTCTTTCCTATTGATCCGGCACACCCTCTTGAAGTCATTCGATTCGTCATGGAACAGAACGACATGATCGACAAAGATCTAATGCCATACATCGGAAGCTCCGGACGCGTATCAGAAATTATGTCAGGGCGTCGCCCTCTGACCATCAAAATGATTCGCAAGCTGCACAAAGAACTGAATATTCCGGCAGATGCACTCATCACAGAATATGAAGTTGCGTAACGAAATGAATGGCGTCCCCTAGGGCATCGCGCACGCGCGATGCCGGGTCGAAGTACGTCGCTTACCAGCGGCGTACGTGGATTCGACCCGTGGAGTCATTCGAGCTGTGCAATGTCGCGCCAGGGATGGCGTGAACCACCCCGCTAGAACTGGCAGCAGACTCCCCGGGCAGATAAGAAGATGACAATCGCGCGTTATACAATTACGGCGCCCAGGAAGTGCGAGTTGAATGGCGTCCCCTAGGGGAGTCGAACCCCTGTTGCCGGGATGAAAACCCGGAGTCCTAGGCCTCTAGACGAAGGGGACTAACTTGAGAGCGGCGCATTCTATGAACGAACCATGACGCAGTCAAGCAGGTTTCCGGATCACTACTAAACTTCTCAAACGAATGTTACGAAGAGGATACAGGGCAGTGGCATCACGAATCACTTTCTGGCTGGTAACCACCATAGTAATCGCGACGATCGCCGTTCCTGCTTATCAATTGCTGAGTAAGGCGCGCGCACGCCACAACGCACATTCATTTACCAAAGCGCTGTCGCGAGCGCATGCGATTCTGAGCGCCCTGGAACCGATCCCGGACGCCCTGATTCAGCGCGATCTGCGGCGCGGTCTGGTCCTGCTCTTGAACGATCATCTGCGGGTGCTGGCAGACCAGAACCCCGAACACCCGCACCTGCTGTATCTGCAATCCCAGGTCGCTCGACTGAACCGGATTCCCAACGGTTTCCAGCGCGCCACCCTGCGTTGCAAACAGGCCCGCAAAAATGCAAGCAACGGCTTCAGTGAACTGGCAGGCCTGATCAAAGCCGGTATGAACGAGCGAGCGATCGACCGGCGAAACGGCTCACTGGCCTATGCGTCAGCTACTTGCGCCGCCCGGCAGATCGCCGTGGAAACGGCACGCCAGGCGGCATTCGATGCGGAGAATATGCGCGCCTACCCCCAGGCGCTGGACTTCGCCTATCAGGCCCAGGTGCTGTGCCGCAAACTTCCCCCGATGATGCGTGAAAAGCTCACCCAGGCCGTTACCGATGATATCGAACGCCTGAAGAACTTAGGGTCGACGCCCGCTAAAACTTGATACCTACGCCAAGGGTATAGGTCACATCGGTTTTGCTGTTGCCTTCGGCGGGCTTGGTTTCGTGGTTCATATCGACACGGGCCGTGGTATCTATACGGGCATTCAGCGCATAGCGCAGTCCCGTTGAGGTCGCGATCACCTCGCCACGATCGGAGTCGGGAATGAACAGTACCGACTGCTTATGGAAAAACTCCATCTTTTTTGACAGTAGAAAGCGCTGGTAGTCCAACCCCCAGCGTACTGCGGGATTGCTTTGCTGATCGCCGTCCAGCTCTTCCCGCACATAGCTGATACCCAGATCCGTAGACAGCGCGCCAAAGCTGTCATCCCAGAACTGATAACCCATACCGACGCCCAGGGTAATCCGCTCATCAATGTCTTTTAACCGATCCTGAAAGTATTCCGCATTGCCGGACGCATACCACTTTTCCGAGAGGAAGCGCCTGTAGCCATAGTCGAGATCCAACTGGTCTTTGGTGGCCTGTGCTTCCGCCGCCTCATTGCTCAGCAACAGCGATACGGAGTGTTGTACCTTGTCGTGCTTGAGTACTGATTCAATCAGCGTGTTGTAACTTTCGGTATCTGAGTTACCGGTGGAAATTATCGCCGACAGATCAGCACGGGAACTCCACTCAGAGCCCAGCTGGGTGATCTTGAGGTTGCTCTGCCCTGCGGTTGTGATGGCTGTCAATTCGAGCGGCGCGGACCCTGCATCGCTGACCAGCACCTGCTGATCGCCCTGCACGGCGAACTGCCCGAAGCTGCGCCCGGCATCGGTACGGACATTGAATGACGCATCTGTGGAGATCTGCGCCACTGCATCGGTCTTGATCGATACCCGGCCGGCATATTCCGTTTGCAGCAGAACATGACCGCCGGACACGCTGTCAACGGTACCGGTCAGCCGGTCGCCATTTTTCAGCACAATCGTATCGGCCTGGCCGGCACCGGCAATGAAAAGACCAAACATCAGACAGATACCCGTGCGCAAACGCGATTGCTTCACCTGGTTTTCCTCGAATTGTTGGATTGAATCAGCTATCGGGAAGACTGGCGCCGCAGCGCCACCTGCCCCACCCAGTGGCGGGCAAAGTACTGCGCCGTACGGCCATTGCGTACCGCCCGGGCCAGGGCCCAGCGCAATGCCTCTGCACGCATTTCGTCATCTTCAAGATCTATCTTCACGCCATGTTGCGCCGCCAGCCTGGCCACCCAGTGGCGCACTACCACGAGATAGTCATCCTGCTTGAACGGGTAGAACGACAACCACAGACCGAACCTGTCAGACAGCGAAATCTTCTCTTCCACCGCCTCGCCTTCGTGAAGTTCACCATCGACGATACGCGTCTGCTGGTTGTCACTCATATGCTCGGGCACCAGGTGCCGGCGATTCGACGTGGCATAGATCAGCACATTGGCGGCGGTTTTGAAGACCGAGCCTTCCAGCGCGCTCTTCAGTTCCTTATAAGAAGGATCCTCTACTTCGAACGACAGATCGTCGCAGAACACCACGAATCGGTATGGCTGTTCGGCCAGTCGATTGACGATTTCCGCCAGTGCGCCGAGATCTTCCTTGTGCACCTCAACCAGCCGTAAACCACCTCCGGCATACTCGTTGAGCAGCGCATGAATCAACGAACTCTTGCCGGTGCCGCGGGCACCCCACAACAACACGTTGTTGGCCGGCAGTGCTTGCAGGAACTGCTCTGTATTGGCCACCAGGCGACCGCGCTGGTCATCGATATGCAGCAGATCACTCATTTGAATATCGTCGACGTGGGCATGGGCAACAAAACTGCTTTGCAGCGACGTGCGCCGCCACACCGCCGCGTGAGCGTTCGCCCAGTCGATTTCGGCAGCCGCCGGCAACAGCGCCAGCACCCGCTCGAGTACACGATTCAGCAGAGAATCCGGATTGTTGGCCACGAACATCTCCAAAAAGGCGGGCATTGTACCGGACTTGAGCCAGCCGCACAGGCAACGGTAGTAACCTCTGTTCTACGCTGCGCCTTTAGTGGGTGTACACCGCCATTTGCGGTATAATGAGCAACGAAACCTACTCTTTCGGAGAATCATCAGCCTCTGGATTGAGCACGTGTCGAATACTATGTCTGAATATAGCGGCCCAGAACGACGTAACGGACCAAAAGATCGGCGCAGCTCCGCACAGGACCGGCGCGACGAGGATCGTGTTGCCAACGAGCTCATGCCCCGACGCAACCCCGATGTGCCGGATCGCCGTAAGATGGAATCAGCTCAGTCCGCAGAGCAGGATCGAGCTGGCAGCGCTGAGCGTTAAGCACAGGGCTGTTAGTGTAATTCGTCCTGTTCAGACCCTTTGCCCGGGCGCAATGCAACTACGTTACCGGCTTCTTTGCTGAACACCCGGCGCACGCCACGAGTATCCTCCAGACCGATACTGCCCCGTTGAAACATGTGCAGGTCCATGCTTTCCGTACGCGAATGCCCCTGCAGATGCATGTTGTGCCCGCTTAAGAACCATTCGCCCCGCCACACGTCGTCGCCTTCACGCAATTCAAACTGACCACGATCAAGACCGCCGCCGAGAGACAAACGCGCATCGCCGTCACGCCAGTGCCAGACGCCGGGTAGATCGAGCTGTTCCAGCCATTTACGACGCGCGCCACGGGTCGCTCGCACGTAGAAGAACACGCCCGCCGCAACGATGATGACGACCACTAAGGACAAGGCCATGCAACCCGGTTTGCTGCGTAAAGACCATCGATTCGACAGATCACATTAACCACTCCTGATCCATGCCAACCACCTCGCCATCGACACTGGACACAATATAACGCTCGACCTCGGCCAATGCTTGCTCGACCACCGGGGCACTGCCGGCGCACGCAACGAACGACCACTGGGCACGTTGATGCTCATCCGCCGCGTTGGATTCGCACACGGCAATTGATGTCTGTTTGCCGAATTTGTCCCTCAGGCCCGACAGCCGCCGCCGCTTTTCCTTCAGCGAGCGGCAACCATGCAGATAGAATTGAACACGCAGCACAGCAACCTTCACACCACCACCGCTCAGTCTGACTGCGCGGCGAACTCCTCCGCGCTCATATCGTAAAAGACCGTATCGAGCCCGTGCCATTGCCGACGATGGGTAAACGACATGCCCAGACGCTGCAACACCTGCACGGAGCGCTGATTGGGCGTATCGGTGGCGGCCAGTACCCGCTTCACGCCGCAGTCTTCGAAGCCGAAGCGCAATACGGCGCGCGCCGCTTCCTGGCCGAAGCCGCGCCCCCAGAAGCGGGTGCGCATGCCGAACAGCAACTCCATATCTCCGCCGTTTTCGAATACCCGGTGTCCGCAGAAACCCACGAAAGCGCCGTTGTCCGCATCGCTGTCATCGTCGATGTGCATGGCGAAAAAGCCGGTATTGCGCTCGGCAAAGCACTGCCGGGAGCTGGTCACCATTTCTTCCACCTGGGAAACCGGAATGATTTGCCCTTCAAACAGATAACGGCGCACATCGGGGTCGACACTCATATCGTGCATCACCTCGACGTGGCTGTATTCCAGCGGAACCAGCTTCAACCGGTTTGTGCGCAGCTCAGGCATGAGCCAAGTTTGCCATAGGCTGTCACATAAGCGAACATCCCCGCCAGCACCCGCAAATACAAGGAGCAGGGATCGATGCGCTTCAGCTTCTGGCCTAACCCAGGTCAGTCTTATACCGATGTGCTGGAACTGTGCCAGCATGCCGAAGCCTCCGGTTGGGATGGTATCTGGTACGCCGACCATTTCATGCCCAATGCCGAAGACACCTCTGCACCCTGGCCAGAGGCGTGGACGACGCTATCAGCCATCGGCGCGCGCACCGAGCGGGTACGCATCGGCACGCTGGTCAGCGGCAACACATATCGTCATCCAGCGGTGCTGGCAAAAATGGCGGCTACCCTGGACCACATCACCAGCGGTCGTGTCGTGCTCGGGTTAGGCAGCGCCTGGCAGGAAAACGAACATACCCAGTACGGCCTGCCGTTCTACACCGTCAATGAACGATTGCGTCGGCTTGATGAGGCCTGTCAGGTGATTCAGGCGCTCTACGGTAATGCCAAGTCCGATTTTGATGGGGAGTTCTATCAACTGCAGAGCGCTTCGCTGGAACCCAAGCCGGTGCAAAAGCCACTGCCTCTGCTGATCGGCGGCGGCGGTGAGAAAGTAACCCTGAAGATTACCGCCAGATACGCCAACGAGTGGAACGTCTGGGGCGACCCGGCCATTCTGCGCCACAAGATGGCCATACTCGATGAACACTGCGCAGCGATCGGCCGCGACCCCGCTGAGATACAACGCAGTGCCGTGGCGCTGTTGTTCATGAGCGACGATAACGCGTTCCTGGAAAACATGCGCAACACCACCATGGCGCAACCGAGCATCATCGGCACGCCGGCCGAAGTGCGCGACGTGATCGCGCAGTACGCAGAAGCCGGGGTCAACGAAATCATCGTTCCGGACTTCACCATGGGCGGCAAACCCCAGAAGCTGGCTACTATGGATACATTCATCAGCCAGGTAGCGGGACGCTGAGATATGTCTGAAGATCAACGCCAACCCGCTACACCCGTACCTTCGGCCACGATATTACTGCTGCGGCCGGGAGACGCAGGCCTGGAGGTATTCATGGTCGTACGTCATCACCAGATCGATTTTGCTTCCGGGGCGCTGGTGTTTCCCGGCGGCAAGGCCGACCCCCAGGACTTCGACGAAGCGCTGCTGCCCTATCTGCGCGGCGCATCTGACGACACCGACATGCGCGCCATTCAGGTCAGCGCCATACGGGAAGCATTCGAGGAATGCGGCGTGCTGCTGGCGCGCACAACCGGCGAGACCGATCTCATCAGCGGAGATCGGCTGGCGCAGCTCGAGCACTACCGTGAGCCGTTGAACAACGGTGAAGTGGGCCTGCTGGAATTCCTGCAGACAGAACGGCTGGAGCTGGCATGCGATGAACTGGTGCGCTTCTCGCACTGGATCACCCCGGCGATGATGCCTAAGCGCTTCGATACGCATTTCTATCTCGCCCACGCGCCGGCGGATCATGTGGCTCTGCATGATGGATATGAGTCGGTGGACTCGGTATGGATCGCCCCTGGCCAGGCGGTGCAGGACGCCAAAGAGGGTAAGCGCACAGTAATCTTCCCGACACTGTGCAACCTTGAAAAGCTCGCCGAATCCACCTCACCGGAAGCGGCGATGGCTGCCGCACACGCAAACACCATCGTGCCCGTGGAGCCGTGGACCGAGAAGCGGGAGGATGGCAACTATCTGCGCATTCCGGTTGAAGCCGGCTATGCGGTGAGCGAGGTCAAACTGCCGAAATAGAGCGCCGCCTAGTGCAGCATCTGCTCATCGCCCATGTGGTGTTGCAGTTCTGCGACGGTCAGCAGCAGCGCTTCATAGTAGCCGCGCAATTCCCGGCGCCGGGCCTGCTCGTGCAGAGGCAATTGGTGCGTGGTTGAACGCAACCGCCGCAGTTGAGCAATGATCTGATCACGCACCTGGCGTGCGTGATAAATCTCCAATAAATCGATCGTACCCTGCTGGTGCTTTTCCATCGTCACTGCGTCGCTGCCTTTTATAAAATCTAGATGGCTCCAGCGCGTTTCGCCAACGCGAATTCTCCCGATTGTGAGACAAGCGTTGCAAGTTGACGGCCGCACCCCTAGGGTAATCGGTTTAATCACCATCCAGCTCAGGATCTAAGGGGAATCATGTCTCAAGATGCCGTTTTGTATGAGGTCAGCGACCACGTCGCCACAATTACTTTCAACCGCCCGGAACAGCAGAACACCATCTCCAGCAGTATGCTGAATGCCCTTACCGGCATGCTGCTGGACGCTGACGCCGACACGGATGTGCGCGCCATCATCGTGACGGGCACAGGCAAGTTTTTCTGTGCCGGTCTCGACCTGCGCGGCAGCGACATCACCAGCAACCTCGCGGAAAACAAGGCGCCAACGCCCACACTGGATCTGCGCAATACACCGCCCACAGTGCTGCACAATCTCAACACACCGACCATTGCCGCCCTGAACGGTTCGGCAGCAGGCTACGGCATGGATCTGGCGCTGGGCTGCGATATCCGCATCATGGCCGATGGTGCCAAGCTGGCCGCTGCGTTTACCGCCAGAGGTGTGGTGCCGGAATCCGGTGGGACCTGGATCCTGCCGCGGTTGATCGGCTGGTCGAAGGCATCGGAAATCATCTTCACCGGTAAGACCCTCACCGCCCAGGAATGCGACGAAATGGGTCTGGTTTCCCGGGTTGTCAACAACAATGAGCTGGCCGAACAGACCGCGGCCATGGCGCGGGACATCGCGAAGAATGCGCCCATGGCCGTGCAGGCTTCAAAACGCATGATGCGCATGGGCATGAACGAGAATTTCGACGACCACGTGCACCATGTCTTTCTGCAGCTGCTGCCGCTGTTTCAATCAGAGGACTTCAAAGAAGGCATGATGTCCTTCATGGAAAAACGCGCACCGGAATTCAAAGGGCGGTAGCCTTTTCGGCGCTGTGCCGCCTTAACATGCCATATGCCCTGCTCAGCGGGCGTGCGCTTCAAAAAACTCCACAATCCCCTGCAAGCTCAGCTCCATCTGCTCGGCCACGGGATCGTGTCCACATTCGGGCAGCATCAACAACTGGAAATTCCGCCGGCCCTGCCAGCGCCGGTATTGCTCCCGAGTGCCATAGGGATCGTCGATGCCCTGAATGGCAAGCACCGGGCAGGAAATGTCATCGATATCGGCTTCCAGATTCCAGCCACTGATGAAGGCTTCATCAAGCCATGCATCGCACCAGCCCCTGAATGCCGCTTCGACATCATCGTGGTGCTTCGCCATGCGCTCGGCCAGATCTTCACCCTCAAACGCCTGGCGCGCCTCAGTGATGGCAGCCGTACAGCAATCCTCTACAAAAAAGTGCGGCGCAAGCAGCACCATGGCTGCCGGGTTCTGTACCCGCGCCGCAAAGATCGACGCTATTGAGCCGCCGTCGCTGTGGCCAATCAGGAAGAACTCAGAGACGCGATAGGCTTCGATCACTGTCGGCAGCACTGTCACAGCCTCCCGGGTCATGTAATCGAGGGGCCGGGGCAGCGTGATCGAACTGGAGCGCCCGTAGCCGAAACGGCTGAAGGCCAGCACGCCCATGCCGGTAGCGACCGCTAAACGCTCAGGGAAGTCCCGCCAACGCGCCAGGCAGCCGAGCCCCTCGTGCAGCAGAATGATGGTAGGGGCTTGCTGAGGTGCCGGGCCCGCACAACGGACCTCGATGTGCCCGCCTGCGAGTGGAAGCGTGTGGTCGTGTGTGCGCCAAGCCATGTCGTTGTGCTGATGCCGCCTGTGTCTGATCGCCGATACCGCTTCCGCCAGAGGAAACTCTGACCGATTGAGATTAATCCAGAGGCTCCCTAGAATGGATCGTCTATCTTATCTGCAAGGGAACCAGACCAATGGCTGAAGCATACATCATAGACGCCGCGCGCTCGCCACGCGGCATCGGCAAAGCGGGCAAAGGCGCCCTGTCTCACTTCCACTCCGGCCGACTGCTGGCCAAGGTGCTCGGGGCAATCGGCGAACGCAACAATCTCAATACCGAAGAAATCGATGATGTAGTTATTGGTTGCAGCAGCCAGGTGGGCAATCAGGGTTCCTGCGTGGGCCGCATGGCCGCCCTGGATGCGGGCTGGAGCACCAACGCCAGCGCGGTGACCCTCGACCGCTTCTGCGGCTCGGGCATCACCTCGGTCAACCTGGCGGCCGCCAACATCATGAGCGGCATGGACGATCTTTGTGTCGCCGGCGGCGTGGAAATGATGTCATACACCGCCACCCTGGGTAACGCCACCAACAATCGCACCGTCGATGGCAACAACCTGCACCTGCGGGACATCCACCCTCAGCCCCATCAGGGCATCTGTGCAGATATGATTGCCACCCTGGAAGGCTTCAGTCGCGAGGATGTGGATGCGCTGGCAGTACAAAGCCAGAACCGCGCCAAGGCGGCCATGGACGGCGGTCACTTCGACAAGAGCCTGGTGCCGATCTACAACGACGACGGCACCCTGGCGCTGGACCGTGAAGAATTCCCCCGCCCCGGCACCACCATGGAGTCACTGGCAGAGCTGAAAACGGTTTTCGATCAGTTCATGGGCGCACCGATTGACAACACCGCCGAGACTTTCGATCAGCTGGTCAAGCGCAAGTATCCCGACCTGCAGATCAATCACGTGCACCACGCGGGCAACAGCTCAGGTGTGGTCGACGGCGCCGCAGCGCTGATTCTCTCCAGCAAGGAATATGCCGACAAGGTCGGCTGGAAGCCCCGTGCACGCATCAGGTCCATAGCCACCGTGGGCGGTGATCCAACCCTGATGTTGAACGAGCCGGTTCCCGCAGCGCGCAAAGCACTGGCCCGGGCCGGCATGACCACCGACGATATCGACCTGTTCGAAGTGAATGAGGCGTTCTCAGTCGTAGCCGCCAAGTTCATCCGCGACCTGGAACTGGACCCGGAGAAGGTCAATGTGAACGGCGGCGCCATGGCACTCGGCCATCCCATCGCGGCCACCGGTTCCATTCTGATCGGCACCGTGCTCGACGAACTGGAACGCCGTGATCTGAACACCGGTCTGGTCACCATGTGCACTGGCGGCGGCATGGCACCGGCGATCATCATCGAGCGTGTCTGAGATCTCCCCGGTGCGCGTTTCCAGGGCCGCCATCAGGGCGGCCCTTTCGTTCCTGGTAGTGGTGCTCGCCGGCATCACCACAGGCTGCGTAGACCAGCGCGCCCAGCGCAACGAACAGGCCCTGAACCTGCTCAACGAATGGTTCGCCGCAGCCGCCGCCGGCGAGCGCAGCGATACACTGTGCCATGGTCTGGGCACCCTGAAACATCCTGAAGTGTCCTGCGCCGACATGCTCGAGCACGCCGCGCGTATCGATCAGGCAACACGACACGTTGACCGCCTGGCAGACATGGACTGTTTCGGTGATGTATGCGGCACATTCGTGCAGATTGAACTGACCAGCCGCGATCAGGATGGCAACGAAATTCACGAACACGCCCTGCTGAAGCAGGACGATGGCATATTCCGCCTGTACTGGTACCGCTCCGATAGTCTGCTCGACCTGTTGCGCGCCGCCCTGCCGGATTCGCGGGAAGCAGAAAAAGACCCGGTACAACAGGCTTACGACGAAATCACTGCCCGCTACCCGGCTTTGTACCAATACCCGCCCTGCTACGACATCCGCGTGTCGAGTTCGAACCTGCGCGGTGAACTCATGCGCAAAGACGAACTGAACATTGCAGTTATCGATGCTCTGGCGGCGGATTGCGGCGAAAGTTTCTGCTTCGGATTGGTCGGCAACAAAATCGCAGCCGTCTGCCCTTAGCGGATTTTTGTCCTGCGGGCATCAGTCACGGCTGCAGTCGCGTGATCTCCCAACCCGCCCCGCTCACCGAATAACGGAACCGATCGTGCAGGCGCCCTTCCCGCCCCTGCCAGAATTCATATTCATCCGGCACCAGACGAAAGCCGCCCCATAATTCCGGGGTTGGCATGTCGGCATCGGGGTACTGGGCCTGCAATCGTGCCACAGCGCCTTCCAGAACCTCACGATTTTCAACGGCTGAGGACTGCCGACTGGCTGCGGCAGAAAACCGGCTGTCGTCCGGCCGGCTCGCAAAATACTCCGCTGACATGTCGCGTGATGTCCTGTTCACGCTGCCGGTTATGCGCACCTGGCGTTCGAGTTCGCGCCAGTAAAACATCACACTGGCCTGGGGATTCTCCGCCAGCTCAATGCCCTTCTGACTGCGATAGTCGCTGAACCATACAAACCCACGCTGGTCATAGTCCTTGAGCAGCACAACGCGCGCAGACGGACGCCCAGCTGTGTCGGCAGTTGCCAGGGTCATGGCCGTCGCATCGAGCAGCTGCGCTGCGTTGGCGGTGTCGAACCAGTCTTTGAACTGTTCTAAGGGGTCGTCATGCAGATCCGCTCGAGCCAGCGTGGCCTGGCCGTATTCCCGGCGTATGTCCTGAGGATCGGGTTGCACCTGATTGGCCTCCTGCAAAATCGTTAGCCTAAGCCCAATCTCGTGCAGGGCCAACCATGATGTTCATCAGCTTCGATAACCCCACACGCCAGAAAACAGCGCGCCGTATAAAAAAAGAATTACCGACACCAGCATGGCAGGCAACAGAGCCGGCAACGTGCCGATGCTCTCGATGATCCATCCCAGCACGATGGCGCCGATCGGAGCGCTGCCCACCATGGTAATACTGAACACGGACAACACCCGCCCGCGGAACGCCGGTTCCGCCGACTCCTGCACGATGGTGCGGGCAAGGTTACTGGTCACGCCCATGTTCAACCCCCAACCGAACACCCCCAGCACCAGCAGCCACCAGTCACCTTTGACAAAGATCATCAACAGCACAATTACCCGCGACAGCTGCAGGATCAGAAACAATCTGCCAGGTCGTATCAGCGGCATGAATCGCAGCAGCACAGCGTTCGCAAGCGCAGCCCCGGTAAAGAACACCGCCATCAACGCCGACAGAATGAACGCATCACCGTCGTACACCCGTTTCACCACAAACGGGAACACAGTCATGAACGAGCCCGCATTGAAGATCGAAGAAACGAAGTTAATGGTCAACACATGGAAAATCACCCGATCGCGAACGGTCGCACGCAAACCCTCGCCGATGCGCTGCAGGGCACTGCCTTGGTCGGAAACCGGTGCGTTGGGCACCTTCTTAACCCGGGTCATAGCCCAGCCGGCCAGCGCAATAGAAACCGCCTGAGCCAGCAACACCGGGCCAACGCCGAAACGATCAATCTGACCTGCGAGACCGAGTCCGACAACCTGCACAACAAAACCCGCCGCAGTGGCCGCTGTCACACCCTGTTGTACCTGAGTGCCGCTTATGCGATTGAGAATCGCCTGCTGCGCCGGCATGGAATAAGACTGCACGAAGCCCATGCCCAGCCCCCAGATCACAACGCTCCACACGGCAAACCAGCCGGCATAGTCCATGGCAACGAGAAACAGTGGAAACACCGGAGCGATGATGTAGATACCAATCAGAAAGTTGCGCGGGTCCGCACGATCAGCCAGCGCACCGCCCATCAGCATCAGAAAAACACCCGGCACGCCGATCAGCGCCTGGATGAGACCAACCTCATCAGCCGGCAGCTGCAGAATGCCGATGAGAATCCAGCTCAGCGCCAGTTGCTGCATGGCCAGCGCCATGCCCGACAGGCCTGTGCTGCCCAGGTACGCGCGAAACTGCGGATCACGCCAGATCGATTCGTTTGCCTGGTTCCCCTGCTCGCCAGGCGATGCTTGCTGATCGCTCCCCATCGCTCTACTTTACCTGGCATGGATTGCGCCAGCTAGATAAGTATTCCGGAGCAAAAGTAGCGATGCAGGGCGCCGGAGTCATTGATCACATCACCGGCTGGCCGGGCGCCTGATCGTGTGCTATTGATAGGTTTTCACGCGACCCCGGTAGTACACCATGGCATCTCTGCCCGACGATGGCTCCCCGATCAGCAATCAGAAATTCTCTGACAGCGATTTTTCTCATGCCGACTTGAGCGATCGCGAGTTCGACCACTGTGACTTCAGCGGCTGCTCGTTGCGCGGCGCTGATCTGCAACGCAGCACTTTCCAGCACTGTCAGTTCAACGATTCTTCCTCGCAAAACCCGGCGGACTTCAGTCAGGCTCAGTTGCGGGAGGCCGGTTTTTTCAACTGCAATTTGACCGTAGTGGATTTCTGCAGATGCACCGGTTACGACCTCGTTTTCGAGCACTGCCAGATGCAGGGGGCCGATCTATCCAAGTCAGATTTCCGCCTCCCCATTGGGGCCACGGAGCTGGCCTCATTCAACATGCGCCACTGCAACTTTTCGTTCGGCACTCTGGCTAACAACTATCTGGCTGGGTGCACGCTGAGCGACAGCCGCCTGCTGGAAACGTGCTTCGATTACTGCGACCTGAGCGATGCAAATCTGACCGGCTCGGAACTGCACAACATCCATGCCGACCAGCTGGTGCTGGCGGGCGCCGATCTACGCGGCGCCACCTTCAACAACATCGATCCTCGTCGCATCGACCTCACCGGCGTGCACCTGGAACCCGAGCAGCTGCCGGCGCTGCTGGAACCCCTGGGCGTGGTATTGCATCTGGATCAGGCGTAACGCAGGCGCCTAATTGATCTCGAGCAGTTCTACTTCAAAGATCAAGGTGGCGCCCGGGCCGATCTGACCGCCCGCGCCGCGATCGCCATAAGCGAGCTCCGGTGGGATGACCAGGCGCCACTTGGAACCCACGCCCATCAGTTGCAGGGCTTCAGTCCACCCTCCAATGACGCCGTTGACCGGAAAGCTGGCCGGTTGACCACGATCTACCGAACTGTCGAATACGGTCCCGTCGATCAATGTGCCATGGTAATGCGTGCTGACCGTATCGGTGGCCCCCGGCTTGGGCCCGGTTCCCTCGGTAATGACTTCATAGAGTAGACCCGAGGGCAGGCTCACGACACCTGCTTTCTCAGCGTATTCAGACCGGTACTTGTCGCCGGCCGAGCGGACCGACTGACTCGCCTCGTTCTGCTTTGCCTGGACGGCGTTGGTCAGCGCTATGCGCAACGCCTCACCGTCTTCGTTCGCTACCTGGCTCTGGTCACCGGCCACGAAATCGCCGGTGCCCTGCAGATAAGCCTGCATATCCAGAACTTCCATAGTCTGTCCTTGCAGAGACTCCGCCTGGAGATAGCCGAGCATGTAACTCGCCTTCTTGAGGTCGGAATCCAGTGCCTGGGCAGCAGCCTGGTCGTCACTATCGGCAATGGCCGCGGGTTCACACCCTGCCAGCAGGGTGCAGGCGAAAAGTGCGCCCAGAGCGCGCGAAATCCGAATATTCTTCACTGATGAATCCTTAAGTCGATGCTTTAGCTTGGTTGCGGGGCTGGTTACTACCGGGTTACATTGTCGGGACAGGACTTTGAAAGGGTTTTGGTAGTCTGCAGATAACGCTCCGGCACATACTGCATGTGCGCATCTTAGCAGACCTATAGGTGGTGCGCGGGTATATTTAATCACTCGCAGATATACCCAATAAGGGAACGTATTCCCAAAACGAGGTACTAATACGAAATGAATCTGCAGATTACCCGCAAAATGCCCTTTTTCTGGCTCCTGGCGGCCGGCCTGCTGTCCTACGCGGTGGTCGCCAAGTCCGACCCAGGAGTTCCCGAGGAAGCCGGCGCGGTAGAACAGGCGGCTGCAGAGCCGGTTGAGGTCGAGCCGCAGATTCTTATACCCCTGGAAGTTCACCCTCGCACCAGCCTTACTGTAGTGGAACAGCTGCGCCACAACCACTACGTAAAAAAACCGCTGGATGACGCCATTTCCAGCGATGTGTTCGACAATTACCTCGACGCGCTTGATCCAGGCCGCGCCTACTTTATGGCAGCGGACGTCGAGAAGTTCGAGCAGTACCGCTACGCATTGGACGACGCGCTGAAGCATGCGCAGCTCGAGCCCGCATTCGAGATCTTCAACCGCTACCAGGCACGCATCATCGAACGGCTGCAGTATCTGGTCGATCAGGCGGAAAACGGTATCGCCGAGATTGATTTCACCACCGACGAAGAAATCGAGATCGACCGCGAGCATTCACCCTGGCCCGCCGATGAGGCCCAGATGAACGATCTGTGGCGCAAGCGCCTCAAAGCTGCCGTGCTGGCCATGCGTCTGAACGACAAGCCGGCGGAAGAGATCAGCGAACTGCTCACCAAGCGTTACAAGAATCGCCTCAAGCAGGCCCTGCAGACCAAGAGCGAAGATGCTTTCCAGGTCTACGTCAATGCGTTCGCCACCACCTACGACCCGCATACACAGTATTTTTCACCACGCACCTCGCAGAACTTCAACATCAACATGTCGCTGTCGTTAGAAGGCATCGGTGCAGTATTGAAGGCTGAAGACGATTACACATCGGTAGTGCGCCTGGTGCCGGCAGGGCCGGCCGATAAGGCAGACAATATCGACGTCGCCGACAAGATCATCAGCGTGGGCCAGGGCGAAGCCGGACCACTGATCGATGTGGTCGGCTGGCGCCTGGACGACGTGGTGGAACTGATTCGCGGGCCCAAAGGTTCAACGGTTCGTCTGGAAATCATTCCTGCGGACAGCGATGACGATGTCAGCAAGGTGATCGCCATCGAGCGAGACAGCGTGCAGCTAGAAGAGCAGGCGGCCCAGGCGAAACTGCTTACCCTGAACCAGGGCGATGCCGAGTTCCGTGTTGGCGTGATCGAGATACCGACCTTCTATGTCGATTTTCGCGCCATGCAGCAAGGCGACCCCGATGCCCGCAGCACCACCAAAGACGTACGGAATCTGATCACTCAGCTGCGACAGGAAGAGGTCGATGCTCTGATCGTCGACCTGCGCAACAATGGCGGCGGTTCGCTGCAGGAAGCAGACACGCTGACCGGCCTGTTCATCGAATCAGGTCCGACGGTGCAGGTCAAAGCCGCCCGTCGCCGCGCCAACGTATACGCTGACACTGACGACTCGGTAACCTGGGATGGCCCCATGGCCGTGATGGTCAACCGTCTATCCGCATCCGCTTCAGAGATTTTCGCCGGCGCCATTCAGGACTATGGCCGCGGCATCATTCTCGGCGGCCAGACTTTCGGCAAAGGTACGGTGCAGACGCTGATCCCCCTCAACCGCGGTCAGCTTAAGATCACTGCAGCGAAGTTCTACCGTGTGTCCGGGCAGAGCACCCAGCATCAGGGCGTATTGCCCGACATTGCATTCCCCGACCTTTACGACACCGACCAGATCGGTGAGAGTTCCCTGGAAGACGCCATGCCCTGGGACATGATCCAACCCGCCGTTTACGACGCATCAACCACCCTGGCGCCGATGTTCACCGAACTGCAACAGCGTCATGAAAACCGCGTCGCCGACAACGTGGATTTTGCCTACTTCCGCGCCCTTGCTGAGAAAGGCAAGGAAGCATCCCTGCGCACCCACGTCTCTCTGAACGAAGCCACCCGCAGAGCCGAGAAGGCGGAAGACGATCAGTGGCGTCTGGACCTGGAAAACAGTCTGCGAATCGCCAAGGGCAAAGAGGCCGCAACATCGCTTGATCACCTCGAAGAACTCGAAGAGGCGGAAACTGATGAGGATGCTGACGCAGAAGAAACCGCAGACGGCCACGAATCGCTCGCTGACACCGTCGCCAGCGAGGCAGATGCCGATACCAGCGAAGTCGCGAAAGCCCCCGTCAGCAACACCGAAGAAGACGAAGCCATCGGCCAGGTGGAAGACGACGCCATGCTCGAAGAAGCCGGCAGGATCCTCATGGACATGATCGGCTTGTCTATTCAGTTCGCCCAACTCGAATCGGTACCGGCGGACCCCGCGATTACCGCGGCGAACCTACCGGTACCTCAGCCTCAGGCAAACGCCGACACCGACGGCTAGCATAGCCGACACCTTCGGCTGGTCGAGCTATTCCGGCAGCGCGAACTGCAGACGGCGTTCGTCGATGGTGAGTTTGCAAGCGTCGACAAACTGATCCACGCTCATGGTGTGCTGGTCCCGGTGCCCGTAGCGCCGCAGCGTAACCGTACCCTCCTCGACCTCCCGCTCACCAACAATCACCAGGTTCGGAATTTTCTGCACGGCGCCCTGGCGGATTTTCTTAGGCAGCGTATCGTCTGACGGCGCGAGTTCCGCACGAACATACTTGGCACGCAGGCGCTGCACCAGATCCGTGGCGTAGTCGTCGTATTGTTCCGACACCGTCAACACCTGCACCTGCAGGGGCGCCAGCCAGGTCGGGAAGGCGCCGGCGAAGTGCTCGATGAGAAACGCCACGAAGCGTTCATGGGTCGAAAACGGCGCGCGATGAATACAGTACGGCGTATGCTCTTCGCCATCCGGACCGACGTATTTCAAGCCCATGCGCTCGGGTACGGCGAAGTCGAGCTGCACCGTCGAAACTGTTTCTTCGCGACCGGTGACCGTGACAAACTGGAAGTCGAGCTTCGGCCCGTAGAATGCGGCCTCACCGACGCCTTCTTTGTAGTCGACGCCAAGCTCATCCAGTACTTCCGCCAGAATCGCTTCACTCTCGGCCCAGGCTGCGGGGTTGTCGACGTACTTTTCTTTGCCTTTCGGATCTTCCGGATCCCAGCGCGACAGACGAATCCTGAAATCGTCCAGGCCCAGAACAGCATAGGCTTCTTTCGACATTTCAATGACGGCCTTGAACTCGTCCTTGATCTGCTCCTTGGTGCAGTAGATGTGCGCATCGTTCATCGCCATACCACGCACACGCACCAGCCCGCCAACCGCACCGGAATCTTCGAAACGATACACCTGCCCATATTCCGCAAGCCGCAGCGGCAGATCGCGATAGCTGCGCGGTTGCGCCGCGAACACCTTGTGGTGATGCGGACAGTTCATGGGCCGCAGGCGATATGCCTCCTTGACTCGATCGTGCTCACCGCCGCCGTCCTCGACACTCTCCATCAACTCCATGCTCGGGAACATGTCCTGCGCATAATAGGGAAGATGTCCGGTGGTATGGTAAAGCCCTTCCTTAGCAAGGTGCGGCGTAGCCACCCGGTGGAAACCGGCTTTGAACTCCAGTTCCTTAGCCAGGTTTTCCAGCTCATCACGGATCACCGTGCCATTAGGCAGCCACAACGGCAGCCCCTTACCGATGTCGTTGTCTATGGCATAGATGCCCAGCTCCCGGCCCAGCTTCTTGTGATCCCGGGCCTGGGCTTCTTCAAAGGCTTTGACATGGGTATCGAGGCTTTCCTTGTCAAGAAACGCCCATGCATAGATGCGCGTCATCATGACGTTGTCGGAGTTACCCCGCCAGTACGCGCCGGCCACGTTGCGGATCTTGAAAGCGTCCCGGGGAATGTCCCTGGTAGTGTGCACGTGGGGCCCTTCGCACATGTCGAGAAACGGACCGTTACGATAGAAAGACAGCGACTCCAGGCCGTTCTTCTCGATCAGCTCCGCGCCGTATTCACGCTTGTAGAGCTCGCCCATTTCATCGATCCGCGCCAGGGCGGCATCGGCATCGAGGTCTTCCCGATCGAAGCGCTGCCCCTTTTTGCAGATCTTTTTCATGCGCCGTTCGAGCTCGGGAAAGTCTTCCTCGGTGAGCGGCTCGCTCAGAATGAAGTCGTAATAGAAACCGTCAGCAATGGGCGGACCAAAGCCCAGAGTGCTGCCCGGACGCATCTCCAATACCGCCTGCGCCATCACGTGGGCGAGGCTGTGCCTGACCTTGTACAGATCATCCTGATCCTGATCTTCTCCGCTGTGTTCAAAACTGGCCATATCGCTGTTACCTATGTAATTCACCTCAAATGAGCGACCCCGAACAAAGAAAAACCCCGGTGGCGCTGCCTCCCGGGGTTCGTCTTAAGGAAGCGGCGCTAATGACCTTAACCGCCGCTTGAAAACTCAAATTCTAGGAATGCGACAGCCGGCCTGCCCGGGTGCTAGTGCCCAGGAGGGTGCGGGTAGTTCGCGTAGTCGTCATCTGTTGCATGATCATTTTCATGGCGCGCAATTTATCACAAGGCAGACCGCATTTTACAGCCCTATCCATCCCATCTGGCACCTCAACGACTTATGAATCTGTACAATGCAGCGATGAACTTCATCCCGACAGTAGCGCGCGACCGGGGCCAGCCATCGCTGGTGACGCAGCCGGAGGCGATCGCGCCGGCATCGACGAACTTCGCCGTTCTGTCCGAAACCATCAGCCAGTTTGAGCACAACGATGGCTGACCTGCCGGATCTGCCGAACCTGCATGCCCTGGCGTGCATGTTGACCACTGTGGTGGCGCTGTACATGTTCGCCAAAGATCGCTGGCCGCTGGAGATTACATCCCTGTCACTACTGGTACTGCTGGCGTCGGGTTTTGCGTTGTTCCCCTATGGATACTTCGATCCGGCTGACCTGTTTGCGGGCTTCGCCAATGAAGCGCTCATTGCGGTTTGCGCCCTGATGGTGCTGGGTCAGGGGCTGGTGCGCACCGGTGCGCTGGAGCCCGTGGGACGTATGCTCGGCAAGTTGTGGGGCAAAGCGCCCTTCTTATCGCTGCTCGCCACCCTTGTGGTGGGCGCATTTCTGTCGGCGTTCGTCAACAACACCCCCATCGTCGTGTTGCTGCTGCCCATTCTCATCAGCGTGTGCCTGCGCAACAACTCATCCCCC
Organism: uncultured Pseudomonadales bacterium; assembly: GCA_964393625.1. GTDB lineage: Bacteria > Pseudomonadota > Gammaproteobacteria > Pseudomonadales > Azotimanducaceae > UBA4421. Next base: position 23,678 of record CAYMUT010000031.1, read on the forward strand.
GCCGCTGTTCTCATGCCCATGGGGTTCGCCACCCTGGTCGGCGGCATGGCCACCACCATCGGTACTTCCACCAACCTGCTGGTAGTCAATGTCGCCGCCGATCTGGGCCTGGAAAAATTCGGTATGTTTGATTTCGCGGTGCCGGCAGTCATCGCGGCAAGCATCGGTATTGTGTACCTGTGGATCGTCGCGCCCCGTCTGTTGCCGGAAAGGGAGTCAGTCCTGGTTGATGCTTCGCCGCGCCTGTTCGACGCGCGCCTGCTGTTGGATGAATCCTCGATCGCCTGCGGCAAACCCCTGGCCGAGGCCATTGCGCAGACCGGTGGCGATATGAAAGTCATCCGCATCCGCAGGAACGACACCATGGTCTTGCCGTTGCCAGACGTCGAGTTGCGACCTGGCGACCGGCTGCGGGTCAGGGATACACCGCAAAACCTCAAGTCGTTCGAAGAGGCGCTCAAAGCGGTACTTTATTCAGGCGACACCCGGGTAGACGAACAACATCCGTTAAGCGCGGGCAACCAGACCCTGGCCGAAATCGCCGTGGTACAAGGTTCCAGCCTCGATCGCGCCAATCTGGCATACGCACGGTTCCTCGATCGATACCAGCTCGCCGTGCTGGCCCTGCACCGGGCGGGCAAGGACATCTGGCGCGTTCAGGAGGAGATCCATGAGGTCATTCTGCAGCCCGGCGACGTGCTGCTGGTACAGGGAGCGAAGGAGCAGTTGAGCGCGCTGAAACGCTCAACGGAGTTTCTCGTGCTCGACAGCTCCGTGCAACTACCGAGCTCCGAAAAATCCACCCTGGCACTGGTAATTCTCACAACGGTAATTGCGCTGGCGGCCACCGGCATCATGCCCATCGCCATTGCCGCCATCGCGGGCTGCGCCGTAATGCTGGCGACTCGCTGCATCTCCATCGGCAGCGCCATCCGAGCCATCAGTCCCAGTGTCTATTTCGTGGTGGCCGCAAGTCTCGCGCTGGGCCAGGCCCTGCAGGTCACCGGCGCTACCGAATACCTGACCCAGCTGTTTCTTTTCGCCACCAGTGACTCGGGCCCGGTGGTGGTGCTGTCATCACTCATGCTGCTGCTCGCCATACTGACCAATGTGGTCTCGAACAATGCCGCGGCGGTAATCGGCACGCCCATCGCAATCGGCATTGCCGCTGCTCTGCAGCAGCCTGCCGAACCGTTTGTACTGGCGGTGCTGTTCGGCGCGAATATGAGTTATGCGACACCTATGGCCTACAAAACCAACCTGCTGGTGATGAGCGCGGGCAACTACTCGTTTGGCGAGTTCGTGAAGGTGGGCCTGCCCCTCACCATTCTCATGTGGATTACCCTGACCTGGGTGCTCAGCGCCATCTACCTGTAACGGTTGGTTTGCGCGCAACGACGTAACCGATCTGCAATAGTTCCAAGGTAAACTTCCTGTTATGTACCTTCCGTTATGGAACGTGGCAACCGCTATAGCTTTTCACCTAACCAATAGTGTATTTTGACTATGGAGTCGAAAGGCGGCGTGGAATAGCCTAATCACTGTCCTGTTCCCAGCCGATTTTCGGCATTCGAAGGACCGACGCGAGCGATTCTGTGCATTAGCACAACAAACCGGAAAGAAAGGGAATTTCTTATGGGAGCAGGACTTTTGCTTCACCCTGTCGTGCCATGGCAAGGAAAAAGGAACCTAAAGGACTAAGCAACTTAAAGGATTAAGGAAACGAGGAGAGACACTCATGAACAATTGGGTGGCACGCTTTTTTTTGCGGTCGAGCGACACCAGCAGCAAGGCTGGTGCCAGCCACAGAACAAAGCCCAAGCAGACAATTCCTTTGCGAAAAGGCCGCAAAGCAAAATTCGAAGAATTCCCGTACCGTGGCGTACGTGTCTACAGCCGCAGCCAGGACTGCTGTATAGCCGCCAAGCGTATCACCGGCCAGAAGTTTCTCGCAGCCCACGCCCCACAGCTGCCGCTGGGCGGCTGTGATCACCCCCAAGCCTGCCAGTGCCGTTATCAGCACCTGAACGACCGCCGCCAGGAGATGCGCCGGGACTCAGACCACGGGCTGCCCGGTAGCTCTTACAACGAAGTCGATCGCCGCTACCGCCCGGACCGCAGACGGCGATAGGCGACATCACCAACCCGGCCCGCGACCTCCCGACCCAGTGCGTCGGCATCGAGAATGCCGTTCATAACCGTCTCAGGCTGCACATCAAACGGTAGATTTTGGATAGGGGCGAATTCCATGGCACCCATGACCACGCTGCCGAGCCTGGCGGATTCATCTCGCGCCAGCCCCATCTGCCCCAGGTGTATCGGCAGGCCTACCTGGGCGAAGAACTCAGTAACCCGCGTCGCCTCAGCGTCGTCCTGCTGCATGACCAGTTGCGTCACTACCCCCATGGCAACCATCTCGCCATGCAGGTAATCGTGTTCCACTTCCGGCAGCGTGGTGTAACCCTGGGCAAGGCCATGGGCTGCCGCCAGGCCGCCGCTTTCGAAACCCACACCGCTCAGTAGCGTATTAGCCTCAACGACGCGCTCCAACGCTTCATCTACGCAGTCATCGCGCACTGCCTGGGCCGCGGCGACGCCATCATCGTAAAGGGTCGAAGCGCAGACCTCGCCCATGGCGCATGAAGCCAGCGTCGGCCGACCACCCATGACGTTGAACGCCTGAGGATTGCCGTAGCACACCCGGGCTTCATACCAGGTGGCCATGGCATCGCCCATGCCTGCTACCAGGTAGCGTTCCGCGGCGTCGGCCACAACCTGGCTGTCGACTACCACAAGGACTGGATTGGCGGGAAAAAACTCGGCGCCGCTGACCACGCCCTCGGGCGTATAAAGCACAGAAACCGCGGAACAGGGCGCATCGTTCGACGCCAGGGTGGGTACGACGACAATCGGTACATCCAGGCGGTGCGCGATGCACTTGCCGGCATCGACACACTTGCCGCCGCCAACGGCGATGAGACAATCGACCTTTTCGGCCTGCAACGCCGACGCATGGGTTTCGACCTCCTGCAGCGAACACTCCCCGCCAAAGGTCGCAGCAACGCACTCGACACCCTGCTGCCCCAGGCTCGCAGCCACTTCGCCTGCCTGGGCACCATGCCCCCTGGCCGATGCCACAATCGCCACCCGCGCGAGATTCAAAACAGACAGATAGCGGCCAATGTGCTGCAGTGCACCGGGCCCCTGCACGTATCTGGGCGGCGCCACGAAAACCCGTGGAGGCATTTGATTAGCGAGCGGCGGAGCGTAGATCGCCGCCGGCATGAATGGTGCGTTACTCATTGTGCTACCCCGATCGAAGCGCCTGATTGCCGCCTACACTGCCAGGCGCATGCAAACCCTGCAATGGCGGATAACCCTTTAAATCTCTATGTAAGCCCCAATTTATGTTGTATAGGACCGTTGGCCGGCAAAGGGCCCAAGAAGAACATGATGGATATCGATCAGGACGGAGAAGTCGTCGCCCCGGAAGCGGGCAGCCAGATCATTCTGCCGGGCGCGGCGCTACCAGGCATCGTGCACGTCATTCCCCAGGAAAGCCGACCGTTTTTCCCCGGCCAGGCGATACCGCTGATCATGAGCGCAGAAACCTGGCTGCCCACCCTGCAGGCGGTAAAGGAGCGGGATCAGGACGTCGTCGGTATCATCGCCACCACACGCCCCGTAGAAGATATCGCCACCGCCACCGACCTTTATCAGATGGGATGTCTGTGCAAGATCCACCGTGTCCACCACGAAGGCGACCAGTTGCAGGTATTGCTGGAAGGTCTGCAGCGCTTTCAGGTGCGCAACTGGATTCGCGAAGATAGCCCGTTCACCGCCAGCGTACGCTACTTTCCTGATCCGGCACAAAGCCAGAGCGCGGAAGAAACCGCCTATGCGGTGGCGATCATCAATACCATCAAAGAACTGATCCCGCTGAACCCGCTGTACGGCGAGGAACTGAAGATCTTCCTGGCACGCTCCAACCCCAATCAGCCTGCGGTACTGGCGGATTTTGCCGCCAGCCTCACCACTGCGAACAAAGAAGACCTGCAGGAAGTGCTGGAACGGGTCGGCCTGCTGCCGCGCCTGGAATTGGTGGTGAAACTGCTGCGCCGGGAGGTGGAAATCGCCGCGGCGCAAATGGAGATTCGCGAACACGTCGAACAGGAGATCCAGGGCCACCAGCGCGAAGCGGTGCTGCGTCAGCAGCTCAAATATATCCAGAAAGAACTGGGTATATCCAAAGACGACAAAACCGCCGAGGTGGAAGAATTCTCCGCCCGCCTGGAGCGCCTGCAGCTGCCTGAAAAAGTCGCCACGCGCATCGACGAGGAAATGAAAAAGCTGCAGGTACTGGAAACCGGCTCGTCGGAGTACGGTGTCACCCGCAACTACCTCGATTGGCTGACCTGCCTGCCCTGGGGCGTATTGAGCGAAGACAACGACGACCTGGCCACGGCAACGCGAATTCTCGACAGTCACCATGAAGGACTGGAAGACATCAAAGACCGCATCATCGAGTTCCTTGCCCTTGGCATGATGAAAGGCGACCCGGCTGGTTCCATCATCTGCTTCGTCGGACCCCCCGGCGTCGGCAAGACCTCGCTGGGCCGCAGTATCGCAGAGGCCCTCGGGCGCAGGTTCTACCGGTTTTCGGTAGGCGGCATGCGCGACGAGGCAGAAATCAAAGGCCACCGCCGTACCTATATCGGCGCGATGCCCGGCAAGTTGATACAGGCCCTTAAAGACACTGAGGTGGCTAACCCGGTGATCATGCTGGACGAGATCGACAAGATCGGCGCGTCCTATCAGGGCGATCCGGCCTCGGCGCTGCTGGAAGCGCTCGACCCCGAGCAGAACAGCAGCTTCCACGACCACTACCTGGACGTGGAGTTCGACCTGTCTAAGGTGCTGTTCATCTGTACCGCCAACCAGTTGGACACCATTCCCGCCGCACTGCTCGACCGCATGGAAGTGATCCGTCTCGGCGGCTATCTCGACAACGAAAAACTGGCCATCGCCCGCAAGCACCTGCTGCCCCGGCAGCTGCAGCGCGCCGGGCTGAAAAAAGTCGATGTCAAGATCGATGCTCCGGCGCTACGCGCGGTGATCGAGGGTTATTCGCGAGAGGCCGGTGTGCGCCGGCTCGACAAAGCCATCGCCACGCTGGTGCGCAAGGCTGTGGTCAAGCTGCTCAGCAAAGCGAAAGCCCCTATCAGCATTGGCAAGAACGACGTCGAAGCGTATCTGGGCAAACCGGACTATCAGAAAGAACAATTACAGCACGGTGTCGGTGTCGTCACCGGGCTGGCCTGGACCGCTCTGGGAGGCGCCACCCTGCCTGTGGAAGCCACCTGCGTGCATACCCGCAGCCCCGGGCTCAAATTGACCGGCCAACTTGGTGACGTGATGCAGGAATCCGCGAACATCGCCTACAGCTATATCTCCGGCAATGCCGCGGTGCTGGGGCTGCCGGAGCATTACTTCGACAAAGCCAGTCTGCACCTGCACGTGCCCGCCGGTGCCACCCCGAAGGACGGTCCCAGCGCCGGCGTGACCATGGCCTGCGCTTTGGTATCGCTGGCCACCGGGAAAGCCATCCGCAAGGGGTTCGCCATGACCGGGGAGTTGACCCTTACGGGGCTTGTGTACCCCGTGGGCGGCATCCGCGAAAAACTGATCGCCGCCAAGCGTCAGAAGATCAAACAGCTCATTCTGCCTGCGGCCAACGCTGCCGATGTGGAAGAAGTACCAGAGCATATTCGCAAGGGCTTGAAGATCCACTACGCTGAAACTTTCGCGGACGTACTGAAGCTGGTGTTCTGACCTCGACCGGGATTAGCAGTACAATCTGCCAAGCAGATGCAACCCTAACCCGATCCGAGGAGGTCAACGCGCATGCCGCTGCATTCCGACATCGTAGGCGCTGCCACCGAGCCCATGGAACACAAAGTGGACGCCCGCTGGCTGATGGCCTACGCAGCCGCCCTCGGTGACTTCAATCCCCTGTATATGGATACCCAGGCCAATACGGTCATAGCACACCCAGTGTTTCCGGTATGCCCGGAATGGCCAGTGATTCTCGACACCCGCAATATGCGCGCGAGTGAACAACTCACTGCTGAAGAGTCAGCACGCGGCGTACACGCCGCGCATGACCTGCATATCTACCGCCCGATCAAGGCTGGCGATCACATCACGACCAAAGCGACCATGATCGGCGCCCGCACCATCAGACCCGGCGCCGCGTACACCATGCAGCTTGATACGGTGGACGCAGTCAGCGGCGACCTGCTGGCTCGTACCTACCAGCTAGGCATTTATCGCGGGGTGGCTGTGGAAGGCGGTGACGCGAGCGTGGAAACGCCACCGGAGTTGCCGGACACTACCCCGTTTGCCGAACCCCTATCTCATGAGATTTTCGTTGCCGAAGGCGCTGCCCATACTTATACCGAGTGCGCACGTATCTGGAACCCGATCCACACCGACCGATCGGTGGCGCTCAGCGCCGGTCTGCCCGACATCATTCTGCACGGCACCGCGACCCTGGCTCTGGCCGTGAGTCGCATCGTCAATGAATACGCCGGCGGTGACCCACGGCGGGTGCGGCGGCTGGGTGGCAGGTTTTCCGCCATGGTGCTGATGCCGTCGACCATTACCCTGCAGAGCGAACGTCAGGGTGATGTGATCGCTTATCAAATACTTACAGAAAACGGCGACCCGGCCATCAGCAGTGGTTTCGTCTGCCTGTCGGAAACCTGAAGGTGCCAACATGAAACACACCTTGATCCTCGTGGTTCTGGCGTGTCTGCCCGGGCAGGCGATTTACGCCGCCTGTAAAGACCTGCTCAACCTGCAGCTGCCCGACGCACGCATAGAAACGGCGCAATTGATCTCTGAGCCGGTACCCCACTGCAAAACCACCGGCACCATCGGTCGCAACATCGGTTTCTCACTGTGGCTGCCCGAGAAGTGGAACGGCCGCTTCGTCATGGGCGGCGCCGGCGGTTTCGTGCGTCCGGAAGACAATCAGGCGCTGCGCCTGCTCGGCGACAATGTGCTGACCCGGGGTTATGCCACGGCGTCCACCGATACCGGTCACCGCGGCGATGGCCAGGATGCCAGTTGGGCACTCAACGACTGGGAAGCCATTGTCAATTACGGCCACCTGGCCATGCATCGGGCAGTGACCAACAGCAAAGCAGCCATCGCCGGTCACTATGGCCGCGGGCCAGAAAAGTCCTTTTTCATCGGCTGTTCCAACGGTGGCCGCCAGGCACTGCATGAAGCCCAGCGCTACCCCGAGGACTTCGACGGCATCATTGCCGGCGCACCTGCATTGAATTTCACCGGCGTCACCGCCGCCTTCCTGCAGATCACCCAGCACATGTTTCCGAACCAGAACGATCTGTCTACGGCCACGGTGACCTACCAGGACCGTACGCTGCTGCGCGAGGCGATAGAACGACAGTGCGACCACCTCGATGGCTTGCGCGATCGCATACTGCACGACCCGACCCGGTGTGATTTCGACCCGGCAACACTGCAATGTCCGGCAGGCCAGGCCGGACCAGGCTGTTTGAGCGCCGCAAAGGTCGCCGCCATAAAAAATGTGTATGGCGGCCCCACTTTCGACGGCCGCGCACTCCACGTCGGTTTTCCATACGGGGCCGAAAGCACCGAGGCCAATGGCTGGGGCTCGTGGTTCACCATGGGCAGCGGCGCCGGCGGGCCGCCGGCGGCGTATAACTTCAGCGTGGGGTTGATGCGCAATTTCGTGTATCACGACCCGGACTGGACCTACGGCGGGTATGACTGGTCACAGTTCAGTGAAGACGTGGTCCCGGTCAGTCACATACTCAATGCGACCAATCCAGACCTCAGCGCGTTCCGCGCCAATGGCGGCAAACTGCTGATATATCACGGCTGGGCCGATGTTGCGCTGAGCGCGCTTATGAGCACCGACTATGTCCAGCGGGTGTATCAGCACGACACCAGTGCGGTAGAAGATCTGCGTCTATTCATGGTGCCGGGTCTGCTGCATTGTTATGGCGGTCCCGGACCATCCCAGGTCGATTGGCTGGAAGAGATAGAGCAATGGCACAGCACTGGCGATGCGCCGGAAACCATTAACGCCGGCTTTGCTGGCAAAGAGGGCGCGCGCAAGCTCTGCGCGTGGCCCGCCGCGGCCGTGTATCAGTCAGGAGATGCCGACAACCCGGCGAGCTACCGGTGTGAAAGTCTTTAAACCCGAGCCTGATCAAACAAAGCCTGAAACCACCACTACGGCGAGATCATGGGTCGTTGCCACAGCCGTGAATCCAGGCCCGCCATTCCCATCAGCGGTTTTGCGTATAGGTCAGCGCCTGTGCAGTCGATTCCGGATACCTGACCTTCACCACTTTGCGCGCCCACTCAGCACACGCCTGCAGGACCGGCCCGGGGCCAGCGATCCAGCGGGCACCTTCCTGCTCCCAGTAACATTCGACCATCAGACGCCGCGCCGCATCGTGGCGCATTTCGGCGAGGGTCGTCGGGGGTTGCGACGCACATGCGCCGAGCACGACAACCATAACGCCAACGATACATATTCGTGCTAACTCATGAGTCCGATAGGCCCATATCCGCTTTTCACAGTCTTTGCTGCAAATATCCATTTCAACTTCCTCTTGGGGTGACTTAGCTAATCTCCGTTGCTTGTCACGTCGTCCCCTTTAGACTCAGCCTAGCAGCACTCCAGACACACGAGACCGGTCTTCCATATCAACAAACCCCGCCGATGAACTCCCCCCTGAAAAGGCTCGGAATTTCATATACTTGGAGCGACTTTCGAAACAATTGAGATTTGCTGGAGGTACACGGAATTAGACCTGGCGCACAGGTTTGCCGCGGCCACGGCTGGCGGGATAAGCTCACGTTCATGCGCCGCTTTCATTACATCGCTGTAGTTACCCTGAGCATGACATTGCTGGCAGGTACCGCTGGCTTCACCTGGACCCAGCGGCCGGAGCAGATTCCCGAGTTTTCCAGCATGCAACCCCAGGCCAAAAAGCAGGCGTTCTTCGCATTCCTGCAACCCAAGATCCAGCACGCCAATAACCGCATTGCCCGGCAGCGCGCCTGGCTAATGCATGCGCACACAACCCCCACCGACGCAGCCAGGCAGCCATTGTCGTGGTTCGAGCAACGTAAACTGCGTCAGCTGGCGCAGCACTACGGCATAGACTGGACAGGCACAACGGATCAACTCGCCATAGTCGAGGGGCTACTGAACCGGGTCGATGAGGTACCCGCATCGCTGGCGCTGGTGCAGGCCGCCAAAGAATCCGGCTGGGGCACCTCGCGATTCGCCCTTGCCGGTAATAACTGGTTCGGTCAGCAGTGCTTCCGCGAAGGATGCGGCCATGTGCCAGTTCGCAGAGCAGCAGATGGACAGCATGAAGTCGCCCGCTTCCCCACTGTCCAGTCAGCAGTCGACGCCTACATGCTCAACCTCAATGCTCACTACCGCTACCAGGATTTCCGTGATCTGCGGGCGCAATCCAGAGGTAAGGGCAATTCACTGAAAGGCACTGAACTGGCCGCGGGCCTGCTGGCCTATTCCGAACGACGCGAGGCCTATGTGGCAGAGATCATCGACATGATCGAATACAACGAGCTCGAATGACGCCAATGAAGTCTTCATCATCACGGCCTGCGCGTCTGCTGGGCCTGATACAGACGCTGGGCTTTGCATTGTTCAGCTCTGCCGCCTGCAGCGATCCAATCAGCGCACCGGCAGCACGAGCGGATCACGGCGTCGTCCTGCTCTACCACCACATCGACGAGGGCACGCCGGCCAGCACCAGCACCACCCCGGCTCGTTTCGAAGAACACCTCGACTACATCGAACAGCGGGGCTATACGGTAATGCCGCTGCAGGACATGATCGCCACGCTGCGCGCAGGCGGGCTGATACCCGACAAAGCGCTGGCGATCACCTTCGATGACGCTTACCACTCGGTGTTCAGCCAGGCACACCCCAGACTGGCTGCAAGAGGCTGGCCGTATACGGTATTTGTTCACAGTGATGCGATCGCGGCGACGCCAGGTCTGCACCTGAGCTGGAATCAGTTACGGCAGATGCAGGACCACGGCGCCACCATCGCTGGTCATTCGGCCAGTCACGCCCACCTGACCCGCGCGCTGCCCGGCGAATCCCGGCGCGCCTGGCAAGCGCGGGTCGCCCGGGACATCAGCCGGGCCAACGACAGCATCGCCGACCAACTGGGCGCCGCACCACCGCTGTTCGCTTATCCTTATGGCGAGTTCACGCCGGAACTTTCCTCCGTATTACAGGACCTGCACCTCGTGGGTCTGGGTCAGCACTCCGGCGCGGTCGGACATCAATCCGACTTCACCGGTCTGCCGCGGTTTCCCATGGCAACCGGCTATGACAGCATTGATCGGCTGGCCACCGCGTTGCGCGCCCGCCCGCTGCCCGTGCGCGCCACTCCGCCCGGTCCCCGGCTGGTTGATGCCGAGCGCACACAACCCCAGGTTACCCTGGAGATCGACCCTGGTGACTACAACCTCGACCAGCTGAGCTGCTATGCGACCGGTCAGGGACCCATGCAACAGCACCGCACCCGTGTCGACCAGTGGCGCATAGTGCCGACCCGCGACATTCGGCCCGGCCGCACCAAATACAATTGCACCGCACCGGCAACTGACGAGGCCGGCGCCTACTTCTGGTGGAGCTATCTGATCATGCGCCCAAACCCCGATGGCAGTTGGTACGATTACTGAGCCGCCTGCCCTGGCAGCAGCGAATTTCTAATCAGCTACCCGCAGCGGTATACTCAGACGCGGTTTCATGCTGGGGAGAGGCCCAATACTAAACGAATTACTTCTGAACCTTGCACGGTTCCTGGACAGTCTGTCATGGAGTACGCAACTCCATGAGTCCTACTACATGTACGCCTGGATCGAGACTACCCACGTTCTCACGCTGATGCTTTTCCTGGGCATGCTCTTCGTGATCGATCTGCGCATGCTCGGCTGGGCGCTCCCCAATGTGCCGGCGTCGACCATTGCCAAGCGGCTCGACAAGCCCATGGTCATAGGCGCCGCCATCATGGTGATCACCGGCTTTATTCTCTATTTCGCCATTCCCGTGCGGACGACCCAGAGCATCTGGTTCCGCATCAAGGTGGTCCTGTTGATCGCCGCTGCGATCAACGCATTCCTGTTTCGCGCACGCATGCGTGAATCAGTAAGCAGTTGGGATACTGACCCGAAACCTCCCCAACGCATCAGGGTAGGCGCCGGTTTATCGCTGTTGTTCTGGGCCGGCATCGTGGTAACCGGGCGTTCAATTGCATACGACTGGTACGACTGCCACAAGGAAATGGGCGCTTTCATGTACTGGGCGGCAGGCTGCGTCGACGAACTGGCCGCGTTGCAGTAGGAGGCACTCATGGATTTACTGTTTTTATTCGAATGGCTCGACACTTCCTTCATCGCCTCGCTGTCAAAGGCATACGGCGGCGTGTTCGCTGTGGTGCAGATGTTTCACCTGCTGGCCATGGCCATGCTGGGCGGCATGGTAATGCTCGGTGACCTGCGCCTGCTGGGGGTATTGATGAAAGAGGTGCCGGCCGAGACCGTAGCCGAACAGACCGACAAGTGGTTCGGCATCGCCCTCATCGCCATAGTGGTCAGCGGCATCTTCATGAGCTCAGCGGTGGCAATCAAGCTGTATTACAACGAAATGTTCTGGGCCAAGATGATCGGTCTGGCGTTCGGCGTTTTTTTCTACTACGCCATCAGGCGCCCGCTGTTGCGCCTGGACCACGCCACTCTCAACCCATGGTCCCTGCGGCTGACCGCCATAGCGTCCCTGACGGTATGGTTTTCGGTGGCCGCTTGCGGGCGTTGGATCGGATTTTCTTAGTTTTGGGGCAGTGACATGATTATAGACAAGAGCATTCTCGAAAAAGCCGCCATCGGCATATCGGTACTGGTGCTGCTGACCGCTGCCTGGTTCTGGACCGGCCAGTTGAACGACGTACTGGAATTTCTGGCCCTCGCGGCAGAGGCAGACGGGTGAGCAAGACGCTGATCGACGGCATCGACTACGGCCCTGCCGGATATATGCGGCAGTCGCTTCGAGCACACCGACCAGAACCAACTGGAACGGCTCGCAGATTAACGCCGGCTGGGGTACCGTACGCTCTTTTTCCACAATGAGTAGTCCATGACCGACCGAAATAAATTGGTTGAAGCTTATACAACGATAATCAAAGAAATTGACGACATCACCCGCCCGGGAGTAGTAGATACCCCGCTGCGCGCCGCCAAGGCGATGCAGTTCCTCACGCGAGGCTATGAGCAGACCCTCGACGAAGTCGTCAACAACGCGCTGTTCCCGGCCGAATCCCGCGAGATGATCGTGGTGCAGGACATCGAACTGTATTCCATGTGTGAACACCACCTGCTGCCTTTCATCGGCAAGGCCCACGTGGGCTACATTCCCAACGGTAAAGTACTCGGCTTATCCAAGGTGGCGCGCATCGTCGACATGTTTGCCCGCCGCCTGCAGATCCAGGAAGAAATGACCTACCAGATCGCCTCGGCACTGCAGGAAGTCACCGGCGCCGCAGACGTGGGTGTGGTCATCGAAGCCAAACACCTCTGCATGATGATGCGCGGCGTCGAAAAACAGAATTCCGCCATGAAAACCTCCGCCATGTTCGGTGCATTCCGTGATGATCCATCCACCCGGGCAGAATTCCTGCGTCTGGTTACCTGAAGCGAAATATCGATGAGTAAAGTCGAAGGCAAAGTCGCAATCGTTACCGGTGGCGCATCCGGCATCGGCCGAGCATGCGCAATACGCCTGGCGGCCGAAGGCGCAAGCGTTGCAGTCACGGACATCCAGGATGATCCTGGTACGCAGCTGGTCGCCGAAATCGAACAAACTGGTGGCAGCGCAGTTTATCTGCACCATGATGTGACCAAAGAAGCCGCATGGGAGGCTGTGACGGCACAGGTGCAGGATCGCTTCGGCGGCTTGCACATACTGGTGAACAACGCAGGCATAGGCATCGGTGGCAGTATTCTCGACATGACCCTGGCGGACTGGCAACGTCAGCAGGCGATCAACCTCGACGGCGTATTTCTGGGGCTGAAACACTGCATTCCGCTGATGCGCGACGCCGGCGGCGGCTCGGTGATCAACATGTCTTCCGTAGCCGGTTTGAAGGGTTCAGCAAACCTGGCCGCCTACAATGCGACCAAGGGCGGCGTGCGCCTGCTGACCAAGGGCGTGGCCCTGGAATGCGCCCAGAACCGCTGGAAGGTAAGGGTTAATTCGGTACACCCCGGCGTTATCGATACCCCCATCTGGACCAAGGTCAACCCGGAAATGATCGAAGAAGGGGCCAATGCCATAGACGTTCAGGGCATGGCGGAGGAAGCCGTACCCACCGGCGAGCTGGGTTATCCCGAAGACATCGCCAATGGCGTACTGTTTCTGGCCAGCGATGAGTCGCGCTACATGACCGGCACCGAAATGGTCATCGATGGAGGTCTCTCCGCCTGAGCGCCATCGGCAACACCAGGATCAGCGCGTAAACCACAAAACATCGTTATCAGTACCTTGAGTAGCGCCGAACGAAAAACCCGGGTAAATTCACTGAAGTATTCGGGAGAGGGATATGTCAGAAAGTAAGCCATTGGGCATGTATCGGCTGGCGTCCTACGGCGCGCCATCCATGCCGTTGTCTATGGTAGCGCTGCCGTTGGCGGTCTACCTCACACCAGTTTATGCCGATTCCCAGGGCTTCGGTCTGAGTCTAGGTTTTGTCGGGCTGATGCTGGCGTTGTCGAGAATATTCGATGGCATCACCGACCCTCTCATCGGCTTTTATTCTGATCGTATCCGCACGCGCTGGGGCCGGCGCAAACCGTTCATTCTGATCGGCACGCCGATCTTCATCGTCGGCATGTGGCTGCTGTGGATTCCTCCCATCGAGTTCAGCGAAATCACCGTGCTCGGCTTCACCATGAACTCCGGGTACCCGTATCTGCTCGGCGTGCTGGTCATCATGTACATCGGCGCCACCATCAAAGACGTACCTTACTCTGCCATGGGCGCCGAACTCGCCCAGGGCTACAACGAGCGCACACTGGTCATGAGCTGGAAAGAAGCGTTCACAGTGAGCGGCTCGCTGATCGGCGCCATGACGCCGGCAATCATCGTATTCTGGGGGTATACCAAACCCACCGACAACGTGTATTTCCTGACGGTTGCGCTGGCCATCGTCATGCCGATTCTGATCCTGAATCTGCTGCTGTTCGTGCCGGAACCACCCATCAAGGAAAACAGCCAGGCGCGCCTGCCTCTGAAAGAGAGCTTCAGATTCGTCTGGAACAACGAGCCCTATCGCAAACTGGTGATCATTTTCCTGTTCTCCACCATCGGCTCGGCCATGACCAATTCGCTGAGTTTTTTCTTCGTCAAACACGTGCTGCTGGCAGGCGATCTGTATGGCTTCTACCTGGCCCCGTATTTCCTATCTCAGATCGTGGCCATACCGCTCTGGTTCGCCATGTCACGGCGCATCGGCAAACACAAGGCAACCATGGTCGCGATTTTCTGGTACGCGCTGTGGTCGTGTTTTATTCCACTGATTGCCATCGCGCCTCAGGAGTGGTTCACGGCATTTGAATTGAACAGGATGCTCAGCTTCCTGCCGGACAGCTGGATGGCCGGTCTGAACGAACGCTTTGAAGGCATCCCCACTGGCAAATTCGCGTTCTTCATCGGCGTCATGTGCCTGAAGGGCAGCGCCATCGGCGCGCTGTCAGCCCTGCCCTACGCCATGGCGGCAGACGTCATAGACCTCGACAGCGCGCGCACGGGCAAGCGTCAGGGCGGCGCTTATTTCAGCATCTGGACCATGACCCGTAAGCTCGCTTACGCACTGGGACTCGTCGTCGGCACCACCGCCGCCACCATTGTCGGCTTCAACTCTCTGGCCGACCCGATCAACGACCCGAATTCGTGGTCATCGCTGCTGTGGCTGGCGTGCCTGTATTCGGTGGTACCCGCTATCTTCAAATTCGTCGCCATTCCCATGTTGTGGAACTACTCCCTGACAGAAGAGAAGCTGGCGGAAATACAGGAAGAAATCAATCGTAACGCCGCCTCGGCGCAACCCTGAAGCAAGCCCGATAACACCTGCGGAGCCACCATGACCGATTCAGAAACCAACATGAACAATGCCCTTGAGCAGCTGCACGAACGGGTCGGGGAGCGCAACCCGCCCTCGGACTGGTTCGAAATCACACAGGATCGGGTCAACGACTATGCCGACGTAAGCATGGATCACCAATGGATCCACGTAGATGCACAGCGCGCCAGTGAGGGACCGTTCGGCGCGCCCATTGCACACGGTAACCTCACCATTGCCGTGATGGGCCACCTGCCGACCACCCAGAGTACGCCGGCGCCTTCCTTCGAAGGTCACAAGCTCAGTATCAATTACGGTTTCGACAAGATCCGCTTCCCTTCGCCCGTGAAAGTAGGCGCGCGCATCCGCGCCACCAGCACGCTCAAGCGGGCGGAAATCAAGGGCGGCATGATTGAAACCATGAATGAAATCGTGGTCGAAGTCGAAGGCCAGGACAAACCCGCGCTGGTAGCAGAGAGCCTGGGGCGCCTGGTTTTCTAGCGCTCACTCAGGGTATGCCCACCATCTCTGTGCTGGCGCGCAGCACCAGGGTGCCTTCGTCAGCGGCCCATTGCTCCATGCCGTCGGGTTTGATGGTCTGGGTATAACGCTGCCAACCGGCAGCGTCGTTGAAATACAGCTCCGCCATGCCGGCATAGGGCTCGCGATCAGGCGCCATACTGTGGCTGACCACGTAGCGAAACCCGCCAACCTCCTCCATGACACCCCGCACATTGGGCACGTGCACATCGAGCCAGTGGCGGAAAAAGGCATCGTAGTCGACATCCTGTTTTGCCACGACAAGAAATGTCACTTTGAAAAAGCCGCTACGCGTAGTGGGGAATGGTGCATTCAGGGTCAGTGGTTCCACCGCTAGCTCGCCATCCATAACCACATATTCCGTGGTTGCCCAGGGCACGTAGGGTTCAGCCTTCTGCTGAAAAGTATCAGTGGGCTGAGCGCCGTGGGGTTCGTCCGGCATCGGCAGCGGGCGGTCCCACCAGAGTTGCGCAACGCCATCCCAGGAATGCCGCCCCTCTTTATCAGGATCGAACAGCGTGGCGATGTACCTGGTGGCGTGCAGTTTACCCTTGTCGGCCTGAGCGGCCTGACCTGCGATGACCCCAGGCATATGGTTGGCAAACCAGTGCACAACGAGCTCTTCCCTCGAAGTGGTGGGTTTGCGTTTGATCAGATACATCATTTTAGCGCCCGCAGTGGCGTCGACTGTGCTCATGGTGTTTTCCTCTTTTGCGGTTGATCAGTTGCGCGCCGCCAGCTGCTCTCTGATCGCTTCGTGTTTTTCCCGGCTGAGCGGGTATGCAACCAGTGGCAGGCAGGCGACCAGTAACCCAATTGCGGTGCCAAGGCAATACGTCAGCAACAGGCCATCTATCGCCTCAGCGGAATTTCCCGGCCCCGGCACGAACTGGAACAGCACCTCCAGCACCGTAAAACATACCCCGACGGCGACGGCGCCGCCAAGTTTGTTGGTGGTAGTCAGCAATGCAAAGAAAAGCCCTGCACGCTTAGATCCGGTCACCAGTTCGTCTTCGTCGGTGAGATCCGCCATCATGGAACGCAACAGGGTCGGTGCCGCGCCAAACGCTACGCCATATGAAATCGTGAAACCCCACAGAATGACAGCATTACCCGGTTCCGCCAGGAATATCAGCGCTACGTTGAGGATGACGCCGTAGATAAGCGCGATTCTCAGAGTCTGATCCTTGCCCACCCGGTAGGCCAACCGCAACCACAAGGGCATGGCAACAAAACTGGCCAGGAAGTAAAACAGTAGCGCTATGCTGGCATGCTCGCGCAATTCGAATACATAGGTCGCCGTGAGGATGTACAGCGCCCCGGAGGCGGAAGTACCGAAACCCGCGGCCAGATCAGCGAGCAGCAAACGCCACATTGTGCGATTGGTCAGCACAACACGCACCGCCTCCTGCCACTCGACGGTCATTTTTGCCGCCGCACCGCGATCTGGCACCCACAACAATGTCGGAATCATTGTGATGGGAAACAGAACCAGGCAGAACAAGCCCATGCTGGCTACCTTGGTGGCGTGATTTCCGTCACCCAGCATCTCAACCGCCGCCGGAATCGCCAGCACCGCGGTCATGCCACCAATGACAAACACCTCACGCCAGCCGAACAGGCGGGAACGATCGTCATAGCTTACCGCCAGCTCCGCCCCCCAGGACTGGTGGGCGATCGCCAGCATGGTGTAGCCGATATACAACATGATCATCCAGAATCCCAGATACAGGCCCGAGACATGATCCGGATTCGGCAGAAAGACCATCCACACGGAAACCATGAGGATCGGTATCGATATGGCGATCCAGTGCTTGCGCCTTCCCCAGCGGGTTTCGAAGCGGTCGATGGCCAGCCCCATGATGGGATCCGTTACCACATCCCATACACGCACCAGCGTGAAGACCATGCCGACGGTAATGAGGCTGAGCCCCATGCCTTCTGCATAAAAGACGGGTAGATACACGGCTATGGGCATGCCCATAGCCGCTTGCGGGACACTGACGCCCGAGTAGGCCGCCAGAACTTTACGGGTAAGTAACGGGTTCAAGTGATACTGCTGGAGGCTGGGTCAGCCGCCCTCGATACGTGGTAGCAGGAACACTTCAGCACCCGTCGGAATTTCTTCCGACCAGTTATCACGGAATATGCGGCCGTTGATTGAAACGGCAACGCCGTGGTCGATTTCCTCACTCATGCGAGGGTATCGTTCCGTCAGCTTGCGCAATAGTTCGCGGATGGTGGCGGCCTCGATATTCACCGAAGCCGCCCCATCTGCCGCGTCACGTAGCGAACCACCGAGGTTCACTTCGAGCATCAGCCCGCAGACACCTCCGGCTCACCAGCCTGATCATCTCTGATCGCCTTACGAATACGCGGCGGCGACATGGGGATGTGGTCCATCCGCACACCCACCGCGTTCGACACCGCGTTGGCAATCGCCGCCAGCGGTGGAACGATCGATGTTTCGCCCACACCGCGAATACCGTAGGGGTGATTCGGATTGGGGATCTCGAGGATCTCCGTGTCGATCATCGGCAGGTCGGAGCAGACCGGAATGCGGTAATCCAGGAAGCCCGGATTCTGCATACGGCCGTCGTCGCCGTAGATGTATTCCTCGTTGAGTGCCCAGCCGATGCCCTGGGCCGCACCCCCCTGGAACTGACCTTCAACATAGTCAGGGTGAATCGCCTTACCGGCATCCTGCACCACGGTGTAACGCAGCACCTTGGTCTGCCCGGTTTCCGGGTCTACCTCTACATCGCAGATGTGGCTGGCGAAGGAAACGCCTGCGCCATCGGCAACGGTCTCAAAGTGACCGGCAATCGGACCACCGGTATTCAGCGACTTGGCGGCCAGTTCTTTCAGCGACAACTTTCCGAGGTTACTGTTCTGCACGCCTGCAGCAACAGCACAACCGTCCTGCCACTCGACTTCCTCAACCGGGATTTCCCAGGTCCTGGCTGCCCGGCCGCGCAGTTCTTCTACCGCGTTGCGCGCCGCCATGATGATGGCCATGCCCGAGGAGAACGTGCCCCGACTGCCATGAGTAGTTTCGTTGAAGCCCAATGACGCGGTATCGGCAACGTTTACCCGTACGTCTTCGTAGGAGACGCCGAGTTCTTCCGCCGCGATCATCGCCAGCGAAGAACGCGAACCACCAACATCCACGGTACCTACCGCAAGGTTCACGGTGCCATCTACGCCAATGTTCAGGTCGGTACAGGTCGGCCCACCAAAGTTGAACCAGAAACCACAAGCCATGCCGCGGCCCTGGTTTTTGCCCAGACGCGCGCGCATCTGCGGGTGCTTCTTGACCGCTTCCAGAGTCGGCCCGATGCCGATGGGACCATAGATCGGCCCGTAGCTGGCGCGGGTGCCTTCTCTGGCACAGTTCAGCAGACGGAACTCCACCGGATCCATACCCACTTCGGCAGCCAGCATGTCGACGACGCTTTCTACGCCGAAGGCAGCCATTGGCGTTGACGGCGCGCGATAGGCAGCAACTTTCGGTCGGTTGATCAACACGTCATGGCCGATGCTCTGAACATTTTCCAGGTCGTAGCAGGCAAATGCGGTCATGGCCCCCATGGTGGCCCACATACCCGGCCACGGCCCTGAGCCGTAGCGCAGTACCGCTTTGGCCGCGGTTATGCGCCCCTGCTTGGTGCAACCGATCTTGATATCCATAGACACCGGAGAAGCCGGACCGGAGCCACGGAACACTTCGTCCCGAGTCATGGTCATCTTCACCGGACGATTGGCTTTGCGGGAAAGCGCCACTGCCAGCGGCTCGATCCACACGTGGGTCTTGCCGCCGAAACCACCACCGATTTCAGACGAGGTCACCTTGAGGCGGGCTATGTCGATGCCCAGCAAGGTCGCACACGTGTCGCGAATCATGAAGGGTCCCTGGGTGGTTACCCACAATTCGCCCTCACCATCCGGCCCGACATTGGCCAGACAGGCATGGGGTTCGATGTAGCCCTGGTGCACCTGCTCGGTCTTGAAGCTCTTCTCAATAACGACATCGGCCTGGGCAAAGCCCTCTTCTACATCACCATGACCCATGGGAATGGTGCTCTGCACGTTGCTTGGCGCATCGCCACCGCGCGGGATCAGGTCGGGCTGTACCAGCGGCGCACCAGGTGCCGCAGCGTCGTCGACATCGGTAACGTGAGGCAACTTCTTGTACTGCACCTTGATGGCGGCCAGCGCTTTGCGTGCAGTTTCTTCGTCCACCGCCGCGACTGCCGCAACGGTGTGACCGTCGTACAGTGCGCGGCCGCGCGCCATGCAGTTTTCCAATACCGCCGACATTTCACCACCACCGGTGTTGTCGGGGAGATCGTCAGCGGTAATCACCGCTTTGACCCCCGGCATTTTCTCAGCTTTGGAGGTATCGATCTTCTTGATGATCGCGTGAGCATGGGGCGAGCGCAGCGTAAGGCCCACCAGTTGACCCGGTGCGAATGCATCCGCACCGTATTTGGCGCGGCCGGTCACTTTATCGATGCCGTCCAGACGCCGTACGCGCTGGCCGACTACTTTGAAGTCCTGATTTGTGTAATTGGTATCGAAGGCCACTTCGATTCTCCTTTATAAATTCGTTGTGCGATTCGTTAACTCGTACTACTTCTTCTTGCCTTTGGATTTTGCCTTGGCCGAACGCTTCGCTTCTTTGGCCAGATCCTTAGCGGCAGCAGAAACCGCCCGAACGATCTTGTCATAGCCTGTGCAGCGGCACAGATTACCGGCCAGCGCATAGCGGATCTCGGTTTCCGTTGGCTTCAGATTCTTATCGAGCAGCGCTTTCGACGCCATCAGAAAACCAGGCGTGCAAACACCACACTGCAGTGCTGCATGATCAAGAAACTGAGTCTGCAACGGGTGCAGTTCGTCGCCATTGGCCAGACCTTCGACAGTCTGTATGTCGCGGCCTTGCGCTTCCGCGCCCAGCATCAGACACGAACAAACCAGCTGACCGTCAACCGTTACGCTACAGGCACCGCAATCGCCAGTGCCGCACCCTTCTTTGGCGCCAATCAGGCCGAGTCTGTTACGCAGTACATCCAGCAGAGTTTCGCGACCCTGGCAGACATACTCAACGGCGTCGCCGTTTACTGTGGTTGAAACATGTACACCGCTCATTACTTAACCCCCTGCTCGTTCATATGCGATTTTCGCAGCCCGGCACGCCAGTACCCCAGCTACCTCAGTTCTGAATTCAATTGTGCCGCGCTTGTCGTCGATGGGTGCGCAGGCCGCTTCGCAGGCTTTGGCCATTTTCGCCAGCGCCGCATCGTCGAGCTTGGAACCCACCAGTGCACGCGCCGCTGCCGGTACGACTACAACGGTCGGACCGACGGCGCCGAGGGCCACACGAGCCTTCTTGACCACACCCCGACCGCCCAGCGTCAGGTTGACGCCCGCGCTGCACACGGCGATATCCATTTCGGTACGCGGGATGAAACGCAAATAAGCGTCACCGGATCTGGCTTCCTGCTTAGGCAGGGTAATGGTTTCGACCACTTCGCCTTTCTTCAGTGAGGTCGAGCCGGGACCGGTAACAACCTTCTCTACCGGCAAACTGCGCCGCCCTTTCGGGCCGACCATGACTGCTTTAGCACGTGCCGCCACCAATGCCGGCACACAGTCTGCGGCGGGAGATGCGTTGCACAGGTTACCCGCCATGGTGCAGCGGCCCTGAATCTGATCTGAGCCGATCAGCTGAGCAGCTTCAACCACGCCTGGCCAGGCCTTGGCAAGGGCTTTGTTTTCACTCAGCTGTGCACAGGGCACAGCCGCGCCGATTTTGAAACCTTTACCGGTCTTGTCGATCGATTGCATAGCGGCAATGCGCTTGATGTCGACCACCAGGTCTGGATCAATCAAGCCGCTCTTCATCCGGACCAGTAGATCGGTCCCCCCTGCGATAATGTACGCCTCACCCTTGGCTTTCGCCATCAGGTTCGCCGCCTCCTTCGTAGATGTCGGTGCTTCGTATTTCAAGCCGCCCCCTATATTCTCACTTGACATGTGATGGTTAGTGGTGAAGAACCCCTGCCGTTATGATACGGGCCATGATCCTTATTGTTTCCCGCCCCTATAATGGCATTACCAGCGCCCGGAGTGAACAGCAGGAGTGGCCAAATGCAACACGCAAATTGCCGAACAACCCCATTCGATACAACCGGGTACGGTTTTTCCAGACAGCACCGATAGACACCGCGCTACGCGGCGGCCGCAGCTGGTTCGCCAGGTCCGGGCTCAATAGCCGCTGAGGAAGTCCGGCAGAATCACACCGTTACGTTCGGCGTAATCATCCCATAAGGCGACCAGTTCGCGCAGGCGTTGCGGGTGCGCCGCAGACAGATCGTGCAACTCCGCCGGATCCGTGCGCAGGTTATACAACTGCCACCGGCCGCCCAGGATACTGTCGGGCACCGTCTCGTACAGCTCGTGCACAGGCCGGTAAATGATCTTCCAATCACCCTGGCGCAGGGCGCGCTTGCCGAACAGTTCCCAGCCAATAGCATAGTCCGGCGGGTGGGGGGTCGCTGCTTCACCCCGCAACATGGGCATCAGCGAACGTCCCTGCATCGGTAATACCTCCCGGCCCCGGAAGGTTCCGCTGGGCGCGCTGACACCGGCAACTTCCAGCACAGTCGGCATGACGTCCATTACCGACACCACTGCGCCCTGTCGTGCCCCCGTCTCCAATCTGCCGGGAAACTGCGCGATGGCCGGCGCACGCACGCCGCCCTGAGCCGTATAGCCTTTGTACAGTCGCAACGGCGTGTTGCCACTCTGCCCCCAGTTGTGGCCATACCACACATAGGAATCCGCCTTGCCGATGTTAGCCAGGCTGTTGTCGCAGCATTGTTCGACCCAGTCCGTCAGGGCGTCCCAGCCGACCTCCAGTTCATGGGCTTCGGGCCCATTGTCGGACAACAGGAATATGAAGGTGTTGTCGTATTCACCAAGCTCTTTCAGGTACAGCAGCAACCGCCCCAGATACAGATCCAGGTCGTCGACCATCGCCGCGTACACCTCCATTTTGCGTGCGGCGACGCGCTGCTCTTCGGCGGTCAGTTCATGCCAGCGGGGCTGGCCGGGAAATGCAGGAAACGGCTCTACACCGGGATCGACGAAGCCGAGCCGCTGCAGTGCGGCAAAGCGCTCCCGGCGCAACTGGTCATAGCCTGCATCGTAGCGGCCACGGTATTTTTCAATAGAGGCTTGCGGTGCCTGCAGCGGCCAGTGCGGAGCGGTATAAGCCAGATAGGCGAAGAAGGGGCGTTCATCGTCGCGACCTTCCTCAATATAACGGATCATTTCATCGGTATAGGCAGCGGTGCTGTAGAAGTCTGCCGGCAGCTCCCGCACGGTCTGACCGTCGCGGCGGTACCTGGCAGGCTCCGGTCCCACGATTGGCAGCATGTTGCTGAAGGCACCCGCGCCACCCTGCAGCATCGCAAAGGAGCGATCAAAACCCCGCGCAGCCGGACTGGTTTCCTCGCTAAGACCCAGGTGCCATTTCCCGGTCATGTAGGTTTTGTATCCTGCGTCCTGCATTACCTCGGGCAGCGCCGCCGCGCGTAAGTTGAGGTGCCCTTCATAACCGGGCCGACCTGCCTGATTTGGCGCCATCTCCTCCGCCATATTGCCGAGCCCGACAAGATGGTTGTCCATCCCCGACATCAGCATGGCACGCGTCGGCGAACAATTGGGCGCCACATGGAAGTTGCTCATCAACACGCCGTTGGCAGCCAGGTGGTCCATGTTGGGTGTGGCAATCTCGCTGCCGGTAATGCCCAGATCATTGAAGCCCATGTCATCGACCACGATCAGCAGTACGTTCGGTCGCTCGTCGTAGGCCTGGGCAGAGATCTGATCGGTAACTTCGGGGGAAGGCTCAGTACAGCTGGTCAGCGTAATCAGCACAAACAGACTCAACGCCCCGCCATATCGCACAGTAACGAGAAGCCCTTGCCGCGCCCGGAGGAATTCTTTGAATGACCACATAATGAATCTAGATTTCGCCCGCTCGATAGCTCCAATTGTAACACTGGATCTACACTTATTTAACATGTTATGTTGATTCTTGGCGGTATGTTGGCACACCTGCCGACTTCACAACACGAATGGAGGGGATTATGAAATTACTTGCTATGACTGGGGTGGCACTGGTGCTGCTGATACCTTTGAGCAGCACCGCTGCCGTTCTCGAAGAAATTGTCGTTACCGCGCAGAAGCGCGAGCAGAACATTCAGGATGTCGGCATCAGCATGACCGCATTCAGCGGCGACCAGGTCGAAGCGCTGGGCATGAGCAACACCGTTGAGATCATTCAGCAGGTGCCCGGTCTCGACATGGTGGCCTGGTCCCCCACATTGACCGCGTTCAATATTCGCGGCGTGTCTCAGAACAACTTCACCGACAACCTTGAAGGCCCGGTGGCGGTTTACATCGACGACGCCTACGTCGCCAGCATGAACGGCATCAACGGCCAGATGTTTGACATGGAGCGTGTTGAAGTACTGCGCGGCCCTCAGGGCACGCTGTTCGGGCGCAACGCAACTGGCGGGGTAATCCAATACGTTACCCGCCGCGCCGACGACGACGAATTTAACGGCTATGTGAAAGCATCCAGCGGCGAGTACGGTCTCTTTACAATAGAAGGCGCAATCGGCGGCGCTTTTTCTGATACGGCGCGTTACCGCGTGTCGGTACGATCGGAAGAAAGCGACGGCTACATCGAGTCGAAGCCCTTCCCTGAAGGCAATCCGTTCCCCAACAGCAATGGTGATCTGGGCGGTTCCGACGGGTATGCGATACGCGCGGCGCTGCAGTTCGACATCGGCGATTCCGGCACTTTAGATGTCCTGTACAAATTCTCTAAAGATGAAGATGTTCCCACCGGTGGGTACAGCTTTCTGCCTTACGCGGACAACACCGACCCCAACGTCTACATTCCGCCGGAATTTACTGCGTTCGTCACTGACGTCATCGGCGCACCTGCCGGGGCGACTCCCGACATCTTTTTCTGCGCCAGCCAGCTCGACTGCTTCACGCCAGTCGACAGCGCCGGCCGCACCGTATTCGAGGGCGATCACCCGGAACCCCATGAGAGCTATGCAGACTATCCAGGCTACATGGATCGCGACATCAACAACCTGACCGTAGACTTCGAATGGGCCTTCGACAACGGCATTGAGCTGACATCGATCACCAACTGGTCGAACGTCGACAAGTTCTATACAGAGGACGGCGATGGCATTCCCGTGCCCATCATCGAATTCACAACGGTGGCAGACTTCACTCAGTTCTCCCAGGAGCTGCGCCTGTCGGGTACCGGCGACAACATGAAGTGGCAGGCCGGCATCTATTACCTCGACATCGACATGGACGCCGATGTCCTCACCCGCGGCGCGCCGGTAGCGGGCGTCGCGGCAGGCCTGGGATTTGACCCCGGCGCGCTGACGGATCCCGCCGTAGCTCAGGACTACAACCTGCAATCGCGCAACTGGTCGGTATTCGGCCAGGCGGAATTTGACCTCAGCGACGCGGTCACGCTGATCGCCGGCGTACGCTGGTCTCAAGATGACAAAGAACTCGACTTCGTCACCAACTTTCAATCTCCCAGCGAAGGCATATTCGTGCCGGGCATTGTCGATATCGGCGCAGCTGCCGCAGCGGCCGGCTCTGACGTGGACGAAGTCGACTACAGCGATTTCGCCGCACGCCTGCAGCTTGACTGGCGCCTGAACAATGACACGCTGGTGTTCATTTCGGCAAACCGCGGCATCAAGGGGGGCAACTTCGCGCCTTCCGCCAGTGTAACGCTGGATCGCATCCGTCACGACGAAGAAGTGCTGCACGCTTTCGAAGCAGGCATCAAAACCGAGTTTGCAGACGGCCGCGTGCGCTTCAATGCCACCGCGTTCCTGTATGACTACGACGACTACCAGGCCTTCACCTTCTTAGAAGGTGTGCCCAGTGTGAGCAACGCCGATGCGGAAAACGTCGGCGCAGAGTTCGAACTGATCATGCTGCCCAATGAGCATTGGGATATTGTTCTCGGCCTGTCGCTGCAGGATTCCGAAGTAGACAATGTACGCATGACCGGTTCGCAGACCACCCCGGTAGGTTTCGTGGTGGACTGGCCGGTTGATGAGATCGACGGCGCGGAGCTGCCGAATACGCCAAGCATGAGCTTCAACTATCTGGTGCGCTACAACTTCAACACGGGATTCGGCAACGTCGCGCTGCAGTTAGACGGCAACTACGCGGATGACCAGTATCTGGAGGTCACCAACGGCGGCGCCGCGTTCCAGGAGTCGTACAACGTGATGAATGCACGCGCCACCTGGACCAGCACCGACGAGAAATGGCAGCTGACAGCCTGGGTGAAGAACCTGGATGACGAGGTCTACAAGCAGTACGCACTGGATCTCGGCATTCTCGGCGGCACGGTATTTTACGCACCGCCGCGCTGGACTGGTGTAAACCTCTCTTACAGCTGGTAGCTGATACCCCAGGGCGCCGGTACCGTACCGGCGCCCGGCGCTTCCCCTTGCCCTGAATCTGCAGCCTCCTGTATTGTCATCGGCAAACCCAAGGGAGCCAATCCATGAGTTTGCAGCGAATCCCCGCAACCGCCCCACTGCAGGACATTGTCGACGCATTGGAGCTAGACGGCGGGCTCATCGTCGAGGGCATGTTCCCAACACCAACCATCCAAGAGATCCGCAACGCGGTAACGGCCCACGCCGAGGCGTTTGCACCAGGCGCTGCGACCCAGGGTCTCGGGCAGGACGGCAAAGCATTCGTTGGCGACAACACCATCCGCTTTTCTTCGCTGGGCAAAATCACTCCGGCTTTTTTTGAACTGCTCGACAATTCCTTATACGCAGCCATTGCCGACGCCGCGCTACTGCCCAACTGTGGTTCATACTGGGTCAACACCGGCCAGGCCATGCTGATCGGCCCCGGCTCACCCGCACAGATGCTGCACCGCGACTGTGCGAATTGGCTGAACTACTGCGTACCCATGTGGCCGAACTGTCCGGAAATCACCATAAGCGCCATGATCGCGCTGGAGGAAGTCACCGAAGAACTCGGTGCTACCCGGGTCATACCCGGCAGTCACAAGTGGCCGGACATAGCCGATCACGGCAGTCAGGAACAGACCGTGCCCGCCACAATGAAACCCGGCGATGCACTGATTTACTCCGGGCGCCTCATACACGGCGGCGGCGCTAACAGAACGACAGGGCAATGGCGCAATGCCATGCATCTAAGCTTCCTTGTGGGATGGCTGGTGCCGGAAGAATCATCGCCGATTGACTACACAGACGAAGAGCTGGCGAACCAATCGGCCAGGGTGCAACGTTTGCTGGGGCATCGTTCATACGACCCCCGACCACATCACGGTGGGGGCCTGTGGCTACGCCACGCAAACAAAATCGAAGACCAGAGCGGAGCAACTTGAGCCACCGATCGCTTAGGTGCTGGGAACTGAGTTTCACCTTAAGACGCCTGCAGTTTTGTTTGGGAGGGCAAATCAATCATGTCAGCGACTGAACATCTGCAAACCATCACCGCCAGCGACGAGGAAATTCGCGCTCATCTGGAAACCGCACACATTCCATCACTAATGCTGGCGTTGTGTCACATCACGGGAGATATGAGCATCATCCGCGGCGAGATTAAACCGCAAATGGAATTTCTTGATCCGGATGACGGTCTGACCGACGCCCAGCGCCAGTGGGTGCGCGATCGGACACTGACAGCCATCGCCAGCTACCGCGACGCACCGAGCCCGTTCTACGATCCGACCAACAGCGAATTGCGCGAGATGCTCGACTTCCTGGTCGGCGAGCCGGTCACCGATGAATACGTCGATTTCCTGACCGCGGAACTGTCCATGCATGGCGAAGACCCCTACGCGCAACCCAGTATTGAGACAATTCCCCAGGCCGATCGGGCGGGCTTCAAGGTGCTCATCATCGGCGCCGGCATGTCGGGCATACTGTCCGCCATTCGCCTCAAGCAGGCCGGCATTGCCTTCGAGATCGTGGAAAAGAACCCCGACGTGGGCGGCACCTGGTACGAAAACACGTATCCGGGCTGCCGGGTCGACAGCGCCAACCACACGTACTCCTATTCTTTTCGTCCCCAGGACTGGCCCCAGCACTTTTCCGATCAGGAGGTCTTACGGCAGTACTTCGCTGACACCGTAGAAGAGTACGACCTGCGTTCAAACATTCGCCTCAACAGCGAAGTAATCGGCGCAAGCTACCATGAGCAGAGCCGCACATGGCAGGCCGACATAGTGACGGGCTCCGGCGCCGAAGAGACCCTCAGCGCCAACGCGATCATCTGTGCCGTGGGCCAACTGAACCGCCCGAATGTACCTGATATCAGCGGGCATGAAGACTTCCACGGGGAGACCTTTCACTCGGCGCGCTGGCGCCACGATGTCGATCTGACCGGCAAACGGGTCGGCGTGATCGGCACCGGCGCGAGCGCCTTTCAGTTCACGCCGATCATCGCCGAGCAGGCTGCCAGCGTAACGCTATTTCAGCGGACCCCACCCTGGATCGTGCCCAACGAGGAGTACTTTCAGAAAGTGCCCGATGGCAAACACTGGCTGTTGAAACACGTGCCTTTCTACGCCCGCTGGTTCCGTTTCAATATGTTCTGGCGCTCCGCGGAAGGCCTGCTGCACGCGGTCACCGCCGAGGACGGCTGGAACCGGCCGGAAGAATCCGTCAGCGCCGCCAACCAGCAATTCAGAGATGCGCTGGTGGAGAATCTTGAGACTCAGTTTGCCGATCGCCCCGACCTGCTGGCGAAATGTACACCCGCGTATCCGCCAGGCGCCAAGCGCGCGCTGATCGATGACGGGCGGTACCTGCAGTCATTGAAACGCGACAATGTAGCGCTGCTGACAGATCCGATCGAGCGCATCAATCAGCGCGGTGTCGTTACCAAGTCGGGGGACGAGGTCGAGTTCGATGTCATCATATATGCCACCGGTTTCAAGGCATCCAGCTTTCTCTTCCCCATGCAGATAAACGGCATCGGCGGCAAACAACTGCACCATGTATGGGACGGTGAACCGAGGGCTTACAAGGGCATCTCCATTCCCGAATTCCCGAATCTGTTCCTCTGTTACGGACCGAACACAAACATCGTCGTGAACGGCAGCATCATATTTTTCTCCGAGTGCGAGGTCCGCTACATTCTCGGCTGCCTCGCGATGTCCATGGCCCACGACAATGCAGCCCTGAACGTGCGACGCAGTGTGCACGACGACTACAACCAGTGGATCGACACAGGCAACCTGGGCATGGCCTGGGGCCAATCCGGCGTCAACACCTGGTACAAGAACGCCCGCGGGCACATTACCCAGAACTGGCCATTCACGCTGCTCGAATTCTGGAAGCAGACCCGCGCACCTACGGCGGACGAATATGATCTGGTTTGATCTCAGGGTAACTTGGTAAGGATATCAGCTACCTTTGTCCGACCGTTTCGGACTCAGCACCTTGCCAGCGATCAGAGCGCCCACCGGCAGAAAGACAAGAATCAGGGCGAAGAACACGAAATGGTGCCAGACGAGCATCGAGTCCCAGAAATTCATCTGCACCAAGATACCGATGGCCAGCATGACAGCCGTTGCGATACCCACGTGCAGCATGGGTTTGAAGCGGGCAATCGCAGCAACTGCAAACCCACAGATGATGAGCACGATAGGCTGCAGGGCTTCCGCCTGCAGCGTGAGCATCACGTCAAATGTGCCGCCCGCTTCAGTTCAGGCCTGATGGTACGCTTCAGGGCACCAGCAGCAACTTCCCGGAATGCCCACCTGTCATCAGCTTGATCAGCGTTGCGGGGAAGTTTTCGATACCTTGTTCGATGTGCTCGTGGATCTGGATATCGCCATCTCGAATCCAGCCTGCGATATCTGCCTCCATCTGGGGGAAGAGTTCGGCATAGTGGTCGACCGTGAAGCCGAGCATCGATGCATTACGTTCAGGGATCCTGAGGTAGAGTTTCGGTCCCTTCACTTGGGTCATGTGGTTGTACTGTGAAATCGCGCCACAGATCACGACCCTGGCTTCCTTCGCGATGTTGTCCAGCGCCGCATCCAGCACGTCACCGCCCACGTTGTCAAAAAAGACATTGATGCCGTCCGGACAAGCAGCCTTCAACTTCTCGTTCAGGTTACCGTTCTTATAGTCAACAGCATCATCGCAGCCAATCTCCTCCTTGAGGAACCGGCATTTTTCTTCGCCACCGGCAATACCGATGACGCGGGCACCTTTCACCTTGGCCAGCTGACAGGCGATGTTGCCGACAGCACCCGCGGCCGCTGATACCACGACCGTCTCGCCTTCGGCGACCCTGCCACAGCAGATCATCCCGGCGTAGGCCGTGAGGCCCGTCGTCATGCCCAGCGCGCCGAGCCAGGTACGCGCTGGGACGCCAGATTCATCGACCTTCCTCAACATGGCGGCAGGCCAGATCGCGTGTGTCTGTGCCATCATGGGGCCGAACACCGCATCACCCTGTTTCAGGTCTGCGGATCTTGAATCCACCACGCGTCCGATACCAAGCGCCGTCACTGGTGTATCCAGATCCATGGCGCCGTGCAGACTGTCCTCGCGGGCATCAAGCGTAGTCCTGATAAATGCGTCGACAGAAAGATGTTCCACCTTCAGCAGTACCTGGCCGTCTTCCAGCCCTGGCAGCTCGCTCTCAACGAGTTTGAAATCTGATTCCTTCAGTTCGCCATCCGGTCTTTGCGCCAGTACGACTTTCTTTGCTGTTGTCACTATATTCTCCCCTTACGTTCTACCAGTTATACGTATCATCGGACCCGTCACCCACTTGGATCACGGCGCCCGCATGTTGCCGCGGGCAGTTTAGATCACGCCCTCTTCAGCCAGTTTCGCAACGCGCTCGTGCGATAATCCCAATAAACCCGAATAGATCTCCTGGTTATGCGCACCGAGTTGCGGGCCAGTCCATTTAACTGACCCTGGAGTTCCGGAAAGCTTGGGGATCACGCCGGGCATACCGATCTCACCATGCACCGGGTCATCGACATGGATCAGACTTTCCCGCTCGAGAAAGTGTTTATCCGTCGCGATGTCCTGAGCACGCAAAATGCCGCCCGCCGGCACGCCCGCGTCAATCAGCGCCGTCTCGGCATCTGTGAAAGTGCGCGCACCTACCCACTGTGAGATAAGTGCTTCGAGTTCGTCTGCTGCTTCGATCCGATCGCGACTCGACAGGTAACGCTCATCCTCAGCAAGCGCGACACCCCCAACGACTTGTGCCAGTCGCTGCCAGACACCATCACCGCCGGCAGCGATCTGCAGGTATCTGCCATCGCTTGTTGCAAAAGTACCCGCAGGAGCGAATCCGGGATTACGATTACCAATCCGTTCCCGGTTCTGGCCGGTCTTTTCCCAGGCGGCAATGAGGCTGCCCGTGATACGAAAGGGCGCCTCGTACAGGGCCAGATCGATCATCTGACCCTGTCCACCGTTGGCATCACGTTGGTAGAGCGCGAGCATGGCGGCAAATGCTGCAAACGTGGCAGTGTTGTAATCTGCTGTTGGAAACGCCGGACGAACCGGCATGCGATCAGGAAACCCCGTCGGGTACATATATCCGGAGACCCCAAGCGCAATCCGGTCATACCCCGGCCGCTCAGAATAAGGACCTGTCTGCCCGTATCCCGAAACCCGCACCATAATCAAGGCTGGGTTAACCTCCTGCAGTGTTTCCCAGCCCAGCCCCCACTTTTCCAGCGTACCAGGCGTAAAGTTCTCTACGAGCACATCAGATTGCGCGACGAGCCTCTTCAAGAGATTCTGGCCCTCTGCCACCCTCAGGTTCAACGTGATGGACTTCTTGTTGCGCGCTTCCACCGCCCAGTGCAGCGGCATTCCCGGCCGACCATCTCTGGGCGATCCGCGCAACGCATCTCCAATATCGGGCTGTTCTACCTTGATGACTTCTGCGCCGAAATCACTCAACAGCGTCGTGCTCCACGGTCCAGCCAGCAACGTGCCGATATCAAGGATCCGAATCTTATCCAGGGGCGCCGTCATCTTTGTCATCCGTGCTGTGGCAAGTTGCTACTCGGTACCGGCAAAAGTGGTAACCATGTGACCGGTACAGACCCTTGTGTACTTCCGGACACATAGTTTACTGAATATACCGGAGACATGGTTTACACATT
>CAYMUT010000032.1:0-18632 GCA_964393625.1 uncultured Pseudomonadales bacterium
GTTGATCGACTATGTGTAACAAACTTGCAGTTACACAGAAATACTTACAGTCTCTGCAGATTCGCCATGTTGTCCTCCTGTGGACATACTAGCGCTCACAAACACAAGATTCCTGACACTCTCCTCCGCATTTCACAAGAGCTCAGCAATTGTTAGCATTCGTTTCACCTCGACTCACAGGGAACACAACATGGTTAAGGTTTTCACCGCTCACAGAGTAAAGGATTATGAAGACTGGAAGATAAAGTACGATGCCGACATTGAAAGAAGGAAGGAAGCTGGATTTGAAGAAGGCGGACACTTTCACAGAGCATCTGATCACAACAGCTTCCTGATTGTGTGGAATACAGACGCGACAATAGAGGATACCAAAGCAAGCGTATCGGCCATGTACTCTGACCCTAACCTCCTTGCATTGATGAAGGAGGGTGGAGTGTATGTCGAGGAACTTGAGTTCTGGGTATCTGAAGACTAGGTAAGTTCAGCGACTTCAACCGCCAGTTATGCCGGATTCGAATGTTCTGTTCAGATACGTTTCAGGTTGTTCTCAGGATTGCGGTCAATCAGTTTGTTGTACGGATCAATGCCTACCCGACCTGGTTTCTCATTTACCGTAACTGCTACTTCACCGTCCCCTGTGATCTGACGTTTCTCAAAGAACAACGGCTTCGGTAACTGATAATCCTGCAGCTCTTCCGGGTCTTCGGCAAACACAGCTACATCAACCCAGCCGGCCATTTCGGTTTCTTCTTCGCGCCCCTCGCCGTCTGCGTAGAATTTGCTCGCCTTGGTGGAGAATCTCACTTCCCAATGACCATCGACCTCGGTCACCGCTACGTCATCCACTGAGAAATCGAACAGGGTAATTTTTTCAAACATGTCGTCGATCATGGCCAGGTGTTCTTCCGGAGCAACCGCCCGAAACTCCGCCACCAGGTTCCGTGCCGTTGGGAAAGGCCCATCACCAAAGGCGAATTTCGCCAGGAAGTTGCGCAGCGCAAGATTGACTTTATCTCGGCCTATCAGATCCTGAAGCGCATACATCACCAGACTGCCTTTGCGATAATGTATGTACTGCTGGTTTTCAGACAAAACCAGGGGCAGTTCCTCAATCAGTTCACTGCCCCGGCTGCTCAAGTAGTTATCCAGCTCATAGCGCAGGAATCGGCGCATCTTATCCTTGCCATATTCTTCTTCCATGACCATGAGCGCCGAGTACTGGGCCAGCGTTTCAACAATCACCGTCATGCCCTGCATCTGCGCACCGGCAACCTGGTGTCCCCACCATTGGTGAGCTGCTTCATGAGCGGTTACGTAGAACACCAGATCCAACTCATGCTCGTCCGTTAAGTCCGCTACAAAGCCAATGGACTCAGAAAATGGAATGGTATTGGGAAACGCCTGTGCGAAGGAGGCATAACGCGGGAACTCGATGATACGAAACTGCCGATACTGATAAGGTGAAAATTCCCGACTGAAATAGGCCAGCGATTTTTTCGTGCCACGGATCATTGGCTCTATATTGAATTTGTGCTCAGGGTGGTAATAGATTTCTATCGCCACGTCCTGCCATTGATCCCGCGCTACTTCGAATTCGGCTGACATAAAAGAAACGAACGGCCAGATTGGATCATCCATTTCATAGGTATAGGTCACTCGGCTGCCGCTGTATTGCGGCTCACCAACAATATAGCCAGGGGCAATGGCAATCTGATCAGCGTCCGTGGTGATTTGCGCTCTGAACGCGGTTCGCTGGCTCAAACCCAACTGCGATCGATTGATCCAGTCAGGGTCATCCATCTTCGGCAGACGCTGAATGGGATCAAGTCCCAGTGCTCTTCGCTTGTTGGGATCACCCAGTTCCATACTGGAGTTGTAACCCAGCGTAGGCATGATCTCAGTGTTGTTAACAAAGGTGCCGTTGGCCACTACACGGTTATAACTACCCAGCGTTGCGTTGGCGTTGGCATTCTCGAAGCCCTGGTGATGCCAGGTTAAGTCATAACCCAGATCAATGGTCTCACCCGGCTGAATGGGCTCGGCAAATTCATAGCGGTACACGCCCACTTCAGCGTCCTGTTCAACCAGACTGGCCCCAGGCACATTCAGTTCATTAACCTGCAATCGCACAAAGGTAGAGACAAATAATTCGTCGATGGGGCGATCCAGAAAATTCCCCAGCTTCATAATGCCGGTGCTTTCGAGCCTTCTTTCGTCAGGGTACAGGTCGACCACGCTGTCCACCGCGACCGGCTCCAGGTGATCCATCAGCTCATATTTCTTGTAGCTTTTTTCGTAGTTCGCCTGCCGCGCTTCTATCTCATCTGTCACGTAATAGGTATTCGTGAGGTTGGTGTTGTAGAAAATCCAGCCACCAGTGGCAACAAAGCCGATCATGGCCAGCGCCATCACGGTTACAGCGCCCGAACTCATCCTGCTGCGTGCCACGCTTACTCGCTCGCGGAAGCTGAAGGTATGCCCGCGCTTGAGAAACAAAAGAGCCAACACGATGAGAAAAACACAGAACAGCGACCAGTAAAGTGCCAGGTAGGAAAAAGGTGCCAGATAGTGTCCATAGCCATTCATGTCGGAATGCGGCACCGCACCACCAGGAATGCCGAAGTTATAAAGCACATGCTCGAAACCAAAACCATTCATAGAAGCGAATGTGATGAAAGCAACAACCAGTGCCACCATGCCCAGCCATTTATTGCCGCACATCACCTGCAGAAAGACCGCCAGGATCGCCAAACTGTAGAAGAAGCTCGCCTGGATCAGGAACAAACCCTGGAAGTAAAGGCCGAACTCAAAATTAAAGTAACCGGCAATCGCCTGGTTGATCACCCCTGCGATCATGGCGATCAGGTACAGACAGATGACAATAAACCACAGCGTAAAGATCTTGCTCGCCACCATGACGCCGTTCATGTAGGGGGTCGCGTCCAGAACTTCTGATACACCACTGGTTCTCTCTCGATACACCAGCTCGCCTGCGTAATAGACCACGATCATCAGTACAAACAGGCTATAGCTGCCAGCTATTGCGCGCAGCATGGCGCTGGTGGTTGGGAACAGGGGTATACCAAAAGCCGATGCAGTGAACTGCATGCCACCCCAGATATTGAGCAGGGCAAAGCCAAGAATGGCGTAGAACGGCACACTTTTGTAGATCGCACTCAAGTCGGTACGGAACTGCGACCAGAGCTGGCCTGGCGTTGATTGCTTGCGGCTCACAGTGCCAGGTTGCAGCACTGCGGGAGGCTCACCTTGTTCTTTTTTCTTCCGCCTGATGCGCTGAAAAGGACTGGCATTCAGCGTGAATCCGTAGCGCCATGCGGTCAATGCCAACACCACCACACCAACACTGAACCACAAAATTCTGTTGATCAGCATATTGCCTCTCAGCGGCACCAGGTCGGCATTGCGCTCAAACACTGTCCAGTAGCGCGACACTTCGGCGAACGCCGTGCCACCAAAGGGATCAATCACGGCGTATACTGAAATCTGTTCAGGGTCTGCCATGACGCCAACCACGATATTGAGCACAAAAAAGCCAACTGCCCCTGCAAAAGCGGCGATCATGGATCGGGTCAGGGCCGCTACCGTGAAAAACAGTGCGCTGGAGAAGAAGAAGTTCGGAATGGTGACCACGCACAGGCTATAAACATAAGGCATAACAGCAAACGAACCGAGCCTTTCCTGATCCAGCCAGGGCATGAAGGTGGCGATCATGGTGCCGAGGATCGCTGCAACACCTACCAGGATGCCGAACAAACAACCCGCAAAGAAGCGTCCTAAAAGAAAACTCGTCTCATTGATGCCGCTGGAAAACAGCATCTCAGCAGTTTTCAGTTCGTAATCCCTGGTAATGGCCTGAGAGACGATGGCTATGGCCGCCAGCATCCCCACCATGCTGAAAAAAAACTGTGTGAAAACTATGGTCCACGCCGCGTTCAGGTTGGTACCGCCGCCAACACCGCCCAGGGAGACGTTTTCTGAAGCCATCAACATGAAGGCCAACAGAAAAAACACAAAGCTTAAGATCAGAAACAATGGTGAGCGAAGCTGGTAGCGACACTCGAAGCGAAAAACTTCAAACATATCTGCTCCCAGCCGCTTAATCGACGTCTACATCAAGGCCCGCTTGAGCCAGGGTATGGAAATAAACATCCTCCAGAGTAGGTTCTATGGAGTGAAAGCCTTGCGGTGCCTGGTCAGCCATTACTTTCACCTCCATTCGGCCGGAGACACGCCGTGTAGAAAGCACATCCACTTGCGATCTCACCCGCTCAACTTCGTCTTTGCCCACCAGTTTGCCCCACAACCGACCGTTGAGCTGAGCGACCAGTGCCAACGGCTCACCTTCGGCCAGTATCCTGCCAGCCGCCATAATGGCCATGTTGGAGCAAAGATCCGAAACATCTTCAACGATATGAGTGCTCAAGATCACCACCACATCTTCACCAATAGCAGCCAGCAGATTATGGAAACGACGTCTTTCTACAGGGTCCAGACCCGCGGTAGGTTCATCGACGATGATAAGCTCAGGTGCGCCAATCAGTGCCTGAGCGATACCGATGCGCTGCTTCATACCGCCGGAGAAAGTGGTCATGCTTTTCTTGCGTAGGTCCCAGAGGTTGGTTTTAACCAACAAACCTTCAACCATAGCCTGGCGTTGTAATCTGTTGGTCACACCTTTCATGACAGCCAGATGGTCCAAGAACGCCAGCGGCGAGGTGCGTGGATAAACACCGAACTCTTGCGGTAGATAACCCAGTCGCTGACGCAAAAAATCTACGTCGCCTGCCACATCGGTATCCTGAAAGGAAACCGTACCTTCATCAGCGCTTTGCAGCGTGGCGATAGTACGCATCAGTGTCGACTTACCGGCACCATTGGGGCCTAACAGCCCATACATGCCCTTAGGCACTTCCAGATTGATCCCCGCCAGCGCTTGCACGCCATTGCCGTAGGTTTTCTGCAAACCCTGGATACTTAACATGCTTACTCCCAACTGTTTGTTATCAGATACATGGGCAATATGAATAGTCGCACGAATTCACGTTTGAGTTCTTTTTGCAGGTGCTAAATTGACCGAAACGGATGCAGAGAAAGTTATGGATCTGGAAGCCGGGTCGATTCTTCTACACCCGCTGGACACGCCCAGTATCCCACCCCTCAGCCAATGCGCGGCTGTTACCGACATCGTTCCCTGCGCGTAAGGCAACCAGAAAATAAAGTTCAGCCCGGCAATAGCTAATCATCAGCGCTGTAACGTTCCAACCCCCGCGCTATTTCTGCAATGGCATCCGCGGAAGGTAAGTAACCGGGGGTTACCCGCTGTTTGCTCGCTTGCTCGTATACATGGGCGGCTTTTAACACTTCGAGATCTGCACCTGCAGATGCAATGAAACTGACCCCGATGGGCAGGCGTCTGACAGTACCAATGGGTACCGTCGCGTGGGGATACCCCGCAATCGCAGCCATCCAACCAATACCCGCAAAACCAGCCCAGATGTCTCCGTTTACCGCGTCGATACGCGGCGCAACCTGACCGGAGGGCGCGATCAGGATATCTACCTGATATTCACTCAGGAAATAATCAATCCCTTCTTCGCGACTAGCCTTAGAGACAAGCGCCCGAGCCTCACGATAGACCTTGCTTTGGGTACCCTGAGTCTCTTGCGCCAACAGAAAAATGCTCTGATCAAACAACAGCAGTTCACGCGGAGAGGCACGATTGAACGCGATGACATCGGCCAGGGAGCGCATATTGCTTTTGCTTGTCGGTAGATACTGATTCAGCGATGCCTTGAATTCATGCAACAGCACGCGGAATGCTGCAGCCTGAAAACCTTCTGGAATGGGTTTAGCGGTCGTAATCTCGACCACTTGGGCGCCCTGTTCGGCCAGAACCCCTATTGCCTGATCGAACAACGGCAGGATCGAAGCGTCCTGTCCTTGAAATGCCCGCATCACACCGATGCGCACGCCTGTTAAGTCCGCTCCTTGCAGCGCTGCTGCGTAATCGATAGCCGCGCCATCCATGGCACCCAGCAGCATGGCCGCACCCATAACACTTTTGGTCATCGGACCGGCAGTATCCTGAGTTGGCGAAATCGGCACGATCCCCTCGGCAGAGACCAGGCCAACGGTAGGTTTGAAGCCCACAATACCATTGACCGATGACGGGCAGATAATGGAGCCATTGGTTTCGGTACCCACGGCACCCGCAGCTAAAGATGCTGCAACCCCAGAGGCAGACCCAGAACTCGATCCACAGGGATTGCGATCCAACATGTGCGGGTTGCGCGTCTGTCCACCCAATGCAGACCATCCACTCATTGAGGTTTGAGAGCGGAAGTTCGCCCACTCACTGAGGTTGGATTTACCGAGCACAATGGCGCCCTGCGCCCGCAGACCGGCAACCAACGGCGCATCTCTTCCCGCTATGTTGTGTACCATGCTCAACGATCCAGCTGTGGTTGCCATGGGATCGAGACTTTCGATGTTGTCTTTGATCAGCAGCGGCACACCATGCAGAGGGCCTGCAGGCACACCTTGCTGGCGCTGCGCATCCGCAAGCTGTGCATCAGCGAGGGCAGTGGGGTTAATGGCCAATACCGAGTTCAAAGTCGGACCACTCCGATCGATGGCCTCAATGCGGGCAAGATAGCTTTCGACAAGCTGCACTGATGTCACCTCACCCGCGGCTAGTCCCGCAGCGATCTCCGGCAGGGTTCTGTCGTGCCAAGACTCAGCATCCGCGGATAAGCTGATGCAAAACCCGAAACACAACATCAATGCTGCTTTTGGAATGCTGTGTAAAACATCATTCATGTCATCGCCCCAACCAATTCTTCCCCCCTTGTAAGCGACACAGGCAACAAAGTAAATTCAATCTTCTGAAGCACACTTGTTTTTTTGAGGGGAAAGCAAATGTGCATAGGCGCAGCATTGATATTTCAGTGTACCGATCCATCGCTGTCCGATCAGTCAGTTTATACACACGAGTTAGAACTCGGCGATCTGGCCATCGATTTGGTTTTGAATCCATCTGGTCCGTGGAGCACCACTTCACCCAATCCGTGCAGATGATTCTGGAAGCCCCGGAACGCCGTGGAAAAAGAACTGGACGCCTATCGCGCCACTTATCAAGAAGTGCACGGCGAAGCAGCTCCAGCGACCATTCTGGCTGGCTGGACCTATTGCGATGAGGCCGCGGGGCACGCCGCAGATGTGCTATGACAAAATCAAGAGTTTCACCAGCCGGGTGAACGCTGGCGCCTACAATGGGGTCTTCAGTTACGCAGGTAACCCTATGATCTTGCCGAGCAGAACATTCGCCTGTTTGCACGCGAAGTGATGCCCGGGATTCGAAAACTGCCAGGACAGCCATTGAATACGATCGCCGCGTAGTAGATCTTCACGTCAGGTTGATGCCACCGAACCTGCAAGAGTGGTCGATCTCCTCAGCGCTGCGACTGGCACAACCAGAGGCGCCGGCGGCCAGCAGCGCTCGCTACCAGAGCGAGACCATGCTGCTTTTGTTCATGGTCCGCCCATCAGGGTGCAGTTGATGCCAGTCGACGCTCAGGAAAAGCCGCCTTGCGCGGATGCGGTAGTACACCGCTGCCAGGGCGCAGAAAAGCATGTAGATGCAGGCTAAAGAAACGTTCGTGCGGAGCAATGCGTACCCTGCCATCGCAACTAGTCCGGTCAACAAGATCCAGTCGATGATCCGGCCGTCAATTCGGTTGGCGATACTCATATAGCTCCATCCTGCGGCGCTCACCGCTACTGCCAGCATGACCGCAAATGCGTCGATACCTGCAACGCGAGCGGCAACTGCAACCAGCGTCAGCAAAACGCAGATCACGACGAGGTTTGCGACCACGGTTGCGTCGATGAGCCTCCAGACCCCGTTGCGATCGAGGCCGCGCAACCATAACAGGCGCGAACGGCTGACGGCGGCTGCATAGTTACTTGCAAGGAGCCCGTTGGCGGCCGCACCCAGAATAAGCGTAAACCAGAGTACGTTCGACGTTTCGAGGTTTGCTTCGACAGACGCATTCACCCGTACCATCAGAACGAGGATCAGTGCGCAGATGAGCGCGAGCAGCAGCGGTACCACGATCACGGACGTGCCGAGGATGCGCAAGCGTTCCCCCCAACGAACGGGGTAGCCGAGGATTGCCGCTTGCGGGCTGAAGTCGACGAGCAGCCGGTTGACTCGGTTGGCCCACTGAACGGTGAGCGCTTCATGATCGGGTGTGCGCGCGGCGCTCGGCAGATGCCGGCGGAGTACGAGCAGTTGCCGCGCCCAGATGAGACAAGCCGCAAGCCAGGCCACCGTCATTGTTGCGGGGCCAAACACGTTGCGGCGCTGTAACTCCGGTAGCGCAATCGCGAACAGGCTGAACGCGAGCACGAAACCCATCACGATAATGGGGAGCGCCTGCACCCGGATTGCTCCCGCCACCGCCCAGAAGTAACCCGAAGCCACCACAAACGCCCAGGCGAACGCGGCCCCATACTGCTCTGTGCGGAGTCCGTTGAGCAGCGCAAAGGTGCCGGCCAGCAGCAGCGTCTGGGTGAGCGCGGCCAGGCCAACGCACAGGTGGAACCGTGGCACACGGGCAAGGTGGCGGTTCTCGCACAGATCGACGCAGGCACGTGGGGCAAAGCAAAACGGCACTCCGAAAAACGCCATGCTGACGCCGATGATCGCAGTGCTCACGGTGCTGAGGTGTACTTCGGTGGCGCCGAACGTCAGCTCGCCCATCGCTGCGATGCCCGCGCCTGATACACCCAGGAGGGTCGTCCACATCACCGCGGGGTGCCATCGATAGAAGTGTGCCGTCAATGCCGCGACGCGCTTCACGCGTGCATCTCCAGGAAATAGTCTTCCACAGATGCCGGGTGACGCTGTTTAAGCGCATCGAGGTTCTCATCGACGATGAGTTGGCCGTCGCGCAGCAGCCAGATACGTTCCGCTACGCGCTCGAGGTCGGTCACGATGTGCGTGGAAAACAGGACTGTGGCGTCATGATCTGCTGCGATCGCGACGATTTCCCTGAGAAACTGGCGCCGCGCGAGCGGGTCGAGGCTTGCGACAGGTTCGTCCAGCACGATCAGTTCAGGGCGGTGGCCGAGCGCCGAGGCGATTGCGAGCTTCTGCCGTTCGCCGAGCGACATGCGGCTTATGCGGCGGTCGATCGGAATCGACCACTCGGTAACCAGGCGATCCACGGTTTCGTCGTGCCATGAGCGGTAGAACTTCGCGATGAGTGCCAGGTAGTCGCGGCCGCGATAGGCCGTCAACAGCTCCTCCTGTTGTGGAACGAAACCGACCTTCGCAGCGACGGGGCTCGCACCGATGTCATGGCTGGGGATGCCGAGCACAGTTGCACTGCCTGAATCCGGCAACGCGTAGCCGAGGATGGTTTCCAGCATTGTGGTCTTGCCGGCCCCGTTGAGCCCGACCAGCCCGATGACCTGGCCTGCGTGCACCTGGGCGGAAACATTGTCGAGAACCGTCCTTCCTCCGTAGTGCTTGGTGATGCCCTGCAGATCGATTACGGCGTCATTCATGCGTGCTTTCCATGTGTTTGTGTAACTCGTCGACTACGTCCCGGGTAGTCAGACCCAGTTGTCGCGCCGCGATCACCAGCTGCTGTACGGGGTGGGTCAGTTGTGCGATACGGTCGTGCTTGCTGGCAGGCTGGTTACCTGGTGCTACGACCATGCCGCGACCGCGCAGGCGCAGCAGCAGGCCTTGTGCTTCGAGTTGGGAATACGCTTTGCTGATGGTCATCGCATTCACGGCATGTTCCGATGCCACGGCCCGTACACTCGGTAACGGATCGCCCGGATTCAACTGGCCGCTTGCCGTTTTGCGCCTGACCTGGTCGACGATCTGCTGGTAGATCGGCATCGCCGAGTTGGCGTTGATTCGAAACATCAGGTCAGCCCGGGGTATAGTTGAATGCGCTATATAAGTGTATCACTACACTAATATACTAGCCCTCGCAATTCCGCATGTAAAGGCTGAAAAAAGGCTGAAAGATGTCGGCGTCGCGACAGGTCAATGCGGCTTGCTCACTACCCTGTAATCGTGGATGATTGCTCTCAGGGATCAAATAATAATTGAAGCCAGCATCCCTTTGCCGCCGCAAAGACCTGCGTGCTGGTGAATTAAGACCTGGGGAGGACTTACTATGAGATTTCTATTTTTCCTGAGCACGATATTGGTGAGCGCTTCGCTTGCCGGGCTTGCCAACGCAGAAGAGCGACGCATCGAGGAAATCGTTGTGACCGCAGAAAAGCGCGAGTCGACCGTATCGGATACATCCTTATCCATCACCGCTTTCGGTGAAGATATGCTCGAAGATTTCGGCATACAAGGTGCCGATGAATTAGTGAACTTTTTGCCCTCTACGACCAGAGACGCCTACGATATTCGTATACGCGGGGTCGGCAGGAACTTTCGTGCATTAGGTGGTGACCCGGGCGTTGCGACCTACTACAACGGCATTTATTCCGAAGATTTCGGCATCGCTGCCTCTGAAAACGGGCTGTATGACGTCGCTCGAATCGAGGCACTGCGAGGACCGCAGGGCACCTTGTACGGACGCAACTCCATCGGTGGGGCGCTGAACTACATTACAAATGAGCCTACCAATGATGTCGAGGGCGAGGTTAGAGTGCTCGCCGGCAACCTGGACACCCGCGAGTTTTACGGCGTGCTCTCCGGACCAATCATCAAAGACAAGCTGATGGGACGCATCGTCGGCGTGAAGCGTGACCGAGATGGCTCTCAAGAGGGTATGGGCGGCTCCGACGACATCAACAGCGTCGACGATCAGAACTTCTCTGTAGCGCTGCAGTGGAATATCGCTGAAAACTGGGAAGCCAACGTTCGCTGGAACGATCGTTCTTCCGACCGGGTTGTCGGCATGGGCACTGTGGTCGATGACGGGCCCGCGGGCTTCCGCGACAGCCGAACCACAATGAATTACGCTCGTGGGCTACGCCCTGTCGATGCCACCACGCCCGGCGCGATTCCATTTACTCATCCGAACGGTTCTACGCTGTATGGTGCATTCCATCGGCCGGGTGTCGACGTCGCAAACGCTCACACCCCCAATTCCGGTTTCGGCCTGACCAACCTTCGCAACGACCCCGATATAGATGACCTGAATGGCGACGTAGCCAATAACGGCGATAACAACGAGAAATTTGATCAGAACGGCATTCAGCTTGACCTGACATGGGACATCAATGAGGACATGACGCTCAAGTATCTGGGCGGCTGGTCTGACTTCGACTACACCTTCGACATCGATCTCGACTACACAAATGGCGAATTCTCGCAACCTCGGCAAACCGTTCTGGAGGCAGTTGAGACGCACTCCCATGAGTTGCAGTTATTGTGGGGCATCGGCGACAAGTTGCAGATCACCGCGGGAATTTATTACTTCAACTCCACGCGACTGCAGAACTACGCTTTCCGCGACCGGGAAAGCCAGGGACGATACAGCAACCCAACCATTTATGGCGGCATGGCAGGTTTCACGCCCTTCGTCGGCGGCCCGTCGCATGTCAGACTAGGTGATGCACCTGTCGGCACTCAAGTCCTCGGCATCTGGCAAGGTGATCCAACTGGCGCTTTCTATGAATATCGAAACACAGTGGAGACAGACGCGGTCGCGGTCTTCACCCAGGGCACCTATTCGTTTAACGAGGAATGGGCACTCACGCTGGGCGTTCGATGGGCAGACGATGAAAAAGAGGCTTTTGAGGAACGAACCGGCTACTTTGAACTCAACCCAGCTGCATTTGCCCCATTCCTTTATCCAGCATGCGATGCCGCTTTCGGCGGAGCAAGTTGTGCCGCTCTCGGGCTGACGCCACTCGCAATAACCAACATCTTTATGGGCAGCGCAGGACCGACGTTTAATCCCGCTGCGCCAATCGTACCCACCTGTGATCTAACTGACATGGACTGCGCTACGCCATTGAGACTACAGGGCATTCCTTTCTCCTTCGCAGACGCGGCACAAGGAGATGACGACTGGGGAGATGTGTCCTTCAGAGTCAATTTGGACTGGACCCCTAACGACGATACCTTGGTGTACGCTTCGGTGACGACAGGATATCGCTCAGGCGGCTACTCTCTGGGGATTGGCGACTCTCGGGGTACACCTCCTGGCGGCCTGACTGGCGTTGTGCCTCTGACCTATGATCAGGAAGAAGTCATGGCGATCGAACTCGGTTACAAAGCCACACTACTCGATGGCAAGTTACAGTTGAATAGCTCAGTGTACACGTACACATATGACGACTATCAAGATCGTATCCAGATCTTTAACGAAGCGGCAGGCACCAGCCAGGACCAGGTTAGAAAT
The DNA here is from genome assembly GCA_964393625.1 of uncultured Pseudomonadales bacterium. Lineage (GTDB taxonomy): Bacteria > Pseudomonadota > Gammaproteobacteria > Pseudomonadales > Azotimanducaceae > UBA4421. The sequence continues at coordinate 12,411 of CAYMUT010000032.1, forward strand.
GCCAACGAGGCAGAAAATCGTGGCGTTGAAGTGGAATTCATATGGCTACCTACAGATGAGCTGACCCTCGGCGGCAATTTAAGCTACACCAAGACCGAGTACACCGACGACATTTTTGTCCTGGAGAACGACAATCCATTCTTCCCGATTCAGATTTTCAATCAAACGAGTGCCGGCGGACGCGACGACTTCCTCGCCAACAATCTTGACGGGAATGATCTAAAGCGTATCCCTGAATGGAAGTACACCCTCTGGGGAAGCTATGAGTGGCGTCTGAATCGAGGCACATTAACAGCAGGCGCAACCTGGTCTTACACCGGGGAGTATCAGTCTGACGGCATTGCACGTGCCTACGATGAGGTACCAGAGCGCGATCGTCTCGACCTCTCTCTGACATGGCGCGACGACCTGGACAAGTATGTCGTTCGCGCGTTTGTCGATAACGCTCTGGACGAAGTGCATACCAGAGGCATAGGCAGTTCCACAGCCGGCGCCGATTGGCGCAGAACCGCCTCAGTGCTCTATCCTCGCTTTTACGGCCTGGATGTCACCTTCCGGTTCGGTGCCCTGTAAGCCAGTCATCAAAGAGGCTGATCAAAACCCCGCCTATGGCGGGGTTTTTTTTGCCTTATCGCGACTCTGCCTGTTAACAGCGGTGAGAAATCTTACTATCTCTACGTTTTGAGCATTATGGGTTCAGCTCATACGCAGAGAAAGGCTTTCTTTTCGCCCACACCAAAGATCAGGAACGGGCTGTGGGTGAACATTCGTGTTTTGAATGTGATGCCGGCCAATAGTACTGCCTTTGGTTCTGGCCTGGAGCTGGATGTTTCGATAATTGAGCTTGTGGCGGAGAATCAATGTGGCAGACAAAGCAGTTGGCGCGAGCGCCGCGGGCGGCTAGGGACGAAGTCCGCGATCGAGCAGGTGGCGGATGTGCAAGAGCAGGCGCTTTGGGTGCACCGGCTTCTGGATCACCTCCACCGTACGCCCGGCGAAGGTGCCGACCTGGATTTCGTGTTCGACGTAGCCCGAGAGGAAGATCACCGGCGTCGTTCCCAACTCCGCCTCGCATTGCCGGACCAACGCCTCGCCGCCGAGGTTGGGCATGACCACGTCGGTGATGAGCAGGTCGAAACCGGCTTCGTCCGTGCGGAGTCGCTCCGCGGCGAACGCGCCGTCCGACGCCTGCTCCACGCGATAGCCCGAGCGGCCGAGCAGGTCGACTATCAGGCGGCGCACGCTCGATTCGTCTTCGACGACCAGAATGCGTTCGCGATCCTGCGTTCCGGTTGGCGCGGCCACGGGTTCGACTGTCTCTGCGGCGCCTTGTGCCGCGCCTTGCGAGCGCGGCAGCAACAGCACGATCTCGCAGCCTTCGCCCAGAGCGCTTTCGATCGCGATCGCCCCGCCGCTCTGGGTGACCGTTCCATACGCCATAGCTAGACCCAGCCCGGTTCCCTTGCCCGTTTTCTTCGTGGTGAAGAAGGGCTCGAACACCCGGGCCCGGGTCTCCTCATTCATCCCGATGCCCGTATCCCGCATCGTTACCCCGACGTATTCGCCGGGATCGAGCCCTGAGATCTCGTTGGCTGCGACGACCCGGTTGGCTGTCTCGAGTGTGAGCCTTCCTCCCTCGGGCATCGCGTCCCTGGCGTTCACCGCCAGGTTCATCAGCACCTGCTCGATGCGATGTGGATCGACGAAGACGTTCCAAAGGTCGTCGGAGAGGCGTGCCTCCACCACGACGTTCTCAGGCAGCAGCCGCCGCACCATCTCGAGAAGCTCCCCGACCACTTCATTCAGATGCACGTTTTGCGGCTCGAGCAGCTGACGGCGGCCGAAGGCCAGAAGTTGCCGGGTGAGCACCGCGGCCCGATCGCCCGCCTTCGCAACCTCTTTCAACGAATCCTCCAGATCCGGTTGTCCCCGAGCCTCGTCAAGCGCGGCTTCCGTGTAGCCGTTGATCACCATCAAGAGGTTGTTGAAGTCGTGGGCTACGCCTCCGGCGAGACGTCCAATGCTCTCTAATCGCTGCGCCCGTTCGAGTTGCTCGTCCCGTTCCCGGATGACCTGCGCGCTCGCCTCGGCGTCGATGGCTGCGACCTCGAGCGCTGCTTCGCGGCGCCTCAGTGCATGACGGGCCAGCATGCTGATGCTGGCCATGAAGGCGAGGGCAAGCACGAGGTTGAAGAGGACCAGAACGTTCTCCTGCTCGGGCTCATGAGGAGGAAGTTCGGAGTAGGTATGAACGAGGAAGAAACCCGCGAAGATCAGCGCACCCGCAACACTCGCAACGGCGCCGAGCCAGGCCCGCAGATAGAGGGTGGCCACCATGGGAATCACGACGAGCCAGACCAGGAAGACCGAGTTCAGCCCGCCCTGGTAATAGGCCGGCATGACGATCACGCTCATAGCGGCGAGCAGCGCGACCGCGAGTCCGGCGTCGACCGAAGCCGACAGGCGCGTCACCAACGGCGCGGCGAGGAACAGCCCCACTCCGATCCAGAACGACCCCGCCCGATAGGGCGACAGCTCGATGTAGAGCGACGCATAGATCATGGCAACGGCGAGTGAGACCACGGCGAACACCGTGATCGCCACCAGGAGCATGAGGCGCGTGCGGTCGTTGGGGGGCACCGGCCTTGCGCGGGCCGGAACGAGGAGATCTAAGTTCATGTCGTCTGAGCCTAGCACCCCGCGCGGTCGTGGACGTTCCTCGATGAAGACGTCACCGCCGCCGACTCTTGGAGGCGCCAAGCGGGGCGTTTCGTCACACAAGCCCTTGTCCGCCCAGGCCCCTTCTTCGCAGCGCACCAGGGTCCCGCTTCGACAGGTCTCGCTGCCTTCGGGGTAGATCGCATTCGCGCCTGCACGTTTCCACCAATTGTAGCGAAACTCATTGATCGCTCCAGCAGTAGTAGTTGATGCGTACTTTCATTCAGTCGTTACCTCCGTAGAGATTTCGACGGGCTTCCTTTGTGAGGATTCAGCCAACTGCAATGCGCACATAACTCACGCTATAGCGCAGACAGAAATTTCAACGGCCCATCCTACACCTTGGGCCATGTCTGGGACAGGTCAATGTGTTTCGGGAGGATTTCTGGTTTGTCGGCCCGTTTCAATTCGAGCGCCACCAGCCAGAGAACACGCTTCTTTATCAGTTCTTCAAGGATCACTGGCCTTTGTTCCAAGACATGTGGTGCCCTGCGCGCGGCTCAGTTGATCCGCGTCGGCAGCAGCAGAAAGTCGCCCGCCTCGTGACCCGATCGGGCAATCGGCGCGTATGCCGGAATCTGTTCAAATTCATATTCGGCGGCGGCGTGGGCGACACGTGCCGCCACCGCCTGATACAGCGAGCGGCCGGTCATCAGCTCGACATTGTTCTCAAGTACGGTCAGAAACGCGCTAGCAAACACAGAATGGGCGCCGCCACCGATGTCCAGTACCGGTGACAGGCCACCCGACGTCAACACCACCCGCGCCTTTTTCTCCGCCAGCAGCTCGAGCCAGGTCCGGCGTTCCTGTTCGGTCATCCCGGTATCCAGCTGGGACAAGCTGGAGCGGGTCAACGTGCCAGAGTAGCAGCTGTCGACCACCAGCATGATCTGATGGGCGCGAATCACATTGAGTACATCAGTAATTGCAACATTGGACACCCAGTTGGCTGTGTTGCTGGGCTCTGCATCCACCGGCAGCCAGTGACCACGCATGTTGGCGCGATCCAGCTCTCCATGACCGGCGTAGTAGATCAACAGATTGTCTTGCGGCGTCAGCTTCGAGCGCAGTTCGTTTAGTGCCGACAGGATCTCGTAACGGTTGGCGTCCAGCAGCACGTCAACGTTGAACCCGTAACGTTCCCGCAACAGACTTTCCAGGCGGTCAACGTCGTTTTTTGGCGTCTGCAGCTGGGGCAGGTGATGGTAGCGGCTGTTGCCAATCAACAACGCATGAAACCTGCCCAGATCAAGGTTTGTGCCCACCGCAGGTGCTTCAGCTGCCGAAGATGTATTGCGCACCATGTCGAACCTGAGATCAGCGCGCTTACCCTGCTGGTCAATGGCGGTAATCACCACGCTGGCGGTACTGCTCACCACATCCATGAGGTGGGTAAATATACCGGCGGCGTTGGGCTGAACGGGTGTATCGTTGACTGACAGGGTCAGCAGCCCAGCGGGTGCGCTCACGCGACCCACAATCTGGCGCTTCGCGGCGGCACCACCCGCAACCTTTGGCATGGAAACTTTCACCAAACCCCGGGTGCTGGGCAGAATCGGATCAACCAGACTGATCGACGGGCCGGCAACAATCTGTTGCGCCACCGGCTGCGCCACTTGCGGCGCTTCCCGGTTCGCCTGCAACTGTGCAATCTGCGCAAGCAGCGTTTCGATTTTATCCACCTGGACCTGCGCCCGCTGGTCATGACCGGCCAGCGCATCCAGCTGTTGGGCAATGGTGTCACGCAATCCCAGCTCGGTTTCAGAGGAAACCGACAGCGCCTGCTGGCTGGTCTGCAGGCGCTGCTGCTGCTCCGCCAGCTGTTTCTGCAGCTGCCTGAGTTGAGCTTCCAGTATCTGTGCATCAGCCTGCTCATTTTTCAAGCTGGCCAGCGTTTGATTCAGCATATCAATCTGAATATCCCGGTCGACCAGGCTGTCTTGAAATCCTGCAATGATGCGCTGGTACTCTGCCTGCAGGGCTGTGGCTTCAACGCTGCTCTGGCGCTCATTTTCTTCGCGCCCCTCACTGCGCCCCTGTTCGCGTGCTAAATCCGCCGCCTGCCGCGCTTCAGTGCCCACCCGTTCCAGCAGCCGTGTGGAGACCTCCAGATCCCGGCGCAGTTGTCTGGCCTCAGCCTCGAGGGCAGCAATCGCACTCTGCAAATCCGCCCGCTCCTTCAGCAGCACCGAATCCACCGGTGCCACATCCACCGTATGTTCCAGCATCACCGGCAGCTCGTCCGGCAGCCCGGCGGCACGCCGGTACCATTGCACCGCCCGCCTGCTGTCCGGCGTCACGCCAAGACCCCGTTCGAATAGATTGCCGAGGTTGGTCATTGCCCGGGGCGAGCCCTGCGTGGCGGCTTGTTCGTACCAGAATCGTGCGGCCTCATAGTCCGGTGGCACCCCCAGGCCCTGCTCAAACACTTCGCCCAGCGTTACCTGGGCTTCCGCATCACCCTGTTCCGCTGCGTTGAGCCACACATTCAGCGCAGATTTCAGGTTGGCACGACCCTGCAGAACGTATTCGCCCCCGCGCACCCGGCAATCTAGCGCGGTGGTGCGAACCGGCTTGCGCGGTGACACGTAGGTGGTGCGGGCGCCCAGCTGGCGCACCTGGCCCGGTAACAGACAGTGCACCACCAGCAGTTCGTCAGCATTACTGGTCTGCCCGTGGGTTAGGGCAACCGGTGGCGCCGACAACAGCAGTGCAAATACTAGGTGCACCAGGCGCATTGTGTTACTCGTGACGGAACCAGCGGGTGACCACCACCTCTGCACCGGGCTGTTCAGAGCTGAATGATGTGGGCGTGAACTCCACCTCGGCATTACCGGAAGGCACCTGTATGGGCTGGGCCTTCACTTTCACCAGACCCCGGGTGGCAGGGACAATGGCCGCCTGAGCGACCGGACGATAAGTGGCCGGGTCAACGTTGCGTGGCATGCCAGCCAGGTTGGTCAGTGCCTCCTCAATATCATCCCGCTGGGTGTAAGACGCCACAAAGTAGACCTGTTCCACGCCTTTGAACGAATCCATGGCCCACCAGTCTTGCTCACCGGCAGGCACCAGGTAGCTGGCCCCTCCGCGCACCGGATTGCTGTGGTTTTCTTCCGCGTCCGGGTAGATCTGCGCCACGTAGCCGGTGGCATCCACCCCAATCACATACACATAACAGTTGCAGTTGGTGCGAAAGTGCACCTTCAGCAGATCACCTCTGGCCGGGGTGTCACCACCGTCCACCAGCACGTCGCCGTCTTGCACCTCAACCAGGCGGCTGGTCCCCGCCTTCTGAGCCAGCAACGCGGCGTCCAGCTGTATGGGCGCAATACTGCGCACCGGGTAGGCGGCGCCGGGCTGCGCATAAGGATTACGCCGGTTGTTGTTGGCGTAGGGGTCATTGGACTGCTGCGCGTAGGGGTCATTGGACTGCTGCGCGTAAGGGTCATTGGACTGCTGCGCGTAGGGGTCATTGGGCTGCTGCGCGTAGGGGTCATTGGGCTG
>CAYMUT010000032.1:18732-55438 GCA_964393625.1 uncultured Pseudomonadales bacterium
TGGACTGCTGCGCGTAGGGGTCATTGGGCTGCTGCGCGTAGGGGTCATTGGGCTGTCCGTAGGGGTTGTTGCTGGCGTACACATCCCGATAACCAGCGTTATTTTGCCGCCCCAGGTCCCGCGGCCGTGGTTGATAACCGGAGGCCGCCAGCTGCCTCTGAAACTGCATACCGGTAGCCTGTGCGGCCAGCGCCACCAGCAGCGACTCTACTTCCACCGCGTAACGCGGTGCATGGTTCACCGACGCGGCGGCAATCAGATCCTGACCGAATGCCAGAGCCAGTGACTTCAGCGCGGGCCCTACGGCTTCACACCCAAACAATCCAAGGGGCAGTACCATCAATGCGAGTCGTAATTTTTTCATCGGATTACTCCTTTCAGCGCTAAAGACCAGCCTTCAGCGCGGCTGCATTTCACGCAGGTCACAGTTCCACCCGCAGCCCGGCCACAATTTGTGAGCGGTCCAGATCACCGGCGTTACTGATCGCCTGATATTCCAGGTACGGGATCCACCCGTAGGGGAAGATTCCGGAAAAGCCTGCCGCCCAATCGATGCGATCATCGTCCAGATTGTCACCGCGCAGGTTGAACAGATTGGCGCTGGCGTCATTGACATAACTCACCTGGGTTTCCGTGCGGTCCCGGTCCAGCTCCTTGACGTACTCAACGCGGGCGTGAGGAACAAAGACCCAGCCTTCCATAGAGACAACGCGAGACAACCTGACCCCCACCTGGCCAATCAGCGCCGACTGATCATCCACATCCACCGCCAGCGCCAACCCGGCGCCGGAGCGGTCGGCTTCAACATAATCGTCTATCTCGGTATCGATATAGGTCAGGCCCACAAATGGGGTCACGTTCCAGCCACCGGCGCTACCCTGGTAGCCGGCACTCAGTGTAAACAGCAGTTCGTTGCCTTCGGTATCACCCGCCGTCACCGAACTGGTCTGGGCAATCACCCGGTTGGACTCCTGGAAAATCGAGTTGCGCGTACTGTCAATGTCCATGGCGTTGTAGCCCAGACTCATATCCAGATAGGCACGTTCCGACAGCTGCGCGGCAAGATATGCGGTTACCCCCAGACTGTCCGTCTCAATCTCACCGGCTTCTCCTATCGGCGTAAAGTTGGCGCCGGGGTTTTCGTTGTCAAACGCCAGCTCACTCTGCTCCCACTGCACCAGGACGCCCATCACCACAGTATCGTTCATCCGGTAGTCCAACCCTACTTCAACTCCCACCTGATCCAGGTCGTAGCCGCGCTCGGCATCCACATCGACCACCTTGTCAGATTCGGCAGAGCTGGATTTGGCGTTGAGCAACAGACTGAACGGCCCCAGATCCACTTTTTCGTTGCCGTTGTCACCCACCTCGTGTTTGGCGCGCAGCCGCTCACGGATTTCCCGGCTGCGTCGCTGCGCCGCTTCCAAGGCCGCATCGTTACTGGACAAAGTCTGGCTGGGATTAAGTGAAGATTCGCTGTCACCGGAGACATCGCCAAGACCCCCATTGGTTTCTCCACAGCGTGCCGCCAGCGCCCCGGTGGGGTTGCTGCAGACGCTGAAGAAGAAATTCTGGAACTCGGCATTGGTAGCAAACGCACCGGACGGTTGCAGCGCCAGGGCCAGAATGGCGGCGCTCAACTGTTGACGGCGGCTTAGTTTAGGAAGCGTGCGCATTTGTTATTCTCCCTTTGTGTTACTTTGACCTGCCTGTCCCGGACAGGGTTTGTGAGCCAACCGACGATACACGTGAACAGTAAACGCCAAATTGCCTGTCGGTTCATGATACCAGCGTACTCTACCCGGAATGCAACTGATACAGCCAGGGCGTGGCAGCTCAACAAACTGCACGTCGCCATAACGATTGTGAATAATCTCCAACTTTGCGTGATCAAAGGCCCACACCGGGCCACAGTGTGTTTCGCCATTGCGCAGACTGACATCAAACGTCTCTTCACCTTTGTTACCCACTGACAGAGCCGATTCAATCTTCAGATACGGGTCCCGGGCGTCCAGTTTCAGATGGCTTTCCATAGCCACCGCCGGTCCTGCCCAGACCATCAAAAGTGTCAACCATGGAACCAATTTCGCTCTCAATGCGATTCTCCTGCTTGCAGTTCAGTATTGACGAATCCAAATGTGGCTGGTATCACCGAAATTGGGGATAAAGCAAGCAATGGAGTGGGGCTGTGACGCGATTAATGGTCGTGGAAGATGACGTGCAGACCCGCGCGGGGCTGGTGAACAGCCTGGCCTCGCATGAAGGCTTCGAAGTAGTGGCCGCAACCGGCACCGTAAAAGAAGCCATGGCCGCGCTGAACGACGAGCGCATTGCGCCCATCGACGTGCTGCTGGTGGACCTGGGCCTGCCGGACGGGCCCGGTGAAGCTGTCATTCAGGCTGCCACCACCCGGGAGCGACCGGCTGAAGTGCTGGTGATTACGGTGTTTGGCGACGAAAAACACGTGATCAGCGCCATTGAGGCGGGTGCTGCGGGTTATCTGCTGAAGGACACCACCCCCCAGGGGGTGACCAACGCAGTGGAGCAGCTGCTCGCCGGCGGCTCCCCGATTACCCCGGTCATCGCCCGGCATATTCTCAAACGCTTCCAGCCAACCCCAGCCCCCGCTGAGGACGCACCGGCCATGCCGCAGCAGGATGACGCCGACCTGTACAACCTGCCCCACCTGACCCCACGCGAGATCGAAGTGCTGCAGATGGTGTCCCGGGGTTATACCAACAACGAAATTGGCGAGTTGCTGTCGCTGTCGTTCCACACCGTCCACTCCCACGTCAAACACATCTATCGCAAGCTGTCCGTGCGCTCACGCAGCGAAGCCGTATTCGAAGCGAACCAGCTGGGTATCATCGACCTGCGGCCGGGTGGTTAACATGCGTATTCAACTGTGGCTGTTCCTGCTGATTCCGCTGTCAGCCGCGGGTTTGTTGGGGTTGCTGTCGCTGGCCGACAATCTACCCGATCCGGAACGCTCGATTCATGTGCACCAGGCGCAATTCTTCCAGGGGGAAACGGGCTCTGTCACGCGCCTGCTGGAGCCCGGGCGAGTGGTGGATCTGCCCCACGACTGGCGCGACGACACGCAGGCCGAAGGCAGCCAGGAACACTGGTACCGTATTGAGCTGCCCCTGCAGGTGCCCCCCAACCGTCTGTGGGGTGTGCTGCTGCCGGAGATTGAACAGAACGCGGAGATCTATCTCAACAGCGCCATTGCCGGGGGTAGTGGCAGCATGGGGGAATATCCCAGCCGCTACGCCAACCGCGCCCTGTACTTCCCGGTACCCAACGGCCTGCTGAAGCCCGGCGTGAACATCCTGGACATCCGGGTACGCACTTATCCACCGGGGCAGGGTTACCTGGGCACCGTGGTGATAGGTCCGGAGCAGGTGCTGCGCCCTTTTTTTGACCAGCGTGTGCTGATCAAGTCCAACCTGTTGTGGTTTTTTGTGGTCGCCTCATTTGGCATGACGATGATCATTCTGGCGCTGGCCTGGCAGCGCCGCACGGAAACCGTATACCGCTGGTTTGCCGCGCTAACCGCGTTCTGGACCGCGGCAACCGGACTCAGCGTGCTGGTGGACCTGCCCCTGCCCGCACCATGGCTGATTGCCCTGACCGGCCTGTGTTCCACCGGATTTTGCGCCACATCATTTATTTTTGCCCTGCGTTTTGTCGAAGTAAGGCACCTGTTTCTGGAGCTGGTGGTGTTGAGCCTCGCCCTCGCCGGTTGGCTGGTGATCATCGGCACCGCAATCTGGTGGCCGCACGCTGTGTTCCAGGTAGCGCCGTACAGCACCATTGCCCAGATGGCATTGGGCCCCTTTGTGGTGGGCATCGTGTTGCAGCGCTTCCTGCAGATCCGGGACCCGGAACTGTTCCTGATTCTCTACGCCGCAGGCATCCTCATGATATTCGGCTTCTTCAGCATGAGTGAAGCCACCGGGCTGCGCTCCGGTGTTGGCGGGCGCTACCTGTTCTACGCCACACCTTTGTTTCTAGGCGCCTTCGCCATTCTGTTATTGCGCCGTTTCGTGGCCGCCATGGAAGAGTCTGAGGAGCTCAACCGCACGCTGGAGCAGCGTATCGAAACCAAGTCCCGTGAGCTGGAAGACAACTTCGAAGTGATCCGCCAGATGGAGCAGGAGCAAGTGCTGGCGTCCGAACGTGAACGCATCATGGGGGACATGCACGACGGTGTCGGCGGGCAGCTGGTCTCCTCCCTCATGCGCCTGAAAGCGGAAGACGGCGACCACGCCGGCGTGGAGCAGACTTTACAGAAGGCGCTCACCGACCTGCGCCTGATGATCGACTCGCTGGAGATCGGCGAGGGTGATCTGAACCTGGCCCTGGGCATGCTGCGCGGCCGGTTACAACGCGAGCTGGAGCACACCGGTGTCACCCTGCAGTGGCAGGTGGAGGAATTGCCGGTAATCGAACATCTTTCCCCACACAGCGTGCTGCAGATCATGCGGATTATTCAGGAGGCCATCGCCAATGTGCTGAAACATGCCAACGCCAGCAACATTGTGCTGCACGGTACGCACATGGGCGACCGGGTGTCGATTGAGCTGACCGACGACGGCGTCGGGCTGTCCAGCAACCAAGCTGCCCACCAGGGCAACGGCGTTAAAAACATGCACCACCGGGCAGCCGACATTGGCGCAGAGATTGAGATTGCCGCCTCAGACTGTGGTACCCGGGTGGCGTTGCATGTTCCTTGTTAGAGCAGCGGGTATTCCAGCTGCGTCATGTAGGTCTCAAAAAAGGTGCGCCGGGAGGTTTCCTGCAGATCGCCATCCCGCTCGATGCGGCTTTACCCTCTTGGTTCAATGCGCCCTTCTTCATACTGTTCAACCATCCGATGGTATGCTCTGTTGATGCCTGTGGTTCGCACAGCGCACCGCCATGCCACGGCGACAGTTGTGCAGAATCTGCGGCGCCTCGACTCTGACCCCGGCCGAGGTGGTGGTGAACCGCCAAAGGCTTGCATCTGCTCCAGCATCTTCAACCACTCGCTCACCATTGTTTAGTGCTTTGGGTTTGCCGCTTTTCCTGCCAGTTAACCTGTCGGCGCAGCCAGCTCAACCCTGATGCCGTCAATTTCCAGAGTAATTATTGCCGTCATGGCAATCATATCCCGACTCCGGCCCGCTTCTCCCGTCAAGGCATCTACCGCAAAAAAATGACGCTAAAAAGAGGACCAAACGTGTGAAAACTGCCATAAGGCACTCCTTAATGTGTTTGTTGTTGGTGTTTATAAAACTCAAGCTCGCGCTGAATCTCTTCAACCAGATCCGGCTCAACGTGTCGAGCCAGTATTTGCTGCGCATGGCCGATGTCAAAGTCCAGACCGGTCAGATGTGTTTCGAAGCCGGTGTGAAGCACCACTCCACCTTCCACGTCACTGGTCACAAGGTCTATCCTGATCTGGCCGCACCGCCACGCTACCGTGTACAATCTGCCATCCCATAGCGCACACTCACGGCAAACCGTGGGTTCCCCACTGAACCGTGAGCCCCATGCCGCTGGATTGGTTGCCGGAAGAGTCACCGCTTCGGCCGGTCGCTGCAGAGTCGACACGGCAACACCCGTAGCGGTGATCGAAATCAAAAAGCCACGCCTGTTCATGGGGTGTACTCATGAAACTCGCCTCCTAGTGGCGACTCCCACCTGACCGAACCCGGCATAATGGAAATACGTTCCAGAGGTATGTTGGCGGCGCTTTGATCAATGTATTGAACTTCAGTTCTAATGCCTGTAATTCGACCCCCCAACAAAGTGATTCGAGACACCTCATCAAGCTGGCCATCATTACTTACTACCCCATAGAACTTAATTTGCGCATTAATTTCCATTTTCCCGGTCATGGCTTCTACAATCATCGGGGAAATATGATCGACATTTTTCACGACCGTATATGGACCAATCGGTACCGGTTGCCTATTGTCTTGCGAAGCCGTCAGATCGTTATAAAACGAGACAACCTGCGTGTAGTCGACCAGCTGAGCATGAAGGTATGAGGGCGCGTAGTGTGTTCCTGGCAAAGCTTGGCCATTTCTTTGGATATGTATATATGCAGGCATAGTGTGTCTCCTTGTTAATTTTCATCTGGCACAGTTAAACTGCGCAATGACCTCGGGCTTGACGATGTTGCAGGTGACATCGCCATAGCGTTGCTGGACTTCGCCAATGGCCTGGCAGCAGCTACTGGTAGCACTGAACTGTTTTGCATTGATCATCTGGGCAATCCGGCTGGTGCTGTAACCGCTGGCCGCAGCACAGGAATCAATCTGTTGTATGCCCAGTTGACACCGGGCAGGAGATCGAACCGCGCTATACGCGCCTCCTGCAGCAGGCGTCGTCGGAAAAATAGGCGAGCTGCTGAAACCGCCGCTGCCACCTGAACTACTCCCGGATGACGATCCCCCACCAATACCAGGACCTGGGTCGGGCTGGGGGTCGGGTTCCGGGTCAGGGTCCGGTACAGGATCCGGCAGCGGATCAGGTTCAGGATCGGGCACCGGCGCAACACCAACAAACAGAATGTCACGCCAGCGCATCCGCCCGTCGTCAGAATAGCGCCACTGTGTGCCTGTACCCGAGCGCACCGCGGTGATGACATCCGCACGCCCGTCACCTTCCAGGTCTGCAAATCGCAGCTGGCTCACCGGGTCATTGGAGCCGGCCAACTGGCGCCAGGGGGGGGTTCCCGCCGACGCGTAACGCCAGCGTCTCCCGTCTGTCGCAAACACATCGGCACGGCCGTCACCGTCAAAATCCGCCAGGCGCAAGGTATTTACCGAGCCACCCAAACGCCCCAGATTCTTCCAGTTGCCAAGCCCGCCCACGCTGTACTGCCACTGTCCCCCTTTTGCGACGCGAAACACGTCAGTGCGGCCATCACCGTCCAAGTCACCAAACAGATAGTCGGTCACGCGTCCGCCGAGGCGGGCCAGGTTCCTCCAGGATTCACGGGCGCCGCTGGAGTACTTCCAGTAACCGTCGCCGCTGACATGAAACACGTCCGTTCGGCCGTCACCATTAAAATCGCCAAAACGCAGGGCCGCCATCGACACTCTCGAGTTAATACCGCGTGTCCACCTCCCCGTTGCCGCGGAGGAGTAGTACCAGATGCCGTTGGGGTGGCGACGGAACACATCTGTTTTGCCGTCACCGTCAAAGTCACCAAAGGCCAGGTCATGCACCGGGGCATTGGAATTATTGACCGTGCGCAACGGTTGGGTCCCTCCTGCGGAGATCTGCCATAGGGTCTGGGCGCCGGAAGGTACCCGCGCAAATAGGTCGCCGCGGCCATCGCCGTCAAAATCACCCACCGGCGCTACTGTCCCCAGGGCGGACGCCAGCGCCGGGGCAAAAGCCAGATGATCAACTGGCCGCGCCTGCTTCACCTGGGCGGGTTTGTTTTTTACCGCACGGCGCGGCATCGTGGCCCGCTTCGTGACCGGCGCCACCTTCTCTTTCAACGTTTTACTGGTTTTGCTTTCCACCGCGGCGGCCGGTGCCGCCTGCATGAGGCAACAGGTAGCGGTCAGTATAGCGGTTGCAATTGTGTGGTATTGCAGGCTCAAGAGCACCACCGGCATCAGATGTTGGGCAAACCTTAGCAAGTCGGCAGGTGGTTGGGTATCCCCTATTCGAGTGATAAGGGGTTGATCATGTGAGCAGGCCGCTTAATCCGATGACGTGGTGTATCGTACCCAACTATGTGAACCCTGTATGGAGACTTGGATCACGCAACTCGTCGTGCTCTTTCGCAGCGCGGTTTTCATGTTTTTTGCCCGCAAGCTCAGCGTGTGCCGCCACTGATTTAACCTGCAACGGATGTGTCAATGGAATCATGGGTGGCCGGGAAACTGGATAGCTCCCTGAGCGAGTATATGTTGCGACCTGGTCTTAAGGACCAGACAGGCCATGTCTGTAGAAGAGCTGAGACGCAGACCTACTGACAACGTTGATTCGAATCCCGGAGCCACTGGTTCCCATCGAGGTAAAGTTTTTGATTCTCAAGAGCCAGGTCGTATCGGTAAATTTCTCCTGACCCCGATTGCAAAATGAGACTGCCTTGGCCGGGAAGCTGGCCTTGCGCCTGCCACCGTCCACCGTTGCTTTCTTGATATGCGCCACTGGCACCTCCACCAAAGCCACCACTGCTGTCCGAATAGCTAAAGGTGCCATCGCTGCACAGCCAGATGTGGGTGTCCTCAGTATAACCTGACCGGGTCACATACCGGGCGATGTAGCGCCCACGCATGTATTCGGCCCAACTATCGTCGCCAGCTACCTCCCGAGGCATCCGCTTCACGCTTTGAATTTCGACCTGTTTTGCCAGGTCCTCCGCTTGCCGGGCGGAAAATGAATCACCTGCCGTATCAAGAGCAATCAAGGCAACCGATGTCAGACCAAGGTTTTTCGCCAAGATTCGAGCAACAGTTAAACCATTGGCAGCCGGGACAATTTCGTATTCCCCGACCCACAAGCCATTGGATTCTTGGGGCTCTGCTATGGGCCGCAACTCATAACCGTCCAGATCAATAAGAGTCGACATGGTCTGCCGAAGCTGGGCCTCGCTCGACTCGCTCGCATGGACCAGAATCGTATTCTTGCGATTACCGGCCTCCAGGACGAAGAACTCTGAACCAGGCGGAAGCGCCCCAAACCAGCCCTTAGGCACTTTCAGGGAAACACCAAGTTGGCTCACTTCAACAACATCGCCTCCCTGATAAACAACACCTGGCTGAAGCTCAGCAGCCCAGGTCGAGCTGGAAAACAACCACCAGAAACCTGACACCAGGATGAACCGCACGACCCGAGGCCAACCAGAACTCATCAACATGACTTAATCCCTCTCCTCTCTTCGCCGACCCGCACTAACGCAGCGAATCAGCGTATATCCACACTCCGAACAAAATGACATTAATCACCAACCAGCCAATGAACCACCGGTAAGTGTGATGCATCAAGCTGCTCATAGCAGGGCCATAAACTCCCTCACGAACCTCCCGTGCCAGCTGCATCCCTTTGCCCAATTGAGACCGGGACGGGCCGGGACGTGCTGCCCTCTGCTGATCCCTCAATCTTCGTCCACCAGCCGTCTGTGCTGCTCTGGCGTGATACATTCTCGAATACAAAATCACTGGAATCACCAACACAGCAAAACAAAACCCGAGATACAAAGGTGCAACTCCCGGACTCACGATACTTTCAAGTATTTCAGACCACATCATCCATCCCTTTTTCTTGGAATTCGTCCGCAACCAGCATCATACGCCGCACTGAACAAACCCCACCGCACTCAACCGAGAACAATTTACAGGCTGATCGATACTCTGCAAGTTCAACCACATAAGCGGGGGTGCGTCCTATCCTTATTCTAATGGAGGCTTACAAAACTCAGTTCAAGCGCCGGCCAACCCACAGATCGGAATCGCGTATACGCCTGCCCCTCCAAGCCGGCTGCGGCTACTCTTTTGGGAAGCAATTCACCATCAAAGAACAAAGGCGCCCACGGTTGCCACTCAGCCATATTCGTCGATCCCGCACTCCGCCCGCGCAAGCGCGCTGAACCGATTTTCTACACCCGATGGACACGCCCAGTATCGCACCGCTTAGTCGATGCGCGCTGTTCCCGACATCGTTTCACGCCACGTAAGACAACCTCCCGGCGAATCGCCGGCAATTCGCTGTCTTACCCGTACGCCGAACTACACCTACCCGCGACCCTTCAAGCCAAACATTCACGTCGTTTAGGCCAGATACTTCCAATCCATGGCAAAAACAGCGTTAATGGTTCCTATTCGTTATTCGTCGTATGTTCTCCACTCCTCCAAGAAAATATGTAAAACTAGTTGAAGAGTATTCTAAAACCAGACTGATTAATTAACTGAATCAGCGGAGTTATATTGTTATGAAAACTACTGTTTTTATTCTCGCCCTTCTTTGTACTTTCAGCCTCGGTACCGCCGGTTATTTCCTTTACGACAACAACAATATGCGCACTTCTCTTGAAGAACGTGATTCCAGGCTCGCCGAGCTGGAGACAGCGCTCGAGAATCAGCAAATCAGCAACGAATCACTCGTCGCTGAACTAAGTACTGCAGCAAAAACCAATGAAGAGCTTTCCGTTTCTTATTCTAAGGTCGATGAAGACCGCCAACGCATTGCCGAAGAAAAACAGCAGTTGCTCAAGGAAAAGGAGGAGCAGCTGGCAAGAACTACCGAAGCGCATGATCAACTTGTCTCTAAACTGAAAACGGAGATCCGTAATCACCAGATTCAGATTAAACAGTTCGGCGAAAGTGTTACCGTCTCCATGCAGAACAAGATCCTCTTTCCATCCGGACAGGCCCAGCTCAGCGCTGAAGGCCTGGACGTTCTCGAGAAGGTCGGTGGCATACTCAAAATGGTTCAGGACAAAAAGATTCGTGTCGAAGGCCATACTGACAATGTCCCCGTCTCCAGTGGCAACCGGCACGACTCCAACTGGGAACTCTCCGCCGCCCGTGCTCTCAACGTCGTCCGCTTTCTGACCGATAAAACCCAGGTCCCAGCAGAACTCCTTGAAGCAGTGGCCCTCTCCGAGTTCCACCCCGTCGCCGACAACACAAACTCCAAAGGCCGCGCAAGAAACCGACGAATAGAAATCATGCTGCAACCGCTCCCAGCAGACCCGGTCGAAGAAGATCCCGGAGCCGCGACCCGGTAAATCAAGCTAAAGCGCAGCCCATATGGATAGGTAGAAGTGGTCCCGCGAATTAGGACACCCGCTTAAGCGAAAGAACTGCTCAAAAACAGGCGCAAGCCTGAGGAGCAGAAAATGACCGGGCCAACCGGGTCCGGGCTCAGCTGAGCATGGACGGCAAAGGCGCGCGGCGCGACAACGTATTCATTGAGCGTTTCTGGCGCACCCTGAAATACGAGGCTGTTTATCTTCGTGCCTGCGACAGCATGTCAGATGCCAGGCATCATCTGACCGATTAACTGGCGTTTTACAACAACAAGCGGCCTCACAGAATCAGCGATAATCCCGCAACAGGTCAATATCGAAAATGCCAGAGATGTCTTCTTCAATCACATCCCACTTGGATGTCATTTCCATCATGTTGGAACGTTTGCTTATGACATTCCAGACCACGTAGTTACGCCACATGCCGAGTCCGGTCTTGGGATCCCAATCCCGAGCATCATCAAGCACTCGCATCAGATTTCCGCGCGCGTCATACATCTCCTGGTGTTGAACATAGTAGAACTCTTTGTCGATGTAGAGTCGGCGCTTGCCGTAGACATACTTTCCGGTTTTGTCTGTTACCTCCAGGATCCAAACCGGTCGCAGTTCCATCTCAATACTAGTGATCTGACAGCCGCTGTCATCAACAGACGCAGGGTTGTAGACCATACCCGTTTCCCCCTGGGCCAACACAAAACCCTCCCCCGCCAAGGTGTAGTCGAATTTACGTGGGTCGGTTTTAGTCCAGGTCTGTCGCCAATCGTCCCACAGGACTTCAAATCCCGCCGCCATCGGGTCCTGGGCATCCGAGCCAGCCAACACGCGAGTCCGTCTCAAACTGGGGAGAAAGGCATGGAAGTCGTCTTCTTTTTCCGTGGCCGCAAAGCGCATACGGGTTACCGCTGTACCGCGCACATCAAAAGGCTTCAAAAAGAAGATCGCACCGCCTTCGACGATGTCTTCCCGGTCCTCAATATCACCAAGCGGCGGCACGGCAACCCGCCCGTGCATTTTCTGCCACCACAAATCTGCCTCATATGCCCGTTCCAATTTATTAGAGGTATTACAGACGTTTACAGCAAGCGGTGCGAACTTAAGATTTTCGTTGGCAACCCCATGTGCGGTCAACAGCGCATTTAATTGCGCGCCATCCTGTGGTTTGGTAAACGGCAGAGCAGCTTGGCTGGTCATGGCAAAGTTACCTTGCCCATCCAGGATTTCGCCCTTTTCATTAACACTGAACTCACGGCCTTCACTGACAGCATTGCGGGTGGCTTCCAGGCGTCCGCGGGACATGTAGTAGTGGTTGGATGGCGTGATCACGATCTTGCCCCAGCCGAACCATTCACTGTCTTTAATGCGGTCAATCTTGGCTTGAGGCAGATAGTCAGACAGCCATGGATACTGGTCGATGTTTTCGCTTGTCAGTTCCAAACCGCCGCGCAATTCTTCAGGAATATCCGCGGCATCGATCAAGCTACTGGCGGTGTAGCCCCGAAAAGCTTCCCACTCAGAAGCCAACTTAATCGCTTCCGGATCAGCGATCCGAGCCGCCCACTCCGCGTGTCGTGCCTCACCGGTCTGTTGCGCAAAGTTCTGCCAACGTTCGACCCATTCAGGTTGCGATTCGGCACCGGCAACCGGCACCGTAGCACTCAGAACCAGTAGCGCTGCTGCCGTTCTGATCCAACTGTTCTTCAAAAATGAGATGGTCATGTTGTTCTCCATTACCTGTACCGTACTTTTAAAACTGAATGGTGAGAGACAGTTCGATGATGTCCGAGTGCCTCAATACACCCATCGGAATGCTCTCTCTGTCTCCGGATGCCTTGATCCATTCCAAGCGCGGGCGAATGTTGTTACCGAAGAAATTGAAATCGATTCTTTGCCGATGGACGAAGCCGTCGTGATCGAGATCCCAGACGCTCAATCCCTCAATGAAGATCCTTTCCTGCATCAGTTCGATATTCCACAGAAAGGTGGCGTAATTTTGATTGGATGCCTGCTCGGTGAAGGCATAAGGTGCCTGGGCCAGAAGGTTGTCAGCATCCTTGGTGTGGATATTGAAGAACTGCGCGGAGGTAAACATGGACTTTCGCTGGTTTTCCCAACCCGGAATCCAGAAGAAATAGTCCACACCAACCATCGTTGACCACACGTCTCGTTCAACGATTGCTTGCGATGGGTGGGTTACCAGAGCAGGGGAGCCGCTTTCCAGCGCACCAAAAGGTGTCGCCACCAAGTTCGAGTTGAACGGCTTGTCAAATTCATAAGACATTTCCACACGAAGTACCGGCGAGACGTCTTTACGACCGAACTTCCACTCCATCATGTCTCTGGTCATGGAAAAGCCAACCAACTTCTGTCTATAGTCGTAGTTCAAATCAAAATTGAGATTGAGTGAGCAATCCGGTAGCGCCCCGGTCAAGATGTCCGCGCAACCAAAACCGGACAGTGGAAAGGCAACAGAACCGGGTGCCGTCGTCAGGCTGCGCAAAAAATCCAGATAGCCACCAGGTCCATGTGCCACACCGAGAGAAGTGGGTAAATCTACCGGCACTGCAGCCAGTGCCTGGCTCGGGTCGTTGAACGCATTGCCAATCACCAGCTGAGAACCAGTTAATTCAACGACTGGAAGATCCTGTTGGCCATAAAAGGCATTGAGCGTCCATTTGGCATCAAGGGCTTCGAAACTTAAGCGTGCGCCAAATTCAGCATCACTGAAACTGAAATCATCCGGTGTGTTTTCCGATAGGTTCGCGCCCAGAAAAGGCATACCCAGTCCCGATACCGGATCCCGAATCTCGGGGAACGGCAGGCCAAATATCCCGCCACTCACACTGTTGGAAGGGGTGGGGTTGTTGATCACAATCTGACTGTGTCGAACTTCGGGAATAAAAATCAGCTCCAGCGCCGCTCGCTTCATTCCGAGTGATTCGAACGCCTTCTTCATACCCATCTTCCAGAGCTTGAGGTCCGCGGAGATCGTCCAAGCGGGCATTCGAATGTCCTCTGCATCACGCAGTATCGAACGTTCACGCAAATCCTGAGCATTCAGTACATCCAACAGGCGAACACCGTCAGATTGACCCCAGCCGCGTTGGAACTTGCCGGCCTTTATGGAAAAACGTCGCTTTGGATCCGTGTACTTGATCGACAGGTCTCGGATTACATCGTCATCGAAATCCGACAACCATTGGGAATCGCTGGCGTCGTCACCAAAGGGCGCAGGCAGACCGGCGAAGTTGTTTAGGCCATCGTCACGTAAATTGAAACCGAATTGATCGGCAAATCCAGGTGATGTGAAATCCTGAATACCGCCACCCAAGATGTCATCGCCGGTGCTCCTGTACTGGTCTCCACGCAGCCAGAAACGACCCGTCAGCGTTACCGTGTCACTCGGCGTGGCACTGAAACTCAGCTCTGCCAGGGTGTTCGCGGGTCCCGCGCTGTTGCCTTGACCATCCAGGTCAGAAGCCCATGCGTGGCCCTGTTTTATTCGACCACCCAGCCACCAGTTGTCACCCTCTAGTGCCGACCCGGCCTGTGGTAACAGCAACGCCAATCCCGCCATCAGCGTCACTCGCTTTCTGAAACTACCTCGCGCGTTCATTCGCAAACCCTCCATCTGCATTATCGTTAATGTCGTTTTTCACGACGTAAGGCCGGCTTGTTCACCAGGATGGTTCACAGGCCTTGTCTCTCCACTTGATTCTCCATAAGCCTCGCTAACAAGGGCCTTGGGCTTGAAGATCAACACGCCAGATGGGAGAAACACCAGCGCACCGATCATGTTGAGGAACAGCACCATTCCCAGAAGTAATCCCATCTCTGCCTGAAAACGCAGGCTGGACAACAAGAGCCAGGGCAACATTGGAATGATCATCGTAAAAGCGGTCACAAATATGGCATTACCTGCAGTCGAGATAGATCGGACGACAGCTTCGAGCGGCGCAAAGCCCGCCCTGCTCTCCTCTCTGATTCGATCAAACATGTAAATCCCATAATCCACACCAAGCCCAATGCCCAACGCGGACAGGATCAAAGTGTTGAGATTGAGTCCAATACCATTCGCTGCCATAAAGGCATAGGTGACGAAATTCGAGGTAGCGAGGGCAAATACCAACAACGCGCTGACAACAAGTGAGCGGTAGTAGGCGAACACACAGGCGGCAATGACCAGAATGATGGCAGAAAACAAAGCCAGGTTAGCTTCCCGAATCTCGTCGTTAATCGCCTTGGCTATCCCGATCTGTCCCCCGGCAAACAGGAGCTCAGCGCCGTCAAGTTGATCGGTTCCACCATTGGCAACAAAATCATCCAGAGCAGCAATCGCACGTTCAACGGTATCCGCCGCATGGTTCTTCATGGGGATAGAGAGATTGCCAACACGCCATTCAGGATCCGTATAGGCGGCAAAGTCTCCTGGCTCCCCTTTGGAACGGAAGAGATAGGTGTTAAATGCCACCTCCTGCACAGTGTCAGGCACGATGGCATAGGAAGGATCACCCTCGTACAAAACCCTGTTTATGGTTTTCACAACCGGTACCAGGCTTTGAGCGGGTCGTGCCTCCTCTACGTACTGATAGACGTATCGATCCAGTGCCTCCACGCTGTGGAAGACACTGGGCGTAACCATGGTGTTTTCTTCGCCCTCGATATAGACCTGCAGAACATCAGTTCCAATCAGGGTGAAGGCGTCATTGAGATATTCTGAATCGCTATTGAAACGCGATTCGGGCCAGAGTATGGAACTACCGACTTCATCGCCGATCGTCAGTTTACCGGTGCCATAAACGCCTGCGACGAAAGCACATAGAAACAGTGAAATCGCGAGGGCTCCGTGCTTCTCAAGGTTGAGCGCGCGCCAGGCGCGTTCAATAAATCTCAGTCCCAGACGATACGAGCCCGGTCGCGGCAGTACCGCCACGAGGGCAGCGACCAACACCAAGGCAGGAAAAATCGCCAGCAACCAAAGCGTACAGATCAACGCCAATGCCTGGATTGAAGGGATGCCCACCAGTAACAATACGGTAAAGCCTGCTGCATCGGTTACGACAGCGGCGCCGCTGGGCAGCAATAGCCTTGCCAGTGCTTTTTTGGAAGCGCGCCGCATATTCGGATTCGCCTGTAACTGCTCGAGTACTCGAGAGACGAACTGCACGCTGTGAGACAACACTATGGCGAACACAAACGCCGGCAAAAGGACCAGCAGTGGGTCAAGGTTGTACTCGACCACACCCATCACTCCAAGCCCCCAACTGGTGACCATACTGGCAGCCACGACAGGTACGAGTACGCCAACGACGGCACGAAAATACAGAAACAGCAGGGCAACGATGGCCAGCAGAGAGAGGGCAAAAATCAACACCACATCATCCAAGGCCTGGTAGATCAGGCCCAGAAGCAACGGGCGCCCGGCAGCATGGATTTCGATGCCATGTTCATCATTCGATGCGCGTAGCGTGTCAATGAAGGCCACCAGCGCTTCGTAATCTGTACCATCCTTAAAGTCGGCAACGATCATGACAGCGTCTTCGGCATCAGAAACCAGAAAGCCTTGAAACTGTTCTTTTACATCCTGACGCAGCCGAGCCAGCTCCTCTGTATCCTGAGGAATCGCTGGCCACATGACCGCGCTGATTTCTACCCGGCCCCCACCCCCACTGACGGATTTGGTCTTGCGTAAGGACAGCGCCTGCACAAGATGGCGAATCGCATCTGGGTGATAGTAAATCTCTTCAGCAATTACGGCGTAGCGCTGAAGAAACTCAGTATCGTAAATGTCTCCCTTGGTATTGCGTACTGCGATCAGGGTCGTGTTTGCACCGCCAAACTGAGCGCCAAATTTCTGCACCAGTTGTACGTTGTGCCGGTCGGCAGGCAGCATCTCCTCGAGTAGTACACGCAGAGACAGTCCTTGGCTTGCCTGCAAACCCAACCAAAGCGTCGCTGCCAGCAGCGACCCCAATACCCACCAGGGATGGCGGGTGACGGCTTCAGCAAAACGCTCTTTCATAAACCACTTCCCCGGAGATTGGTCGCATCGTGTGTGGGTGCACTACTGCCGATCCGAAAAAGAGCACGCAACGCTTCATCCTCCGAAGGCGAGCCTGCGATCAGGCCACGACGGCCAACCGCCCACAATTCACCAGTGGGCGTCACATCAATACCTGCAAACCAGTTGTATGGAAGCTCGACAGATTCACGGGTTGAAACATCTGCAAAGCCATCACCGGCCAGCTTCAACACAGTGCTCCTGCCAACGACAACGCCTTCTCCTTCGGCATCAACCGACAGTGCAAAGAGGTGTTCTATCGTTCCCGTGGAGCGTGTCTGAAGGTGGAATTCACCTGCAACTCGGGTAATGGCAACCGCCGTGCCGTCCAGGCCAACGGCTAGATACCCAAAGGGAGTGACCGCAATATCAGTCAGAGTGGTACCTGTCGGAGCTTCTTTGAACACCCAGTTCAGGCCAGCATCGTCGCTGAACGCCAACATGCCAAACTCACCAGCGAGGACTATGGTATTGCCATTATTGGTTACAGCGAGGCCATTCCAGGTAGGCAGATCACGACCGGGATAACCTTTGAGCTCAACCGGCGCCCAGCTCAGCCCGCCATCTTCCGTGCGCAAAATCGTGGCAATGCTGCCTACCGCCCATCCGGCTAATTTATCTGCTTCAAACTCTATGGCGCGTAGTTTGATATCAGGTTGGCGGTGAACTACGACCCAAGAACTCCCTCCATCAGGTGTTCGATAAATCGACCCTCTGTGCCCCACTGCAAAGGCCTGGTCGGCAGACGTCATGTGTACACGGCGTAGCAATTCTCTTTCACCCGTCGTATGCCAGCTCCAGTTCTCGCCGCCATCCCGGGTTCGCAACACCGTGCCGTAGTAACCGGTGGCGATGCCGTTATGCGCATCGAAAAAATCCACTCCGTAAAGATGGTCAGCGATATGGCGATGGCGCGTCTGTACCACCGGTATTGCAGAATCCGCATGGGCTTCGCCAAGCAATTCCGGCATTGAATCGAGCAGCCTTCCTCCGAACAACACTATCGTGAGCATGGCAGGCGCCAGCAGGATTGTGAGCCAGGGTGCCTTTGCCGCACTTTTCATTACACGTTCTCACGGGGCTGGGAATCTACATCCTGACCCGATACAGGTTCAGTCAGCGGCACTAAGGGCGCGCTGACAGTAGACTCGAGATTGATCGGCGTTCTACCGAAGGCCTGCTGTATCGGCGGGTTTTCGGCTATGAGATCTTCATATTTGAGATGCCAGATTTTGATGTAGTTATAGAAAGGTGCCGTCGGATAAAGGTGGTGGATCAAATGATAATTCTGGAAGACAAACAGCGGCGTTAACAGAAACTCCCAGCCTTTCCTTATCGTAGTCGCCTTATATTGGTTTTCCTGGGCAGTAATCGTTGCCGGGTAATGCGGCAAATATACAAAGACAAGCGCAATCAGCGTCAAGGCGACCCGCGAGGCGAGAATCCACAAGAAGAGCATTTCCCAGCCGTATCCAGCAGCCACCAGAACAGCCACAATGGCTGCAAACACCAATGCTGAGACAATCAGAGCCGGTGCGCGGCGTTTCCTTTCCTCGGCGCCGTAACGGAGAAAGGAAACCAGATAATGCAGATCGAAATTGGGCCAGCGTATAGGTATCTGCCACCACTTGGCGTCGTGAATGAAGTTATCCGGGTCCTGCTCACTGCTGGTAAAACGGTGATGTTGAAAATGTGCCCAACGGGCGATCTCTATCGGGGCTGCGGGAATCAGCAGCAACAGCGAAAATCGGCCTAGAAGTTCGTTCACCCCGTTGTTGGCCGAAACATTGCGATGCAAGGCCTCATGCATAATGGAAAATAGAAAGTAGAGGCCAAGACCGTTTATCAGCGTCCCGCCCCATAGTGGCAAGCTGCCTTCCACGGCTGCTGCCGACGCAACAACAATCATCCCCATGCCGAGAAAAAAAAGGCCAAAGGCTGGCCAGGAAATCGCCGGTGTTTGTTTCAGTTGCCGTAGGTACTGTTCTTTGTTGGGCAGGTCAATGTGTGCATGGGTCACGATAAGTCCTCCGAATTTTTTCTGGCCAATCAGCCTTCAGCGATCTGTTGATGCAGCATGGCCCGCAGCTCGTCGCTGTATGGCGGACGGGTAAACCCAGCTATTTCTTCTAACGGCGTCTGTGAATACACCGCCTTTTGATGCGAAAACTCGCGAAAGCCATCAATGCCGTGATAACAACCCATGCCGCTGGCACCGATGCCGCCGAAGGGCAGTTGATGACAGGTCACGTGGCTGACCACATCATTAATGGCCATGCCACCGGCCGCCATGTCATCGACGAAACGCTTACGATGAGCCTCGGTATCACCGAAGTAATACATCGCCAACGGACGCGCCTGACGGCTGATGTACTCGATCGCTTCATCAATGTGCTGGTAGGGAATAAGGGGCAACAGCGGTCCGAAAACTTCGCTCTGCATCACGGCTGAATCTTGCGATGGATTGATCAGAACACGCGGCAGCATTTTGCGAGTCGCCGCCTCGTCAAAGCGTTCATTTGCGGGGTTGATCTCGACCACCGCCACGCCTTCTTCGAGGGCATCGTCTAGTAGTTGTTGCAGACGGTTAAAATGGTTCTCATTGACAATAGAGGTGTACTGCGCGTTGTCCGCAATGTCGGGGAACAAGACTGCAGTTGCCGCCTGCAATTCAGCAATCAGGGGCTCGATCATCTCTTCAGGGACGAAAGCATAGTCAGGGCTGACGCACACCTGCCCGGAATTGAAAAGCTTCCCTGCCATCAGCCGGCTTGCCGTCGTACCAAGATCGACATCTCGGTCTACGAAAACCGGGGACTTGCCACCCAGCTCCAAAGTAACGGGGGTCAAGTTTTCGGCAGCCGCACGCATTACATTTCTTCCAACCACCGTAGAGCCCGTGAACATGAGGTGGTCAAATGGCAGCTTGCTGAATTGCTCCGAAACTTCTGCATCGCCCAGAACCACGGCTACCTCTGTGGGATCGAAGAACTCACCGACCATCTCAGCGATAAGGTCTGCCGTATTCGTGGTTATTTCCGAGGGCTTGAGCAACGCCCGGTTCCCAGCAGCCAGCACGCACACCAGTGGCCCGAGTATCAGGTGCACGGGAAAATTCCACGGACCAATGATGCCAACCACACCTTTGGGCCCAAAACGAACTTCAGCACTCGCCTGTGCATCACCCGCTGGGCCAGGCAAAGGACGAGCCTCGGGTTGCATCCATTCAGCGAGTTTTAGAATTGCGTATTTGACCTGCTCGACTGTGAGAAAAACTTCTGCCAGTCGGGACAGCTCATCAGGGCGCACACCGAAATCTGCAGCTAAGGTCTCACAAATCCGCGAGTCATACTTTTTCAGCATGGCCAGCAAGCGATCCAGCCGGTCGATGCGTGTATGCAGTGCCGGGAAGCCAGCCTGATTAAACGACTGACGTTGACTTTCAAGTAGATCGCGCATTGCCCCTCGGTATGTCATCGCCCCACCAGGAGCGCCTTGGGGAACATGGTCTACTTACAGATGGAGGTTAGGTACCAACTAAAGTTTGTTTTCGAAAAAACCAACCAGTTGGGTTTTCGTGGGTCACACCCACACAAACACCAAAGCGGACCAACCGCATGTTCTTCGACCTAGGGTTCATCAGTGCACTTCAACCTTCCGTCACTCCATGCGCACGACAGGCTTGACGCTCTTACCACTACTGGCCGCGTCAATCGCTTCATTCAATTCGTTGAACGGGAAAAAGTCGATCAACCGATCGAAGGGAAACAGACCCTGGTTGTAGTATTCAATCAGCTGCGGAATAAACGACTGTGGCTCGGAACTCCCCTCGACGATACCAACGATCTTTCTGCCTGGGATAAGCATTTCCATAATGTTGATCGCCACTTCCGCATCCATGGGTGCGGCACCGACAAGGGCGCAGGTCCCCAGGGGCTTCAACACGTCGACACACTGCCTGGCGACCTGTGCAATCCCGGTCATTTCAAGGCTGAAGTCCACTGCAACCGCTATCTTGCCAATTTCTTCAACCACATCTTCTACAGAGAACGGGTCAATGACGTGGTGTGCGCCCAGTTCCAACGCGAGGGCTCGTCTATCGGCCAACGGTTCGATCACGATGATAGGTGACGCACCCACGATTCGCGCAGCCATAACAGCGCTGAGACCCACCGCTCCACCACCGAATATCGCTACCGATTCACCTTCGCTGACCGCAAGGGAATTCAACACAGTCCCTGCGCCGGTCTGGATTCCACACCCCAGGGGTGCAAGTTTCTCTAACGGCAGATCAGCGCTTACCTTCACTGTATTTCGAACATTGGCAATGGCCATGGTCGCAAAGGATGATTGGCCAAAGAAATTTGCGTTTATCTGGTCAGTATCCGGCGCACCCGCAGACTGCCGCATGGTGCCTGAACCATCGCCACGCGTACCGCTGAAGTTGTTGGCCATAAAGTTATAACAATAAGCCGGTAAATCTGTATCACACGAAGGGCACCCACCGCACGAGTTAAAAGACAGCACAACGTGATCACCCGGTGCCAGATCCTGAACCTGGCTTCCGATTTCCACCACCACACCTGCACCTTCGTGACCCAGAACTATGGGAAAAGGCACCGGAAGATCCTGGCCCATACAAACCAGATCCGTATGACACACCCCGGAGGCGACAATCTTGATCAATACCTCATTTTTTCTGGGCGATTGCAGGCTCACTTTTTCGAACACCAGCGCCTCTGAAGGCTCCCGAGCAACCGCAGCCGTTACTTCATGGGTCGTAAATTCACTATTTGTCATGTTGAGTTAACCTTTCTGTTGGATTCTCGAATTTTCAAGCCACCTGTTCTTTTCTGCCGCCCCAGTGGGGTTTGCGCAGTTCAGTTTTCAAGACTTTGCCCGCCGCAGATAGCGGTAATGCATCGACAAACTCCATCGACTTCGGACTCTTGTAGCTGGCGATACGTTCTTCGCAGAATTCAGCAAGCGAAGCCAAAGTGACCTGCTCCGCGTCCGCGGCCTGGACAACCACGACATGGACTGCCTCCCCCCAATCTTCCGAGGGAATACCGATCACAGCGCACTGCGCTACGCCCGGATGCTGAGACAAAACGGTTTCCACTTCCGATGAGTAAATGTTTTCACCACCGGAGATAATCATGTCCTTGACCCGGTCAACGATGTAGATCAGACCCTGCTCGTCAACGTAGCCTCCGTCCCCGGTGTGCAACCATCCACCTGCCATCGCTTCGCGCGTGAGTTCAGGTTTTTGCCAGTATCCCTTCATGACATTAGGGCCACGCACGACGATTTCTCCCACCTCTCCAACAGCCACTTCCTGACCCTGGTCGTCAAAAACACGTACTTCCTGCACAGGGCACGCCAGACCCGCACTACGAATGCGACCGGATTCACGTGCCGCCATCGAGTGGTTATCCAGGGGCGTCATGGAAACCAGACCGCATTCGGTCATGCCGTAACCTTGAACCAAAGAGACATGAGGGAGGCAGGCCTGAGCTTTATCCACTGTTCCCAGCGGCATAGGCGAGGCGCCATATAAAACTGTCTTCAAGCTCGAAAAGTCACTCGCTTCAAATTCCGGCCAATGCAACAAAAGCTGCATCATGGTGGGAACCAGCAGTACATCTGTGACTTCATGTTCGCGAACCGCACGAGACACATTGGCTGGATCGAACCCGGGCACCATTACGTGGGTCCCACCCAACAAAAATGCCATCAGCAAGAACCCCATACCGGCAATGTGAAACAACGGCGCGCAATGCAACATCTTCGTCTGTTCCGGCACACCGCTGTTAAGGGCACCGGTCAGCGCAAAGGTCATCAGGTTTGTGTGGCTCAGCATTACACCTTTAGGAGTACCTGTGGTGCCACCGGTGTAAAATATTCCAGCCAGATCATCGCCAGTTCGATACACATCAACCATCGGTTCTGCATCGATGAGCAAGGCTTCGTAATCCAGCATACCCTCCGGGCACTGGTCAGTACCGATAAACACTACCTGCTCCAGTTCCGGTACTGCCTCCCGCAGGTCTGGAACCATCGGCGCGAAGCTACTATCCACAATCAGTAGTCGGGCTCCGCTGTCTTTCAGCGAATACGCGACCTCATCGGCACTCCAACGTATGTTGACCAGATTAAACACACCTCCCATCCAGGGAACGGCGAAAAGGACTTCCAGGTAGCGGCTGGAATTGGTCGACATCAGCGCGACCCGATCGTCGGCAACCACCCCAAGTCCTTTCAAAGCAGATGCAAAACAAGCAACTCGCTCCGCAAACTCCGCGTAACGTATGGTTTCGCCTTGATCACAGATGGCCTGTTGCTCTGGACGCTGTTGCAGGTTGCGGTGTATCAGCTGGGTGAGATTCACGCCCATTCCTCCCGTCAGGTTTTGAGGAGGAATATGCTGTTCCAATCAGCGAGCGTTAGTAACCAACTAAAGTTGGTTTTGTCGATGCCGCGTCAGCTAATCTATGAGCAAGAGATCCCGGGCACGAGCTATCGCGCTGGTGCGGTTCTTGACGCCTAGTTTTTGATACAACTGATGAAGATGCCATTTGACTGTTTGCTCAGAAATAAACAGCGATTCGGCGATTTCCTTGTTGGTTTCACCGCCGGCGATGGTATCAAGCATCTGTCGCTCTCGCTTCGTCAGGTTTTCAAAAAGCACATCACCAGGCTTTCTCGCATCATCACTGCGACCTATATCGCTTTGTTTGACCGTAGATGCGCCTGCCACATCCATGGTTAGATTGGCAACCAAATCAGCCGCAGGTTTGGTCAGCTTCCCGGCATCTTCCTTAGCCAATCGCTCGACAAGTTGAAGAATATCGCCGCTTGCGTCGAGAAACACACGATAGAGCCCACCCGCCGCGCCAATTTCCAGAGCACGGCAAAGGCTGTAGGTCGCATCATCGGATCGAGCTAGCTGTAATTCTGCACGACACCGCAAAAGCAGCACCTCCAACAAACGACGCAAACGACCCTCTTCTGCCAGCCGCAGTTCAATAGCATCAACCATCTGCAGCACTTCATCCGGCTGGCCTGCGTCAAGCAAAAGTTCCGCATGTACCAGATCACGAACTTCACCAATACCTACAGATGCCGTCTCAATACGATCAAGATCGTTCTCTATGGCTATTCGCCGAGCTTCTTTACCCTGACCCGCTGCAAGCAGGCTGTGAATTTCCAACCCACAGAGCAAGGCAAAAAGCCGGGGTAATTTAGCTTGCGTAGCGGATTCCTTGCCGAGACGGATAACGCTGAGACCTGCATCAAGATCCGCTTTCAAGAATTGCAATCGAGCCAGGACGCGGTAGCTGGCATAAGCTACTTCTACCACCGATTCATTGTCTATGTACTCAAATCGGTCTTCCAGTAATTCCTCCGCCTGAGTTAGATCGTTCTGCTCATAGTACGCTTCTGCGAGAAGCACCGTGTTCAGAGACCCCATATAGGAAAAGGCGCTGGTATTGCGATTATTGTGCTCTATACCTAGACGATAGTGCTCAATCGCCGCCGTCACGTCGCCACGCTGCATGTATAACATGCCGGCACATGCTCTAGCCCAGGAATGGAAATAGTCCAGCGAGTGTTCCAGGCCGATCGCTATCGCCTTTTCTGTAGCAGATATACCTAGCTCAAGTTCAAACATGGATAGCGCTGAGTAAGACTGCATCACATAGGCCGTCATCAAATCACCTGGCTCGGCCTGCGAGTGATCGTGCAACCATTCTTTAACCAGCACACTGGCTCGCTCGGAGTTGTCGCAAGCTCCTTCGAGCACACATTGATTCAAGTTAATGCCGTAAAGGAGCTGCGCTTTTAGCTCAGGGCTTTGCTGCTCGCTCAGGTCACTCAGCGTTTTCTGTACCTCACGAGCCTCGGCATATTGGCGGGAAAAAATCAGCGACCAACTGTAGGCCACCGCAATTTCTGGTCGCCTGGTTACATAATCTTGCGGCAGCTGCCGCACCCATCGCAACATTGTCCAATGCTCACCGGAATTCTGTAGTAGGCTTTTTGCAGTTTCCTTAATCAGATCCATTGCCCGGTCATAGAGACCCCCGCGCAGCGCATAGTTTATTGCTTCGCTTGTTTGTCCCTGATCAACACACCACGTAACCGCCCGTTGGTACACCCCTTCAACATCACCGGGGTTTTCTTTCAACATCTGCACATTTAGAAAGTCTCTGAACAGGTGATGATATCGATACCATTCACGGTTCCTGTCCAAAGGAATAACAAACAGATTTTGCCCGTCCACCTGCTCCAGAATGGCCTGCGAAGATTCGAACCCCAGTATTGCGTTAGCAATGTCCGCGTTCATTCGCTCGAGCAGTGACGTCCACAACAGGAAACGCCGCGTGCTGTCGCTCTGCTGCGCTAAGACAACTTCACCCAAATAATCCGTAACATCACGATCGGTGCCGGAAAACTCTCGGATAAAATCTTCAGAATCTGTCTGCCCAACCAGGGCAAGAGCGGCCAGTTGCAATCCAGCAACCCAACCTTCCGTGCGCCTATCAAGCGCTTGGATGAGCTCACTATCAAGTCCAAGTTGCTTGGTTCCGTTGAGAAACTCCTCCGCTTCATTCGGTGCAAAGGCAAGCTCACGAGCTGTCAGCTCCGATACTTTTTCTCTCACGCGCAGCGATTTGAATGCCAGGCCCGGCTGCACACGGCTTGCAATGACGAACATGGTATTGTCAGACGAATAAAGAACAAGCCGCTCCAACAACGTATGTACGTCCGGATTATCAATGACATGATAGTCGTCGATAAAAAGCGCGTGTTTGAAATCCAGAAAGTCCAGTTTTGCTGCTGTGTCGGAGACAAAATGCTCGATCAAGACTTTCGAATCTGCCCCTAAGTGCTGATCCTCTTTCAGGCCGGCGACGGCAAAATTATCTGTGCTTATCACTTCGAGCGCTGCCAGCAGGTGGGATACGAACCGGCGGGGATTATTATCTTCCGGATCTAAGCTGAGCCACGAACATTGCACATTGTTTTCGACCAGCACATCGAAGCTTTGCGCCAGCAGCGTCGATTTGCCATAGCCCGCTGGGGCCACCACCAGGCCAACTTTCTTACTCGCCACCTCACCGTCAAGAAATTCTTTGGCAAACTCTCCGCATAGCTCACGCAGGACCAGCTTCCCAGACACCTGGGGTTTGATAAGCTTGCTGCGTAACACGTTGATTGCGCGCGACGCTTCCGAGCTGGCAGCCGGCATCGTAGTTACCTATTGCTTCCGCAGACAAAAAGAGTCCCGCCATTCTGCGAGTTTGACTCTAAAGCATCAACCAACGCGCGATCAATTGTCGACAACCCAACTTGCGTTTGCTATGTGGCGATTTTGACCGCCTGACAGCCTCAAAATGACGCCCGCTCTAGGGCCTCTGGGCTGACATCACCGAGATGGCTATGCCGTCGTTTTCTATTGTAAAACGCTTCGATCTAGTAGAACACGGTTTCGTAGCCATGCAGCTGGTCGAAATACTCACCCTGCTGACCATTGGTGTCCGTCTTGAGGTCATACCCGGATATGCCATTAAGTCCGATCAGGCGCTGGCGACTGGGGTCGTGGCCAAACGCGTAGTCGGGACGATCCGTCGTACCTAGCGCCTGTTTTTCCCAACCCGACGTTCAGCCGTGACGAGCACCTCTTCGATACAACGGCCTTCGCTTCCAGCAGACTTAATGAATGCTCCTGCTTCGGTACGTCTCGGTGCAGGTCCTCGGTCATGGTCTTATGGAAATGCTATAGAAATGCTGATCAAGTCAGGGCTGGTAGTCGACCTCGCAGACACCACCTGCCCGCTGCATGCTTTGGTCAGTGTACTGCTGCAGTTCGATAAAGATCCCGTTGGGGTCGTGGCAGGTAATCATCCAGTTGTAATCTCCGGCGAGTTCCTTTTTTGTCACGTCATAACCAGCTCCGACCAGTGCGTCGTAGGCTTCGTCAACATTATCCACCTCTATCGCAAAGTGTTTCACGTTTCCATCGCCTGAGCAGTTGGTGTGCTTGATGACTTCAATGTAGGTGCCATTTGCAAAAGCAAGGTAGAACCCAACAAGTTCATTCTGCTTGTTGCGGAATTCGAATTGTCGTTTCAGGCCGAGTACCTGATAGAACTTTTCTGTTGCCTCGAGATCGCAAGACTCGATGCACACATGTGCTAATCCTGTCTTCATTCGGGCGTCTCCATGCCTTCGCTCCACCATTTGCTGTCAGCTGCATCCTGGAGAAACCGGTTGCGCTCGGCATCACCCAATCCAAAAACCGTCCCAAGAACTTTTTCTGCAACCGGATCTGCTGCCCAGCGTAAACGGCTACCGTCGGATCTGGCTATTCTGACGAAAAGTTCGCCAACCTGTTTTGGATCGAATGCCTCTGGCAATCGTGCGCGGAGTGCATTTACTTTAGCCTCAATCAAGCGTCGGTAAGGCGAATCACCGTTATAGTAATCGGGTAGGGCCAGGTCGCTGGAAACGGTTTCATTCATTATTCCGGTGCCGTACATGCCAGCCTCGACAAGAGCCACCTTGATACCCCAGCGATCCACCTCATGTCGCATTGCCTCAGTGGCGCCTTCCAGTGCAAATTTGCTGGCGGTGTAAGAGTAGTCACCGGGCAGGCCGGCCAGGCCCGAAAGGGAACTGACCTGGATGATGTAGCCATTGCGTCTTTTGCGCATCTGGGGCAGAACCGCCCGTGCCAGGAGCATGGCACCGAAAAAATTGGTTTCCATCACCATTCGCAGGGTATCTTCGGATGTGTCCTCTACCGTGCCTGCCCGAAGCACCCCCGCATTATTGACGAGTACATCAATGCCTCCTGACTCGTCGAGTATCTTGCTGACAAAAAAATCAAATGTCTCAGGTCTTCTAACGTCCAGGGTTACGGCCCTGAGGGTAAGCCCTTCCGAATCGGCGGCTTTGAGCAATGCGTCACCATTGCCGGTATCGCGCATTGCTGCATAAACCTGATCGCCATTGCGAGCAAAGGCAAGAGCACCATGCAGGCCAAAACCGCGATTTGATCCTGTGATAACAACAACTGCCACTGTGCCCCCTCGCTCAGACCGGGCCAACCGGTTACTGACTTAACTGAGTTACGATCTATGCTAACCTGCCCGCTGTTGCATCAGCAACGGAACATCGTGGTCATGCCAATCCGAATCATTTTTCCTGAAAAAGGCAAAGTGGCACTGCAGCGCTTTGAGGTACCTGCACCGGGTTCTCAGGAGGTCCGCGTTCGAACTTTGTATAGTCTCATGAGCATCGGTACCGAGACGATAATTCTGCATCAGCGCTACGACCCCGATACCCACTTCGCGAAAATGTTTTCGTTTCCTCAGTTACAAACGGGCGTTCAGGCTGTTGGTGAAATAGAAACGTTAGGTGACAAAGTCACTGACCTGAAAGCCGGCGACAGAGTCTTCATGCGAATGGCCCACGGTTCTCATCAGATCCAACCTGCTGCGGCTTGCTCTCCGGTACCCGAGGGTGTCGACTTGAAAACAGCCTGCTGGTGCGGACTTGCCAAGACGGCCTACCGGGCGGTCGCTGCAGCGCCGTTTACGAAAGATGCGCATATCTTGATCATCGGGGCCGGGCCGGTTGGGCAGATGGCGATTCGCTGGGCCAGGACAGTGGGTGTCCGGACAATAGCGTCCGTTGATCTGTCGGACATAAGACTCAAACACGCAAAAATGGGTGGTGCAAACCTGCTGCTCCGGGGCGGCATTGCGGAACAGATTGACAGGATAAGAGAAATCAATGCCGGTAATGGCCCATCAGTCATCGTCGATGCAACGGGTAACGCCGACGTCTTTAAACACGCCCTTGCAGCGTCATCGATGTTCGGTAAGGTCCTTCTGCTGGGTGACACTGGTTATCCCGGCAGGCAGCGCCTGACATCCGATGTCATGTCAAAAGGTCTTTCAGTTCAGGCGGTACACGACAGCCATGATTTCTATGGCGGGACGCAGCAGCAGATCGATGCCAGGTTTTTTGCCAGCATGCAGGACGGTCAGTTCGATCTATCCGGGCTCATCACCCATGAATTTTCCCCTGCGGAATGCATTGAAGCCTACAAACTGGCAGACCAGCAACGTGAAGAAGTCATGGGCCTGCTTTATGACTGGAGCAGTATTGACTGATACGTTCCGCGCAGCTGTATTCGCCCGAAAAACAGCAGGCTTAGGAGTAGAGGATTCTCGTAAACTGAGCACGGGAATTCTCGATGAAAAAACCCGATACACAGACAGAACGAGGAAGCCACGTTATACAAGCGGCGATCAATCAGATCACCATGATCTATATCCAGCCGGGTAAGATGACACAGTACGCCTACGTTGCGCGTTTCAATAGGTCGGTCATACATGAGTGGTTGGACATGCACGCTTTCGAGTCTGCCGAGATGACTATTCGAGGAAGTGTAAGCCTCTACTATCGGGCCTGGCTCAAAAGCCCAAGCCATTCATCTTTTCAATGAGACGGGATAAATTGACGGGCTTTGTGTCAAACTCGTCCGCACCTGCGTCGAAAGCTTTGATTCGATCTTCCTCAAACGCATGCGCAGTCAACGCGATAATTGGGATATCTTTAAGGTCCGGATCGCTTTTCGCTTCAGCGGTTGCAGTCCAACCATCCTTCACAGGAAGTCCCATATCCATCAGCACAATGTCGGGACGATCCGTTTGCATCATATCCAGGCCTTCTTGTCCGTCGACGGCAATAGTGACCTCGTAGCCCTTGCGTGCTAACCGCCTTGACAGCATGTCTCGATTCATTTCGTTGTCTTCGACAATCAGGACCTTAGCCATATATTCTCCCCTCGAACTTAAGCATAAATTTGTTGGGCCAACACAACCACATCGGTTTTTTCATCAACATCAATTTCTTGATCCGTTGATGGATTGATCACCAATTCGCCCCCGACTCCACCCCTTCGAAAGCCAAGCGCAATCTCATTGAACCCAGTCACTAGAATGCTGAGATCGGCAAAATCAATAGACGTTCTGCAAGTAAACTGAGATATAGGACGCAAAGCGATTTCTACTCCGCCAGCACTTAGCAGCTCTCTAAAAATCGAATCAAGAATCGGCTCATTAGACAGGTGTGCTAGCTGCATACTGAGATACTGCGGCGTAATAATCGCGTCGGAAAGTGGCGTGCCCTCACAGAGTTGAACGTTGTCTTCATCCAGAAATTCCGCGATAACAGGCGGAAATGGATTGTCATTGGAATCCCTCTCTTCCGCCAACAGAAGCATATTGATCGCACTTTTTGCATCCGCATCAAATGCTGCGTTCGTCAGGTCGGCCATTTGGATAATGACGTCGTATTGGCTCGGGTCCAACTTGGCCACGGCCTCAATATCACTTTCGCGCAAGACCTCTACCGTCAGGTCCAGTCCTTCGCTCTCTACCAGCGATCCTAATCCGTAACGCTCCAAAATTGTTTCCGCATCCTGAGTGCTTGCAATCGTTACAGCCACGCCTTGAACGCAATGAGCCCGAAGTTGTTTGACCGTATCGGTGACGTGCTCATTCCAACCCAGTATCAAAACCTTTTCTAGTCGCGGCCGTTCAGGTTTAGTCGCCTCCTCTGCAGGCAGCATACGAGGCTTCACGGGGCGATACTCAGGTTGCTCAGAGCCCTTAACAAGAACAATAAATTCATCGCCTTCAGTGAGATCGAAATCGGGTTCCGGATTAAGCGCGGCAACGCGGCGTCCATCGCTGTTGACCCAGCTTAAACCCAGTGGAACGCAGTTCGTAAAGCCTTGAGCTACATCACCAAACAATGCACCCTCACTTATGCCGCCGGGTACGTAAATCTCGAATCTATTGTCTTTTAGACTGAACAATTCCTGATAAACCGCACCATAGCCCACATATCGCGCCGCCTGTACTAGCGCTTTGCTGACGAATTCGGTACTAGCAATGATGGGGTAACGGTTACGCGAAGCTGTCCTCGCCATCGGCAAGTTAGACAAAGAAGTGATTTCAGATGCAAACGAAGGCCCATTCGGACCATCAACCAGGCCTTGCAAATGCATCATCGCTTTTATTGTCGCAGCATCCTGCGACATTGCGCTGCCCAACGATTCCTCAGCCAAGAAAATCACGTTCGACGCATCTTTCCCTGCAATGCGCTCAAGATCTGCCCCCGAAGTCACCTGCCCATGCAACAACAGAGGTTTCATGCCACGCAAATGCTTCTTAGCTCGATTAAGTTCGCCTCGAACCGTATCCAGTTCGGACGGTGTCATGATCACCACGCGCTTATTGAAGCCGAGTTCGGTAAATACCTTTAGTACGTGGATTGCATTCCGGCTCCAACCCAGTATCACAACGTGGCCCATTTCCTTGACGGATACGCCCCCACGTTTCATATCTTCGAGGCCCTTTTGCATCACCGCCACGACATTTCCAATGATCGCAGAAGTGATAATCAGGCCAAAAACACTGTTTGCCGCCGCAAAGGCCAGCAAACCAGGGGATACGCCCAGGTTCTCCGTAAAGGTACCCGTATCCAGAATCAGACTGAAGGCCCAGACTACAGTGGCAACAAAACCATCGACATCTTGTGACACACCATAATCGACAAGTGCGTTTGTGGAGAAAACACCGAAACTGTACGCCAGCAGCGCTATTGAAATTGCTAATAGGGACAGTCCCAAAAGAAAGACGAATGGGAAAACGGGACTTGTCGTGAGCATGTACCACAACAGATATTTAACTCTGGCGAACATATCGCGCAGCATTACGGTCGTAACGCCAATGTAGTGGAGATAGCTTGTTCCAGACCACCTAGCGAATCTTCGGTATTTTTGTCTATCACGGCAACGCAAGCCTCCTGCAGGCTAGCTCTCAACGTCTCATCTAGCTCCATTGCACTGTACATGAGATTTGCCGCACGGTCTGAGAAAGCGCCGGAATTATATTTCGCCAGAAATTCAAACCCATCCATTTCCGGCATCAAAAGGTCAAGAATAATCAGGTCGGGCTTTTGCACCGCGAGCACCTCCAGCGCCTCTGGGCCATTTTGCGCAGTCAGCACACGCATTCTTGCAGATTCCGCTGTTCTTGAAACTACATTGCGCACATTTTCTTCATCGACCATCATTTCGACGAGCTGTTTCGTGATAGAGAGGCCAAGCCCAGTGCCCCAAACTTAGCCGTAGCGTCACCCTCCGCTTGCGCAAAATCCTCAAAGATTTTGCCCATCTGTTCTTCAGTCATGCCAATGGCTGTATCTTGACCTCGAACTTGAGCCATTCTGAATCCGCCCGCCTGTAGGGCAAAACAGACAGGGTCACCTGACCGTTTTCAGTGAACTTACATGCATTATATCTATCAGGATTATCGATCGGAACCCCGCCATGAAGAGCTCGGATCTGGCCCATACCCGCATAACAGGTTGCAACGTCACCAAAGCGCTGCTGCACTTTCGCTATTTGCGACGCAGCCCCAACAGAATCGTTATATTCTGCCCAATTCATATAAGTCGCGTGAGAGCGCATCCACACAAAATCAATCGCTCGATCACCGTTAGCCAAGCTCCACTGGAAAGCACTGGGGTCGTGATGCCAGCCTTGTCCGCCTGCGCTACCGCATAGTATGGGATTTGAGCACCGTACACATAATTTGAGAGAATGTGCGGCTGAGATTTATGAGTTGAGAAGTTATGCAGTCATTCGACGTAATCATCGTAGGCGCCGGTCTTTCAGGTATTGGTGCGGCAGTCCACTTGCGGAAACACTGTCCTGACAAGACCTTTGCGCTCATTGAAAGCCGCGAAGCAATCGGCGGTACATGGGATCTTTTCCGTTACCCTGGCATTAGATCCGATTCGGATATGCACACTCTGGGATTCAGCTTTAAGCCCTGGACTGAAGCCAAGGCGATTGCCGATGGACCTTCAATCCGTAAGTACGTTAACGAAACCGCAGACGAGCACTCGATTCGCGAGCATATCCGATTCGGTCATAGGGTGAAATCAGCCAACTGGTCAAGCGAAGACAGCGCATGGAAGGTGGTATGTGAGCAAAATGGCGGATCTGTTGAACTCAAATGTAATTTCCTGATGATGTGTTCGGGTTACTACAACTATGACAAAGCCTACGACGCTCAGTTACCAGGTTTAGATAACTATGAAGGTCAGCTTGTGCATCCGCAGTTCTGGCCTGAAGACCTGGAATACGCAGGGAAGAAGGTTGTCGTAATTGGTTCCGGCGCGACAGCGATGACCATCGTGCCAAACATGGCGGAGACCGCAGAGTTGGTGACTATGATCCAGCGCTCTCCTACCTATGTTGTATCCCGGCCTGATCAGGATGTAATTGCCAACACACTACGTAAATTCCTCCCCGGCGCCTGGGCATACGCGATCACGCGTTTCAAGAACGTAACCATGCAGGCCTATGTCTACAATCAGACGAGAACCAATCCAGGGAAAATCAAAGCGCGGTTATTGAACATGGTTAAACAAGCACTGCCAGACTTTGATGTCGATACGCACTTCACGCCGCGCTATAACCCGTGGGATCAGCGACTTTGCCTTATTCCTAATGGCGATCTGTACAAGGCGATCCGCAACGAAAAAGCTTCAGTCGTGACTGGCGAGATCGATGAGATCACATCGACCGGGGTGAGAATGAAATCTGGCGAGGAGGTCGAGGCAGATATACTTGTTACGGCGACGGGTCTGGAACTGCAGCTTCTTGGTGGTGCGGAATTCAGCCTGAACGGCGAACAGATCGATTTCACATCAACCTATAGCTACAAAGGCATGATGTATTCGGACATACCTAATTTGATTCAAACCTTCGGCTATATCAATGCATCATGGACCCTGAGAGCGGATCTCACCTCAGAATACGCGTGCCGTGTACTGAACACGATGGATGAAAAGAACGTCTCAGTAGTCACTCCGCGCTTGCGTGAAGAAGATCGTCATATGGAAACACGCAACTGGATCGAGGGTTTCTCAGCGGGATACATGCAGCGAGTTATGCATAAGTTTCCAAAGCAGGGTAGCCGTGATCCATGGCGTAACACACAAAATTTTGCGCTCGATAAGAAAATTGTACGCAAGGCACCGCTTGAGGACGGCGCACTGATTTTTGGGCAGTCTGCTTCTGTGATCCGATTACCAGATGATGCTCAAAAAGAAGCGGAGAAACGTACAGCTGCGTAGAGCTATACCTGCTGCATATGCTGAACTGCTGTAAGCTCGAACGTGTTTAAGATATGGATCGACGCGGACGCTTGTCCACGACCGATTAAAGAAGTGCTGTTCCGAGCCGCAGATAAACGTCAGGTACAGACTACGCTTATTGCGAATCAGTACCTTCGCACGCCACCTTCCAAGTACATTCATGCGGTTCAGGTCGAACAGGGTTTCGATGTCGCGGACAACGAGATCGTTCGTCGCATGAATGTAGGGGACCTGGTCGTTACGCAAGACATCCCACTTGCAGATGAGGTGATTCGTGCAGGGGGTGTGGCGATCAATCCACGCGGTACACTCTACACTGAAGCTAACATCAAGGATCATTTGTCGCGGCGCGATCTCATGGAACAGCTGCGCGATGGGGGTATGGTTTCAGGTGGTCCCAGCGCATTTGATAAGAAAGACGTGCAAGCGTTCGCCAACGCGTTAGATCGCGCGGTGACGAAAGCGTTAAACCGATCATGACTGGATACAGGTTTTTCCTGGTCAGAGACCTGGCAATTCTTGCCATGACGATTCTCTTGTGGGCGTTTTTACCTGCTGGGGACTTTGGTCAAATTGCGACGGGCGGCTTAACAGGTTTGTGCGCGCTGCTTTTCCATGAGCACGGACACGTTCTGGGCGCGTGGAAGGCTGGGGCTAATGTGCAATCCGCTCCAAAGTGGTCGCCCTTCATCTTCAATCTAGATCCGACAGAAAATACTCGTGCTCAGCTGCTTTCTACAAGCCTCTGGGGATTTTCCGCAACTGGCGTTTTTGTTGTCTTGTTCACGCTTATTCTACCCACAGATACCCTGGCGGGAGTTGTCGGCTTGAGCATTGGCCTATTGCTCGCGTCGCTCACCGTCATCATCGAATTTCCCATCGCGTGGCGAATGTCGCGAGGGTATGCTGTTCCCGATTTGTCCATTTTCAAGAACCAAGGGGGATGATGGGAATGATCAATTCAGATACACCACAACGTTTGGCGTTGCTGCTTGGACGTGGCCTGCTGGGTGTCTATTTCATCATACCTGGCATCGCAAAGATCACCGGCTGGAGTGGTACGGTGGAAGAGATGGCGGCGCACGGTGTGCCCCTGATTCCTGTCGCCCTGGTCATCACGATCATCTTACAGATCGGTGTTGGCGCAAGCTTATTGATCGGTTATCGGACACAACTATGTGCTGCAATCCTGGCGGCCCTTACGCTGATCATCAATATCTACATGCATGACTTCTGGAATAACCCTGATGAGATGCAGAATTTCATCAAGAACCTGGCTATTCTAGCTGGACTTCTGTTCGTGAGTGGTGCGAATTTACGAGTTTCCAGCTAGTCAGAACAGCTATCTCAAACCATGTGTCTTCTTTGTCGCTACCAGCGGGATCTGTGTCTATGCCTTTGTTTTAGGAGAGCTCAGCAGCAGGGTTCGACGGACAATGAGGCGGCCTTGCGAGACGGATCAAACGCGAGGATATGAGCCTGTCACGCTAGCGACCATCGAGTGTCACTTCACGAGCCCGGTATCAAACTCCGAACGCAACTCATGCGGGGCATCCAGCGGCAATCTGTCGAGCATCATGCTGGCCGTACCTCGTCTGCCGTTTGCGATGGCAGGACCGAGAATCTGAAGGCGGGGCCGAATAGCGGGATGGCGCCCAGGTCGAAGAAGCCGTCTCTTACCTTTCGGCTGTCATATACACCATCAGACTCGTCGTAGATTTCAACGACCTTTTCTTGTATCGCTGATCATCCACAGAGTGCTGGCTGAATGGTCTTCGGCACCAGGCGTAAAAGCTGGCTGGCTTAATTTGCAGAAGGCGGCATGTCATGGCTACAGGCTACTCATCGCGATGGTCCGCAATGCACTGATACTTCACTTCGTTTCCTTGGCGAAGTAAGCCCATTGGGATCGGGTCTTAATGCCTGTTCAACCGGGTTGCAGGCTTCAGATGCAATCGACGCATGAGGTAGTCAGCACCCGCCGCGTTCAGACATACCGAGCTAACGCCAAATGCGGCACCCCCGCGGGCCGAGGTGACCCTTTGTTACGCCCGTCGCGGAGAGCCCAGCCCAGGCTTTACATAAAGTCCCAAAAGCCCGAAAAAGTTTGCAGCTAGGGTGCGTCAATGCAAATGGCGTACACCTCCCATTTGTACGAACTCGTTTGGTCTTGAGAAAACATTGTTGCCATCCACGTATTGCCTTCTGGAGCGCTGGAACTGACGTGTATTTTCTCGACATGGGTATCCGTTGGATCGTTATTTAATCTGCCGGTCCTAACTCCTCCCCCAATCAAAACCTGTCCTGTCCCGCAAGCCTGCGACACTTTCTGAACAGTATTGCCGCCGAAGTCGCCGTTATTACTCAAAATCACCAATCCAGATAGGCCACCACTACCAGCCGGGCCGGTGGCTCCAGTCTCACCTTGAGCACCTGTTGCACCCTGAGCACCCGTTGCGCCGGTTGCACCGGTTGCGC
Source organism: uncultured Pseudomonadales bacterium (assembly GCA_964393625.1). Classification (GTDB taxonomy): domain Bacteria; phylum Pseudomonadota; class Gammaproteobacteria; order Pseudomonadales; family Azotimanducaceae; genus UBA4421. The sequence goes on from CAYMUT010000032.1 coordinate 55,287, forward strand.
CCGTGTCACCCTGAGCACCACCAGGGCCCTGATCGCCTTGGGGACCGGTTGCGCCGGTGGCTCCCGTATCGCCCGTGGCACCTGTCGCGCCCGTGGTTCCCGTATCGCCCGTGGCACCTGTCGCGCCCGTGGTTCCCGTATCGCCCGTGGCA
>CAYMUT010000033.1:0-53667 GCA_964393625.1 uncultured Pseudomonadales bacterium
ATCATAGGCATGGCAGCCATGCAGTCCGCCAATCCAGCAGCAAAGCCCAGACCATAGGGCATTGAGTTTAAGGATAAGAAGAATTAAAGCGGTTTAGTCGTTGAGATGAGAGTATGCACGGTTCGTGGATTTCTTTGAAGTTGCGGCGGGAGGCATCATGGGGCAATCGGCGTACGCTGTGGATGATGATTCACGGGGGCGGAGCGAGGCGCTTGTCCCGCACCGTTGAAATCGAGGTCGAGAAAACTCGTGCCGCGATTACACAGGGGCTCGCCAAGATAGAGAAGTATTTTGCGTCTTCGCCCCCTGCTAAAAACCGATCCTCACCCGTTCCAATAACAGCACGAAAGCATCAAAATGGTTCTATGAGAGAATCACCTACCAGAAAAAAGTAGTTAGAGAAGAAAAAATGTTGATCAAGATGAAAACAAACTCAAGATTTCGCTCGAAAATTTGCACTGTTCTGTTGTCACTCATTTTTTTAGCGGGTTGTGGTGAAAGCTCTGTAGGCACCGAGGCAGACTCGGATGCCGACTCTGATGGCGCAGTCCGATTGTATGTTTTTAATTGTGGAAATCTCCGCTTTCAATCGATGGCCATGTTTAACGTCAGCGATGACGAAACAGATGTACGAGAACTTATCGTACCTTGTTATATCATTGATCATCCTGAAGGCACTGTGCTTTGGGACGGCGGCTTACCCTCGGCAACGGCAGCCATATCGGATTGGCAGCCGGATCCGAACAATGAGGGTATAGACTCGAAACTGGACAAGACCTTAGCGGATCAATTAAGCGATATGGCGTTGGGTTTTAGCCTGTCTCAATTGAGCTATGCAGTTTTTTCTCATATTCATTTTGATCATGTTGGTGTTGCCAATGAAGTCAAAGACGCGACTTGGCTCGTACAACGCGGTGATTACGATCTGGTCATGGCAGAGGGCGCGCAGTTAATGGCTTTTGACCCGACGCTGGTATCGGGGCTTCGCGCGCTTCCCGTGAAGGTGCTGGACGATGACTTTGACATTTTCGGTGACGGTAAAGTCAAGATTATTAGTGCACCAGGCCATACGCCCGGTCATCAAGTGCTCTATCTCGAACTGGAAAATTTTGGCCCCCTCATTCTGTCAGGCGACCTTTATCATTTGCGGATCAATCGGTCCGAAAAAAGGGTACCAACCTTTAATGTCGATGCGGACCAGACCCTCGAATCTATGGACAAAGTTGAGAAGCTGATTGCAGAAACTGGCGCTGTCCTTTGGATTGAACATGACCTCGCGCTTTTCAAAACCCTTAAAACAGCCCCGGCTTACTACGACTGAGTCGAGCTGCTTGAAGTCACTGATAACCGCGACGCTGACCATATCTTAGAATCTTTCGGGGGTGAATCATGGAGCGCCAGCTTGAACTTTCAAATGGCCATAAGGTCTGGACAAAAACAGTGGGTGACGGGCCGGGGCTTCCTTTATTGCTGCTCCACGGTGGCCCTGGGGGCGGCCACGATTATCTGGAACCGCTCGAAGCGCTGGGCTCTGATCGTCCCGTAATTTTCTACGACCAACTCGGCTGCGGAAAATCCGACATACCCGAAAACCGTGCTTTGTGGACCATCGAGCGGTTTGCTGATGAGGTGCAGGAAGTGCGTGACGCGCTAGGCCTTAAACGCTGTCATATGCTTGGCCAGAGTTGGGGTGGCTGGCTGGGCATCGAATACATGCTTCGGCAACCGGCCGGACTACAAAGTTTTGTGCTTGCCTCGACCTCAGCATCCGTTCCGCAATTTGCTGCCGAATGCGACCGGTTGATTTCCGAGCTACCACCCGAGCATCGCAAAGCGCTGCAATATCACGGCGCCCGAGCTGAGTTTGAGCATGTAGCATATGCCGCGGCGGAGGAGGTTTTTTACAGCCGTCATTTATGCCGGCTGGAAGAATGGCCGGACTGCATTTTGCGCACGGTACAAAATCTGCATCACAATGCGGTCTATGAAACCATCAACGGGCCGAATGAATTTACGACAATTGGAAATCTGCGTTACTGGAACCGCACACCAGACCTCGGGCAGATCAAGATCCCCGTCCTGATCACCTGTGGCCGTTATGACGAACTGGGGCCTGCCTGCGCCAATACCTTACAGACAGGCATTCCCGATGCAGAAATGGTGGTCTTTGAGAAATCAGCCCACGTCTCCCATATTGAAGAGCCGGAAGCGTACAGAGCGCTTATCTCGCGGTTTTTCATCAATAATGACTGACGCGAAAAAACTGAGTCGACGCACCACGCTTAGTTGAAAAAATAGGCTTTGAGATACCCAACAGCTCAAGGTTTACCCTGAAGGCTATCGAGACCGCGATTTACCGATTTAAGGCGACTTACTCGGCCCTAAAACACGGTTAATTTCAGCAGCAAATTCGGGCCGTAAAGAAATCCCCATCTCCAAGAACGCTTTGCCCGTTCTATGCATCGCATTCACGCCAACCGTAAGGATAAGAAGAATTAAAGCGGTTTAGTCATTGAGAAGAAAGTATGCGTGGTTCGTGGATTTCTTTGAAGTTGGGGCCGGAGTCATGGTGGGGCAATCGGCGTCGGCTGGCGGGGCGCGGGACTGGCGGATGTGGGAGAGGATCTTGTCGACGATGGTCGGGTCGGTAATATTATCGTCAAGTTTGGGTTCAGCCATCTATCGTCTCACTCCACGCGAAGAGTGACTTCGCCCAGTTGATCGAACAAGGCAACCAGGGAATCTCCGGCATCGAAAGGTATAGCCTTAACGAATGATCCGGACAGGATCACATCACCTGGCTGCATGCTGGTACCAAACCGGTGCAGGGTGTTCGCCAATCAGGCAGTATCAGCGATGCTGTCTACTAACATGTTGGGCCCCGGCTTCTGGTAGCGAGAATCTACAATCTCCAAGGCAGGCAGGATGAGATCCGTTGCGCGTATCACGTCCGCTACATGCACGGATGGTCCGGCAAGCTCTTCTTTCATGACGAATGCAACCTCAACCAGCGGCCGGTTCATGTTCGATCTCTGCACGACATCGCCTTCCATGACAAACCAATCGTCATAGATAAAGCCATAGTCGGGTTCCTCAGCGCCGGTCATGTCGCGCATGGCCTTGGAAGTCTGGCCGATCTTGTGGCCCTTAACGCTTCGATCCGCAGCAAGCTTAAGGTCACGAACTGCCATGCCTATTGCCTAACCGTCCTCGACCGTCACATCAGGGTGTCTCGATGAAGGTGCTTCGGCAAGTTCACCGGTCTGCTCTGCGTGGCAGATTTCTGCTGCGATAGCCCCTACTTCTGCCTCGCTGAGCATTCAGCCATCGTCTTTCGCGTCTTGCTCAGCCCACCAATCACCACCCAGTGCGACACGGGTGACAGCATCTGTGTCGGTGGGATTGTGACCGACGCCTGTTTTCGAGGCGGGGACGTCTTGCACCATATTGGTTAACCTGCCGAGGCCTGTCACCTCAACCTCGACCACATCGCCCGGTTCCATCGGTCGAGAATTCGCGGGCGTGCCGGTGAGGACAATATCACCCGGCATCAGCGTGATGTGCCGACAGAGGTCAGCTAATTGATAGTCAATACCAAACGTCATCTCGCTGATGTCGCCTTCCTGCACAACGTTGCCGTTGATATAGGTACGCAAAGTTGACTCACGCACATCCACCCCGCGGACGATACCCGGGCCGAGCGGGCAGAACCCGTCCATGCCCTTTACCCGAGTCATCCCGCCTGCATCGGTTTCACGAAAATCCTGGGCGCCTACATCGTTGGCTGGTGCAAATCCTGCGATGTAATCCCAGGTGTCTTCAGGAGCTACATTCTTCATTGGCCGGCCGATGATTGCTGCGACTTCACCCTCATAGTTGAGGTATTTGCAGTCATCCGGACGGTTCAACATACCGCGATGGGAATTAACGGCGGTCACCGGCTTCTGAAAGTAAGTTGGGGTCACCAGATTTGGGGCGCGGAACTCGATTCGGCGGGATTCGAAATTCAGGTGGATACACAGAATTTTGGTCGGGTCACAAGGCGGTAGGTACACAGCCTCGGCTTCAGCGATCCGCCGCCCGTCCATCAAGACGAGCTCTTCGCCGTCTACCGTTGTCCATTCCGGACGACCCTCGTGAACGATTCGCCGTTGTTCGAATCGCTCTCCTGCTAAAACATTCATTGCTTTTCCTTTCGTATTGATCTTGTTAATGACCGGGCTGGTGATCGCCGCGCGGCGTCAATGGAAATGAAGCAAACCTTGTCTCGGTGAAAAACTCGCGGCTCAGTCCGCCACCCTCGCGTCCCAGCCCACTGTTTTTCATTCCCCCAAACGGCTGCCGCAGATCGCGATCAAAGCCCGAGTTGATCCAGATCATCCCGGTTTGCAGACGATGACTGACGTAATGAGCCGTGTCCTGTGACCCGGTCCAGATATAACCCGCGAGCCCATAGCCGGTATTGTTCGCAATCGCGATTGCTTCATCACGATCGCTAAATGGAATGATCGTGGCGACCGGGCCGAAAATTTCTTCCTGGCAGATTCGCGCGTCAGGATCCGCATCGACAATCGCCGTGGGTTCCACGAAGTAGCCCTTATCGATACCCTCAGGGCGCCTGCCACCAAACAGAATCTTGCCCTCTTCACGCGCCAGGTCGAGATACCCCATTACGCGCTCGTACTGGGACCTGGATACCAACGGGCCAAGCCGCGTCGTGCGCTCTGTGGGGTCACCGGGCTTCCACCCAGCAGCGACTTTTTCGAACCCTTCGATGAACTGGTCGTAGATTTCCTGCTGTACCAGAATGCGGGATCCGGCGACACAGACCTGTCCGCTGTTCATGAAGATGCCCATCGCTGCGGCGGGGATCGCTTTGGCGAGATCAGCGTCCGCGAAAATGATGTTCGCCGATTTACCACCCAGCTCAAACGAGGTTCGCTTTAGCCCCTGCGCTGCTCTGGTGGCAATGTCTTGCGCCGTCGCCGGCGAGCCTGTAAAGGAAACACCGATAATGTCTTCGTGCTCGACAAGGGGAATGCCAGCTTCCTTACCGTAGCCGAGCACCATGTTGTAAACACCCGCCGGCATGCCTGCTTCTTCAAAGATCTCGCACAAAATACCTATCGACAACGGCGACATTTCCGACGGCTTGTGAACTGCTGAATTACCGTATGCAAGGCATGGCGCCATTTTCCAGGTCGATAACATGATGGGTCCGTTCCACGGGGTGATCAGGCCAAAGACGCCTGCAGGATCGGTCATCGTGTAGGTCAGCAGCGAATCGTCTCGATTGAAGGCATGATCACCGGCTTGCTCCTGTTCTTCGGCAAAGAAGCGCAAGTTCCATGCTGAACGCTCGATCATCGGGTGCGGACGACCCCCAAAGTCAGGGCCAATGGGTCCACCCATTTCCGCAGTTTGCCGCTGCAGAAATTCCTGGGAGCGCGCTTCAATCAGGTCCGCAGCCTTGAATAGCACTTGCCTCCTGAAGGACGGCTTTGCGCGTGACCACGCACCATCGTCGAATGCTTCTTTGGCCGCTTTTACTGCAAGGTTAATGTCCACCGCAGCGCCTCGCGCCGCGGTGGTGACGATTTCTTCGGTTGCCGGATTGATAACGTCAAACGTGTCTCCAGATGCCGAGCCGATGAACCTGCCCCCAATGTAGTGTTGCTGATCCGCAATATTCAGAAGAGGTGCTTCGCTCATTTTCAAGCTCCCGGGCTGAATTGATGTCCGTAGGTATCCTGGACGTAATACTCGGACTCATGGGTTGCCGGACGCGCACCGCAGCCGATCTCTACCAGAAAACCGGAAGGTGAAACGCAGTAAAACGAGAACATGTGGTCGTTCGCATGTTTACCCGGAGTAATTGCGATGTGGTGCTTATCCTTGATTCGCTCGTGAGTGAAGAGAACATCGTCGAGGTTATCGACTTCGAACATGATGTGGTTGATGCGTCCTTTCGGTGCCATACCGAACGCGAGTGTGTGATCGCGCTCATTGCAGTGCATGAACATAAGCTCCATGGCATTGCCATCCGGTGTCTGCATGAGGTATTCAATGCCACCACGCATGCCCAGAGCTGTATAGAAATCGTGTGCCTGCTCGAGGCCGTTGTGAGCAACGATCATATGCCCCAGGCCACCCTTGCCTGTGACAAACTTGCCAAACATGCCGCGACCGGGATGGAACGGCAAGTGCGTGTCAATCCTGGGTCCGTGAAAAATCTCCAGCGGATTGCCCGCCGGATCTTCCAACAGCATGAGTTCAAGAACACAGCGCTTACGCGCCAGCTCGACGTCTGCTACCTCATAGCCGATGCCATGTTCATCGAGATTCGCCTGCATGGTGCGGAACTCTTCCGCCCCCGCGACCCTCAATCCAATTCCGATGAGATCATCCGAGCCATCGGGCTCGAGAATCACCCGATGATGCCACTGATCGAGCCGCAGGAACGTAGCCTCTTCGCTACTGTCTGCGCCGATCTCCATACCTAGACCATCCGACGCGAACGTCTTCCATGCATCCATGTCGGATACACCAAATCGAACATAACCTAACTCAATGACTGCACTCATCCTCTCTCCTCCAATGGCTCCAATAAAAAGCGATCAACCAGGTAATCCGCGCGAGTACGATCCGCCGTGTCTTGCGCGATCATGAAATTCCTGGAAGCGGAAGCCAGGTAGAATCGCTCGTACTGCTCATTGCGCGAAGCCAGACCACTACCAGCAAAGTCCCATCCGAGTCGAAAAACCCGGGCGCGGGTTTCTGCATCAACATCACCGGCGCCAGTGAGATATTGATCAATGAGAGGCCGAAGATTTCCGTCCTCAAATTCCTTTCTCGATGGCGTACAAAAAATGTTGTGCGAACCGATCTGCTTAATAATGTCGTTAGTTCTCACCATCCACGATGGCATGAGCGCCCTGATCGCCGAGAATGGTCGCGTGTCCGGCAACCAGACGCCGTTGCCCATATCTTGGGCGCCATCGACCGCCGCTCGTAATGCGGCACGAGTCAGCTCTACATAACAACGGATCTCACCGAGTTGCTGCAATGTCGGCGGTTGATTGGCATTGATGGCGTCGACCATGCGAGTCGCCACGCCCCAGGCGAACTCTAACTTCGTCAGCGCGCGTACAGTGGTCTGCTGCATGATGTTCGGCCACCAGGCAGTACGCATGACCGAGTTATAGACGTCCAGATTGCAATTGATGTGTAGTCTCTCCCAGGGCACCTCAACACGATCAAAGATGACAAATGCATCCTGCTCATCAAATCGGGACGACAACGGGTGGTCGAATCGATTGGTGTTACGGGACTGGGAGTCCCGGCAGATGAACTTGAGACCCGGCGTGGACATCGGGATACAGAACGCGAGAGCGTAATCATCAGCACCCTCTGGTAAGGGCACGCCAGGGTATACCGCGATCTCATCCGAAAAGGGTGCCAAAGTCGCAAGAACCCGGGCACCCGATACAATCAGCCCGTTAGCAGTCTCCTCAACTTTGTGAAGAGCGACTTCGTTCCCCGGCGCCGGGGCATCGCCCGTTGCCTTATCGATCGTGGGTTGCACAATTGTGTGCGTTAATGAGATGTCGTCACGACGCAGACGTTTCTGATACTCCACCAGATTTTCAGCACCTGCCTCATTCCCATTTATCGCCCACTCTTCTGCCCGACCGGCAAAGCCGGCGTATGTCACATTCATGTAGTCCGGCGTGCGGCCCATCAGCCCAACCGAGTACTCGGAGATGCGGGTAAGGCCCACCTGCCGACGTTTGAGGTCTTCAAGTGAACGCGGGATCAAGTGGGAAACATTGATGAGTTCGCCCGATTCAGGGTCAGGCATCAAACAATCTTCCGGGTGACAATGCTGGAGATCAAAGACTTCCGCGAGCGCGTTGGCAGCGCCATTGAAAGCGGGGTGGTCGACAATCGACTGAACCCGCTCGCCCTCCAGCCAAACTTCCCGGTCTGCTTCGAGCCCAGCGAGAAACTGCGCTCCCGTTCGTGCCGGCATATCTCTACCCCTTCTTGGAAAGAATGTAAGAGTAATACAGGTAACGATACAGAACAATAGAAAATATAATATTCTATAAATATAGACTTTTAGAGAAATTCTATATACAGTTGATTGCGTGACAGGGCTAAGAGATAGAAAAAGAGCCGAAAGCCGGCAGAAAATGCTGGATGCCGCGAAAGCACTCTTCATAGAGAATGGCTATAGCAGGACAAATATGGAGGAGATCGCCGAGCGAGCAGGATTCGGCGTAGCGACCCTCTACAATTACTTCAAGACAAAGGAAGGTGTGTTCGCGACGATGGGGCGCGAAGACATGGCCGTGCTCAAGCAACGCGGAGAAGACACCCTGGCACAGCACAATTCCGACCCCATCGCGGCAGTCTACGATCTGCTCCAGGTCTACAACCGAGTATTCGAATTTATTTCTTATGGCGCGGTTCAGGAATTTCAGGACCAGGCCAAAACAAGCGGACCGTTACATGAAGTTTCCGCATGGGTTCATCACTGGCAGCACAACCAGGTCACGCGAGCCTTGCGCTTCTGTCAAAGTCAGGGAACCATCTCCGAGAGGCTTGATTGCGAACTTGCGGCAGAGATTGTGATTGACCAATTCGTGCGTCATAGTCAGCGCCTTCCGCAGATTACAAGACACCCTCCGGATATCAGTCATTTGAAATCCGTTCTGGAACTGATGTTGGAAGGCTGGCTAGGTCGCAAGCAAGATCCCTAGTCTGATTAGCCGATTAGCCTTTCGATCGCGCTGATCACAAATGAACGGCGAACTACTTCGGTCGTGCAATGCGTCAATCGAAAGCGAACAAAAGTCCCTATGCGCGATGACACTGTGTACGCTGTGGATGATGATTCAGGGGGCTGAGCGAGGCGGTTGTCTCATACCGTTGAAATCGAGGTCGAGAAGGCTCGTGCGCAACTGCTCGCCAGACATACAGCTCGCAGGAAATTGATGCTACAGTCTGACCAAATCCGAAAGGGACAGACCGATCAACCTTGGCAACATATTCAACGGTGATCCTGACAGGATCTGTCTGGTCGATCTGTCGAAGCCGGTCCCGGCAAGCTTTTCCTACGCAACGTTCCAAGGCCATATCAGCTATGCCTGTCACTCAATCGATGCCGGCAGCTCTGAAAGGATTGGCCTGTTGGGTATCAACTCCGCAGCCCTGATCGCTGCTATGTTCGCGATCATGCAACGTGGTGGCGTTGCAGTGCCGATGAACACAAAGTTCCCCGAGGAACTTCTGAACTATGTTACCGAGGACGCTGCAATCAGCAGGACTCTGGTCGATGATCACTTCCTGGATGCCCTCCCGGATACCACCGCGAGTCAGAGCCTGCCCGATCTGGGCAGTGCCACCGGTGGATCCACCATCAAAGAACCCGAGCCGGGACAACCTGCACTCGTGCTCTACACCTCCGGCTCGACGGGCAGGCCCAAAGGCGTGCTGCTGTCCCACGACAGCCAGCTGGCCATGGTCGATCGTATGAAAGACGTGTTACGCGAAAAAACCGGCATCGTCGCTGCACCGCTTTACCACATGAATGGTCTGCTGTTCTGCTGGTCACTGATGGCCGGAGGCGGCACTGTCGTGCTCATGCCTCGTTTTGAAGCCAGGAAATACCTCCAGGCAATCCATGATTATCGAGTCGACATATTGACCGGTGTCCCCACCATGCTTTCCCTGATTCTGAAAGAACAGGACCTGATAGCCAGTCTCGATCTGTCCTGCGTCAAAGCTATATCGGTAGGTTCGGCACCACTGTCAGAAACCTTGATTGAGCAGGTTGAGAAAGTTTTCCCCGCCGCCAGAGTGACCAACAGTTACGGCACCACCGAAGCAGGGGCACTGATGTTCGGGCCACATCCCGAAGGCATACCGGTACCCAGCCTGTCGCTGGGCCATGCCCAACCGCATGTCGACCTGCGTCTGGTGGGCGGTACCGCGAATGAAGGTGTGCTTGAAATTCGTACTCCAGCCGCCATGAACGAATACCTGAACCTGCCGGAAAAGACTGCCGAGAAAATCGATCCGGAAGGCTGGATCAACACCGGCGACATCATGCGTCGAGATGAGCATGGCTTCTATTACTTTGTTGGACGGGACGACGACATGTTCGTCTGCGGTGGTGAGAACATCTATCCCGGCGAGGTCGAACGGATGCTGGAAAGCGACGCTCGTGTTGCTGAGTGCTGTGTGGTTCCGGTACCCGATGAGGTCAAGGGCCAGAAACCCGTGGCTTTTGTAGTCATTGCTGTTGGCCGGGAGATTAGCGAACAGGAGGCACAGGAAATCGCGCTAGCCCAGGGCCCCGCATACATGCATCCCAGGCACGTTTACTTCCTGGACACGATGCCCCTGGCAGGCACCAACAAAATAGACCGCAAAGTCCTAACTGATCTCGCCATCAAGCAGAATTAATCCATCAATAACCGACCGGCAATGCCGATGTGCCTCTCGACAGATTCCGGGTCAATAATTGCAACCGGTCACCCTTTGCATAAAAAGTGGCTTCTTGGAGCCAGTGTGGATTAACTCTTATGAGCTGACGATACGTAAAACACGATGTCTTTACTCCATCTCGCCGGCAACATACTTATCTAACGTTTCATGAAATGCTCGAATGCGAATTTCCTGATAGTTCGCCAGGCTAACAGCTTTCTTGACGCTGGCCTGCAAGCCTTTTTGGATCCGGGGAAAATTTGGCGTGTCCTGGTCGATAACAGGGCCGTAGCCGCCAAGTTCAGGTACCTCAGCCCAAAGTTGCTCTTCGGTTAGCCGCAACTCTGCCATCGGATCAGGGTGACTGCCATCGTCTGCGAGCGGAAACAACATCCAGATTTCAAATATCGATTGTGTTGCCCGGTCACCATCGGGCCGAAAACGATAACAGAGAGGTGCAACAATGGTCGGCCAGACGGTAAAGTTGGGAAACAGTGTGTACTGTATCTGATCAATCATTTCTGCATCACTGACCGATGAGAGATCAACATTATGGGATTTGCTCCAGATTCTGCGATTGTGGTTTGCAATCGCTGAACGCGCTGTCTCACCTGGTTTCAGATGAATGGCATCCCCGGGTTTACGTGCAAAGTAGGCGTCAATGATGGTCTGCTCATCGGGGATCTGATCTGAAATATAACCACTTGGAATCCCCCCTAACATATTCATGCGACTTACGTGGGGTTGCCAGTAATCATACTGAATAGAAGTGTCATAGTTTGAGGCCGCCGCACCCGTGGGCGTCAGATTGCCATCCGCATCCTTATCGTAGTGGGTTTCTGCAACATGATAGCCTTCTATAAATGCCTCCTGCGCGACTTTCCAATTGCAGGGTAGAACTTTGGATACGTGAACCGCTTTGTATCTTTTGTCGATGTTAAAGCCGTCCAGATGTCCTGGCAGAATACCCAGATAGTCATTAAGAGGTTTGCAGTTGTCATCTAGGTTGACAAAAACAAACCCCGCCCAGAAGTCAATTTGAACTCTTGGCAAGCACGTGTTGTCGAGATCTAAATGCGAGAAATCCCACGCGCCTGGCACAAAGATCAATTTACCGTCCAGGTTGTAGGTCCACCCATGATAAGGGCAGCGGAACCTCTGCAGATTGCCGGTACCGTCAGCGAGTTTGGTCGCTCGGTGCATGCAACTGTTAGTGAAGGCAATGACTTCACCTGAATCCGTTCTTACAACAATCACACTGTCGTCAACAATATCGTAGACTACATAGTCACCTGGTTTCGGAATATCTTCTAATCGACAGGCAACCTGCCAGGTCTTTCTCCATACATGGGTAACTTCCTGACGATGCCACTCGTAAGCGAAGTAACGCTCGACAGGAATGTCGGCAGTAGCAAGGTCGTCGCAGGAGGAATTGAGCAGCCCGGCAGGAGCAGGATTTACGTCCGCTGCATACAGATCTTGTACCCATGGTTTAGGTACTCGATCTGCAAAGCTGGTTGACCTGGTTGGGGATGGCGCAGACCTTTTTGCCATTTTCACCTCCATACCTGTTAACGGGGGGCTTAGACATCATCGAATCTATGAATATCTGAAGCGGTTACTTTTGTTCGAAGTCAGACCTTTTCTTGCGGCTTATGCTGGCAACCGCGGGACACTCGAGGATAAGAGCTCTGCCCCTTCATTGTCATCGACCGATCCAGCTTGATCTCGTCGCATATTGTCCATGACAAAAGTAATCCATTCTACTGGTTGAATTACAAGGACTGTTCATAAAGTTGACCTGAGTCTATCTGTTAGTTCTTGTACTGCAGAGGGATTCCCACCGGTCACCTTTGCGGCCAGTCATCTGTCATATGACAGCGCTATAGCTGCATCATCATGAAAGGTGAGAAGACCTTGAATCGCAGTGCGATGCAAGGTTGATGGTGGCGTCTTTTACCTCACCTGTTCAGAGCCCGGATTCTGTCCAGATTGATCAGTGAGGTTATCGGCGGTAGAAGGAGCCGGAATATCTATTTGCTAATCATGAAGTCTCGAGGTTAAGTGATTCGGTAGTGTCAGGGATAGGTATAAGTAAAATAACCTGTCTGAACAAAGGCTTGTGACGCGGGCTTCAGGAGCATAGGTATGAGAGTGATTGACAGACAGGCTATTGAGAACATGGCTCTGGGTGCCTCGTTGCTGGGCACCGGTGGTGGTGGTGATCCATATATCGGGAAGTTGATGGCGTTAAATGCTATTGAGCAACACGGGCCGGTAACGATGATCTCAGCATCTGAAATTCCTGATGATGCACTGGTTGTACCAAGCGCCATGATGGGTGCACCTGTAGTGGTGGTAGAGAAACTCCCGAACGGCACCGAGGGTATGTCATCATTTCGAAATCTTGAGAAGATGCTGGGCAAGAAGATTTACGCGACCTTGCCAATCGAGGCGGGTGGTCTCAATTCTATGATCCCTATTGCTGTCGCAGCCCAGGTTGGTATTCCCCTGGTCGACGCAGACGGGATGGGCAGGGCCTTTCCCGAATTACAGATGGTGACGTTTCATCTGGATGGAATTCCAGCCAGCCCGATGGTTCTGGCCGACGAAAAGGGCAACTACATCTATCTGGAAGCGATCAGCAACGATGCTGCAGAGGGTTTTGCCAGGGAGATTACCGTCCAAATGGGTGCCACAGCCATGATTTGCATTTATTCAATGACCGGCAAGCAGGTGAAAGAGTCTGCTATTCATAACATCTTGAGCTACTCCGAGAACATTGGCGCTATCATCTCTGCTGGATTGACGGACAAGCAGAATCCGATTGAGGAACTTTTGGCAGCAACCCGTGGATATCTGCTGTTCCAAGGCAAAATCTCTGATGTGGTAAGGACCACGGAGAGCGGATTCAACCGGGGACAGGCATTTATTGAGGGTATCGGTGAATTTAATGCACAACAGATGGAAGTCTGTTTTCAGAATGAGAATCTGTTAGCCAAAATTGGCAATCAAGTCATGGCAATGACTCCGGACCTGATCTGTATCGTGGATCTGCACACCATGGTGCCGGTGACCACGGAGGCACTTAGATACGGTCGCAGGGTAATGGTGCTGGGTCTGCCCTGCCACGAAAAATGGCGCACGGCCAAGGGCATTCAGACAGTGGGCCCACGATACTTCGGTTACGATTTAAACTACGTGGAGATCGAAGAACTGGCAAGTCGAAGAGGTCTCCGTGGGGTATAGATTGGGAATTGATGTCGGGGGAACCAATACCGATGCCGTCATTATCGACGAGAACAGGGAGATTCTAGCGTCAATCAAAACCCCTACCACCGAGGATGTAACGGTAGGGATCTTTAATGCGGTGCATCTGGTTCTGGAACAGTCCCGTGTATCTCGTAAAGAGATCCGCTATGCCATGCTGGGAACCACCCACTGCACCAACGCCATCGTAGAACGCAGTGGATTGCTGAAAGTGGGCATGATCCGTATTGGTAAGCCGGCAGCCATGGCAGTAATGCCAAGAATTGACTGGCCCAAAGACCTGAAAGCAGCGATTGGCGACCATGTCTATTATGTTGCCGGAGGCCATGAATTTGATGGTCGAGAAATATTTCCACTCGATGAAACCGCCTTGCGTGAAGCTTGTCGGTCCATGAGGGAGCAGGTTGCATCTGTCGCAGTAACGTCAATATTTGCACCGGTTTCAGCTGATCACGAAATCCGGGCCCGGCATATAGTGAAACAAGAGTTGGGGGAGTTGCCCGTGACTCTTTCCCATGAAATCGCCTCCATTGGTCTTCTGGAGAGGGAAAATGCCTCAATCCTCAATGCTGCTTTACATGAAGTGGCCAGGGCTACGGCACTCGGATTCAAAGCGGGCCTGGAAAAGGAGGGCGTGACAGAGGCTGCCATCTATCTGTGTCAGAATGATGGGACCTTAATGTCCATTGATTACTCGATGCAGCATCCGGTGCTGACTATTGCCTGCGGCCCCACCAATAGTATTCGAGGGGCATGCAGTCTCAGCCATTTGGACGAGGCCATTGTAGTTGATGTCGGGGGTACCACCTGTGACATCGGTGTGATCGTCAATTCCTTTCCTCGGGAGTCCTCCCTTGCAGTTGACATCAGCGGGGTGCGAACCAGTTTTCGGATGCCGGATCTGATCTCCATTGGTCTGGGAGGGGGTACGGTTGTCCGGCAGGAGGGTGATAGGGTCAGACTCGGACCGGACAGTGTTGGTTATCGTTTAACTGAAGAAGCCCTGGTATTTGGTGGTGAGACGCTGACGGTGACCGATGTGATGGTGAAGCTGGGGATGGCCAAGATCGGTGACCGGTCCTTGACCGATACTATAAGTGACGCTCTTGCCGAAACTGTTCGCATGAAGATCATGGAGATGATCAGCGTTGCGGTGGATAAGATGAAAGTCTCCAAGGACGAGGTCCCTCTAGTATTAGTTGGTGGCGGCAGTATGGCGATCAGTGACGATATAGATGGTGTCAGCCAAGTAATTCGCCCGGCTCATTACGGCGTTGCCAACGCTTTTGGCGCAGCGATCGCCCAGGTCAGTGGTCAGATCGAGCGTGTCTATGCCCTCGATAAGGTTTCAAGAGAAGATGCCATGGCAGACGCCCGGCAGGCAGCCATGGAGGAAGCAGCAAACGCCGATGCGGAAGTAGATTCCATTCAGATCGTGGAAGTAGATGAAGTACCCCTCGCCTATCTGCCCGGTAACGCCACCCGTATCAAAGTTAAGGCTGTCGGTAATCTGGTCTAAATCAGTGGGTCAGCAAGAGACGATTGCGCAACAGTTATTAAACAAGCAGCTTGCCGAGGCAATTGACTGGCCCGAAGGCGTTGACCACAACTGCAGGCGTTGATCGAGTGACGAAGATCGGCGACCGTGTTCGGCAACGCGCCGTTCCTGTAACAGTTTACAGGCCGGCGAAACGGCTTTTAGTTCGGCCCAATTTCGCGTTGTTTCAGAATTCGTCATTCAACCACTGCCTCGTCCTGCCTGGCTTGAGTATATGTCTCTTGGAACTCCCATTTAATGCTCGGAGGTGTTCGGCCGGCGTAGCACCAGTTCTTTTAGTATTTCCGCATGGCGTACCGGCGTAAGCTTATAACCCGTATAAAACCAGACGCTGATCAGGCCAAGGGACGCCACAATGGGGCCATAGAACAAGCCAAGCTCAACAATCGTCTGAGCGGATACATCTGCCGCTGTTCTGATTTCCGCTCCTGTCGGCCACTCGATGACCTCAAGACCGATACCCGCGATAACCGCCCCAAAACCGCTGGTCGCTTTGGCTGAAAAAGCCACTGCTGCAAAGAACGCGCCTTCCTGACGTCGACCGGTTAGATATTCATGTTCGTCGCATACGTCTGCCATCATGGATCCGTAGCCCACATTGGCTTGGGCAGTTACAAACCCCTGGAAAATCTTGAAGAGAACCAGCAGTACCATGACATAGTTCATCTCAACACCAAACAATGCTACCAAACTGTCGTTCTCTGGGAACAACCCCAGCAATCTCAAAATCACCGGTAACACCTGGAAGACCGCCCAGGCAAGACCACCCGCTATGAGGCAGGACTTTTTGCCAAACGCTGCGAACAGTTTTACAGAGGCAAAAGTCCCGAGCGCATTGCCGATAGCATAGGCCACCAGCACCGGCAACACGATGGTGTCGTCCAGTTCCCAGAAGTAAGTGATCATATAGATGTCGAGGGTGGCGGTAACTCCAACCATGATGTAGACCATCAGGACACCCAAGAACAGGTAGCGGAAATTCTTGTTACTCGCCACGCCCTTAAAGTCCAACAGGAGTCGCTGGAATATGGCAATGATACCGAGCCTGGGTCCAGCTGGCGCTTTCGGTAGTGATGGGATCACTGATCTTGTAGCCCAGGCACTCCAGAAGATGGTGAAGCCCATGAACAGAGCGACAACTAACGCCCATGGCTTGTAGGCTTCAGCACTGAAACGCCCTCCATCACCCAGCAGTGGCGAGAAGATCAGAAAAAAAGTGGATAGGGCGAAGAGATTGCCAATCTGACTGAAAAACTGCCGATAAGCCACCAGTGCTGATCTGTCGTCAATGTTGGTCGTCATCTCGGCACCCAGCGCGATATGGGGGACATGATAGAGCGACATCATGGTTCGGGCGACGTTGGTAAAGATCGCCAGCCAGGCAAAAAGCGCCCCTTCCGAATCGACCAGGGGGAAAAACAGCAGGAAAAAACATAGGGACAGCGGCAGGAAGGAGGCATACATGAAGGGATGCCGCCGCCCGCCTCTGCCTCGCCAATGGTCGGAAACAGATCCGGCAAGCACATCGGATGCAGCATCGACGATAACTGCAAGTCCGATAGCAGTGCCGGCAAGCCCGGGGCTCAGGCCAAGAATCTGGCTATAGTAGAAAAGCAGGAAGAAGGACAGACCCGTACCGAACATCCCTTCGCCTGCCTGACCAATCCCAAAGGCAAACTTGAGATGAAAAGGAATCCTGCGGTTCTGCATAGAGCTATTTTTGAATCATCGCTGTACCCGCATCTGACGACTCCCATACTGCCTTACGCTAGCGGCCGCGATCTACTCGATCGGTGGGTTTGATACCACTATAGATAGATACATCCGGACACTCAATTCTGGTGTAACAGCGTATCCTGTCACCAACATGATAGGCTCGAAAAAAACACAATAACGGATCTCTTCAATCAACCATAGGCGTCAGCGTCGTGTTCTGCAGAATAAAAGCGAGGTATTCGGTAAGGCTAGGAAGAATTAAATCGGTTTAGTCATGGAGATGAACGTATGCACGGTTCGTGGATTTCTTTGAAGTTGGGGCCGGAGGCAGCATGGGGCAATCGGCGTACGCTGGCGATGATGATTCACGGGGGCGGAGCGGGGCGGTTGTCCCACACCGTTGAAATTGAGGTCGAGAAGGCGCGTGCCGCAATGATGCGTAGCGTACCTCCACAGAGCCGGCAGATGGTCACAGCAAACTGCTTCCTCGATGGAGTCAGGGTCATTCAGATCACCGGCCATAACACCGACTTGATTACCGAAACGTTCGGTGGCCTTCTACACACTACGCACGAAGACCCTTGGCTTCTCCCCAGCGTTGATTGATTCCTGGGTGACGAGTCTGCCGACCCGGCCGTTGGCTCCAGTTACTAGATGCATTTGTATGTCTCTAAGCCTATATTGATTACTATACAGAGCAACCGGCAGGAAGCAGAGGTGGGAATGTCAGAAACTCTATCGGGTGGCTGTCTGTGTGGGGACATTAGGTTTTTCGTACCTGCAACTCCGGTATTGCAGGTACTCTGCCATTGTACGGATTGCCAGACGGTCAGTGGTGCGGCGAGCTACTGTGCCTACATTGTGCCTCTCGCCAGTGTTGCTCTGCAGCAGGGTGAGCCAGAGAGATATGATGTTACGGCGGATAGTGGCCGTTGTAATTCGCGGCGATTTTGCGGTAATTGTGGTTCTCGACTCTGGGCGGAACTTGAGATGGGTACAGCCAGCGTCAACGGCATGTGTCTTGATAACCGTGATCACTTTCAGCCTAGCCACAACCATCGAGTTGGCACTGCTCCGGGGTGGTGTCAGATCAATAATGAACTAGAAGAACTGCCAGCAGGTTAACTATGACTGATTTCAATCCCGGTGATGCGAGCCACTTCCAAAACGAGACGATACTACCGCTCTTTGAAACCATGCGAGCCCATGGGCCTCTGCACTATTGCGAGAGGAGTGATTATGGTCCCTACTGGTCCGTGTTGAATTATCCGGAGATCATGGCAATCGATAAGAATCACGAGCAGTTTTCTTCCGATGCCGGGCTCGGTGGAATTATTATCGACGACGCGATTTTCAAGGACGATGAAGCTGGTTTTTTTCTGCAGAATTTTATCAGCATGGATCCTCCGCAGCACGGGCCTCAGCGCAAGGCGGTCAACCAGATTGTCAGTAAGCCCTCGCTGGCTAACTTTCGAGACCTCATTACAGAAAGGACTCAGAGTCTGCTTGATGGACTGCCGACGAATGAAGAATTTGACTGGGTGCCCAGAGTCTCGATTGAACTGACCACTCTGATGCTGGCCACCTTGTTTGATTTTCCGCTCGAAGATAGGGCCAAGCTGACCCGGTGGTCCGATGTTGCTGCAGCGGAACCAGGTTCACCCATCGTCGGCAGCCAGGAGCAGCGTGTCTCGGAACTCATGGAATGCCTGGAGTACTTTACTCAGCTGAAAGCAGGTAGGGATAAGGGGCCGGCTAGTTTGGACCTGCTGACAATGATGGCACGCGATGCTGTCACCAAAGATCAGCCGCCCCATGAATTCCTGGGTAATCTTTTGCTATT
The DNA here is from genome assembly GCA_964393625.1 of uncultured Pseudomonadales bacterium. Lineage (GTDB taxonomy): Bacteria > Pseudomonadota > Gammaproteobacteria > Pseudomonadales > Azotimanducaceae > UBA4421. The sequence goes on from CAYMUT010000033.1 coordinate 18,882, forward strand.
GATTGTTGGCGGCAATGATACGACCCGGAATTCCATGAGTGGTAGTGTCAATGCGTTCAATCATTACCCCGAACAGCTCGAGAAGCTGAGGGCCAATCCGGATCTGATTGACAATGCGGTTTCTGAAATTATTCGCTGGCAGACGCCACTGGCCCACATGCGGCGTACAGCAATTGAGGATGTTGAGGTGTCTGGTTGCGAGATCAAGGCAGGTGACAAGGTGGTGATGTGGTACCTGGCAGGTAACCGGGATGAGACGATGTTCACCGATCCGAACAAGCTTGACATTGCCAGAACGAATGCCAGGCAGCATCTATCCTTCGGCTTTGGTATACATCGTTGTCTGGGGATGCGACTTGCCGAAATGCAGCTGAAGATCCTCTGGGCTGAGATAATGAAACGCTGGCAACGGATCGAGATTATCGGCCCCATCGAAAGGGTTCCGAGTAATTTTGTGAATGGTTACACGAGCATGCCTGTCAGGCTGGTGGCTTAAGCCGCGGCTACGGCTCTTGCAATTTCGCCCCAGCGCGGCAGGTTCTCTGGTTGCCTGCAATGCATTGAGATCGCCTTCTCGCATGAGTTGGTGCAGTCTGGAGCCGACGCCGTCAAATCCCAGGTCGTCAAACTGGAAAGCGTAGTTTGGTGTTGAACCGTACAAAGCAATCTGGGTCTTGGCTCTCGCTTTCATCCTGATCTAGGAATCCTATATTCCCTAAAGCTCGCAAGACATATGTTTCGGCCAGTAGAGGCTCAAGTAAGCAATCATGACTTTGTTCGTTTCCTCGGCCATCTCATCCGTTACTTCACCGTGCCGTTGAAAGGAGAGTTGCCACAGAGATTCGAGACAGCGAATCGCGTTGTGCATGAGCTCGGCAGGATCTGGCCGATCCGGGACGACAAAAGATTCGCGGATCGTGGCGATCATCGCGTGGGCAATGTGTGTGTCGCCGACAGTGTCTATCAGCCGTGATTGCCAGCTTTGGCCAGGCCCGAGGATCAACAGCATTGCGGGTCGGTGTGCATTGATAAACCGGCGGCTACGCTCGGTTTGCGTGATGAGGATCGTCTCCCAGCTTTCACGCTCAGGGGCCAGCAAAGGCTCGCTGACCAGCCTTGCAAACGTTTCGTCGTAGCGCTCGACTAAGGCGCCGAATACCGCCGTCAGATTGGGGAAGAAGTGGTACACCGAGCCCGGTGCCACGGCCGCGCGTTCGGCGATGTCATAGAGAGAAAAACCGTTGACGCCCTGTTCGTCGATAATGGCATGGGCCGCGTCGAGGATTTGATTGAATTTCGCGATTCCGCGGGCCTGGCTGGGCCGGCGGTACAGAAGTTCGGGCATCTCATCGCTTGTTTCGTTGCTGGAAGGTTGGATCATCGGGTATTCCGTAGTTAGTCGACCTGCGCTTTCTTCGCCCACAATACTAAACTGAAGATTATATTATAATGCGGAAACTCCGTATATTCGTATATATTCTCCATATGATCGATCTAATTAGATTGCAATTTAGAAATATGCCGATAATAATGCCTCCCCTCTCATATGCAGGGTCGAAACATGGCGATCGATTCAACAGCTTTTGCACAAGCGGCGGTGGAGACCGACGCGGGTATGGCTCGAGGTGGACGGGTGTTCCGCAAATCTTCACCGATGGCGGCGACGAAACCGTTCGACTATTCACGGGCGCGAAAATGGGCGCCCCAGGCGGACTTCAATGATCTGGCGTCTTTCTATCCGTCAGAAGTAGAGAAACACGGCGTACGCCCGCAGGAAGAATTGCTGGCACTGTACGAGAAATACCTCGGCCTGTGGTTGGACAAGATGCCCACCTCGAAGCAACTCCAGGAAGCCGGGCGCAAGAACATGCTCTGGGGAATCTTCGGCTCCTATCAAAAGGATTGGGAAACGCCCGTTCTGCCTTTCGCTAAGAATTGCCAGGGTGGCAAGCTGTGGGACGTCGATGATAATGAGTATATCGATCTGCAATTTGGTGACACCCCGTCCATGTTCGGTCATGGCGCCGAGAACCCGGCAGTAAAAGCGGCCGCCGAATCACTGCTGAATGTCGGTATCGATCCCATGATGGGCACCGAGGAGCAAGCCCTCGCGGCGGCTGAACTCGAAAGGCATTTCAAATTGCCGGTGTGGATGCATGCACTGACCGCATCCGATTCCAACCGGTATTTGTTGTCGATCGCGCGATGCGTGACAGCACGCCCCAACATCGCGATTCCTAACTTCACCTATCACGGCACCATCGATGAAACGCAAAAGATGATGACCGAAGCGGGTGTCATCTCCAGATACAACGAGATGCCCCAGTATCTCTCCGACGTGGACCAGGGCACGAAAATATTCGTCTGGAACGACCTTGAGTCGTTAGAGGAGTGCCTGCAGGACGAAACCGTTGCTGTTGTCATGATGGAGCCCATCATGAGCAACTTCGGCTGGGCGTGGCCGGAACCGGGCTGGCATGAAGGTGTGCGCGCGCTCACCAGGAAGTACGGCACGCTCCTGTGCTACGACGAGACCCATACTCTTGGCCACGCCTGGAACGGGTCCGTGGGGAAGCAGGATCTCGAATTTGACATGTGGTCTTGCGGCAAAGCGATATCGTCCGGCATCCCGGGCGCTGTATTCGGGATGACACGGGAGATAGCCGATGCCGTGGAAGCCTGGCAAAACGAAGCGGGTTTTTTCTGTGGTGCGGGACTTGGATTCCTTGGCAACGCGCTTACCGGAAACACCATGTCCACGACCGCGCTCAAAGTGACACTGCAGGAAGTGATGACACCCGAGCAGTTCGATCCGCTATTGGCCAAGGCCAGCTATGTGCTTCAGGCCATGGAAGATGTGTTTGCCAGGTATGGGGCCCCTTTTCGCGCAGAAATGATGGGTAACCGGTTGTGTTATCACTTTATCCCCGATCAGTGTTTTGATCCGCTCACTGGCATTACGCAGATCGGGTTTGGCGGGTTGTTCGAGTTTACCCATGCCTATTTGTGGTACCACGGGCTTTTGATCATGCCTTTTTTCAACATGTTTTTAATCTGTCCGCAGCATTCGCAACAAGATCTTGACCGCTTTGTGATGGTGTTCGATGAGATGATCTCGATCATCATGGGCGCGAGTGAGGGATAGCTCTCGGGCGCAGGCTGCCATGACCTGGATTTCTATTCAGACCCGAACTACCGTGATTCGTACAAGGGGCAGTGGGATACCGATCCTGAATACGAAATCGACGCCATGGGTGCTGCGGTGACGGCGAACTTCGACTTTGAGAATTTCACCCTGACCTCCATCACTTCCTACGATACCTTCGAGCGAAAGCTGGAGGAAGACGCCGAAGGTCCGAACAATGGTCTGGATATTCTGTACGTCAACGATGTGGATCAATTCACCCAGGAGCTGCGCCTGACCTCCGCGGGCACAGGTCCGCTGGACTGGATCGTCGGGGTGTTCTACTCATCCGACGAGATTGACGGCAAACCCAGTCAGTTCATCGACGCTACCGATTGGTTCCTGACCTCCGTGCAGACCGAGTGGCAACAGGAAACCACGGCCTGGGCGGTGTATGGTCGCGTGGGTTATCAACTCAGCAAGCAGCTGAAGATGACCGTTGGGTTGCGTTACACGGACGAAAAGCGGGACTTTGAAGGCAGCTCCTCAGATCTGAATCCATTGGGTGCAAGCTGCCTGCTGGATCTGTTTTGCGCGCCGGGTTTCACGGGACCGGTGGTACTGTCCAGCACCGACAATTCCATCGATGAGCAGGACGTGTCCGGCGAAGTCGTACTGGAATGGACCCCATTTGATGACGTGATGGCCTATATTAAGGTGGCTAACGGTTTCAAAAGCGGGGGATTTGCCGGTGGTTTTACGCTCAGCGATGAGGAACTGATTCCCTATGAGCCGGAAGACCTGACGGCCTATGAGGTTGGCTTGAAGTCCCGGCTTGCAGAAGGACGCGTGCAGTTGAACGCCTCGGTGTTCATCTACGAGTATGAAAACCTGCAGCTGTTCACGACACCGCCGGGGACCATCACAACCCGATTGACCAACGCCGAAGAAGCTGAGATCAGCGGTGCCGAGGCCGAACTATGGGTTAAGCCTTCGGCGGGTTTCGATCTCAAATTGGGTATGGCCTGGCTGGATACAGAGAATCAGGATGACCGCTTCGACGGCCTGGATCTGCCCAATTCGCCTGAGTTCACCTACAACGGACTGGCTCGTTACGAGTGGCCGGTGTCGGACGGACTCAGCCTGGCGGTGATGGCCAATTTCAATTACGTGGACGAGATGACCAAGTGCATCGAGAACCTGCCGCTGTGCGAAGCAAGGGATTACACGCTCGTGAATGCGCGCGTCAGTCTGGCGCCTACGGATCAGCGCTGGGAGCTTGCGTTGTGGAGCGAAAATCTCACTGACGAAGAATACGAGGTAGAGATTTTTCAACAGCTGTCCATTGGCAGCTACATCATCAACTACGGCATTCCGCGTACCTACGGTGTAACTTTGCGCTACAACCTGTAGCCTGCTACTTGAGTCACCGGAACAACAGAATGAGCAATCAACCACCCACAGCAGCAGAGCTTGGTCTCGGTATGGACGTCCGGCTGTCGCCCGAACAGAGGGTCGACTGGGATAACTGGACTGTAGCCCCTTACAACCGTTGGTCCTTCCAACGGGTCCAGCAGCTGACTCGAACCGCAAGGATTTCAAGCTCCCCGGAGCCGGTGCCTCTTGACGTCGCGCTGGTCGATGTCGGGGGTGTCGAGTTTGCAGATATGAGCGGCAAGGCCACCAACGTCGAGTCGATGCTGGAACGGACCTGGACGGATGGTTTTCTTGTCATGCATCGGGGCAGAATCATATCGGAGCGCTATTTCAATTCGATGCGCCCCGACACCTTGCACCTGCTGATGTCGTGTAGCAAATCCTTAACCTCCACACTTGTCGGTGTCGCCGTGGCTGAGGGCGCTTTGGCCCCGTCATCTCTTTTGACCACGTACGTCCCGGAACTTGCGGACACGGCTTTCGCCGGTGCCACGGTACAGCAAGCCCTGGACATGCGGGTGGGGATAGACTTTGAAGAGGACTACGAAGATCTGAACGGCGAATGGCGCCGCTGTGAGATTGCCACCGGCTGGCGGGAACCGGATCCGGACTATGAGGGACCACGTGAGATGGTGAGATACATGCAAACTCTGACCGATTCGGTCGGCCCACATGGGGATGTATTTCACTACCAATCGATACTCACCGATGCACTTGGCGTATGCCTCGAGCGAGCGACGGGTCGTTCGTTCGTCGATTTCTTTGCCGAACGGATCTGGCAGCCGATGGGCGCCGAACAGGATTTGGTCACCATTGTAGAGGGCAGTGGGATTGCGGTGTTCGAAGGTGGCTTCAACTGTTGCCTGCGGGACTTTGCGAGGTTCGCGAGGCTAATTTGCGAGGGCGGCATTGCCCACGGTCAGCAGCTGGTGCCGGTCAGTTGGATCAATGAGTGCCGATATCCCAATGATGCGCTTGTCGATGCGTTTGCGCGGTCAGAATACGGTGAGGCGCTGGCGGGATATGCCTATCACAACAAGTGGTGGGTACGCGATCCCCAACGCGGAGTGATCATGGCGCTGGGTATTCACGGTCAGACTTTGTACATCGATCCGGATAGGGAATTTCTAGTTGCCAAATTCTCCTCTCAACCGGCACCGGTGGACATCGCCATGGCGCTGGATCAGGTACGAGGATTCGAAGCTATAGCGGAGTATCTGGCGTGAACCATTCGTGATCAGGCTGGTGCGATAAATGTCCATCGACGATTATTACAAGCGAACCCACCCGGTGACGGGAGAAATCTACGATCCACGTCTGGCACCGCGCTTCACGGAGATTGCCAGTTTCATGCGGGTGCCTGTTGTCGACGATCTGTCCAAGGTGGATATTGGCTTGATCGGTGTACCGACGGATCTCGGCGTGACCAACCGCCCGGGTGCGCGCCACGGTCCAAGGGAAATTCGCAACGCGTCTTCGCTCATGCGGGCGTTCAACATCGAGACAGGTCTGGACCCATTTGCTTTGTGCCGGATTGGCGATCTGGGAGACGTATCGTTTGCTGACTGGTATGACCTGGAGCGCCATATCAACGCAATCGAACAATTCTACGAACGCATAGGCGCTGCTGGTGTCGTACCGCTGTCCGCCGGTGGCGATCATTCCATCACCTATCCGCTATTGAAGGGCTTACTCCGCAGTAATGGAAAATTGCCGGTCGGGTTGATACACGTTGACGCTCATCTGGATACCTGGGGTGAGATCTGGGGTTCGAAATACCACCATGGCGCACCGTTTCGAATGGCGGTAGAAGAAGGCCTTGTCGATCCGAGGCGAGCCATTCAGATTGGTATCCGTGGTGGTCAGAACTTTTCGCAAGGTCTCGAATTTTCCCGCGAACGGGGTATGCGGGTGGTGTTCATGGACGAGTTTGCCGACCTCGGCGTTAGCGAGGTCGTTGCAGAAGCGCGCCGGGTGGTGGGTGAAGGGCCAGTGTATCTTTCCTTTGACGTGGATGGCCTTGATCCGGTCTACGCCCCCGGTACCGGTACTCCCGAGGTGGGTGGCATCACAACGCTTGATGCACTGCGCCTCCTGAGAGGCCTTGACGGTTTGGATTTTGTTGGCGGCGACGTTGTAGAGGTAGCTCCGCCATACGATCCGAGCGGCAATACTGCGTTAGTGGGCGCAACCCTCATGTTCGAAATTTTGTGCTTGCTGGCACGATCGGGTGCCGGTTAACAACGCGGGATCGACAGTTACCACGTCTGCCGCAACCGGCGCAGTTGTGATCACGGTTGTTGGTGCGGCCGGTTTTCTGGTGTTACCCGTGTTGTTGGGCGCGGCGGTGATCGACCTTGCTCTAACCCAGGAACAGGTGGGGCTATTGGGATCGTTTGTGTTGGCAGGGTCTGCTTTCTCGGCATTATCCGCCGCCCTTCTGGTCCGCACGCTGCCCTGGCGACCGCTCGCTGTGGCGGCATTGAGCGTCGAGGTGGCCGGTTTTGCTACAGCGACGTTATTCGACTCGTATGAAGCCGTGCGGATTCCCATTTTTCTTGCGAGTCTGGGTGGAGGAGCGGCATATTCCCTGGCGTTAACTGTCTTGTCAGACCACCTGCGTTCGGCGCGCATGTTCGGTTATTCGCTTACAGCACAAGTGGCCTTCCAGGTCGTCGGGCTGCTTACGTTGCCGGTATTTGCTGTTCCGGGTGGCTTCGATATTTCCCTGTTTGTGCTGGCCGGTATCGCAGCCTCGGGATTGCTTGTAGTCGGTTTTTTACCTTCCCGGGGAAACGATTCTCGCAGCGAAACGCAACTGACAATGAAAGAAATTGTTGGCCAGCCTGTGGCTGTCCTGGCGCTGCTGGGTTGCTTTGTGTTCTTCGTCAACATCGGATCCATCTGGGCCTATGTGGAGCGCATCGGATCGCTGGCCGGGTTTAATCCCACCAGTTTAGGTCAAGCGTTAGCGGCGGGGGTTGCCGTGGGTATGGCCGGTTCTTTGAGTGCAGCTTGGATCGGCGATCGCTTTGGATATGTGTTACCGCTGACAATCGCCGCTTTGGGCACTGTTGTTGCTGTCGCTGTTTTGATCCCGCCACTATCCGTTACGGAGTTCGTCGCGGCATTCGCGGTATACAACTTTGTCTGGAACTACTCGTTGGCGTACCAGTATGCAACGGTAGCGCAAGCCGATAGCAGCGGCCGCTATGTGGCTGCTGCGCCCGCGTTTCACGCGCTTGGCGGCGCTGTGGGACCCGCTGTAGCTGCGGCCTTCGTGACGACAGCAGACTTGTTAGCAGTGAACATCGTAGCGGCCTCAGCGGCGCTTTTAAGCCTGGCGGCGCTGATTCCCGCAGCCCGAATGCAATTCACTGCCCGGGCCAAGTAAACTATTTTCATTCGAACAAGGCCCTGTTGAGAATGGCAAGTGGAAAAGCCTGATGGAGGAATTGTTACGGCGGGGCAGGCGACCGCTCTGGTCGATGTGCGAATCCCCTCTGACCAACCTGTATCGTCGTTACGGATTCGTTGAGGTCAGCGCACCCGAGCGCCTACCGCCCTATTTTCAGGTGGGGTACTGGGCTCTACGTGTGACAATCGGCATGGCACTGGCGTCGCGCGGGACCTATGTTGCGTATATGGTCCTGGATTGAAGTAAGCCGTGCGTCTGAACGGGAAACGTCCCAAACGATGTTTCCCCAAAACCTAGAGCGTTCGCCAATCGGTCGTCTTCGGGATCACGCACTGATTGGCGGCGATGTCGCCATGGCGGATGGACGGCGCGGTCCCGAGTGCCGGACCACCGTCGGCAACCTGCTGCGCGGCTTCCACCATGAGCTTGCGGAATTCGACGATCGCCATATCCGAAGCGCCAAGCTTATCGTGCGTACGGTCGACAACAGCACCCATGGATACCCACATGGCAATGTCCTGGTTGGGGATACCGGGAATGCCCGTGTAGTCGCCGTTTTTCATCGCATCGCGATCTTGCCGGAAGCGGTTAGCCATGGAGCCATAGGTTGCCCAGGTTAACGGATCCAGATCCTCTCCCGGCACCGCGTGGGCGAATTTGCGCCATGTTTCCGTGTCTGGAACAGACTCATCCGCGCTCCAGGCGATGAAATGGAACATGGACTCGCAGTTGTCGACAGGCACGATCACTGTTGTCACGTTGTACGAAGTATTGGGCGGGATCAGCGACGTGTACGGTGCGATGTATTCGGTGACGCGTACATAGTTGTGGCTCGATGCATCTTTAATGGGTCTGCGGATGGCGGCGTAATGAAAGCCATAGTCGGTTCGTTCAATCTGCATGCGCGGAGACTTATCGGTACTCGGCCGGTACCACGATGTATCGTCGGCGGTGGCGCTGTCGACGCGCGCCGGTACCATGTCTGAACTGTGCAGTGAAGAAGAGTGCGCCGAGTCGATCTGCCCCTCCGTGATCTGGGCCCAGTTCGCAGGCACACGTATTTTCAAAATGGACACCTGCTCATTACCTGTGGGTGCAAACGCCGGTGGCTGGAATTGCGGGGCCGGTGCTTCGCCGAGCCAGGCCCAGACAAAGCCTGCCCATTCAACGGTAGGATAGGCGTTGTGTTGTACCTTATCGTGCAGTGGGCTGCCTTCCGGTTCAGATGCGAGGGCCACACCGCGACCTTGTACGTCAAACTTCCAGCCGTGGTACAGACAGCGTAGTCCGCAGTCTTCGTTGCGCCCAAGTACTAAAGATGCATGTCTGTGCGGGCACAACTCGTCTAACAGGCCCAACCGTCCTTCGGTATCGCGGAAAGCCACAAAACGTTCGCCGAGAACCTCCACGAGCACGGGCGGACCATCAGGCTCGGCGAGTTCTTCGGACAGACACACCGGCGTCCAATGGCAGCGCATGAGCTTGCCCATCGGTGCGTCTGGAGTGACCTGAGTGAGGAGGTCGTTCTCTTGCGGTGTCAGCATGCTTGTCCTTCGTCGCAGTAGCTTTATGCTTGCTGATCCGACATATTAAAACAAGGTGGAAGTCTCAAGCGCGGTCATGCAGCTGGAAGTCAAAGAAAGATGCTCGCTCACGTGTGATATCGAGGAGTTTACGTTGAGCTCCCCCACCGGCGTTGCATTGCCGCAAGCACACGCGGGCGCGCATCTCACACTGAAGACACCCTCTGGCGCCAGCCGCCGATACTCACTCGTGTACCCGAACGCAGAACCCTCCTCTTACACTATTGCCGTGAAACGTGAACAAAACTCCCGTGGCGGATCAGCATCAATGCATGATGAAGCCGCGGTGGGACTGTGCCTTGAGGTTGAAGCACCGCAAAACGACTTTGCGCTCGTCGCAGCCCAACCGTCCCTGTTGGTCGCAGGTGGAATTGGCGTGACGCCGATAGTGTGCATGGCTCAACACCTGGCCGCTGAAGGCGTGCCGTTTCGTGTCATCTACTGCACCCGTTCACGCGCGCAATCCGCCTACGTGGAAATGCTGGAAGCGTTGTGTGGCGACCGCTTGTTAGTACACCATGACGATGGGCAGGCGGAACAGGTTTTCGATTTCTGGGACACGTTCGCGGAACCAACGACGGAGCATGTTTACTGCTGCGGTCCAGCTTCATTGATGGAAGAGGTCAAGGCGGTCAGCGGGCATTGGCCGGATGGTCGCATCCACTTCGAGGATTTCAAACCGATCGAAGTGGTACGTCAGGACGACACACCTTTTGTAGTAGATCTCAACCGATCAGGCCGATCGATAACGGTGCCGGCCAATCGTTCGGTGTTGGAGGCGATACGGGACGCCGGGATGGTGCTGGCCAGTTCCTGCGAGAGTGGCACATGCGGTACGTGTAAGAGCGTCTACCTCGAAGGGGAGGTCGATCACCGCGACATGGTGTTGATGGACGAAGAAAAGGCGGACCACATCATGATCTGTGTCTCCCGGGCGAGAGGCGAGCGCCTTGTCCTCGATCTCTGATCCGATCCAACTCGGCGTAGCCGGGGTTGGTAGAGCGTTTGCACTCACTGCTCCGGCCATCGACGCCCATCCGGGCGTACAGCTGGTTGCTGCGGCAGCACCGAGGGAATCCAGCCGGGCAGCATACACAGCGGCTTTTGGCGGCAGGACGTATGCAGACGTCCCGGAGCTTGTTAACGATGAGGAAGTTGAAGCGGTATATATCACGACGCCTCACCAGATGCATTTAGACCACGCGCTTTCGGCGATAAGTGCGGGTAAACACGTGTTGGTAGAAAAGCCGATCACGGTCACCGTTGAGGATGCATCGCGCATGATTTCAGCGGCTGAGCAAGCCGACGTCTCCCTGATTGTGGGCCCAAGCCACAGTTTTGATGCGCCGGTTGCGTTGGCAGAAGAACTGATCCGGGAGGACACGATTGGTCGGGTACGGATGATCCATGCACTGTACGCCAATGACTACCTCTATCGTCCGCGGCGCGCGGAAGAGTTAGATACCCGGCATGGTGGCGGCGTTGTCTTCGGCCAGGGTATACACCAGGTTGATGTTGTGCGCCGCCTGGCAGGGGTGCCCGCCCGCAAGGTGATTGCCAGGACGGGTGGCGCGTGGGATCCCACCCGACCCACCGAAGGCGCCTACGCCATGCTGATCGATTTTGCTGAAGGGATATTTGCGAGTCTGACGTATTCGGGGCACGCACACTTCGATGGTGATCGTTTGATGGACAATATCTCAGAGTTGGGAGATAGAAAAACGGCTAACCACTTATCTGCCCGGGCTGCGTTCGATACCGAAGAAGATGAAATGGCGGCAAAAGCTGCGCGAGGATTTACTTCTCTGGCTGATTGCCCCACGGCACTTACGCACGAACACTTCGGCCAGGTGCTGGTGTTTGGCGATACCGGTGATCTGCGCTTAACAGCCGATGGCGTGGAAATTTCGGGCAACGGCACCCGCACTTTTCGTACCGCACCATTTCGTACCAATCGGGCTGAAGTATTCGATGCTTTGTACGCTGCCGTTCGCGAAGACCGCCGGCCAATGCAAGACGGCAGATGGGGGCGTGCCACGCTGGAAATCTGTCACGCATCATTGGCCAGCGCCGAATCCGGAAAGCCCCAGTCCCTGCATCTACAACAGGAAAAAACATGAGTCGTGTGAAACTTTCTATCGCCATGGGCGACTACGACCGCACCAAACCTATTCATGATGGACGGGTGCAGATTGACGGGGTCGATGCGGTCACCCTGTTACAATCTCCGGAGGAGATGTTCTTCAACGCTTTCCGCCACCAGACCTGTGACGTGACGGAACTGTCCCTGAGTTCATACTGCGTCTCGCTGACACGCGACGATCCGCCTTACATTGCGGTGCCGGTTTTCTTGAGTCGCGCCTTCCGACATTCCTCAGTTTACATTCGTACGGACCGGGGTATCGCCTCACCGTCCGAACTGCGCGGCCGGCGCATGGGCATAGCGGAATACCAGTTGACAGCAAACGTCTGGGTGCGGGCAATTTTGTCCGATGCGGGCGTCGAACCTCACGAGATCAACTGGGTACGCGGTGGCATGGATGAACCAGGCAGGCCCGAGAAAATCGCGCTCAATCTGCCGAAGAACATAAACCTTGAAAGCGCACCCGCTGCAACCTCGCTCAATCAGATGTTGGTTGACGGTACGATCGACGGATTCATCGGCCCGCGATGGCCGCGCTCTTTTCACGAAGGTCATGCCAATATCGGGCGTCTGTGGAGTGATGGACTGGGCGCCGCGCGCGCCTGGTACGCCGAGACCGGGATGTTTCCGATCATGCACGTATTAGGTGTCAGGAGACCACTTGCTGATGCTCACCCGTGGTTACCAGTCGCACTTTTCAAAGCCTTTTCCCAAGCCAAGATTCTGGCGCAAGAGGCGTTGGCAGATACCTCGGCGACAAAGGTTACGATGCCGTTTGTCGAGGATGTGCTCGCCGTCGCCCGAGAGTTGTCACCGGATATCTGGTCCTACGGAGTTGAGGGGAACCGTGAAACGCTTGATTACTTTCTAGGGCACCATCACGCGCAGGGGTTGAGCCCGCGTCGTCTTACGGTGGACGATCTGTTCCATCCAGCAACCATGGAACGCGCACTCATGTAGTTCGCGCACTCATGTAAATAGAGACAAAAAGATTTATTGTGTCCACATCTTGCTCGCATGGATGTTTGATGTCAGCTCTGAAGAACCTGAAGGGCAACCAGGACACCCTGCGCCACCTGCAGTTGCATTAAGCTCGTACGGGTGCTGCCAACGACCTATTCCGCAAGCGGGGAATCTTCCAGAGCCTTTGTGACACGCTGAAGGTGTTTGATCACTGCCGCTACGATGGTCTGTGCGTGTGTTTCCATCAGCCAGTGTTCACCGTCAAGCTCGATGAACTCATAGGGGCCCTTCATGTACTGTCCCTGCGCCTCCACGGCGACACGACCAGCTGATGGATCGTTGTTCCCCCAGATGAAAAGTGTTGGGGTTCGTATGATTGGGTTTAGGCTGTCGACTCCCAGTAAATTTGCTCCCATTTGACGGTACCAGTTGAGTGCTGCCGTCAGCGCTCCTGGCTCTCCAAACACCTGAATATACTCATTGAGATGCGTCTCTGGCATTGGTGCGAATATGGCTTTCAGCGCCCTGAAATCTGCAAATGTGAACAGCACCTCCGGCAATCCTGGTGTAGTGAAGAGCGCGAAGTACCCGCTTCGAGACTGTTGATCCGGATCGTTCTGCAGCGCTTCGGCAAACGCCATCGGGTGGGCTATGGATAATCCTGTCCAGCTTAAGACTCTTTCCGGATAGTTCATGACCGTATTCCATCCAATACCGGCGCCCCAGTCGTGCCCGATCAGATGAAACTGTGCTGCGTCCACCGCATCGGCCAGCTTCAGTACATCCTCTGTGATGATTTGTGTTGCATAAGCACTTTCTTCTTCAGGGCGCGCACCCGGGCTGTATCCACGTTGATCGAAGGCAATCGCACGATACCCGGTGTCAGCCAGAGGTTGCATGAGTGGTTCCCACATGGCGGAAGTGACTGGAAAGCCATGCAGCAGTATCACGGTCTCGCCGGCTTCGTTATCCAACCCTGCAACACGTGCTCGAAACTCGAATGCTCCCACGGGAATGCGCACGATCCCATCACTGGTGTAGGAATCAATCAGGGGTAGCTCTGCGGTAGCCGCGGTATGCGTGAAATCGCTGTCCATTGACAGGCGAGAACTGATGATGAAGTAGCCCATCGCCCCGAGGAGCACAGTTGCCACGATGATGAGTAACCATTTGATGAACTTCATAGACGTGCCCCTGTACAGATGAAGCGTTCTTCGTTAGCGCCAGTGTAGCCTAATCGACAGCTGAGCTGTGCTTCATCCAGTTCCTGATGCTTCGCTTCATCAGGCCCAAACTTCTTCATCCAGCTGTCCAGGCTATGCGGCGTAATGCCCAGCCTGCCGGCCATTGCTCTGCGCAGGGTCATTTTTTCGATTGTCAGGTTAACGACAGCGAAATACTTGATCACCAATGAACAAAGGTGGTTTAGTCTTCCTGCGCCTTCTTTAAATGGATCGTTCTGATGCAATCTATTGGCAATCGTCTCTACACCGGTCGCTTGATTTACTGTCTGTTTTTGTCGCTTTTCGTATTGTCCTGCGCTGATCGCAAAGAGTCCCTTGCAAACAATGACCCCAGCAAATACACCGTTTCAAAAGATGTGCTATGGGCTTCACCGGACGGTTTTGACCTCACCATGGATATCTATACACCCAAGAGCGGCGAGGCACCTCATCCGGTATTGGTGATGTTCCATGGTGGTGGCTGGCTGATCAACGACAATTCCATCATGGACCAGGCCTCTGCGTATCTGGCAAGTAACAGTGAGTACGTCATCTGCAACGTTAACTATCGACTGTTATCAGACGACGACAATACCGTGACCCTGAACCAAATCGTCGAAGATGCCTTTGGCGCCGTGCTGTGGGTGAAGGATAATATCGGCAACTACAATGGCGACAGGTCGAAGATCGCGGTGACAGGAGACAGCGCCGGAGGTCACCTGTCCGCCATGATCGTCAACATGGGAAAGCGCCTGACTTCCCATGGTTTTGCGGATAAACCACTCGGCTTCAATCCCTCCTATCTGCCAGATGGGACAACGGCAGAACACGTGGCGCAGCAAGAGGGGTTGGCTGTTCAAGCTGCGATTCTAAGCTATGGTGCTTACGACATTCATCAAGCTGCGCTAGGCGGTTTCGAGCGCATCAGCAACCCGTTCTGGCTTATCAGCGGGTCCATCGCAAGAGGTGTGTTCGGGAATGAATTTAACGCGACGGATAATCCCGAAATGTACCAAGCACTGTCTCCGATACATCACATTCCGGACTCAGCCGAACACGAATTACCGCCCCAACTCCTAACGGCCGGTAGCGACGACACTCTGGTCACGCCCGCTTCGGTAAAAAGCTATATGCATAAATTGCAGGCCGCCGGGCACCCGGTTCAGTACTGGGAACATGCCGGCAGGCCCCATGCCTTTCTGGATTCAGGTTCAAACAGGATGCTTGGGATTAGCTTCGAAGCCGACGCACCACCTGCATTGGATGTCATGATAGATTTTCTTGATGACACGTTTCGTCGGTAGTCGCGGCAGCGTGGCATGTTCACGGACACCCCACCTCGTTGGACGATGTGCCCTAACAGAAAAATCAGCTTCACTCCCATTTAGAGTATTCCAGCCGTTGGTACTTGTTTAGGTATTCGATGGGGTAAGGTCCTCCAGCGCATCATGAGGTCGCTCCTCGTTGTATTCCCGTATCCAGCGATCCGTGATTTCACGAACTTCAGTCAGATTTCTGAAGACGTACATGTTCAGTACTTTGATGGTCTGGGTTTCGCTGTATCGCGATTTCTTCATTGTCGCGCTCCCTTGGGCAGTTTAGGCCGGAGAACGCCAAACGAACATGAAGCTGATTTAGGGGATGTATACAGCGGGGCCTGTTGCAACGAGGGCGCTGGAAGCTGATGTGATTTCCTGTTCTTCAGAGAGAGCCGGTGATTGGGAGGTGGTTGTACAGGCAGTGAGCGCGATAGAACCTGCTAGTGCTGTCAGTTTAAGGAGAGTTGATTTCGTCCGCGGTTCCTCTTTTCAATTAGTCGTCGTTTTCGTTGTAGTTGTCGGTGTCGTCACCAGCAATCCAATAAGCATGAATCAGCATTGCAGAAACGATAACAAGCGGTGCGACCAGCAGGATCAGTGCACTCGTCAGGGGTAGACCCATCATGTGGCAGCCCTCCCGAAAAATCTGTCGATGCTTGCTGCCGGTACTGCCTGATTGAATGGCAGGGTCGCGACCATTGCAATGCTGGCGGCCATCAGGCCCGGCAGAATCGGATGCAATCCCCCAACCCAGGTTTGACCTGCCAGGGTGCCAGCAATCCAGATACTGGAGACAACAGCACCTGCAATGCTGGAGGCGAGGGTTGGGATGCTGCCGAGACCTTTCCAGGTGAGACCAACCAGCAGAGGCAGGAAGAATGCAGAGCCGACAATGGCAATGGCAAATGAGACGATGCGCAATATCATGGCCAGATCCGGAATCGAACAGATAAATGCAACGACGCCAACCGCTGTAATCGTGTAACGGGAGATTCTGAGGTAGTAGGTTTCGTCCTTTTTGATACCTCTTGGTTCATGAAAGCAGCGTCTGATCAGGTCGTGGGCCACAGCGGAACCAGACATCAGGAGTAGCGAATCCGTGGTCGACATGGCGGCGCTTGCGATGCCGGTCAGGGCCAAGGCTGCAAGAGCAGGTCCGAGTAGTTGCACGACCATCAACGGGAATGCCTGATCGGGTGAGCTGATGCCATCCCATACCAGCAATCGGGCGGCACCGCCGAGGTAGACGTTGCCGTAGAGCAAAAAGATCATGACCAGCAGAATCGACCAGGGCAGAGAGCGAGCCGCAACTGATGGACTTTTTGCTGCATACATTTTTGTGATTAGTTCAAGTCGCGTGGCATAGGCGACAAGCCAGACCAGGTACCAGGAGAATAGGTAACCAACGGACCATTCCGAACCCGTGATGCTGGTCCAGCCCGGTACCTTTGCTTCCACCTGTGTCATGACCGAGGTCCAGCCGCCTACAGCATCATAGACTGCGGGCATGATGATAATCAGGCCAACCCACATAAAGAGAAACTGGGCGATATTGGTCCAGACAACTGCCAGTAGACCACCCAGGGCGACGTAGGCGACAAACAGCACTGTACCCAGAACCAGACCCCAGAAGAATGGAACGTCGAGAATGCGCTCAAGGATAAAGGCCATGCCGCGGATCTGCGCGATGAGGTAAACAATACAGGAGAAAGCAACAACCAGGGCGCTCCAGCCACGTAACAGATTGCTGTTGAACCGGTCGCCCATGTAGTCGGGCAGAGTAAATCCACCTGACTGGCGCAGCTTCCGGGCAAAAAAGAAATAGATACAGGCGACGCCAAGAGCGAACGACAGGTAGGGTAATATGGCGATGCCGCCGAAGCGACCGGCAAAGGCGACACCGGATAGGATAGAGCCGCCATGCATGATCGCCGCCATGTTGGCCATGATCATGATGCCAACACCGAATCGTCTGCCTGCGACCCAGAAATCTTCGGTGGTGTCCTGCTGACGAGAGGCGATAACACCAAGGGCGACAACGACCAGCAGGTAAATTCCGAAAATAATGATGCCGTAGGCAGATACCGTCATGTTTCCAGGGGTACCTTATGAGTAACGGCGATACAGGAGGCCTGATCATAGAGGCCTGTCAGCAGGCTCATCACACGGGTAATTGTCTCCAGATCGTGAGTTTCAGTGATTGACTGAGCCAGTGAAAGCAGCAGCTCTTCACGCAATACAGTGTACTTGTCGGTTACTGCTTGGCCGAGTTCGAACACCTGGTAGGTGACATCTTTCTTGCTGGTGCCGCCTTTGGTCTTTTCGATCAGGCCTGCTTTCAGCAGTTTCCGAACGCCGTACTGTAGATTGGACTGATCGTCCCGATTCAACAGGCGACGGATTTCCGAGATACCCTTGGGGCGATCATGCATTCTGATGACGTGCAGTATGACATTGTCCGAGCCGGAGAAGGGTGTACCGTGGCAGCATGCGAGGCAGTCAGATTGCCAACGCTCAAATGCAGCCGAAACACGTATGATGGCGAATTCCAGTTCGGTGAACGCAACCTGATAGTCCCTGGCCGCGAGGTGCCAGTGTTTTTGCAATAATTGTTGATAGAGCTCCACCTGATTATTACGTCTAAAACAACATTTGAAAAGCATTTATAAGTCTGCAAGTAGAATTTCTCCCGGTTGCTGACCTACAATGCCATAAGCCCAAAGTCGTGAGGATTGTATGTCCCTGTCTCGAAGAGGGTTCTTAGGAACCTGCGTCTTTACGGTAGGCGGATGTCAGGTGAGCATGACACCGGAACAGGCACATCACAGAGGCCTATTACCCAGGAAGCTCTCAAGTGAAGAGATTCAACAGCTGACTGTTCTGGGTAACGCTCTTGTCCCTGGTGCGGGTGATGCGGGGTTGGGGCTTTATCTTGATGTGCAGTTGGCCGCACCAGTCGGCGACAACATGCTGATGATCAAGTATCTCGGAGTAAACCCGCCTTTTGATGGATTTTATCGTTCTGCGCTTAAGTCTCTTGATAACGAATCACAAGTAAAGTTTGGCAAATCACTGGCCGTTCTTGATCAGGATTCAGCGGGTGAGCTGGTTGGTACTCTCATGAAAGGGGAGGTAGGCGAATGGTCCGGTCTACCCCAGGGATTCTTTTTCTTCGTCATCAGGAATGATGCCTGTGATGTCAAATACGGAACCCGGGAAGGATTCGAACATCTTGGTGTGCCTTATATGGCACATATTGAGCCACCATCACCCTGGGGTATGCCATGAAGGTTGTCAATAAAGTTGATGCGGTGGTGGTCGGCTCCGGTGCTACGGGCAGTCATATGGCAGCAAGACTTGCTGAGGCAGGTATGGAGGTGCTGGTTCTGGAAGCCGGACCCGAACGATCGCTTTCATCGCTGATCAGTTCGCCCATCTGGGCAAGACGCTTGAAATGGAGCGGCTCGCCGGTTGAAGAATCGGGAGACCACCCTGTTGGACAGGTATTCAACTCTGGTTACGGCGTTGGTGGTTCAGCGATGCATCACTTTGCCGTTTGGCCGAGGCTCCACGAGAACGACTTTTCGATTCGATCGGACCACGATATCGGTCTCGACTGGCCTATTAACTACGATGATCTGCGCCCCTGGTATGACGCAGTGCAGAGCGAGTGTGGGATCAGCGGTGATGCAGCAGGAGAGATTTGGAGGCCCGATGGCGATGACTATCCGATGCCGCCGGTTCCGGTTTTTGCTCAGGGTAGTGCGATCGCAGAAGGCTTCCACAAGCTTGGTATGCAGACATCTGCCTTGCCGCTCGCAGTTACAAGCCGTGAGTATGATGGTCGGCAGCCCTGTATCTGGGATGGCTGGTGTGATGCGGGTTGTCCAATCGGTGCGCTCGCTAACCCGCTGACAGTACATCTGCCGAAAGCTGTCGCTGCAGGTGCGACCCTGCAAGCCAATTCAACAGCGGTGCGAATCCTTGCCGACAAAGGCAGGGCAACCGGTGTCGAGGTTGTCGATAGCGAAGATCCTTCTCGTGTCAGGAAAATCTATGCAGATATTGTCGTGCTCGCAGCCTTTACGGTGCAGAACGCAAGGTTGCTCCTGGCCTCCGCAGATGATAACCACCCTGCAGGTCTGGGTAACGACAATGATCAGGTTGGCCGTTACCTGACTGCTCACTTTGCGGCACCGGTTTTTGGCCTGTTCGAACAGGAAACTGCGCCGCACCTTGGCGCCACAGGAGGCCAGCTGTTGAATCAGCAACACTATGATGACAAGGCAAAGTTTGCCGGTGTTGGTGCATTTGGCAGTTACCAGTGGATGATCGCACAGGCGATGAAACCCACCGATCTGCTGGGCATTGCGCCAAGCCGGGCAGATCTGATCGGCAGTGAACTGGAAAGTTTTATGAAGCACGCTGTCAGACACTTCGGCATGATGACTGGCGTTGTAGAAGATTTGCCGCTGGCTGAGAATCGAGTGAGCCTCTCTCAGACGAGGGACAGGTATGGCATGCCGCTGGCGCACGCCTCGCATACATCAGATTCGAGGTCGCTTGCTCTGTTTCACGCGGCTATTGCTGAAGGCAAAAGTGTGCTGGAGGCAGCTGGCGCCACTGAAGTCTGGTCCGGCGGACCGGCCACGATGCACATCATGGGTGGCACGATCATGGGTGACGACCCGACAGAGTCTGTTACCAACAGTTTCGGGCAGGTGCATGGGCTGCCAAATCTTGTTATCAGTGGACCTTCGCTGTTTCCGACCAATGGTGGTGTTAACCCAACATTTACTGCGCATGCACTGGCTGCGCGGAGCGCGGAACGGGTGATTCGAACCGCTGGTTAACCTGTTGTCTGGCACCGGTTTGTCGACGCAGAAACTTAGCTGTACAGCCAGGACTTAAGCTCACCACTGATATAACGGGGCCCGTTATCCGATAACAGGCGGGGCCTGTGGCAGACCCTCGCTTCGGATAGCCCGGTGGCCCCGAGGGCGTCCTCGAGCGTTTCCGTCACATCTGGGGCGGCCATGGTAGTCGTCAGACGCCAGCTGATGATGGCCCGGGAGTAGTCTTCCAGCACCGTAGACAGGAAGTATCAACCCCAACCCACCACCCGGAAGTAGGTAAAATCGGTCTGCCACAGCTCGTTGATCCTGGTGGTCGGGTTTTGCAACCTGTCCGAGGCACTCATCGCGGTGAATTAACGATAGGAAGAATCAAAACGGTTTAGTCGTTGAGATGAAAGTATGCACGTTTCGTGCACTCCGTCGACGATGGGGCCGGAGGCATCATGGGCAATCGGTATACGCTATGGATGATCACTCACGGGGGCTGAGCGAGGCTGTGGTCCTGCACCGTTGCAACCGAGGTCGAGAACGCTCGTGAAATTGAAGGCTATGTGTTGTTCAAAATGATGAGCTCGATAGGCCAAAGCGACCTGTATCATTGAGTTTTAGAATCCTCATTTTTCAAGGCTTTCATCTTTTGGTGGGTACTTTAAGCTTGCTTGTTTAGTCCCGTCATCATTAACCGTGACCACAAGCGGTACCCATTCTTCGTCATCACATATAAATGCCAGGCATCCTTCTACTTTGAGCTTTCCGTCCTCTTTAAGGTAAAGGTTAGCCTTGAACTCTCTGCCTCTTCTTGGATCGTAAATTCTTCCGTCTTTAAAGTTTCTCTGCTCAGTATCGTCTATAGAAAACCCTGATAGCACATTTACGCCAACAATCGTTCTTGACCTGAGTGACTTGTTTTTGTTGTTTTCATCAAGAACCTGCTTTGGGTCGTGGCCCTCTTCAACAAAGATTGTCTCAATCCTGGCACAAACGTGGTTATCGCAGTTTTCAATGAGGACAATTGAGCCTGGCGTTAACCAGTAACCAAAAAGATTGCTTTGTGCAGAAAGGTTGCTGCTTATCAGTATGGCGATGACAAAACTTGCTTTTTTCATGAATCAAGACTCAGGTAAAATTTTTTTGCCATCAGATTAAACGATGGTGGCATTTTGAAGGCAGACGACTACAGGAAGAATTAAACCGGTTTAGTCGTTGAGAAGAAAGCATGCAGGGTTTGCGGATTGCTTCGAAGTTGGGCGCCAGCAAGTAGACGGCATTGCGTAAAACCCTGTAGCGGGCAAATTCCGCGAAGTCAATGGTCGCCGACCGCAATCACCAGAGCTTGCTGCTTCACCCTGCTGAGCAGATCAGCTATCTGCCTGCTATTCACGGTATCGATCAAGATCAAGGTCCCCTCAATAAGACTTGCAATCAATGTTGCGCGGGTTCGTACCTCTTCGTCTGACGCAGAAGGAGCCAGCTCAGCAATGAATCTCGAGAGTTGCTGAACGTCGATTTCGTAGAGTTCCTTCATCAACGTTCCCGCCGCGTCGTCGACGCTGTTGATCATCTGCCAGATACTAAAAAAGAAACGGCGCGTGGAAGGATCATTGACGTCTCGCATGTTGAAATCCAAGACCGCCATGAATCGCGCTGTCGGGTCGTCGCCAACATTCTCGGTGGCTCTGACATATGCCTCGTCATAGTCCTGAGCCAATCGCGCGAAAATCTCGTGGAGGAGGTCTCGTTTGTGCGGAAAGTAGTACTGCAGATTAGCCAGCGTTACTCCGGCGGCTTCAGCCACTCTGCGCATTGAAAACTTGCTGGACCCAGAGGAACGGAGGATCTCGTGAGAGGCCTCGACAATTGCCGCGACTGTGGCCTGCCCGTTGCGGCGCAAGGCGGTGCCTGCGCGAACGCTTGATCGACTTGCCAAAGTTGATTCCGATTTACTCATTGTCAGAGGAATTTTTATGGGGGGGGCGATTGTACCGGCTAGCGATAGGGAATTCATCTAATTGGGTCACTTGACGTAAAATAGGTTATATGACTTAATTGCAGCCACATGAGGGTTCGCATAGAAAAATCATGAGCAATAAAAATGATTCGGGCAGCGCTTCAGGTCTGGCACATACACCTACACGCAGGCGTTTCCTGAAGACTGCAAGCGTCACAGCCGCAGCTGGTAGCTCGCTGGTGGGGGCGAATGTGCGCAGCGAAACACCACCCGCCGCCGTTGAATCCAATGGGTACGACGTCATCGTGGTCGGCGCCGGATTCGCCGGTGTAACGGCAGCGCGAGACATCGCACACCGGGGTCTCCGAGTGCTGTTGCTAGAAGCCAGGCCGCGTCTCGGTGGGCGGACTTTCACCAGTTCCTTTGCCGGGCACAGTGTCGATCTGGGAGGTACATGGATTGGCTGGTCGCAGCCATTCGTGTGGGCTGAACGTATGCGTTACGGCATCGAAATTGAAGAAAGCGCAGCGGCTGCCGCAAGCCAGGTGGTGTGGATGGACGGCGAAAAGCGCGTCGTCGGCACAATGGAGCAGTATGCGGAGATCTACGGGTCGGCGGCAGATCTATTCTACGAACCTGCGCGAAGCGTTCTGCCGCGACCGTTTGATCCGTTATTCAATAGTGAATTTGGCAATCTCGATCTGATAACCGCCCGGCAGGCCCTTGACGGGTTGGATCTAACGCCTGTGCAGCGTGACATGATGGCAACTTTCACCGCGATCAATGGTCACTCGTTCGCAAACCAGAGCAGCTACCTCGACCAGCTTCGCTGGTATGCACTGGGCGACTACAACCTCTGGAATCTGTGGGACAACCTATCAAAGTATCGCCTTAAGGGCGGCACCAAGAGCCTGCTGGACCGAATGCATGAGGACGCCGACATTGAGACCCGAATGGGCACACCTGTCGCGCGCATTGAGCACTCGACCAACGGCGTGACGGTGGTAACCAAGCGGGGTGAGCAGTTCCCGGCCCGCGCCGTGGTAATGGCCATGCCGCTCAATTGCGTCGCCGACATCGAATATCGGCCTGAGATTTCCGCGGTAAAACTCGATGTCAGCCGGGAGCGCCATACCGGTTCCGGAACCAAGGTCTACGCCAGGGTTGGCAAGCATCCGATTACGCTTGGGCACGGTCGTGAACGAGATCCTCTGTGTTTTGCCTGGACCGAGTACGACGATCCTGACAGTCAATTGCTGTGTGGTTTCGGCGCCAGTCCGTCGCTGCTTGACGTCAACGACGACGATGCCGTGCAGGCCGCATTTGCCCAATATCTGCCGGGTGTGCAGGTTCGCGAATCTGCCAGTTATGACTGGAACCTGGACCCGTACTCCAAGGGAACGTGGTGCATGTACCGGCCGGGTGTGTTGTCGCGGCATTTACAAGAACTGCAGCGGCCCGAGGGCAATATCTTCTTCGCTGGCGGCGATATCGCCAATGGCTGGCGCGGATTCATCGACGGGGCTATCGAAAGTGGCGCGAGGTCCGCGGTGATGGTAACTGAGTCGCTGGCGCGGGGTGTGCAGGCGTAATTCATATAGCTCGATCTGCAAGCGCTTTTCTGCCTGTCGGGAGGCTTCCAATGAAAAGTCTGACAGCATTCATGGCCGCACTGATATGCAACTTGGCCTGGGCTGGTGATCCGTGTGACCTGGATCGTGGTGAAAGCATGTACGCCAAATGCGCTATCTGCCACAGCGTGACTGCAGAAGAGGGACACACCCTCGGCCCCAACCTGGCAGGCGTCATCGGCAGAGACATTGGTGCTTTTGAGGATTTTCCATACTCTATCGCCCTGGAAGCGAAAGCGGGGATATGGACGGAAGCAGCCCTTGATGAATTTATGGAAAATCCGATGGCAAACGTACCGGGGACCACGATGGGATTCGCCGGGCTGCGCAAGCCTGAAGACCGAGCAGCCCTGATCTGCTATCTCAGCCAATATAACTAACGGGAGAGAAACCAATGAACCAACCATTTCTATACGTGGGATCCGGTCTGCTCTTAGCAGGCTTGCTCGCCTTTGCTCAGCCTGGAAGCGCGGCGGTGATAGAGGAAGTAGTGGTGACCGCCCAGAAACGAGAACAAAGTGTGCAGGATGTCGGCATTTCAATTACTGCAATGTCCGGTCAGCAGTTGACCGACCTGCAACTGGATAACATGCAGGAGATTTCCCAGCAGGTTCCCGGGCTGCAGCTGCAGAGCTGGACGCCGGCATTTACGATCTTCAATCTTCGCGGTATTTCCCAGAACAATTTCACCGACAATCTGGAAGCTCCAGTTGCGGTATATGTCGATGATGTCTATATCTCCTCCATGAACGCCATTGGTATGCAGATGTTTGATATGGAGCGTCTGGAGGTATTGAGGGGCCCCCAAGGCACGCTGTTTGGCCGTAACGCGACCGGCGGGCTTATTCATTATGTCACCAGGAAGCCGGACACGGATGAGACTAACGGCTATATTCAGGCGAGCTACGCTGATTTTGATTCAACGAGTATCGAAGCGGCGATTGGTGGTTCTATCAGCGACAAGATACGCGGCAGGCTGGCGGTACGTACCGAAACGTCAGATGGCTACGTTGAGGCGGGTGTAGAGCCGTTCGGCAACACGCGGGCCGCGGGGCGTGATAGCCACGGTACCGATGGTTATGCTATCCGCGGTTCCTTAGCGGCCGACCTTACTGAAAGCACCACGTTCGATCTGACTGCGTCTTACAGCAAAGACGACGACGTACCGACCGGAATGTATATTGTGACCTTTGCCGACTTCGATCCTGACACCGGGCTGGGTGTCCCCCTGGCCGGCGGCACCGGACCTTTGGATGGTGGTGACTCTCTTGCTGGAGATGAGCACAAACATGCCTCCTCGGAAGATCCGTATTTCGATCGAGAGGTAATGACTGTTTCCGCCAAGGTCTCGGTCAATCTGGACAATGGCATGGAGTTCACTTCCATTACGGGCTTGTTGGATGTCGAAAAGTTCTACCTGGAAGATGCCTGCGGCGGACTATGCTTCTTTCCGTTTTCGACGGAAGCAGACCTGACTCAATGGTCTCAGGAATTACGCTTGTCCGGCGAGCAGGATGACCTGCGCTGGCAGGTGGGCGCGTACTACATGGATATCGATTCTGTCACCGCCAATACCGTAGAAGGCGCAGTCATCACGGGTTCCCCGCAAGGCCTGATTCGCTCGGATATCGATATACAGTCCACCAACTGGTCTGTGTTCGGTCAGGCGGAGTTCGACTTTGGCGATGCGCTCACTCTGTTGGCGGGTATCCGCTGGTCCCAGGACGACAAAGACCTCGAATTCACTCAGCTCAGTCGCAATATGGAAGACCAGGGAATTCCAAGCGGCACACTGCTGTTTGATCTGGATGAACAGGCCGTTGGTCCTTTTTCGGATGTTCCCACGATTGATTACGGAGATTTTGCCGCGCGGCTCCAGTTGAATATGTTCACCGGCGAGGACACGTTGGGGCTCCTGTCGTGGAATCGAGGAATCAAGGGCGGTAACTGGACCGCTGCTGCAGCTGTATCAATCGACGAACTGCAACATGACGAAGAAGTTCTCAATTCATATGAGATAGGGGTTAAGACCGCTTTCGCCGATGGGGCGGCAAGATTGAACGCCACGGTATTTTACTACGACTATGAAGACTATCAGGCATTTTCGCTGACCGGACTCACGCCGGCGGTCACTAACTCAGATGCCACTGCCACCGGTGGAGAAATCGAATTCTTTTGGACGCCTGGCGAAGGCTGGGACGTAGTTGTTGGTGCCGCCATTCTGGACACAGAGGTCGATTTTGTGCCGGCAGTTTTTCCCGGCACCGGCACTGACAATGCGGAGCTCCCCCAGGCACCGTCAACAAGCTTCAACGTGCTTGTTCGTAAAGGCTGGAATCTTGCATCGGGCGAGCTCGCAGTTCAGATCGACGGGAACTGGAACGATGAGCAGTTCATGGAGGGTACCAACTCCCTTGTTTCTCGACAGGATTCCTATTTCGTTGGAAACGCGAGCGTTTCCTTCGCTACGGAAAGTTGGAGCGTGACCGGCTGGGTCAAGAACTTCACGGATGAAGAGTACCTCCTCTATAACCTGGATCTCGGGCTTGCCGGGTTCATAGAACAGGTTTATGCGCCACCTCAGCAATGGGGAGCCACGGTTCGATTCGACTTCTGATCGAGGATGTAATTCATGCACGCAAGCAGTCGAGGCCGGCAATGGGAATTCGAAGCCCCGACATACAGATCCACGGCAAGGGCGCCGCCGTGGGAGTGATCATAATCCGCGTCGGAGAGATTGAGGGCATCGGCGTACGCGGTGGATGATCATTCACGGGGGCGGAGCGGCACGACCTGCATTCCAAAAGGCGGTGGCCTCGCAGGTCTTAGTCTGCTACCTGGACTGAAGTACTCACATAGGTATTGCTCCAGGCGAACCAGTAGGAAAGACGTCCGGGCAGGCGGCTGAGCTGCTGCTGGTTGTGGATCAATGCCTGCTCGGTTATCTGCCAGACTTGACCGGCATCGTCGATCAGCTTGTTTGCGCTTGAATCGGCAAATCGAATACCCGCACTTCGATAGGCGCGGACTTCTTCCCGTCTGGCATCGCCGATCAGAACCACATCGATGACGCCGACACGATCATTGATCACGGGGTGTTTACGGAACTGTTTCAGGGGCCAGACCTTTTGCGCACCGGAGATGTTCAAACCGAACACCCTGGCTTTGTCCCGTAAGCGCCGATCTTCGGTGCTGGCCGGAAACATCAAACGACCACTTCTTCGGTAATCGCCGTAGGGCTTACCGGGTGTGTAGTCGCGCTGATAACCGGTTTCTCCGGACATGATCAGAGTGGTTGGATGCATCGCTCGCCACTCGCCCCAGGTGGTGGTAACCAGCGGCAGACTGGTAAGCGTCAGGTTCGTGTCCGCCAGGCTGCCTACCACCGGTCGACCGGAAAACTGGTTCCATAGGGAGTTGGTTTGTTCATCGAACATCAATTTGTTGGAGCGATATAGCAGTCCGGACGATCCAAACTTCAAAGTCACAGCAATACCTTCCTGGGTGTCTATCTGCGTCGCATACAAGATCCCCGAACCACACAAAGTACAGTAAGCCAGGCTGACCGGTTGACCGCCGATAGTGTCGTTCAACATTTCATGCCAATCCATATAACGGTATGGATAGGCGCGTACATCGCCTGCGATGTGGACGCCAAATACTGATTCATTGTCACCGATGAGCTGAGCTTCCGGCACACCGACCATGTCAGGGTGATCCAATGGCGGGATACCGTTACGGGCTGCAACCCCGCCCCAGACCACTTCGTGCAACGCGATACTTGATTTCACACCGGGGTAGATGAAGGTGATGAAATTTTTGTCGATTGCGCCGAGCAGGCGGGCAAGAAATCGATCATAGCCTGGAAGTGGTTTGATCTCCGGATTCAGCTGTTGCCATTGCATCCATCGGAACCAGTCATTGCCATAGTTTTTACCGGTAATATGAGTGAGGGCCGTGGCTACGTGTTCGCGTTGATCTGCAGGGGCATAACGCAAGGCGGCGATCATGGGCGCAATCAGTTGGGTGTCTTTGTTGAATCGGGCATAGCGCAGGGCTGCCCGGCGTTCGGCCTTGCTGCCGGTTACAACAGCTTGGGCGTAGTCATGCAGTTGCTCGATCGCGTTAGCCGCTTGTATCAATACCACCGGCGCTGTCAATGCGAGGACGAGGATGGTGCGAAGTAGAGTCAAAAGTATTCCTCTCCAGATGATGTATTGGACCATGCATAGCGGGGAAGTTCGAATCGCGGTCTGGCGTCCGTTTTATAGCTAATCGGTCGATCAATTCCTGGCGTAGGACAAAAAAGTTGTGGCGTAGCAATGGGAGCTAAATCCAGGTACTTTCACAGGTCGGAGGGAAAAACATGCGTACAAAACTAGCTGTATGCCTGTTGTGCTTTGGCAGCGTCAATATCGCACACGGCGTAAGCGAATTGCCGCAATACGACGATCTTGATCTCAGTAGTGATGGTAAGCATCTACTTATGGTGCGTGCGGGGGAGGATGTTTATGACCTGGTGGTCAGAAACCTCAGCACCTCTGAAGAGACCACGCTATATACCGGTACTACCGAAGGTGGTCTGATCAACTGGTGCCGGTGGGGCAATACCAGCCGTGTGGTCTGTTCGCTGCGTTACTACGTGCCTGCGCCGCGATTAGGACAGATCGCATCTACGCGTATGTTCGCAGTCAACATCGATGGCAGCGACTGGTTGGATTTGATTCCCAAGGCCAAGAACCGGGATCGCTGGCCGCAGGTGTTCAATCCACAGGTACAGGATCGGGTGATGAGCTGGTTGGTGGATGACCCAGAAAATATCCTGGTGCAGTTAAATCGCGACTCCCACAATCGACCTACGGTTTATCGCGTGAACATCTACACCAACCACCTCTCCCGTGTGCAGAGACCTCGCAGTATGATCAGGCGATGGTATGCCACCCATGAGGGCAACGTCAGGTTGGCGATTGGTTATAAACACAACCGTGACCCACAGACGTTTTACGTCCGCGGTCGCAAACTCACTGAATTCACCACCCCGGCCTACAAGAGTGAGATTCCTCCTGGGCCACTGGGTTTTTCTGCTGACGAACAGTTCGTCTTTTTGCGCATGACCAATGGCAAGGACCGCCATGGTATATATCGGGTTCGCCTGGCCACCGGAGAAGTGGTTGAGTCCATCTATGAAGATCCCGATTTTGATGTGTTTGGAGGCCTGATTGCCCATCCGGAAACCGGCGAACCGGTAGGTGTGAATTACCTGCGCCACCATCCGACACTGGTCCTGTTCGATGCTCGGTTGAAGGCCTTGTTCGAGCGGATTTCGACCACATTGCCAGGTGAACACATTCGGCTTTTGTCATCGGATCAAGGCTATGAAAAATTCATTATTTACAACTACGGTGGCGTCTCCCCAAGGTACTTTCTCTATGATCGCGAGACCGCAAGCGCGACGTTGATCGGCAAGGACTTTCCGAGTTTGGCGGATGATGACGTGGTGGACCTCCAACCTGTCCGTTATGCCAGTCGGGATGGTGTTGAGATCCCCGCCTACATGGCTTTGCCCAAGGGAGAAGGGCCTCATCCTACGGTTTTGTTGCCGCACGGTGGCCCCTATGCGCGTGATTCTGCGGAGTTTGACCCCTGGGTGCAGTTCATGGTCAATCGGGGTATTGCCGTGCTTAAGCCGAACTATCGCGGTTCGGTGGGTTATGGACAGGTACATATGCAAGCGGGTTACAAAGAGTGGGGCATGCGCATGCAGGAAGATCTGCTGGACGGGCTCGCCTGGATGGTGGACCAAGAATATGCTGCCCCAGAACGAGCGTGTGTGGTAGGGGCCAGCTACGGCGGTTACACCGCGCTGGTATCAGCCTATAAATTTTCCCAACAAGTGAGTTGTGCTGTGAGTCTGGCAGGCATCTCCGATCTTGAGCGCATGGTGCAACGCCTGTACAACTTCGATCTCGCGGAACGCAATCGGGAGCGCATTCAAGAGGACCGGCAACTGCGTGTCAATTCACCCATCCTGCAAGCGGAGCATTTTTCGGTGCCGGTGCTTTTGTTGCACGGCACACGGGACACTGTGGTGAGGGTCACACAAAGTCGTAGATTGGCGCAGAAGCTGAAGGAATTTGGTAAGCCCCACCGCTATGTGGAACAACCCATGGGTGATCACTTTATGAGCATGAGCCACCAGCGTCGTCAGTTCTTTAAGGAGATGTCTACCTTCCTGGATGAACACCTGTAAACTGAGGTCTAATGCCAAAGGGCACTGCGTAGATTCAGCTTGCAAGTGCAACATTGTGAGGCAAGCTGAATCGAATGACGCATTGTCATCACCTTAGCCCGGAACAACGGGCAGTTATCATGCTGGAAAACGATAGGAAGCATTAAACCGGTTTAGTCGTTGAGATGAAAGTATGCACGGTTCGTGGATTTCTTCGAAGTTGCGGCGGGAGGCATCATGGGGCAATCGGCGTACGCTGTGGGTGATGATTCACGGGGGCGCACCAAGGCTCGTGCAATTTCGTGAGGCCGGCTGCAGAATGCTGAGCCTGAAGTTCAGTGACTACGAGGATGAAATCAGGCGCCATCTGAACAGCATGTTGCCGCGGGGCACCTTTGATTTCGACAGAGACGTAGCAAGTATTTCCGTCAATCGCTGGGCTCACGGTTACACAACAGGTGGTCCCGGTGATTCCACCAGAATCGGGCGTCAACCGTTTGGTTGGATAACCATCGCCAACAGCGACTCAGCTCCGGGTTCTGATGCCAAAACGGCAATGATGATGGCATCGAGGGCTGTTAGCGAACTGGCTTAGACCGCAAATCTCAGATCGTCAGTCAGCTGCTTCGTTTCCTCAATAGCCCGCCATGTTCCGCTGGTTGGTTCGGCCATCGTGTGGTTCCTGATCGGCAAGACATTGGTGATTTTTGAACGGCCGTCTACAGTTAATGGATGGAAGCCCAGGGTCAAAAGGTACACCATTCCAAGCCTGTTTCATTCTGGCGACAGTTTCGGCTATACGGGTGTAATCGAGTTACCGCGGCATTGGCACTGATTTTCGTCTTGCTGTTCATCGCGATCAACTTCCATGTCAAGCAACTCCAGGAAAACATGAACGCAACTGCAGCGGCAGAAAGAGCGGCAAATCTCGCCGAAGCCGTGGCAGGTTTTCGTACGATATATACATCAGAGGTGGTACTGCGACTCAAAGACGAGGGCGTGCTGATCACCCACGACTACAAGAATCATCCCGGTGCAATACCACTACCGGCAACCCTGAGCATGCAGTTGGGTCAACAGTCAAGTTCAAGTTTTAACGGATTCAACACTCGCCTTTATAGTCCATTCCCCTTTCCGGACCGACGACCGCAAGGAGGACTGAATGGCGAATTTGAGAACAAAGCATGGCAGGCACTGAAGCAGGACCCCACAAAACCATACTACCAGCTTGAACCAATGCCCGATGGGGTGTACCTGCGTTACGCGATCGCTGACCAGCTACGTGCAGAATGTGTTGGTTGTCACAACACCCATCCTGACACACCCAAGAACGACTGGAAGATAGGTGATGTCCGCGGCGTGCTGGAAATCAGTCTGCCGATGACACAGATTATCTCCAGAAGCCAGGCCGAGCTGTCTCAGCTTTTCTACATCCTGCTTGGGACCGTTTCCGCTGCGTTTGTTGCATTGACTTTCGTGACGATCCGAATTCAGCAAGCATCCAGCGAAACAGAACTGGCAAATCTCGAGTTGGGTAAGATGAACGTCGTCCTTGACAAGGCAAGACTGACTGCGGAACAAAACAGTCTTTCCAAGAGTGCTTTCCTGGCCAATATGAGTCACGAGATTCGGACCCCAATGAACGGCGTACTCGGTATGATGTCACTGGCGCTTGATACCGACCTCGACCGGGAACAGAGGAATTTAATCGAAACAGCATCGAGTTCAGGGCAGTCCTTGCTCCTTTTGTTGAATGATATTCTCGACCAGTCAAAAATTGAAGCCGGTAAACTTGATCTCGAACACATTCCGGTAGATTGCCGAATCATTGTGAAAGAGGTGGTTGACCTGATGTCAGAGACCGCCAATGCAAAGGACCTTGAGATCAAGTCTGTAGTTGCCAGGGATGTGCCAGATCTTATTCTAGGTGATCCAACCAGGCTCCGGCAGATTCTGACAAACCTGGTAAGCAACGCAATCAAGTTTACCGAGCACGGCGAGGTTATGATAAAGGTATCTAACACAGACAAAGATCACCTGTGCTTCTCTGTTTCCGATACAGGCATAGGAATGGCCCCGGATGCACTACAGACAATCTTCGAGTGCTTCACTCAGGCAGACGAAACCACGACCAGAAATTATGGTGGGACAGGTCTTGGTCTCTCACTCAGTAAGCAGATGGTTGAGCTTATGGGAGGTGAAATCAATGTCGAATCAGTACTGGGGGCGGGGAGCACATTCCGGTTTACCATAAAGTCCCAGGTCGTTGAAGTTGAACCGATTGAAAATCCACCAGTAACACCTGCTACCGAGGCAAAGGGCGGAGAAGTGCAACACAGTGTGCTTGTTGTAGATGACAATCTTGTCAATCTACAAGTTGCAAAGGCCATGTTAATCAAAATTGGTTGTGAGGTAGAAGTCGCGAAAAACGGCCGGGAGGCACTGGAGAGAATCGACCTGAACCGATTTGACCTTGTCTTCATGGACTGCCAGATGCCCGTTGTTGATGGCCTGGAGGCAACCAGGGAGATCAGGCGGCGGGAACATGAAAACAACCTGGAGCGCATGCCAATCATCGCGATGACCGCCCATGCAATGAAAGAACATCGGGAAAACAGCCTGGCTGCCGGTATGGACGATCATATGACGAAACCTATGAATCGAGGCGACTTACAGCGGATGGTCGACACCTGGTTGACACAGAGAGTGCCGATCTCGCGTTCAGCTTCCACGTAATCCACCAGATCTCGCCGCACAGACGCGCTCAGAGCTTTTTTTAATGACATCCTTCAGGACTTTGTGATCTGGGTTTCGCTGTATCGCGATTTCTTCATTGTCGTTCTCTCTTGGGGCAGTTTACGCCGGAGAACTCCAAACGAACATGAAGCTAATTTAGGGGATGTTTACAACGGGCTGATACCCCGTGATAGTGGGTCAGATTGACCCGAGGTCTGGGCACCAGCGCGAGCGGGTGTGAAGGGCTTGGTACTTGCCGGTGCCCTCGGTACGGGATTACGCAGGGTGAGTAGCCTGCTGCCGGCAATGCACAAAAGCGTGGATTGTCGTGGCGGAGAGCATACACCCCGTCGGGAATGAGCATGTGCAGATGCACATTGAGGTTTAAGGCTGAAGCGAAGCGTTGGATGAAGGTGACGGCTCTGCTGCGAGCGCTGCAAGGCCTTGCCGCACCGCAGGATGGAAGGCGAGCAGATCAGGGCAATAACCGGCAACCTGTACCCCACATGGTCGAGGGTGTAGACTAGACCTTCCAAATTCCTGTCCGCCACGCGCACGGCGCCCGCTGAGAGATCGATGTGAAAGAGAGGCACGCGAAGTCATGGCGAAGATTCTGCTGGTCGAGGACAACGAGATGAACCGCGACATGCTGTCGCGGAGGCTCCAGAAGCGTGGCTTCGACGTAGAGGTGGCGGTCGACGGTGCGGAAGGCGTGGCCTCGGCGAAGGAGCAACAGCCCGATCTCATCCTGATGGACCTGAGTCTACCCGGGCTGGACGGCTGGGAGGCGACGCGCCAGATCAAGGCCGACGCCGGGCTGGCCGGAACCCCGGTGATCGCGCTCACGGCCCACGCCATGGAGGGTGACCGGGAGAAGGCCCTCGAGGCGGGCTGCGACGACTTCGACACCAAGCCGGTGGAGTTGCCGCGGCTGCTAGAGAAGATGGCGAAGCTGCTCGGCGCGTAAGCAGCCAATGTTCCCGCATGCCTGACCACGCAGTGCCGCTCGTAAATCATCCGGAAGGCGAACGTGCAGCCGAACCGTTGTCCGCCGAGGTGGAGCTGCTGTGCCTCTTCCTGCTCTGGATGGAGGGAGTGACGGTCGTCATGGGGGTGGTCTTCTGGACGAGCTTCGCCCTGACCAGCAGCCCGTTCTCACTCGGGCTGGCAATCATCTTTTCCGGGTGTTGGCCGCTGATTCGCTACGGACGACGCCTGGCTGAACGCGGTCGCCCCGGTGCGGGCCTCATCCTGTTCTCCACGCTGCTCTGGATGGTGGCCCTGGCCGTGTCCGCTCGTGGCTCTCTCGCTCTGGCGCTGGCCCTCCCGCTCGCCGTGCTGCCCATGGCGGCGGCCACGCCGCTGGTGTCCCGACGCCAACTCGGCGCACTGGCCGGGGTCTCGCTCGGCGTCTGCGTACTTTGCGCGGCGGCCGCGGTATTCGGGCCGCTCTTTCCGTCGACGTTGACCGATAAGCAACTCGGGGTACTCGTTGGAGCGCTGGTTCCAATCGTTCTCGGTCTCGTACTGCTCGGGCTGTGGATCGTGGGCGTGCGGATCCGCGAGACTTTGGCCGAGACGCAGCAGGCGAATCGGGCACTGGCGGAATCGGAGCGAGCGCTAGAGCGCAAGGTGGAGCAGCGAACGCAAGAGCTGGCGCGCACGGTCGAGGAAATCTCGGACATCAGCGAAGTCTCGCGCACCGTCAATGCCACGCTGGATCTGGATCGGGTGATCGAGGCCATCAACGACGGGTTGCGCAAGGTCTTCTCCTTCGACCAGATGGGCGTCTTCCTGCTCGACGAGGCGGGGGAACGGTTCCGGCTGGACCGACACGCCGGTGTCCCTTTCCCAGCGGAGCTGGATCTGCGCATCACCGGAATCCCGGTGGCGGAGGAGGAGAGCACAATGGTGATCGCGGTCCGGGAGCGGAGAACCGTCTACGCGCCCACCATCGACGCAGCCGCAGTGCAGTCGCTGAGCCCGACGGACCGCGCGATCTACCAGGCGAACCCGATGCAGTCGCTACTGCTCTGCCCTCTCGAGAACCAGGGGCAGGGCACCGGCTGCATATTCTTCGCAAGCATCCACGACCGCTTCGCTCTCGACGAGGCCGAGATCGAGACGATCCAGCGCTACGTCATGCCCCTCGGCACGGCGATCCAGAACGCGCGTC